>CANMML010000023.1 GCA_947499005.1 uncultured Aquimarina sp.
GACCTGACCGTCTCCATTAGCATCACTATACGAGAGCCTTATGTTCCCTAAATGATCCTTGTACTGGTAAACATAATCAAAACCTTCAGAAATGTTATAGCTGTTTTTAGGCTCTATGTATCCTTCAGGCTGTTGGATGTATTTTAGTGCTCTACCATTCCATGAATCATATATAAAATTACCTATATACTCATTGTCACTTATTACATTCGGTATAGTATATGTTCCATTAGGGGTTACAATATTAGAATAAGTAGCAACTAACTTTTTTATTTTATTTCCTACAGCATCGTAAGTATACCTAATATTTTTTCCTACAAAATTAGGGTCATCTATTTCTACTAATGTAGGTAAGTTTAAATGATTATATTCTATATTGATGATTTTTTTGTTTTTATCACTCTTCATATTACCATTACCATCATAATTGTAATCATCACTATCTGTATTTCCATCTATAAACCCTGTATCTATACTAGCTGCATCCGTTACACTTTTTAATTGATTTCCTTCATCATAGGAGTATGCTAAATCATCCATTGAACCGAATGTGGTAATACTTTTATTAGTATGACCTATTCTTTGAAGACTCAAAATATTCCCCATTTTATCATAGGTAACATTAGATAAATGCCCATAGCGAGGGTCACTAAAGTCACCCTTTGTAATTCGGTTTAAATCATCATAATAGTATCGATAGGTATACTGTCTATTATCATTAGCACTTTTAGAATGTGTCTCACTAATATTTCCATTATACAATAACGTAGGTGCCCCTATAAAAGGATAGGTTATCGGAGTGGTCGTATTGTAATTGATCTTAAAAGCAAAAAGATCGTTGCCAAGATCATTAGTAGGATCATTTATTTGTTTTAGCCATCCTCGAATATTATAGCTATAGTCTACCTCTTGTAATGGGGTTGATAGGGTGTTACCAACATTCTTTTTTTCCAATTGCCCTAATTCATCATATGTGTTTTGTACGATTACTTCTGGCGTGCTATTGTTAATTATTTGGTTTTGAATCATTAGTCTACCCATATGGTCATAGGTAAATTCGTCTAGGGTCACTATAGTTGGTTTATTTCTATAGTTATGCGTATTCTCTACTTTCAAAACTTTCCCAGCAAAGTCATATTCTGTTTTAATAATATCTTCACTATTTAAAAATTCATTTTTAGTATAGACATATACAGGTCTCTTTTTAAGATCGTAGTAGGTTATAGTATTAATCCATTTACTCTGGTCTAAAACTTTTACCTTACTTCCTGTGGCGAGACCTTTAGTTTGTAAACCATGAGCTAAAGTTTGTCCAAATACTGAAGTAGGCATAATATTTTCTGTTATATCAAACTCGTAGTCATCATAGTAATTAATTGTTAATATTTCATTGATGATATGACCATTTGGATAACTATTATCTGTGTAATGAAGCGTTGCTTTTCCAAAAGTGCGCGCTACAGTAGTAGGTGCCTCATACGAACTATTGATCGAATTTAATTGAAACTGCACGAAAGATCTTGATAGCGTAAAATTTGCTCCATATTTAGCTATACCTGTATACACGATTCTTCCAAAAATATCATATTTTATAAATGACCATTCGTTTTTAGTACGTTGCACGGCATCCTGAGTCATTACTGGTTGATCTAATTTATTATAAATAATATACTCCCAACCTTTTCCTGGTATTTTTTTTGATATTAATCGATTGTGTTTATCATATTGGTATTGATAACATAAATTATTTAATATCGAATTATTTATCGTGTTGCTTGCATTTACTTTAGGTGGTATCACATAAGACAAATTTCCGAAATCATCGTACACATAATAAGTATCGTGTTTTATCCCATTATTAAAGGTTCGCTTTAAAATGACACGATCTTGTATATCTTTAAATTCTTGTGTAGTATGGTTGTTTCCATCAACAGACGTCCAGTTTTCATCTTTAGTGATGGTTTT
This sequence comes from uncultured Aquimarina sp., assembly GCA_947499005.1. Classification (GTDB taxonomy): domain Bacteria; phylum Bacteroidota; class Bacteroidia; order Flavobacteriales; family Flavobacteriaceae; genus Aquimarina. The sequence continues at coordinate 1,966 of CANMML010000023.1, forward strand.
ATATAATGTATTCACTCCGTAAACATCATTCTTAATTAATGAAGGGATTCTGGAATTACTTAACGATACATCAAAATGCACCACATTATCAGCTGAGATGTTAGAGGTATAATCAAATTTAATGGTATGATCACTATCCGAATTGGGATTGGCTTTCCAATCTTTACCAGGTGCACCAGTTTCCAATACACGATTAAGTGGCGAGGCTTCGAATACTTGTTCGGTATAAGGATTCGCATCAGCTGTAGGTACATTGATAAAATCTTCTGGATATTTATTTTTATAAAACCCTTTGGTTGTGGTTTCAAGACTGCTTGAATTTCTAAAATGGCCTATAGTTGTGTTTGACTTTAAAGGTAAATATTGTTTGATCTGACGTCCAAATTCATCATACTCGATATGAGTCACTAAATCTTTTTCATCTGGTGAAGCCTTAATCGCTATTTGCTGTTTGGGTCTTCCTAGTCCATCGAAATAGGTAACACTTTCAATAACATCAGCATTAGATGTTGGGGTGCCTGCTTTTTGATACGCTTTGGTGTGAATATAGTTTTCACTATTACTCAAGCTTGGTGCTTGATAAGTATTTTGTGCTAAAAGGTTCACTATGCTGAACCATGATGCTATCAGAAGAATAAAATAATTTTTCATGGCTCTTAATTTAGTTTTTGTAATTGTATTGATTTTCTGAGATGACATTCCCCTCATTATCTTTTACTTGATGTAATCGATTGTGAATATCGTAAGTGTATGAGGTTTTATACCCGCTAGGATCTACCATATTGGTCATTCCTATTAAAGGGTCATAGGTATAGGTAGTAACCATAGCATCTTTGAGAGTTGTATGGTTTCTGGTTTCATCTAGTATGCCTAATAATTGCATTTCTCTAGTGACATTGGTTTCATTATTAGAAAGGTTGATGGCTTCATTGAAAAGACCAAGGTGACCATTTCCACCTTTTAAAGTAGTAGGTAATGAATTATAAGTGGCATTCTCAATCTTTGCAATTAGATGTTCTCCTTGATATCCCCAAACATAGACGACATGAATGCCATTTTCTCGTTTTAGTTCTCTTGGGTTACCGTAATTGTCATAGTGAAGGTACGTTACTTGTTTCTTTAACTCATTGTCATTCGTTGCAGTACTAATGCCACTCAATTGGGTGATTCCTCCAAAAATCCCATAATGCAAACGCTCGATGGTGGTACTGCCATTATAGATAGTCTCTGTTTGTATAGGGGTAGCAGGTTGGTAGTCTTCTCCTTGAAATTTTAATCGTTCAATCGCATTAAATTCAGCTTCTGTCAATGGACCTCCCAAAGGCAAAGTATTTTCATCAGTAATATCATCGGGATAATGCACGATAGTTTCTACTGTTTCCCCTTTACTGGTTGTTACTGTAGTTTTTGTAGGCTGGTAACTTTTATCATTATCATATTCATAAGAAGTGGTTGTGACTACTGGGTTTTCTCCATTAAGGTCATAAATAGTATTTGTGGTTTGATCCATATACCACCATTCACTGTGGATTTTGTAATCGGTGAATTTAGCATAATGATGTAGGTCACATGACTCATCATTTATTTCAAAATTATTAGAAAAATTATCTCTACCATTCCATCTTATATTTATACCATACATATAAGGCTCATGGGGATGCTTGTTATAAGAATTCTCTTTGTGATAAATTAAATCATTATTTGCATTATATACCTTTTCTTCTAATATTTGCCCATTCTCTAAATATTTTGTGTTTGGGGTATTAAATGGATTACTTGCTAATACTTCAAGTTTGTTTTCAAAATTATAAGTAGTTTTCCCTAACTCAGTATTATCTTTATCAAGTTTTGAAACAGTCACGGTATCATAGCCTATAGATTGACCATGAGCAGATGATGCCATTGGGGTAAGGGTTCTTGGAGCCGAGAATACTTTTTCAACAGACTTATGTATATAATTTTCGCGAACAGATGAACCACAATGATTTACAGATGTAAATGTATGATCATGTTCGTATTCATAAGTCGCAGGAGCTAATAGTTTCCCTGATGAAATCCTAGCACTATTCCCTCCTGTACCAGGAATCAAATAAATATCTGTATAGTTATACTGTGTTTTCGACAATTGATCACCATTAGTATCAAAATTTGTCATTGATTTTATCCTTAAACCTCCTCCATTTTGATATTGATAGTTTGGTTCATGAATTTCATATTTTTTAATTTCAATAATTGCTTGATTGAAATCTGTTTGATTATCAGAGTTTTCTATTTCCAATACATAATCCCCTGCTGGTAATACGATATTTTTTTTAGGACTATATTCATTATCATGATTTAAATAATTAGGCCAAAATCTTTTATGGAAATTATATCTAAATGATACTATTTCTTGACCATTGGATTTTTTTATAATTCCTCTCACCGTAGAGCTCGATGTAATATTGTTAGGTTGAAAGAGAAAAGAAACATTTACATAACTTTTTTTGAAAATACTAAAAGGTTGCATATGATGACCTAAATCAGATCTAAAACCAAACATGAAAGCTTTAGCAGCAATAGTTTCTTTATATTTTTCTTTTTTTACGATAGAACATGGTGCATTTTCACATTCATCATTAAATTGATCCAAAGGAGATGAGTTTAACTCTATAGTATTGGTGAAAAATTGATCATATCTATTTCTATATTGGTTGGATTCTAATTCAAATTCAGTACTTCCTCCAGTGGGGTAATGAATTTTATTGAGAGAATAGATCTTTACTTTATCAGTATCTGTCTCATGGTGTAATGATTCAATTTCAAATCTACTGTAGTGCGAGAGTTCTTCTTCAACAGTAGATGGCTCATTTTCTATATTTAAGGGTGGATTTTTGATCTCTTCAGCCGATTCTGCTATGTAACGAATGTTAGTCAACGAAACATTAGAATCAATACTACTTTGGGGATATCCCCAAGAATCAAAAAAATCTGAATTTTTGGCTATAGCAACAGTATTATTTTCTTTATAATATTCAAATTCGTAAGGCTTTTTGTAGACTATATTATCATTTTGAAAGTTATATTCTTTGATACTTTTCAAACAAAGCTTGTCAAAAAGATATCTAAGCCCTTCCGTATCTGATTGGTTTATGTATTTATAGCCAAACTCGATTCCTTTTATCAACCTATTATCAATATCATAAACTTCGATCCTGTCTAACTTTTGTGCTTTTAAAGTCCCTTGACTCACTTTAGAATCTAAGTCCTCTCTATTAGAAGTTGTAAATAAAACATAACCTTGATCAAAATTGATACGCTTTAAATATGTTGGTCTATTTTCACTCCAACTAAGCGTTGCATTTGTATTATTTAACAGATCTGTAAAGGCATTATTGTACAAATATTCTTCGCAATCTCTTTGATCTGATCCTGCTGGGCATATTACATTTAAATTATTACTGCCAGCTAACCCTATAAAAGCTGATGGGGCATTTATTTTATTTCCATGTAAATCATAAACAACGTGACCCGTAGTTACAACTGAACTGTAATTTTTTTGAGGAATACTTTGGATATAAAAGTTTTGAGCTCGATCATATTCAAAAGTAATTTCCCTCCCTTTTTCGGAACGAATTTTAGTCAAATTCCAAGAACTGATAAATGACTTAACTTGATCGACTGTGTGTGTGATATTTGGGATTTGAGTCCCCCCATTATTAGGAGTACTTGGAAGTGCTTGATCATAATTTCGAGTGTAATTATGGGTTCTCTCTTTATTGTGAAAATAAAACTCCTTACCATTTAAATCTCTAACTTTGAATCCTTCATCTTCTGCTAAAAGGTTGGCAACTCCTGTCTCCGCCTCAAAAATGAGTCCGTCTTCTCGCTTTACAGGAATCCCTTTAGGAAATTGATCTAATAAAAACTCTCCTGAATATCCGTTAAAATTGTAGAAGTAAAGATCAGGAAATAAGTCTCTTCTAGAAAAAGTGTCTTTCGTATATTGATTAATCTGATCTTGAGTAAAATTCAAATTATTCTTATTGTCGTCTGTTAGCTCTATAATAGGGTCCTCATAAAAATAACTTTTAAAGCCTTCTTGTCCAAAATCATCATTCCCTCTTATTTGTTTACTGATATTTCCTCCAGCATTCAAACTCCAGCCAAGTCCTACCCAGCTGGCTTCTTGGTCTACTCGAATTCCAGAAGCATGATAACTAAGGGTTATCGGAACCTCTATATCACCAGATTTTATTGTGTATAATGGTATTGAAATATTTGGTATCCCAGTATAATAGCCAACGGGATATTCGCCATATTTTTGAAGCTCAGCCGCAGTTGGTTCAATTGGAGATAGATCTTCAAAGGCAGTGTGTTGTGCTCTAATGCTCATTGTTAGTGTCAAAGAACAGAAAATGGATAAAATAAATTTCATTTAATTATGTATGATTAAACCTGTGTTAAAATTACGTATAGGCATTGAGTTATTTCTGTGTTTTTTAGTAAAATCGATAAAATGCACAATAAAATTGACGTATAACGTTATGGGAGTGTGTGATTAAGAGCGAATTTTTTCCTATATAAATACTAAAGAGGCTATGGTGTATTTTGTTGCTTTTATTTAATGTGTAATGATGTAGTCTATTTTTGTGTTCAAAGGTTATAAGCTTCACATTTCGACTGCGCTCAATGTGACTTCTCATTATCACGGCCTCAAGAAAAAAACCTTTCCATTTACGAGACGCTAACAAACTTTAAAAGGGGCGAAATATGGTTTTTATGCTCTTAAAAACCAATTCTTCTAAGGGGGAGTGAAATTCGATCCTTAATAATGCATCTTCTTCATTAAACATAAGTTCCTTAGGTCATCGTAAATGTGAGAAAGGTTAGGGTAAGTGACTATATTTTTTTTGAAGCCTCTTTAATGGCTTTAATTTTATTCAGTTTTAATGTTTTGTATGCTTCTGCAATTTGAATGGATAAAGTTCCGTTTCGATCACCTCGAATTGATTTTTCGATGTAATTTTTTCCTACTTGGTACTTGTTCATTAAGATTTTTATGATTTCAGCATCATAATCATTCCTTTTTTGCCTAGTTTTGTTCATAAAATCGAATTTGTACTTAGCTGAGTACAAACATAATGGAAAAAATTCCGACGAACAATAAAAAATCGGAATTTTTTCTAACGGTAAACGTTATGATCACACAAAGACTAGGTCAATTGCCCGAATTATTAGGCATCACCATTGCAGAGTTCGAACGAGAGCTAGGTATGAGTGGCGGTGTTTTGCGTAAAGCTTTGATCAAAAAATCACATGTTTCTAGTAAGTGGATAGTAGTAGCGTCGGAAAAATTTCCGATTAGTGGGAATTGGATCGTAACTGGGGAGGGAGAACCTTTGTTAAGCAATGATCCTTTTTCTAAAGGAGAAGTGAAAGAGTTAGATAGTCTTTATAAAATAATGACAATATCTGGAGAGCACGAATTGCCTTTAATCTCTCAAAATGATTTGTTAGACTATGACCCTAGTATGAATGTGTCGGAGTTTACTACATATAAGATTCCCGATTTTTCTAGAGGGAACGGTCACATTTTGGTTCGCATTAATGAAGATAGTATGCAACCAAAATATAAGAGTGGTTCATTATTCATTTCAAAAATGATAGAAGATACCAATGTTATCCAGTGGGGGAAGATTTTTGTCCTGTGTACCAGTTCGGGTATAATGCTAAGAAGATTACTGCCTTCAGATCAAGGAGAAGCATTTGTGTCCTGTATTGCCGATAATAAAGATTACCCTTCTTTCGATTTGAAACTGAATGAGATCGCCAAACTTTTCATGGTCGTCGGTGCAATAAGTTTCGAATAATTAAGAATACCGATTTCAATTTTATAGATCTAGATAAACAGGATTATTTCATAATGCAGTTTCTTTAAAGTATTTTCGAAGAATAGAATTCAATTGACCCAATGCGTGTACATTTTATAGCCATAGGAGGAAGTGCGATGCACAACCTTGCCATAGCCCTTCATAAAAAAGGATATCAAGTAACCGGAAGCGACGATGCGATTTTCGATCCATCCAAGTCGAGACTAGAAAAGTATGGGTTACTGCCGCAATCTTTTGGTTGGGATGCTACAAAAATTACAAATGAGTTGGATGCTGTAATCTTAGGGATGCATGCCAAGGGGGATAATCCCGAGTTGTTGAAGGCGCAGGAATTAGGGCTTAAAATCTATTCGTACCCCGAATATTTATTCGAACAAAGTAAGTTAAAATCGCGCGTTGTCATTGGAGGATCACATGGTAAAACAACCATTACGTCTATGATTTTGCATGTATTGCATTATCATGAAAAGGAAGTAGATTATATGGTCGGAGCGCAGTTAGAAGGCTTTGAAACGATGGTGCACCTTACCGAAGAAAATGATTTTATGGTGTTAGAGGGGGATGAGTATCTTTCATCTCCGATTGATTTGCGTCCTAAATTCCATTTGTACCAACCCAATATTGCATTGTTAAGCGGTATCGCGTGGGATCATATTAATGTATTCAAGACTTTTGAGGATTACGTCGAGCAGTTTAAGATTTTTATAGATCAAATAGTGGCAGGTGGTGTTTTAATTTACAATGAAGAAGACCCTGTGGTGAAAGAAATTGTAGAAGCTTCGGAGAATCAAATTCGTAAGATTCCTTATTCAACACCTAATTATATAGTTGAAGATGGTGTTGCTTTTATCAAAACAGAAGAAGGGGATATGCCTTTAGAAATTTTCGGAAAGCATAATCTTAATAATCTAGCTGGTGCCAAGTGGATTTGCCAGAATATGGCTATCGATGAAGACGAATTCTATGAAGCTATTGCCTCTTTTAAAGGAGCGTCTAAGCGTTTAGAGAAAATTTCGGAAACTGAAAATACCGTTGTGTTTAAAGATTTTGCCCATAGCCCAAGTAAAGTATCGGCAACAACAGCTGCGGTAAAAGAACAATATAAAAATAGAAAGGTACTAGCTTGTCTAGAGTTACACACCTATAGTAGTCTAAATCCTGAATTTTTAGTGCAATACGAAAGTGCACTAGATACAGCAGACGAAGCAGTCGTGTATTATAGTGCCGAAGCTTTAGAGATAAAGAAAATGCAACCTCTAACGGAAAGTCAAATTAAGGATGCGTTTAAGAGAAATGATTTGAAAGTGTTTACCAAAGCAATAGATTTTCATGATTTCATTTATAATGAATCATTAAGTCAGACAGCTTTGTTATTGATGAGTAGTGGTAATTATGGGGGATTGGATTTTGATAAGTTAGGTGGAGCATAGATTATAGAGAATAGAACATAGATAGGTAGAAATCTATTGTTTATGTTCTATTTTTAACAGCGAAGCGGTCTAAATTATACACTAAATCATTTGCTGATACGACGTTGTTGTTAATGAGTAGTAGTAATTATGGAGGATTAGATTTTGATAAGTTAGGTGGAGCATAGATTATAGAGAATAGAACACAGATAATAATAACTCTATTGTTTATGTTCTTTTTTTAACAGCGAAGCGGTCTAAATTATACTCTAAGTCATTTGATGATACGGCGCTATTTTTAATTGGCATTAGTTATAGTGGGAGCATAGATTATAGAGAATAGAATATAGATAGTAAGAAGTCTATTGTTTATGTTCTAACAGCGAAGTGATCTAAGTTATACTCTAATCATTTGATGATACGATGTTATTGTTAATGAGTAGTAGTAATTATGTAGGATTAGATTTTAATGAGTTAGGTGGAGAATAGACCATATAGAATAGAACATAGATAGTAAGAGTCTATTATCTATGTTCTTCTTTTCTAACAGCGAAGCGGTCTCTAATATTACACCCCGAACTGTTTAAAGTGATGATCCAAGTGCTTATATTCCATTTTTCCCCATTGTTCGTGAGTAAGTTTCCCAAAAATAGGATGGGGGTTCCAAGAATCACGACTCTTTAGTTCATAGGTTTTATTTACTAGATCTATAATTTGAGATTTTTCTGCATTAAAGTCTTTAGATTCTGTAGCAACTAAAAATTTAGCGGTAGGTAATCCTTGTTTAAAAGGTTTGTCGCTGTATAGTGACTTTTTAAAAAGCTTCATAAAGAACTGTCCATTTCCTTTGTTCTCGTTTTTAACAGCTAGTTTCAGTGGGTACTTGCAATGCCATAGCATTTGTGAAACATCCATTTTTCCCCATTGCGCTTGGCTTTCAGGAGATAATTTTTCTACACGATTTAATAATTCTTCTTTAGCAGAAGCGTCCCAAATAGTTTTCATAAGTTTAAGTTTAGTATTATCATAAGCCGTATATCAATTCTGAAATAATAATAATTACACATTTCATGTAAAATTGATTCTACTTTCAATAAAATTACATAAATTTCCATAACGGAATACATATAATTAGCTTGAAACATTTATCAATAAAATCATGGTCAGAGGCCGATCGTCCACGAGAAAAATTATTAGCCAAAGGAAAGAAGACGCTTACCGATGCAGAATTGCTAGCAATATTAATCGGTTCGGGAAGTAGAAACGAGTCTGCGGTGAGTCTTTGTAAGCGTATTTTGGCCAAAGCAGAAAATAATTTAAATAGCTTAAGTCGCTTTACCGTTTCTCAGTTGATGAATTTTAAGGGAGTCGGTCAAGTAAAGGCAATTACGATTGTCGCAGCATTAGAAATAGGAAGAAGGCAACAAGATCAAGAGATTCCTGTACATCCCAAAATTAAATGTAGTTACGATGTATTTAAATGTTTACGCCCCATACTAGGAGATTTATCGCATGAGGAATTTTGGGTATTGTATTTAGATAATTCGAATAAAGTGGTGTATAAGAAAATGATAAGTAGCGGGGGGTTAACCAGTACTTCTGTCGATTTGCGAATCATTTTTAAAGAAGCCTTAGAGCAAAATGCGGTAGGTCTTATCTTATCACACAACCACCCGAGTGGTAAGTTGGAAGCGAGTAATGCCGACAAGCAAATCACACATAAAATAAAAAAAGCAGCGCAGACACTCGATTTAAGAGTTTTAGATCATATCATTATAACCGAAAAGACGTATTTTAGTTTTGCCGATCATGATATTCTCTAACTAATGTTTCTCGTTTACACTCAATCAAGTCCTAGAGTTCGTTATATATTCAAGCAATTGTTTGAACGTATTTTAGGTTTGAAAATCAAATTCACAAATGAGATAGAACAATTTGTTTCTCATTCAGGTCCCAAATGTTCTTATGGGGAGCAAGCCTTAGGAAAAGAGCTTTTTTTCAAAAGTTCGGGACTATTATTTCAGAGAGGACTCGATGAAAGCCTTGCGCCTGAAGTGAGATTTGTAGATAAAACTCCATACTTTTTTGAAGTAGAAGATCCCAAATCTGCTCTATTTTTTGATGTTTTTTCGGCTAGTTTTTATTTACTAAGTCGTTATGAAGAATATGTACCACATGCTAATGATGCATATGGCTTTCCGGCAACGGAGAGCTTAGCATTTAAAGAAGGTTTTTTGCAATTGCCAGTCATAAATATTTGGGGAGCACAAGTAAAAGAGATTTTAAAGCAGCGTTTTCCAGACATCTCTTTTCCAGATAAGAAACCAACTGTCGAGATCATTTGTGAAGTAAGCGAAGCCTATGCCTATCGTAAAAAAGGATGGTTTCGAACGATAGAAGGGTATTTTAGTGATTTAGGGAAATTAAATATTATGCGAATCGTTCAGCGAACAAAAGTATTGCTGAAGCTAGAGAAAGATCCTTATCAGGTATATAATTATATGATTAATACCGCGCGGAAAAACAAAGCTAATATTCGATTCTTCTTTGGTTTGGGTAACTATTCTTACCATGATAAAAGCATCAATTATCAAAATCAAACCTATCAGCGATTAATTAAATCTATAGCAGATTATTGTAGTGTTGGCATTCGTTTTTCGGTAGATGCATTGCAAGAAGAGACTACGCAAAAAGTAGAACAAAAAAGATTTGAAAACATTACGCATAGAGAAGCGTCTACAAGCTTTTGTCAATATGCCAAATTGAATTTACCAACCACTTATAGGAATTTGATAGAGCAAGAGGTAAATGTCGATTATTCTATGGGATACCTTAATCATGCAGGCTTTAGAGCAGGTACATGTACGCCATTTTTCTTTTATGATTTGGAATACGAAATACAAACGCCTTTAAGAATAGTGCCCTTTTGTATTTCTAAAAATGCATTTACAGCATTTAAAACTGCAACAAAGGCTCAAGAGATAGCGTCTAGACTGATAGATACAGTCAAAGAAGTTGATGGGTTGGTCGTTATACATTTGTACAATCACCTTTTAGATAAAACAACGCCCAAACACGAGTTTTGGGATCAGATGTATCACTATTTTGTGAAATTACATAAAGAACATTCATAATTTGAAACGAAGAAGTTTTATTCGAAAAACAGGATTAGGTCTCTTAGGTTCTACTTTTCTTACAGGTTTATACACTTGGCAAATCGAGCCTTTTTGGGTAGAATTTGTGAAAATAAAAATGCATTTAGAAAACTTACCTACAAGCTTGTTAGGTAAAACCGTAATGCAGATTAGTGATATTCATGTAGGCAATAGATTCGATTACAACTATCTCATAAAATCATTTCATAAAGCACAGCTTACAAACCCAGATATTGTAGTGTATACAGGCGATTATGTGAGTTATGAAGATGAAACGCAATTTCAGCAATTAGCAGAGGTGTTAAAAAGCGCCGTAAAAGGAAAGCTTGGGACTTATGCTATTTTGGGGAATCATGATTATGGGGAAAATTGGGAAGAACCTCAAGTGGCGCAAACCATTACTAATTTGTTAGAAAGTCATGGCATAAAAGTATTGCGAAATGAAGCCGAGGAGATTGATGGATTAAAAATTATTGGTATTGATGATTATTGGGGCACGAATTTTGATCCCCAAAAAGCATTATCATATTATGACACTACGAAGCCTACCATTGCTTTGTGTCATAACCCCGATGTTTGTGATTTGCCCATTTGGAAAGATTACAAAGGTTGGATTTTATCGGGGCATACCCATGGAGGGCAGTGCAAGCCACCCTTTTTGCCACCACCAATGTTGCCAGTAAAGAATAAAAGGTATAGTGCAGGAGAAATCGAATTAAGCGAGGGTAAAACCTTGTATATCAATAGAGCCTTAGGTCATTTGTGGCAAGTTCGTTTTAATGTAAGGCCCGAGATTACCATTTTTGAATTAGAGAATGTTGTCTAATATTAATGTTTTAAACTATATTTCAACTTTAAAAATTAAGAATGAAAAACCTAATCATAGCTATAGTAGCATTTGCAGCGTCATTTGTTGCCCATGCCCAAAAATTATCTGAATTCAAATACATCGTTGTGCCGAAGCAATTTACCATGCAAAAAAAGGCAGGGGAATACAACCTTAATAATTTGGTTGCTTTTACATTTCAGAAGTTCGATTTTGAAACCTTGATAGAAGGCGATACGCCTCCTGTGGGTTTCGATCCTTGTAAAGCGCTAAAAGTTGAAACCAATAAAAGAGGTTTTTTAAAGACTTACATAAGCCTAGGGCTGAAGGATTGTTATGGTAAAACAGTACATACCACAATCGAGGGTTATAGTTCTAGTAAGGATTTTCAGAAGGCATATTATGAGGCCTTTAGGGGGACTTTCGAAGACCCTTATATTCAAAGTCATAAGTATATAGAAAGTTCTGCGGAATCTGCTTATAAGAGATTTGATGAAAGTAAGTCTCGTGAAGAGATTATCGCCGAGGCAAAACGTCAATTAGCTGCGGAAGAAGCTGAGGAGCGTTTGCTGAATCAAGAAGTAGAAGTAAGTAAGCCCGTAAAACAATTGGCTTCGGATTATATTTTTGAATTTTTAGGGAATCGTTACAATTTTAAAAATACAGCAGCCGGATTTGATATTTTCAATGGAGGTTCAAAATTAGGAATTGCTACGAAGCTTGCTAATGGTCAGTATAATATAAAAGCTGGAGCCCTATCAGGGAAAGGTTTTTTCGATGCTTTTGGAAATTTTGTATTAAAGCGTATCAATCCAATCAATCAAAAAGAAATCACGGATACTTTGGCAAGAATTAAATAAGTATGGCTAAATTGATGCTGTTATAAATTAGGATCATGAATAAAAACTTAGCTGTACTTATAGACGGAGATAATATTCCATCAGCTCATGTAAAAGAAATGATGGAAGAAGTCGCCAAGTACGGTAATCCTACCATCAAAAGAATTTATGGGGATTGGACCAAACCTCATTTATCCAAGTGGAAAAATGTATTGTTGGAGAACGCCATAACGCCAATTCAGCAATATGGTTATACGACAGGTAAAAATGCTACCGATTCGGCTATGATTATCGATGCCATGGATATTTTGTATTCGGGCAAAGTAGACGGTTTTTGTTTGGTCTCTAGTGACAGCGATTTTACAAGGCTCGCAACACGATTACGAGAAGCAGGAATGCAAGTCATAGGTATCGGGGAAAAGAAAACACCCACGCCTTTTATCGTAGCTTGTGATAAGTTTGTTTATATAGAAATCATTCGAAAGCAATCTGGGCGTAAAGAGAATGAAACTTCGGTGACGAAAGAGCCCGAAGAGACTTTTGACAAGATAACAGCTAAAGAAATTAAATTAATTGCCTCGACGATATCCGATTCGTCTGACGAGGATGGTTGGGCTTTTTTAGGAGATGTTGGTAGTTTGTTGCAAAAGAAGCAACCCAATTTCGATTCTAGAAATTATGGGTTCGAAAAATTAACTCCACTTATTAGCGCTACAGGAAATTTCGAAGTAGAGCGTAGGGAAAATAACAAAGGGAAAGGCAAGCTTATTTACGTCAAGAAGAAAGAAAAGGTGTTTGTTAAGAAGTAATCTGATCTGGTTTTCTTTTCCATATTGTGAGGCGAATTCTCTCAGAGTAATTTCATTTAACTTTTTCTGGAAGAAATCATATCTTTTTGGGGTCTTATACTAAATTTATTGGTCTCAGGATTAGTTAAAACTATGCACTTTAGTGCATTTCGCTTTAGCTTCTGAAAATTTTGTTTACGGCTATAGGCACTAAGCTTTAAGCAGTAGGTCTTATGTATTTTTAATGTAGCTTATTGCTTAAATACTATAGCTTAAAGCAATAAGTTAGAAAATAGGAAAAGACTTTCAGTCGTAACCGAAACTATGGATCTTCCAGTCCATAGTACCTCATTTCAGCATCCCACTAGCTTTTTCTTATTATGAGATGCTGAAATAAATTCAGCATGACGAAACTTCTAAGAAATTTCTTTAATAAAAGTAGTTTTCCTTTTAAATGAAATTCCCCTGCGAATCTCCCTCTGTGATTACGCTGAATTAGTTGATTGGATTCCTGTCATTATTTACTTGATAAGGAATCTTATCCAGTTTTTTGTTTTAGGTGAAATACTAAAATTCCTACCGTAAATTTCATAGAATCTATTGAAAGGAATGAAAAATAAACCGACTATAGGTAGAAATGCATTTCATGAAACTAGCTAGGCCTATCATTTTATCTTTTATAGTGTTGTTGTCGTTTGCTTCATGTACTTGCAGTAAGCAACAACAAAGTATGGAACCTACAGGATTAATCGTTAAAGAAAGTAATCTAGATTTTGAAACCACCTATGCTACTATTCGAGACCGCATAGAAAACAACCCTAATCTTAAGATTATTCTAGAATTAGATCATAGCAAAAATGCAGCGTCTAAAGGCTTAGACTTAAGACCAACAAAATTATTGGTTTTTGGAAACCCAAATTTGGGAACACCTCTAATGCAAGTGAGCGCTAGTCTAGCTATCGATTTACCACAAAAAGTAATGGTATACCAGGAAAACGGTAAGGTATTTATAACATATAATGATCCTGCTTATTTAAAGCAGCGTCATGCTATTGAAGGTAAAGACGAAGTATTAGCTAAAATCACAGGAGCATTGGATAAGATTACTTCGTTATAAAGAGGCGTTGTGCCATATGATACAATAATTATTTATCTTTGACATTATGGCAAAATATCACGAACATATTGTTTCCAATTATCGAATTTTACTAGGAAAACCTGTGATTAAAGGTACTCGTATTACAGTCGAGATTGTTTTAAAAAAGCTTTCTGAAGGGGCTACTATGCAACAGTTGTCCGAGCAATACCACTTGAGTTTAGATGAAATTCATGCTGCTTTAGAGTACGCTTCGGCTAGACTGGGAGATAGAGAAGAGTTTGTAGCCTAACTTACGATTCATGATAATAGCAGACGAGAATATACCTCATACACTTATAGATGTTTTGCGTAAAAATGAGATTGAAGTGTATTCTGTTTATGAAAGTAGTAGAGGTATTACCGATGAAGATATTATAGATCTTTCGAAAAATCCATCTCGAATTATTTTAACAGAAGATAAAGATTTTGGAGAATGGGTATTTGCTCATGATGAAAAGTCCATTAGTGTTATTTTTTTAAGATATGCTTTTGTAGACCTTGTGCAAATTGCAGATATTTTAGTCAATCTGATTAAGAAGGAGGATAAGAATCTTTTTGGACTCTTTATTACGGTTACTGCTGAAAAAATACGATACAGGTCTATTTAATCCCATATTGTGGATCGAATTCCCTGATGCTTGCGTCGAGGAAGTTTATTAAATATCCCCTCCCACAGAAAGTCCACTAGGTACTTGCTGTGGTTTTTTTTTATCAAAATCATCACTATTCAAGCTGTTTAAAAATGAAAGAATAGGGTGAATGTCTTTAGTTTTTATAGTCATTCGTCGGATTAGAGTATCCGTTTTTTCTGGAGAAATATTGGGGTTTTTAAATTTACTACCCGCAATATCTTCATAAAATTCTAGCACCTCTTGTAGGCTATTTAACGTGCCATTGTGCATATAAGGAGCTGTAAGGCGTAAGTTGCGAAGTGTAGGAGTTCTAAATTTAAAATCCCCTAAAGCCGAATCTACAAAAGATAATTTTTCGTTTTCAGGAACAGCCAAAACATGCAACTTATAATCGGAAAGCATAGGGCCTTTATGGCATTCGGCACAACCCACACGTTTAAAAGTTTCAAATCCTTCCTTTTCAGAAGAAGACAACGCGTTGAGGTTGCCGTTTAGGTATTGGTCAAACCTAGTGTTGGGGGTTGTCAAATTGCGTTCGAAACTAGCAATAGCTTTACTTAAAGTAGATGTAGTAATTGATGAATCATTAGGGAAAGCATTTTTGAACAATTCAACATAGCGCTTATTGTTTTTTAAACGCTGAATGATTGTATCCAAAATATCAACGTTAGAAATTTTGGTGCCACGCATTTCTTCGAGTGCTTTAATAGGTTCTAAAGCTTGATCCTCTAGGCTACTTACTCTATTGTCCCAAAACATAGCTGCCTTTTTAGGGTTTGAAGTCACACTGTCAATCATTCCGTTAAAAGCAGTATTCAAAATAGTATGTGCATTTCTTTTGACTATAGGAATCGTATTGGGACTATTAAACTTTCGCTTGGCACCCAATCCAATACCATTTACACCAATAGACAAATCCCTAAACTCGGCATAACCATGAGAAGGATGGTGACAAGTAGCGCAGGCAACATCTTTATTTCCCGATAAAATAGGGTCAAAGAAAAGTAGTTTTCCTAAAGCAATTTTCTCTTGGGTAAGTGCATTGTCCGAGGGAGCATTCACCTGTAATGGTAAAGCGCTAAAACTAAAAGAAGGCTCCTCAACTTTAGTGATAGAGGTATAATCTGTCCCCTTTTTGCAAGCAGCACAAACAATCAATAACAAATAAAGAAATAAGCGAATATTCATATTACAAAACTAAGGATTGGATGTTTTTATATTCGGATATTTGTACGGTATTATATAGAATTACTATAGATTTTATGACAGATGTGTTTAAATTCAAGCAATTTGAAATAGCGCAAGAACGATGTGCAATGAAAGTAGGGACTGACGGGGTGTTGTTGGGAGCATGGGTGCAGCCTACTACAGAGGCATATAGTGTGTTGGATATTGGCGCAGGAACAGGAGTGATTGGTTTAATGATGGCGCAACGATTTTCTGAAGCGCATATCGAAGCTATTGAAATTGATAACGACGCCTTCGAGCAGACGGTAGAGAATTTTGAGAACAGTCCGTGGGGAGATCGCTTATTCTGCTTTCACGCATCTTTTCAAGAATATTTTCAGGAAGTTGAAGAGGAATACGATTTAATTATCAGCAACCCACCTTATCATCTTGCGACTCAAAAAACAGCAGACGATGCTAAAAATTTAGCAAGATTCGAAGATGCGTTACCATTCGAGCATCTGTTATATGGTGCAAAACAGCTATTGGCAAAAGAAGGTACTTTCGCTGTAGTTATTCCCTACGAGCAAGAAGATCGTTTTTTAGATATTGCGGTTGAGGTACAATTATTTCCGGTTAGCATTACCCATGTCAAAGGACACAAAGACGCAGCCATAAAAAGAAGCCTATTACAATTACAACACCAACCTGTTGAAGAAATTCAGTTAAGCGAGTTGGTTATAGAAATAGAGCGCCATCAATACACGTCGGACTATATAGATTTGGTAAAAGATTTCTATTTAAAAATGTAATAAAATGAAATATGATGTAGTCGTAATAGGAGGAGGAGCTTCAGGTTTTTTTACTGCTATCAATTGTGCGGTGTTGAATCCCGATTTACGCATTTTAATTTTAGAGCAATCTTCGAAAGTCTTACAGAAAGTGCGAATTTCAGGAGGAGGAAGATGTAATGTTACGCATGCTGAATTTATTCCGAATGAATTGACAAAGAATTACCCTAGAGGGCAAAAAGAACTCAAAGGGCCGTTTCATCATTTTATGACAGGAGACGTTATGGAATGGTTTGAGGATAGAGGGGTGCCGTTAAAAATAGAGGAAGACGGAAGGGTATTTCCTATTTCAAATAGTTCGGAAAGTATTATCGATTGTTTCCTTTCGGAAATAGAAAAATACAAGATTGAAGTTAAGATCAAACAAGCAGTTAAAAGCTTCGAATTTAAAGACGATCACTGGCAAATAGATTCAAAAACAGATCAGTTTTTAAGTAAGAAATTGATAGTTGCCACAGGAAGTCAATCCCAAATGTGGGAACATTTTAAGCAATTAGGGTTGAATGTAATTGCTCCTGTGCCTTCATTATTTACCTTTAATTGTAAGTCGGAAACCATTAAAGATTTGCCAGGGGTGGTGGTGAATGCTTCTGCATCTATTCGGTCGACAAAGCTAAAATCGGAAGGTCCAGTGTTGATCACACATTGGGGATTTAGTGGGCCAGCGATTTTAAAATTATCAGCTTGGGGAGCGCGCGAACTAGAGCAATTAAATTACCGTTTCACCCTAGTCATTAATTGGACAAAACATTTTTCTCAAGAAGAAATACTAGAAACTTTGCAAGAACATAGGACCAGTAAAAGCCTTGTGACAAATACGGTTAGTTTTCAGCTGCCTAAACGTTTGTGGAAACGATTGGTTGAGGTGAGTTTAGAAGGGGTTGCTAAGCGCTGGTGTGATCTTAACAAAAAAGACTTGAATATGTTGGCTAAAAATATAGCACAGTCTGAATACGAAATAGAAGGTAAAAGCACTTTTAAAGATGAATTTGTAACTGCAGGAGGTGTGGATCTCAAAGAGGTTAATTTTAAAACTTTTGAGAGTAAAAAATACCCTAATTGTTATATCGTTGGGGAGTGTCTTAATATCGATGCCATTACGGGAGGTTTTAATTTTCAAAATGCATGGACAGGAGGTTTTTTAGCAGCAAAGGCTATAACGGATTCTGATGTCTAGCCTTTCTTTTGGCTAACTTCTGTTTGTAGGATTTTTTGTCAGCAACATAAATTGTCTTAGTGACTTCACATATAACAATATCTCTATCTTTCGTAGTAAGTTGAGTCGTCTTAGTGATTTCGATTTCTTGTTGTTGAGCCACTTGCTCTTTAATACGATCTATTTCTTCTTGATGGTAAGTGAATTCAGCATAAAGCTTTTCTTTTCCAGGTCTTTTAAATTTTATTTCAGCAGTTTTATCCCAAACCACATAATCATCCCCTAAAATATTTATAAGTTGAACCATTGGCATGGGATCTACAGAAGAAAATAGGCTACCACCAAAAATACTTCCTACAAAATTTCGATTTTTATAACTGATGGGGAGTTCAATATTCATTCTAAATAAATCTTTAGAAACAAACGTTACTTTTCCTGTTGTACGACGATACATAGGAGACCAATTAAAAGCGTATTTGAATAGTATATGCTTTGGAATAAATCGCTGCCCTACTTTAGCTAATTTTTGGTAGAAAGACATAAGATTAGTAGTTAGATTCTAGTAATTAGTTTTAAAATTATGTCTTTTCCAAATAATCAACTAGTGACTAAGGACTAATTACTACTGACTATTAATTAAGTTGCCAAATACTAAAGTTTAATATACTGGCAAAACCTACCCAAATAATATAGGGTATTAACAAATATGCAGCGGTGGGATTGACGACTTTAAACCATTTGAAAGTAAAAAGTAATAAAACAAAAAGTCCCAAGACAATCAACAAACCACCAAAGATTTCTTTAAGCCCAAAGAAGACTAAAGACCAAGATACATTCAATAATAATTGAAATGCAAAATGGTACATAGCAGTTTTTACCCATTTGTGATGGAAGCCTTTATTCCAGACTAAGCCTGCTGCAATTCCCATCATAACAAATAAGGTGGTCCATACAGGAGCAAAAACCCAATTAGGAGGATTAAATAAGGGTTTATTTAAAGTAGGGTACCAGATGCCTACAGAGGTTTGTGTGGCAACAGAACCTAGAAAGCCTGCCGCTAAACAGACAAGTACAGCTATGCTAATGTGGATTAGTTTTCTTTTCACTATAAAAAAGGGGATTTGCTCATAAAAATAGTTTTTTTTTTCTTCTATATGTGTCAAAAGGCTTACGTAAAGTTATATTTGTCAAAAAAAATCGCATTGTTTACTACGGAAATTGTTACATATTTAAAGGAAACTGGAAAGGTAAGTTTTAGTGCACCTAGTAATATTGCTTTGGTGAAATATTGGGGGAAGCATGGGGTACAATTGCCACAAAATGCTTCGTTAAGTTTTACATTATCTAATTGTAAAACGCTTACTTCAATTTCGTATTCGAAAAAGAAAGAGACTACAGCCGATTTCGATTTTCAATTTCTTTTCGAAGGGAATCCCAAGCCAAGTTTCGAGCCTAAAATCAATACTTTTTTTGAAAGAATCTATGAGTATTGTCCTTTTTTAAAGGATTTTAGTTTTGTTATCGATAGTCAGAATACATTCCCGCACAGTAGTGGTATCGCTTCTTCGGCGAGTGGAATGGCAGCTATGGCTCAATGTTTAGTTGCGATAGAGAAAGCACTAGGTAGTACATTATCTGAAGAGCAATTAACCCAAAAAGCTTCATTTTTAGCTCGATTAGGATCTGGAAGTGCTTGTAGAAGTTTAGAAGGGCCAGTGACTGTTTGGGGAGCTCATGAATCTATAGAAGGTTCTAGTGATCAATATGCGGTTAAAGTACCTTTTGAAATACACGAAACTTTTCAGAACTATCAGGATACCGTACTGTTAGTCGATAAAGGCGAAAAGCAAGTAAGTAGTACGGTGGGGCATAATTTAATGCACGGGCATCCTTTTGCGAATGAGCGTTTTCAGCAAGCAAATGACAATTTAAAGGAGTTAACAGAGGTAATGCAAGCAGGAAATATGGAGCGTTTTATCCATATTGTGGAAAGTGAAGCATTAACGTTACACGCGATGATGATGACTTCTTCTCCTTATTTTATTTTAATGAAACCAGAGACTTTAGAAGTCATTAATCATATTTGGGAATTTAGAAGAGAACACAATATTCCAGTGTGTTTTACGTTGGATGCAGGCGCAAATGTGCATATTTTGTATCCAGAATCGGTGAAAGAACCTGTTTTATCGTTCATAGATAAAAAATTAGCTAGGTACTGTCAAAACAAGCAGTATATTTGTGATGTGGTAGGAACTGGTATCCAACAACTTTAACATTTATCTGGGGAGAAGCTTAATGAGGTAAGCGTTACACATATGAACGCCTCATGTTTTCTCTAAAGATGATTTAATTAAAAGCTCCAAAAATGAAATTTAAAGGACCACTATTCTATTCTAAAATATTACTCTTCGGAGAGTATGGGATTATTAAAGATTCTAAAGGATTATCCATTCCTTACAATTTTTACAATGGAGCCTTAAAGATTGAAAAAGAATTGACCCCAGAACATAAAGAGTCTAATGGTCATTTGCAGCGTTTTGCTAATTACCTAAAAGAAAATACCAGTGATCTTATAGTTTTTGATGTAGCAGCTTTTCAGGAAGATATTAGTAAAGGATTATTTTTTGATAGTAGTATTCCTCAAGGTTATGGAGTAGGAAGCAGTGGCGCTTTAGTAGCTGCGATTTATGATAAATATGCTAGCGAAAAAATTACAGTTTTAGAAAACCTAACACGAGAAAAACTATTGAAACTGAAAGGGATTTTTTCTTTTATGGAATCTTTCTTTCATGGAAGTAGTTCGGGACTAGATCCTTTAAATAGTTACCTAAGCCTTCCAATACTTATTCATTCGAAAGATAATGTAGAAACGGCAGGAATTCCTTCTCAAGAACAACACCAAGAGCAAGGAGCTGTATTTTTAATTGATAGTGGAATCGTTGGCGAAACGGCACCAATGGTAAATCTGTTTATGCAAAAACTAAAGCATGAAGGGTTTAGAAATGTCATGAAAGAACAATTTGTAAAGCATACAGATGCTTGCGTAGAAGACTTCTTAAAAGGAAATGTTTCTTCTCTTTTTACCAATATAAAATCATTGTCCAAAACAGTTTTAGAAAACTTTAGTCAAATGATTCCTACAGAATTTCATCAGCTATGGGAAAAAGGAATTGATACTAATGATTACTACCTAAAATTATGTGGATCTGGCGGTGGCGGATATATCCTTGGATTTACACAAGATTTGGATAAAGCTCAAAAAGCATTGAAAGATTATCCTTTAGAGGTAGTGTACAAATTTTAAAATTCTGTCAAGAGTTTAGTGTTTAGAAGCTTGTATTAATTACCTTTAGAAAGAGAACAACAAGCGGATTGCATGTCATTATTTTCCCATAAGTTTAAATGGTTTATAAAAAAGACCATTAGCCTTTTTTCTGCAATACGGGGCTATAATATTGGCTTGATTATAGTAGCACAGTATTTGGTAAGTGCTTTCATTTTATCAAAGAGCGATACAGCATGGATTACCATCCTAAATGCCAAACTTTTTACTTTAATATTTGCAACAGCCATTGCCATTGCAGCAGGATATATTATCAACGATTTCTATGATCGAGAAAAGGATATCATCAATCGACCTGCTCGAACAACACTCAATTTATACATTAGTCAAAAAACAAGGCTAGTACTTTATTTTGTGATGAATTTTTTAGCGGTTATTGTCGCTAGTTATAATTCATTTAATGCGGTGCTTTTTATTTCGGTGTATATCTTCGGATTATGGTTTTACTCTCATAAATTAAAAAAACAAGCATTCATAGGCAATATTACAGCGACTGTTCTGGCTTTTTTTCCGTTGTTTGCGGTCTTCATTTTCTTTAAAAATTATCAGTTCATCATTTTTGTCGAAGCCTTCTTTTTGGGCTTAATCATTTTGATAAGAGAGATTGTGAAAGACTTAGAAAACCTTGCTGGAGATTTAAGTTTAGGGTATAAAACATTACCTATAAAATACGGGGAAAGCTATGCAAAGAATGTGATTTATATACTTGCCACTATTGCACTTATTACAGCTGTTTTGTTGACGTTGAAGTTCTCATTAGGGAAGCTGTATTATTTCTTTGGAGCTAGTATTGTTTTTCTTATCGTGTTTCTAATACTCTTGCTAAAATCAACTACTAAGAAAGACTTTATTAGACTTCATAATTTGTTAAAGACTTTGATTGTGTTAGGGGTTTTTAGTATTCTTTTGGTGAATTCTAACT
Source organism: uncultured Aquimarina sp. (assembly GCA_947499005.1). GTDB lineage: Bacteria > Bacteroidota > Bacteroidia > Flavobacteriales > Flavobacteriaceae > Aquimarina. The sequence goes on from CANMML010000023.1 coordinate 24,065, forward strand.
TTTAGCCTATAATTGCTGAAGCAAATTTTTTATTATGAAGAAGTCTCTGTTTTTATTAGTTGTATCGATTTTGTTTAGTTTTTTTTCATGTGGTAGTGATGATGGTGCTGGAGGTGAAGGTGCTGATGGTACGAGTAAAATACCAAATAAGGATCAAGAGAATGTTGCTCTTTCAGTTTCCGAAGTTGAGTCAAATCTTCTAATAAAGGGATCTACCTTAATAGAAAGTGAAGAGTTTCCTGCAAAAAAAGGAGATGTTAGGTTTTATGATTTTGATGATCAGAAAGAGGTTGTTGCGTTTAAGAGACTTGGATTTAGTTTGAGAGCTTGTGTTTTAACAAAAGGAACTACTTATAAAGGAGTTTATTTACAAGTTTTAAGTGAAAATGGTGATAATTCGTCTAATAGCTATTATAAGATACCTCATAACAGTTCAGTTACACCAGTGTTTCCAGTAGTTAATGGTTTAAATCGTTTTGATTTTGAGTTTGATAGTGGAAAGCCAATTTTTGATTTGGGTACTAATGTTGAAACAGATTTGATTTCTATTACGTTTTCAAATAAAATGAAAGCAGGAAGATACAAGATAATCATAGCAGCCTATGATGAGTTAGGTAACGTAAGCGAGTCAAAAGAACTATCGGTTAAAAATTTAGAATGGGGAGGTGATAAAGAGTTGCTAGGTTCTTGGAGTCTAAAAAGACAAAAAGAATTCATTAATGGTAGTCTTGTAGAAGACCTAGGTTTAGGAGATAAAGATTGCGGTTTTGTCGCAGATATACGTGGATGTGAAAAAGTTGAAGATTGTGACATCATAAACCAAGCTCATGTAAACTTTAATTCTAATGGAACTTTTTATTTTGATTTAGAGGGGATTAATGAAACGACTAACCCTTCAACTTGTATAAATAAGTCTAGTGTAAATATGTTAAAAGGGAATGGGTATTGGACTGTTAATGACAACTACCTTTATGCTTTTTTAATGAACTTTGAAGAGTCTTTTGTTGCTGGTACAAATGTATATGATGGAGATTCAGGTTTTTTAGTTTTGAATGGCGAAATTGAAATTAAAAATGAAACTTTAGAACTATATAGAGATATTAGAATAAGAATTATAAATGAAACTCATCAAGAGAATATACTGTTTTTTGAAAAGCAATAATACGTTTACAAAATGCTATTCTTGAACTCTATTTAATTTTAAGATTATAGTATTGACGTCAATTAGAATTAGTTTCCATTCTTCTTAGTCCACACAACACTTATCAGTAGCGCATTGACAAAATTGCTACTATAGATATGAAGACCAATTAGGCTAATAGTTGGGAAGTAGATCGCTATTTCAGGTATACTAAACCATTCAATCTTTTCATTGATAATAATAAGCCAAAAGTTTCCAACTTATTAAAAGAACTATTTTTACCCAGTTTTTAATTGTACTTGACTTTTATACAGCAAATGCGGAAATGATCAAGAATACAATATCGATCCTAGACCACCATGATGGTTTGTGAAGCGTTTAGGTTTGTGCTGTAAATAACAAAGGAGTAGCTATACAATGTAACTGGTATAGGCTACTTGCAAAAGCACCAATTGAATCGGGTTTATTTATAGAGGAATTCATGTATTCCTGAAGTAAAATCTGAATTACAATATTACAAGTTGCATTTGAAAGTTCTTTACTTCTGGGCTTCAAATAATTCAATCGCTTTTAAATATTTTGCGGCACCTTTTGGGGTTTGGTCATACAAGAAGCCATTTAGCTCAGGGTGATGATTGTCGACAAATGTGGTTAGTTTTTTTCTATTTTTGAGGAAGGTTTTTTCATCAAAAACAATAAACTTAGTAGCTCCGAGTGTTCTTATTTTATCATTTTCAAATTCAAAAAAATCTTCTGCAATTGTAGGGCGCTCGTGAAGAAACTGAAGACGTTTTCCAATTTTAGTTATTTTAGCTTTAACTCCTCCATCTACTTCTGCCATAGAAATGATTTTGTAATTAGCATCTAAAGCCATATCCCATTTACACAATTCGAGGTAAGTGGCTTTATCAAAAGGCATTTTGTAATCTATTTCTTTTTGTAGGACACTATCTGCAAGAATGTTTGAAAGAGCATTAATGTCTTTATTGTTTAACGCATTGTAATAGGTCTTAACGATTTCTATGTTGCTTTTCGGAGCTGATTTTTTACTGTTACAACTTGAAAAAAAGATACTTAAGCATATTAAGAAGTATACTGTTCTCATGACGATATATTTTGAACTCAATGTATAACAAAGAATCCAATAGGTCAATAATATAGGAGCTATTTGTTTGTGATCAATTCTCTATGTATTGGCCCCGCCAAAAGGCTTAGTACCCTAAGGCTTGCCTTGAAATTGAAATTTTATTTCATATAAATGCCTCGTGGGATTGCCCTGGGGTAGTTTATTTAAAAAAACAGTTAACAGTAAAGAAAAGACTAGACCCCTCTAATAAACTGCACCAAGTTATCTTCTTTAGACAAGCCAAGGCGTTTGCGCAGTCGATAGCGGGCTGTATTTGCGCTTTCGGGAGAGATTCCCATAACTTTTGCCATTTCCTTACCACTAAACCCTAGTTTTACTAAAGCAGAAACTTTAAGGTCATATGGGCTTAATTCTGGAAAGCGTTCTTTCATTCGCTCATAAAATCCATCATTAACCATTGTGAAACGACTTTCGAATTCAGTCCAATTCTCTTTAGAATTGATGTTAATCTGTTTAATTAATTTCTTAATACTATTTGAAGTCGGTTTCGAGCTAATGGTATTTAAAGCAGATTTGATGTCATTTAATAATTCATCTTTTGCTATTAGGCGTAATGTAGACTCCGTCAATTCTTTATTCTTAATTTCTAGAATAGCAGTAGATTGCTGGTTTTCCATTTTCTTTTTTTGAAGTAGTAACTTCTTTTCATTTCTGTGTTTTGAAGAAAGATACCTGTAGATCCAAATACCAAGGCCAATTAAAAATAAAGTACTTATCGATATGATAGTGTAACGTAGCTTCCATAAAGATTCTTGGTGCGCCAGTTGTTCTAACTTTTGTGCCGCAGCCAGTTTATGCAAACGCTCTTTTTCTTGCATAAATTGATCTTTTATTTCAAGTAAATACTGGTTGTTAGGACTTCTACTACTATACAAATACTGGTTGATTTCGTGTGCTACTACTTGGTTTCTTAAGGCTTCAGACTCTTGATTTAAAGCATGGTGCACTTCGGAAAGTTTTTCAAACGTATCTGGAATAAAATTAAGGTGAGTTTTATATTCATACCCTTTTTTATTGGAGCGTTTGTAGTAATCAATTGCTTTTGTAAACTGTTGCTTGCCTCTATAGACATCACCCAACATGGCATAAAATACCACTAAATGACCAGGGTTGTTTTCTTTAAAGTATTCTTCGATAGGCAGTAGTTGTTTTTCTGCTTTATCATATTCTTTAGTCAGTAAATAGGTGTAGCCACGCTGCGCTTTTACGTAATTTATTTCAGGATGCTTTATAGGGATTATTTGCTCGCAACTATCAACATACTTTTCAGATACTGTAGGATTTTCATCATAGAAATAATGAGTGGCAAGAGGAAGGTAATTTTTTACTAAAGCGGTAGCTTCAAGCTCCTTTTTTTGAACAAGCGATTTGTTTATGGCAAGTGCTTTTAGGTAGTAGTCCAAAGCATCAGAGCGACGTTCGTAAAGGCTGTAGAGAATTGCTAGTCCATTATAACTCTTCGCTTTTTGTATGTTATTATGTTTCTTTTCTGCTAAAAGCAAAGCTTTCCAATAACTGTTGTAGGAATCTTCGTAATTAATGCGATTGCAATATAGAAGCCCAAGTTTATTTAGTAATTGAATTTGGGCTAGAGTGTCTTTTTTTTTGATAGAGGCTTCATAAGATTCCTTTAGGGAATCTATGATAGTATCATTGCTATTTAAGGTTTCAAATAATTTTAGAGTAGGACTGTCTTCTGAAAATTCAAAGACTTTTTTTTGACCAGTACAGATACTTGTACTAGAAAAAAATAATAGAATTAGGAAATGAATAAATATTCGACTTTTAGAAGCCATAATCGATAAGTTGTTTTATGTAAATCTAATAAATACGGCACTTCTAAGCTATTTTTTGCAATAAAATCCATAGAGAATGTATAGATAGTCTATAGTGAGTCTATATAGATTTATGCTAAGTAAAGGTTGTGATTGTGTAATTTTACGAAAACGATTAAGTAAAAGTATTGTTTTAAGATATCATAGTTTATGAGCAACATAAAAATACAGCTGAATTTTAAAATTTATATTGGTCTCTTACTGTTAGTAGGATTGGTTTCTTGTGGGCCAGATCTTCCAAATGGGATAGCTGAGCAATATGAGGCTTTGCCAAAAAAGTTAGATTTTAATATACATGTAAAACCAATTTTGTCTGATAAGTGTTATGCTTGTCATGGGCCAGATAAGGCAAAACAAAGAGCAGGATTGCGTTTAGATGACCCCGATACGGCCTATAATGAATTACCCGAAACACCAGGTAAATTTGCAATCGTGCCAGGGGATCTAAAAAATTCGGATGCCATAAGACGTATCTTATCAGAAGACCCTTCAATGGTGATGCCTACCCCCGAATTTAAAGTGACGCTGTCAGATTATGAAAAAGCTGTTTTAGTAAAATGGGTAGAAGATGGTGCAAAATACAAACCGCATTGGGCTTTCAGTAAGCCAGAAATGCCAGAGATTCCTAAAGTAAAAAAGGGCAATAGAGATTTTGTTAAGAACCCTATAGACAATTTCATTGCAGAGAAATTAGAGAACAAGAAATTAAATCCCTCGAGTGAAGCTTCTAAAGAGTTATTGTTACGACGTGTCTTTCTAGATCTAACAGGATTTCCTCCAACTGTTGAAGATATAGAAGCTTATTTAAGAGATACTTCTGAAAATGCCTATGAAAAAGTAGTTGACAAATTGTTGGCTTCACCACACTATGGAGAAAAAATAGCTACAGATTGGATGGATTTATCTCGATATGCAGATACTTATGGATATCAAGTAGATCGTTATCGTGACATGAGCCCTTGGAGGGATTGGGTTATCAAATCTTTTAATGAGAATATGCCTTATGATGAATTTATCAAATGGCAATTAGCGGGAGATTTACTGCCAGATCCAACGAAAGAGCAAATGTTAGCAACTGGATTTAATCGTTTGCATCCTCAGAATGCAGAAGGAGGAATTGTAGATGAAGAGTTTCGTTCGGAATATGTAGCAGATCGTGCTTCATTAGTAGGAGAAGCTTTTATGGGGTTAACGGTGGCCTGTGCCAAATGTCATGACCATAAATATGACCCTATCTCGCAAAAGAACTTTTTCGAATTGTATAGCTTCTTTAATAATGTAAATGAAACAGGTCAAATTCCATGGGATGTAGAAACGATGCCAGTGCCTACGATGTTGTTGCCAACGGAAAAGCAAGAGGCTTTTATGAAGACTGCAGAAGCAAATATTTCTAAACAAGAGGCATCATTGGCAGATGTTATTAATAGTGAATCACAAAGTTTTCAAAATTGGTTAGAAACAAAATCCTATAAGTCTTTAATCAAAAAGATGCCTTCAAAAGATAAGGTGGCACTTTACAAACTTGAAGGGAAGCCTATTAAAAACAGCTTGAACACATCGTTGAAAGTAGATTATCGTCAGGAGTTTTCTGCAAAAGAACCACCAAAATTTGTGAAAGCTAAGTTTGGACGAGGAATGAAAATGAATGGAGATGAATGGTTAGACCTTAAAGGAGTAGGGGTTTTTAAAAGGGACGATCAATTTAGTATAGGGATATGGATAAATGTGCCTAAAGACTTGAAAGAAGGAGTGATCTTCCATAAAAATAAAGCAGCTAGATTACATAGTTATAAAGGATATCATTTATACATCGATAAAGAAGGGAAATTAGAATGGTTGTTAGCTCATGTTTGGCCAGATAATGCCATAATAGAAAGAACTAAAGTAGAGATTCCTAGAGATCAGTGGGTGCATTTAATGGTTACTTATGATGGGTCGAGTTCTGCTGATGGTGGTAAGATTTACATGAATGGTACAGAGTTAGAGACCGAAGTAGAAGAAGACAATTTATATAAGGATATTGTTTTCAATAATCTTAAAGATATTATTTACAAAGGGCCAATAGAGCCTAATTTACAAATCGGAGCAAGATGGAGAGGTGTCGGAATAAAAGATGCTTTAATTGATAACATAGAAGTTTTTGAACGTACGCTTTCGGCTTTAGAAGTAAAGCGTATCGCAAATTCCGAAGAAATAAATGCCATAGCGAAAACGAATCCACAGGATTTAAGTAATGAGCAAAAAGCATGGTTAAAGGAGTACTATTTGACTCAAGTATCACAACCATTTAAGCAGGCATTTAATCAATTAGCGGAAGCTAGAACTATTTTTGTAGATTCTGTAGAGCCAGTACAAGAAGTAATGGTCATTAGAGAAATGGATGAACCTCGAGATACTTTTGTGTTGAATAGGGGAGTATATGATGACTATGGTGAACAAGTCTTTCCAAACACTCCAGAAAGTGTGTTGGATTTCCCTGAAGATTTACCAAAAAACCGTTTAGGTTTAGCAGAATGGTTGGCATTGCCAGAACATCCATTAACGGCTCGTGTTGCCGTAAATCGTTATTGGCAAAGTTACTTCGGAAGAGGTATTGTTAAAACTACTGAAGATTTTGGGAACCAAGGAGAGTTACCTACTCATCCAGAATTGTTAGACTGGTTAGCGATTACATTTCGAGACTCTGGATGGGATGTAAAGGCACTTCAGAAATTGATTGTAATGTCAGGAGCATATAGACAAGATTCTAAAGCTTCTCCAGAATTATTAGAAATAGATAAAGAGAATGTATGGTTAGCAAGAGGTCCACAGACAAGATTGACTAGTGAGATGATGCGTGATAATGCACTTTTAGCTAGTGGGTTGATCAATAAAAAGATTGGTGGAGAAAGTGTTTATCCATATCAGCCAAAAGGATTGTGGAGAATGAATGCTAATACGTATGAGGAAAGCGAAGGAGAAGACCTCTATCGTCGTAGTTTTTATACCATATGGAAACGTACGGTTCCTCATCCAACTTTAGCGACTTTCGATCAGCCAGAGCGAAGTGTATGTACGGTAAGACGTCAGAAAACGAATACGCCATTACAAGCATTGGTGTTAATGAATGACCCTACCTATTTAGAGGCGGCAAAAGTAATGGGAGAACGAATGACCAAAACAGCCGATTCAATCGAAGGGATCAAGTTGGCTTTCCAAAGTTTTACAGGGAAAAAGCCAAATAAGCAAGAACTTGAAATACTTGCCGAATTGCAAGCTAAAGAATATGAGAAATTTAAAGCAGATCCATCTAAGGCAAAAGGTTGGTTAGAAGCAGGAGCTTATGAAGTCGATGACAGTTTAGATGTCAACTTAATTGCTTCTAATGCTATTGTTGCTAGTGTAATTTTAAATGGAGATGTTACAATAACTAAAAGATAAGAACTATGTGCGATCACCATCACGATATATTGAGATCTAATGTTCATGACTTTAAAAAAGTTGAACAAAACATAGATCGTCGTCAATTTTTGACAAAGACTTCATTAGGATTAGGTGCTTTGGCTCTTGGTTCTTTAATGGGAACAGACAAATTATTAGCGAACACCCCACCAGGTTCAAAACCTACAGGGCCTATTAATCCAATTTCTGGCCCACAAGGGATTCCAGGATTGCCTCACTTTTTGCCAAAAGCGAAAAGGGTTATTTACTTATTTCAAAGTGGAGGGCCTTCACAGTTCGAGACGTATGACTATAAGCCAAAGTTAACAGATATGTTTGGTAAAGAATTACCGCCGTCTGTTAGGGGAAATCAACGTTTGACTGCGATGAGTGCTTCTCAGTCAACATTGCCAATTGCGCCTTCAGCTTATAAGTTTAAGCAATATGGGGAAAGTAGAGCTTGGGTAAGTGAATTGATGCCACATACAGCAGAGATGGTAGATGATATCTGTTTCATTAAGTCGATGTATACAGAGCAAATTAATCATGACCCAGCAATTACCTTTTTTCAAACAGGTCATCAATTACCAGGGAGGCCTTCTATTGGTTCGTGGATGAGTTACGGTTTGGGTTCTGATAATCAAAATTTACCCACATTTATTACTCTAGTATCTAAAAATGGAGGAGGACAACCATTATATTCAAGATTATGGGGTAATGGATTCTTGCCAACAGAGCATCAAGGAGTACAATTTAGAAGTGGAAAAGACCCAGTATTGTATTTGAATAATCCAGAAAACTACGATGGTCACGATCGCGGTCAAATGTTAGATTATTTAAAACAATTGAATAATATACAGCATGATGCTTACGGTGATCCAGAGATTACAGCACGTATTGCCCAGTATGAAATGGCATATCGTATGCAAACTTCGGTTCCAGAGGTAACGGATATGTCCGATGAGCCAGAACATATTTTTGATATGTATGGAAAGGAAAGTAGAGACCCAGGTACATATGCAGCCAATTGTTTAATGGCACGACGCTTATTAGAAAAAGGAGTTAAGTTCGTGCAGTTATATCAAAGAGGCTGGGATCAGCATATTAGTTTGCCTGGAGGAGTTAAGAATCAATGTAAAATGACCGATCAGCCTACCGCTGCATTATTGAAAGACCTTAAACAACGAGGTATGCTCGAAGATACTTTAGTAATTTGGGGGGGAGAATTTGGTCGTACAGTATATTCTCAAGGGAAATTAACGCCAGATAATTATGGTAGAGATCATCATCCGCGTTGTTTTACAATGTGGATGGCAGGAGCAGGAGTAAAACCTGGATTTACCTATGGAGAAACGGATGACTTTAGTTATAACATTACCAAAGATCCAGTACATGTGCATGATTTTCATGCAACTCTAATGCACCTTATGGGGATAGATCATGAGCGTTTGACTTACAAGCATCAAGGACGACGTTTCCGACTCACAGATGTCCATGGACATGTAGTTAAAGACATTCTATCGTAAATGTAGATTTGAGAAGTGAGATATTAGTATTGAGATATGTTTCACTTTTCATTTCGAATAGATTGATGAATAAAAAATTATAAGAATCTAATATCTCACTTCTCAATACTAACATCTAAATAATGAAATCAAGAAGAGAATTTCTAAAAACAGCTGCAACAGCAACAGTGGCTACAGCGGTAGTGCCAGCTTTTGGGGCTACGATTATTCCAAGTAAGAAAAAGAGTGAAGGCTGGGTGAAAGATGAAGAAATTATTCTTGGGCATGGAGATTATAAATATAAATTAGATAAAGGCTGGGCGAAATTAAGTTCAGTGCAAACTCCTTTATTAAACTGTCATGAAATGGTCATGGATAGTAAAGGGCGTTTGATTATGATAGGGGATCACCCTCAAAATAATATCTTGATTTTTGATAAATCGGGTAAACTATTAGACTCATGGGGAACGGCTTATCCTGGAGGTCACGGGTTAACACTATCAAAAGAAGGGGGAGAAGATTTCTTGTTCCTATCAGATTCTGGATGGTATTTGGGGCCTAATGGGAAATGGGTGCGTCATAATGGTCGTGTTACTAAAACAACTACCGATGGTAGAGTTATTTTTGATATAGGACATCCTGTGACTATTGGAGTTTACCAACCTGGAGATCATTTTTGTCCAACGGAAATTGCTGTGGGGCCTAATGGAGATATTTACATTGCTGATGGTTATGGTAAAGACTATATTCTTCAGTACGATGCTAATGGAAAATATATTCGCCATTGGGGAGGTCATGACAATGCAGATAAAAACTATAATTTAAATAATGCTCACGGAGTTGCTATTGATTATAGAGAGCCAGGGAATCCTATGCTAGTGTGTACTTCTCGTTCAGATAATGCTTTTAAATATTTTACACTAGATGGTAAGTATGTAAAAACAGTTCATTTGCCTAATATGTATGTGTGTAGAGCCGTTTTTGATGACGATAACCTATATGCAGGAGTGTGTTGGTCTGCGTCTAAAGACGGGAAATTTCATTGGTTAGACCATACTGGTTTTGTAACCATTATGGAAGGTGATAAAGTGGTTTCTAACCCAGGAGGTTCTGCTCCAGAATATAAAAATGGAGAGCTGCAAAAGTCTTATCAGCTAGAGAGTAGACCTATTTATCATGGTCATGATGTATGTGTAGATGAAGATAAGAATTTGTATGTGTGTCAATGGAATGCAAACCATGCAGCGCCTTATAAATTAGAACGTATTTAAAATAAAAATTATCATTCCTGTATCAAGCAGTTCGTCTCAAAATGAAAAGAGGTTGTTTAAAAAGGAATTAAGGCTGTTATTCTGATCCGATGCATCGGTTTGTTTAGCATCTTATCGCATTTATTACAGGTGTTTAGAAGATATCAGCTCATATTTAGCATAATGTAGCTTCAACTTTTTAAACATCCTCTATCTTAAAAATTTAAACCTTGAATTAATTCAAGTATGGAAGAATCAAATATTATATTATTTCTAGGGCGTTTTCATCCTCTATTAGTGCATTTGCCAATAGGTTTTTTATTGTTTGCAGCGGTTATTGAAATAACAGAGCGCTTTAAAATCACTAAAGGCTTAAAGAACGCAATACCTTTTTCTTTATTATTAGGAACATTAAGTGCCGTTGCAGCAAGTATTCTAGGGTTGATGCTAGCAACGAGTGGTGATTACAATCACGAAGCACTCGATAATCATAAATGGGCTGGAATAGCAACTACATTTATCGCTCTTTTTGCTTATTTGCTTAGTCTAGATTTATCCATTTTCAAAGCAATAAAGCAAAAACTTTATTTAGTATTAGTGACTATTATGGTTGTTGGTTTGTCGGTAACAGGTCATATGGGGGGTAATCTTACTCATGGAGAAGATTATTTAACTCATTATATGCCTTTCAAAAAAGTAAAGGACGATCCTTTGAAAAGACCAGAGGTTACTGATATTGCTCAGGCAGAATATTTTGCAGATGTAGTACATCCGATTATTAAAGCCAAATGTTTTAGTTGTCATAATGCAAGTAAAATGAAAGGTCAACTATCATTCGAAAGCATAGAAACTTATGTAAAAGGAGGGAAACACGGCAATACGATTGTGCCAGGAGATGCAGATGCTAGTGAAATTATGGTGCGTGTTAATCTAGATGAGAGTAATAAATTATTCATGCCACCTAAAGGGAAAACGCCTTTGACGGAAGAAGAAAAGGGAATTTTACAATCATGGATTAATCAGGCTAAAGCAGATTATGAAATAAAAGTGGTGGACACTAAGCCTGGTGATGAAACATTAGCCTTAATATCTGGGTATTTAAAATTAGATGGACATGCATCTGGTGATATGGTACACTTCGATGAAGTAAGCCAAGAGCAAATTTTAGCGATACAAAATGAAGGGTTTACTATTCGTGAGTTGGCGGCTGGTTCATATGCATATGATATAGTCTTGCCTTCAGGAAAAGGCTCTAAAGGAAATATTAAAGAGAAATTAGAAGTATTGTCCAAAATTCAAGATAATATATTGTGGCTTTCTTTGGAGAATAGTGGGATATCAGATGAGGAATTAAAATTGATTTCTAATTTTAAGAATGTTCAATTATTGAATATTCCTAAAAATGATATTTCAGATAATGGTATAAAAGTATTGTCAACATTAAAGGCTTTAAAAAGTGTAAACTTGTATAATACTAATGTAGATTATGAAGGGGTTTCTGCATTATTAGCGTTACCCGAATTGAAAAAAATATATGTTTGGAAAACAGGTTTAGATCAAAAAGAAATTGCATTACTAGAAGAAAAATATGCTGAGTTGAAAATTATATCAGGGATATAATTTTATTGGCACCGCCAAAGGGTATAATACCCCAAGGTAGTTTACTGGTCTCAATAATAGTTAAAACTATGTGCTTTAGTACATCTCACTTTTAGTTTCTAAAAATTTTATCTACGGCTTAGGCGTTAAGCAGTAGGTCTTATGTAGCTTATGGCTTAAAGCCTATAGCTTACAGTAATAAGCTAGAAAATATAATAAGACTTTCAGTGGCAACCGAAACTATGGATCTTCCAGTCCATTGTACTTCATTTTAATACGATGAGATAGCCTTTTTTGGTTGTGTTTTAGCATTAATGAAGTTGATATTTAGTTGTGAATTAGAGAGTTTGCTCTTTGTCGATAAAAATTGTATTTTTATCGATATTTAATTTAGGGGTATTGCGTTCATTTATCTATTGATAGATGAAACTTCCTAAGTTAAATAACAACTGATGCTCGCTCCAAAATGAATTCGTTTTATAATCTACTATTATATTACATGCTATTTGTCTGTACGCTAAATGCACAGACAGCAGATGAAATCGCTTTTAAACGTTTAGGAGAGCGATATGGCCTTTCCTGTAATAGAGTTCGAAATATTTTTGAAGATAAAGATGGCTTTGTGTGGGTGGCTACCGAAGATGGTTTGAACCGTTTCGATGGTTACGAATATAAAGTATATCGGCCTTTAAGCGATCAAGGGATTTCTTTAGGGTATGTTTCTATTAACGATATTTATCAAACTGAAAAAGGGCAATTGTGGATAGGTACTGATTATGGTGCATATAAATTCACAGATAATAAGGTCATTTCTTATAGATCTTTACCTCAAGGTAGTTATCGTCAATTTTTAAAAAAAGACGCCTCTTCTGTATGGATCTTACACAGTAATGGATTAGCTGTTTACGATTTTGAATCTAAGGACTTTTGTTATTTCGTTGATAATAAGAGTCATCCATTATACGGCTTGGAGATTTTTAAAATATTTGAAGATCGACGAGGTAATTTTTGGTTTACATCTACTGCTTTAGTAATCAAATACGACCCTCGATTAGATACGTATGAAAAGTACCATCAATTTAAAGGATTAGATCTTTCTACGAGAAATGATATACTCGCGATAGAAGAAGATAAGCAAGGTAAAATATGGCTTGGTTTCGGGCAAAATGGCTTATTTAATTATGATCCTGCTACGGGAGATAAGGTGTTTAAGAAGCACAGTGATGGAATCGTAATGGATGTACATGTTGATGAAGATAACATTCTTTGGGTTGCTAAGGGTAGTAACCAAGGTTTGTACATGCTGAATTTAGAAACCCAAGAAGAAGCAACTTTTTTATATGATGTTAAGAACCCAAATAGTTTGAATGATAGTTCGGTTGTGAAAATATTTGAAGATAGTTTTGGGGATATTTGGGTAGGTACTTTTGGTTCTGGGATCAACTATTTTTCTAAACGAAAGAAGAAGATATATGGTCTTAAACAGGGTAAAGGAGATGTAAGTTTCGAAAGTAACTTAATCAATTATTTTCATGAAGATGGTCAACATATATGGATTGGAACTGAGGGAGGCGTTGACAGATGGGATAGGTTAAAGAAGCAGTTTACACATTATTCATATGAAGAGAATGATAAACAAAGTTTAAGAAGAGATCCAATAAGAGTCATTGAAAGCGATACTTCGGGAAATATTTGGATAGGTGCTTGGGATGGTGGACTAAGTAAATTTAATCGTGCGACAAATAACTTTAAACGTTATGCTGCTTCAAACGAAGATGGCGCATTGAAAAGCGATAATGTAGTTAGCAGTAAAAAAGATTCTAAAGGTAGATTTTGGGTGGGGACTTTCGGTGGAGGGTTACACCTGTATGATGCTGTCGAGGATAATTTCAAAGCCATTTCTTTAACTCAAAAAGAAAACAATTCTTTGGCGTCAATGGTTTCGGATATTCAAGAGACTAAAGATGGTCTAATAGTGTATAATTCTTACAGAACCCTGAATTTTTACAATCCCGATAAGGACCAGTTACAGAGTTACGATTTAGCGAAGCAAGTTGAAGTCTCGGAAGTAAATATCATTTGTCTTTTTGTAGATAACATGAATAAAATATGGCTAGGCACCAATATTGGATTATATCATTTTGATCAAAATGAAGGGAAATTCACTTCATACCCAATAAATGCAGATTCAGATCAAATTACAGTTATGTCTATTATAGCAGATGATGAAGGAGATATTTGGTTTGGTTCTAACAATGGGCTATATAAGATTCAGAAAAAAGATAATAAAGTTGTTCGTTTTTCAAGTAAAGACGGATTTAATACCAATTCCTTCATAAGAAAATCGGCATATAAAACAAAGGACGGGATGCTGTTGTTTGGGACTTCAAAAGGAATGAATTTTTTCTATCCAGATGAGCTTAAGATAAATACAAAAGCACCTAAGCTTCATATATCTTCTCTGTCTGTTTTAAAATCGCATCCAAATCTCAACAAAGAATACGAGTATATATTAGAAGATTTAGGTGCTGATAAAGAAATTACTTTAAGTGAAAATCAATCAAGTTTTGTAATCTCATTTACAGGTCTCAATTATTTAGACCCAGAAAAAAATGAATATAAATATAAGTTGGAAGGCTATGATGAAATTTGGATTGATGCTGGGCAAAAGAGAACGGCAACATATACAAATGTGCCTCCTGGGAAATATACATTTAAAGTTTCGGGAACCAACAGTGACGGGATAGGATCATTAGAAAACAAGGAAATTAAAATCATTAAAAAAGGGCCGTGGTATTCTTCGAGATGGTTTAAAAATCTTTTGTTAACCTCAATAATATTACTGCCAGTACTGTTTTATGTAGTTCGGATTTCTATTTTAAAAAAGCAGAAAAGTCTATTAAAACACAAAGTAGCAGAAAGAACAAAAGATTTAACTGTTGCTAATGATCAATTGATTGAGAAGTCAATACAAATTGAAATTCAAAATGAAGAGCTTTCGCAGCATAGATATCATTTAGAAGAGATTGTAAACGAACGAACTAAAGAATTAAGCAAAGCAAAGGTAAAAGCCGAAGAGTCGGATAGACTAAAGTCTGCTTTTATTGCAAACATGAGCCATGAAATAAGGACTCCTATGAATGCAATTCATGGTTTTTCGGGCATGTTAGAGGATGAAGATACTTCTGCAGAAGAGCGAAAAGAATATGTACAAATCATTAAAGATAGCTGTAAAGCTTTATTGGTACTTATTGATGATATTCTTGATATTTCTATAATGGATGCAAAAGGCATTAATCTTAATTTGGAACGCTTAGATGTTAGAAAGTTTTTAGGGCAACTAAAGTCTATTTATGAAACAAAAGTCTCTGAAAATGTGATGCTGATTGTAGAAAATGATACTCCTATTTTTATCTCAACAGATGAAGTTAGATTACGGCAAATTTTATCTAATCTTTTAAACAATGCTGTCAAATTCACAGAACAAGGGAGTGTGAAGTTTGGCTCTAAATTAGAGGGAGATTCGATAATTTTTTATGTAAAGGACACAGGAATAGGTATTGCTGAAGGTGATTTGGATATGATTTTTAAACCTTTTAATAAAGTCAGTAATAGAAACGATAAAATCTATAGAGGTACAGGGATAGGATTGTCCATAACACAGAGAATTGTTGATAGTTTAAAGGGGGAGATTTGGGTAGAATCCAACCAAGGAGAAGGAAGTAATTTTTATGTTAAACTACCTTACACTAATGCTAGTTAAGCATAGGTTTGTCTTTCAATACTTAGAAGGAATTTTTGAAGAGCCGATTTTCGGCCATACTAAGAGGGATTTGTTACTTTTCTGGTTGGGCTAAACCTCTTGTAATTTTGTAAAAGAATTTTTAAATTAATGTGAAACTATAATTTTATCACTTTTAATCTGTTTTAGATGTAGTAGTTTGTGAAATATTAGATGGGAAAAACAACTAAAATATTGATTGCAGAAGATGAAAAGCTAAATTTCATTTTATTAAAAAAGCTTTTAGAGAAAACGATTAAAAGTGATTTTAATATAATTCATGCAGCTAATGGTCAAGAAGCTATTGACTTTTGCGATGTAGAAGTTGATGTTGTTTTGATGGATATTGGAATGCCTAAAATAGATGGCTATGAAGCCACAAAAATTTTAAAAGAAGAATACCCAGATCTACCAATAATTATTCAAACAGCACATTGTTCAGTAGAACATGAGCAAAGAGCTGTTTCTGTTGGAGCTAGTGCTTTTCTGCCTAAACCTATAATACGGAAAGATTTTCAAAATCTTATTATGAAATTCATTCCCAATGCGATCTTTAACATAAATCTTTGATTGAATTCTAGAAAAGGCGCTGTTGTAGATTCTCTAAATCCGATTGAGTTAGTGGGACTTTTAAATCTAATGCTAAGTCTTTATTTAGTTTTTTAATAAAATATTGAGATAGTAAAGGAGATTCCAATTCAATATTTTGATGTACAAAGAAATTAATTTCCGAAGCGCCTTGCTTTTTCCATAGCTTCACCCGATCAACCCAGGCATCTAATCGTTGATAATCTGTTGCGTGATTTGCTCCAACCCAACGAATAAAAGTTTTAGGAGATGTTAATCTCATATGAAGTAAGTCTCTCCTGCCGGCGGTGTCAATAATGATACTGGTAATGTTATTTTCTTCAAATAACTGATGTGTTTCATTTGCAATGGATGGTATATTAAACCATTCAGTATGTCTTAATTCAATAGCAAGAGGGATTTCTTTAGGCCAATTTTCAACAAAATACCGTAGATCCGAAAAGTTAGTAGGGCTAAAATTATTATGCATTTGCAGAAAAATAACTCCCAACTTTTCTTTTAGAACCAATACATTTTTTAAAAACGCATCGACAAATATTTGTGAATCTTCTTTAAGTCTAGAAAAATGAGAAATATTTTGAACCAGTTTAGGGAAGAATGTAAAATTATTTGGGGTTTTAGTATACCATTTTTGAAATTGTTCTTCCGAATATAGCTTGTAGAAAGTAGCATTTAATTCTATACAATTAAATTGAGATGCATAATAACTTAATTCGTCTTTAATTCCTCTAGGATAAAAACCTTTTAAGTCTTGTTTATTCCATTTTGCACATCCAATATGGAATTTAGTTTGCGTGTTTTTTGATTTATTTAATACAAAAGAAGTCTCGGGATGGTCTTTCGGGAGGTGAAAATCAATATTTTCTAGACTAGTAACTTTTCCAAATTGCATATTTAAATATACAAGGATTGTCGTAATTAAGTGAGCTCGGCTTTTAATTTTTGCATAGCTCTGTAGATATGACTTTCAACCGTTTTTTCAGAGATATTTAGCATCTCACTAATCTCTTTGTAATTCAGTCCTCTTTTTTTATTTAAATTAAAAATAGTACGACTTTTTATAGGGAGTTTTTCTATTTCAGCTTCAACTCTATTCATCTGTATAACCTTAGTGTCATCCTGTTCAACAAACTCAGTAACAGTTTCTTGTATTAAAAGGGCGAGCGAATCCTTTTGTTTTTGTTTTTTAGAATATTGAGTTAAGAAAATGTTTTTTATAATCTGAAATACGTATTGATTTACAGGCTTATTTTCTATAATAAGTTCTCTTTTTTTCCAAAGACGGATCATGGCTTCTTGAACCAAATCTTTAGCTTGTTGATTGTCATATGTTAGCTTAAGGGCATACTTATAGAACGAACTATAATGAAGATCATATAGTTCGCGAAAAGCTTCCGGTTGACCATTTTTCAATCGGATATTAAGGTTGTTATTAAGATTAAATTTATTAAGCATTTTCGTCGACCTGTTCGCTTAGTGATAGCAAATTAATAAAAAAAAACGCAAAAAAATGCAGGGTTCGTGTTTTTTTAGGTGTAATGTATATGAAAACCTTAGTGTAAATGTTTCGAATTTCTACTCTTGTTGGTAAAATTTTAAAGTCATCTTTCAATAAAGAAGAGAGAGGATTTGTCAATGATTTTATTGATGGAAATGAAGTTGTTAGGGTAGAAGTCAAAAAATCATTGAAGGATGGTTTTTTGAAAGAGTCTGAAAATATTGATGAAGCTTTTAGGGGGTTTGAAAAATCTCTAAGGTTAGAATTAGAAAAAACGGACAGGAAGAAATCAAATATTACCATTGGTGTGGCAGCATCAGTAATTTTTATGTTGAGTAGTGTTTTTGTCTATAATGTTTTAAAGTCTTCTAGCCGATCAATAGATCAAAAAGAATTAAACAGAGATATAGTTCTAACATTACCAAATGGAGAAAAAACCATTGTAGAAGAAACATCAGAGATAAAAAATGAGCTTCAAAGTTTTTTTAGTCAAGAGGATGAGTTAAATCCTAAGGGTAGAGGGTTAAGTTCTATTTATGTGCCAAAAGGGAGAACCTACATGATGGAATTATCAGATGGTACGAAAGTGCATTTAAATGCAGATACAGAACTGAAATTCCCTATTGCATTTGATGGAGAATTTAGAAAAGTTGAGTTAATAGGAGAAGGTTTTTTTGAAGTGGTGTCCAATAAGAAGAAGCCTTTTATAGTAGTTTCTGAAGGCTTAGAAACTAAAGTATACGGAACAAAATTTAATGTATCTTCTTATACAGGGGGCATTAAAAACCAAATAACATTAGTTGAAGGAAGTGTTGGAGTGACAAATGTGAAGGATAATATTAGGAGTATGTTAAAGCCTAACCAAATGTTTACTTGGGAAAAAAGTAAGGATAGGTATTTTATAAAGGAAGTAGATGTCAATGAAAGGATTAGTTGGCTAAGAGGTTTTGTAAGTTTTAATGACACCAGCTTAGCAGAGATGATTCCGATTATAGAAAGAAAGTTCGATATATCAGTAGAGCTTTCTGGGAAAGAATTAAAGTCAAAAAAGTTTACAGGAAAACTTAGTGTAGATACTGTAGAAGAACTACAAGCGATATTAGATGCAACAAAAGTGTTTAGTTGTCAGTATCAGGCGAACGAAAAGAAATTATTGATTGAATGAAGGGAATAGTGTTACGATTTCTTTATTAAGTGAATAATTTGAAGTGTAATAAAAACATATTCGAGCGCTAGTGTTTAAAAACTAGCATGTTTGAATTCTTGTATCATTTTATGATGCGATAATAGTAGTAACAACAATTAACCAAACTTTATTTATGAAAACAACTTTAAAATGGTCGGGTTTACGACAAGCCCTAGTGTTGTTTCTTGTTTTTGGGTTGCATTTACAGTCGATATCGGCTAAAGATGTAGATCAAAACGGGAGGCTGACTTTGTCTTTGACTAATGTAACGTTAAAGACAGTGTTTTCTAATATCGAGGAAAAAACAGATTTTTCTCTATTTTACGAAAACGATTTAGTGGATCTTAATTCTATAGTAAGTGTAGAAGGATCAAATTTATCGATTGAAAAAATATTAACTCAAGTTCTAAATGGACAAGGGATTGATTTTAATATCGTTAACAAGCAAATTGTGTTATCTGAAAAGCAAGTGAAGACTTTGGGAAACGCAAATCTAAAAAGCGAACAAACTCTAAAAACAGTAACGGGAGTAGTTGCAGACGCTTCAGGTGAAACGTTACCAGGAGTTAATGTTACAGTTAAAGGTCAGTCTAAAGGAACACAGACAGATTTTGATGGTAATTATACTATTAATGTAGAAGATACTGATGTGTTAGTGTTTTCTTATGTAGGATTTAAAACGGTAGAGCAAGCAGTAGGGTCTAGTACTACTGTAAACGTTTCTTTAGAAGAAGATGCTTCTGCTTTAAATGAAGTAGTAGTAATTGGGTATGGTACTGCAAAGAAGAGTGATTTAGCTGGTTCTGTGTCCCAGTTAAGTACGGAAGCATTTGAAGAGCAACCAATCACAAGAGTTGAAGATGCAATACAAGGAAGAATTGCAGGGGTTGCATTGACAAAGCCTAGTGGTAATCCAGGAGGAGATACAAAGATTCGTATTCGTGGTGTAAACTCAATTACAGGGGATAATAATCCTTTAGTTGTTGTAGATGGAATTTTTGGAGGAGACTTAAGAACAATCAATCCAAATGATATTGCATCTATTGAGGTGTTGAAAGATGCTTCAGCAACAGCTATTTATGGTTCTAGAGGTTCTAATGGTGTGATTTTAATTACAACAAAGAAAGGAAAAGGAAAGCCAAAAGTAAGTATTGATTATTTTACTTCTATTGCTACCCTAAGAGATAAGTTGGAATATTATCAAAGACCAGGTGGTTATGTTAGGAATAATTTTGAAGATCTTTCAATTGCTTTAGGTGGAGATGATGCTGTAAATGCAATACTATCTGACCCTATTGATGCAGAAGACGAGTTGTTTAGAGCGGCATATACTAATAATGTACAAGCTAGTGTTAGTGGGGGTGAAGATAAATTTAATTACTTTATTTCGGCTAATTATGCTGATCAAGAGGGGGTTATGATTACTAATGATTATGATAGATACTCCTTTAGAGCTAACCTTGAAAGCCAAGTTAATGATAAACTGAAGGTAGGATTTAATGTTTATACAAGTAGAGAAGAAAACGTTAATAGTCCAGATGCTTTTCCTAAAGGTCGTGGAGGGGCAGTTATAGCTACTTTAACTCATGATCCCACAGTGCGTTATAGGGTTGGTGATCAGTATGTTCGTAGTGGTTTTACTTTGGGTACAATTGGAAATAGAGGAAGAGATGTTCCTTTTCCGATAGAATTGAGGAATAGTGATATTACAAGAACAGATTATAGAACCAATTTAAACTTGAACATAAAATATGATATTATTGATGGATTGTCATATAGTTTTGTTGGGGGTGCAGGTGTTTTCAATAGAAGAATAAACGAATTAAGAATAACATCGCCATTAACATCTGATAGATCTGAAGAAGACATTGCGCGAGTGGTTAACAATAATGCTGTAAATTATCAAATCAGTAATATAGTTAATTGGAATAAGAGTTTCGGGGATCATAATTTTGATATAACTGCTGTTTATGAACTTCAAGAGACTAAATCTGAAAATTTTGGAACGACAATAGAAAATCTAGAAAATTCAGAATTATTTGCTAATGTATTTACAGCTCCCCTAAATGCTTTTGATGGAGATACAGAATCTGGTAATTCTGCAAATACAAGAGCTATACAATCAGGATTGGCAAGATTGCAGTATAATTTTAATAGTAGTCTTTATCTTACGGGTTCTGTAAGAGTTGATGAGTCATCTGTATTTTCAAAAGAGAATAGGGTGGGGTATTTCCCTTCAGCTGCAATCGCATATAGTTTTAAAAACTTGAATTTACTTGAAAAAAGTAATGTGTTTAGCGATGTTAAGTTAAGAGCTAGTTGGGGGCAAACTGGAAATCAAAATATTGCTGGTGGAGCTACACGAGATGGCTTTATGCGTAATGTTACTACTTTGCGTGGTGAGCAAAGATCTATTCCTATTCAGAATAGAGTAGGGAATCCAAATTTAGTTTGGGAGACTACTGAGCAATGGGACGCGGGAGTAGATTTAGGTTTCTTTGATAATAGATTGAATTTTTCATTTGACTATTACCAAAAATCTTCTAAAGACTTATTGTTAGCTACATTATTTGCTGATACTGATAATGTTACATTTTTTCAGAATGTAGGTGAAATTGAAAATAAAGGTTTTGATGTTAGTTTATATGGAGATGTGATAGATACTGATGATTTTAATTGGACTTCAGGTGTTACAATTTCTCATGTAAAAAATGAAGTTGTTGATTTAGATGGAGATAGAGAGTTTATTGGGGTTGATTCTCCTAATGCATCTGGAGACCCTTCAGTGGCTTTATCTGAAATACGTTTAGGTCAGCCGCTAGGTAATTTTTTAGGTAGAAGATTTACAGGAGTAGATTCGGATGGTAATGCTACTTATGAAGATAATGGAGAAGACGGGTTCGATAGAAAAGTAATTGGGAATGGTACTCCAACCATCACATGGGGATTTAATAATACATTATCGTATAAGAAATTCGATTTTAACATGTTTTGGACAGGAGCTGCTGGTTTTGATGTTTATAACCAAACCAGAGCTGCTATAGAAGGTGATAATAATGACTTTCTTGGTAATCTTAGTAGAAATAATGTTCCAGGGAATAATGTATTGAATAGTAGTAGGTACGTTGAGAAAGGAGATTACATTAGATTAAGTAATTTATCTCTGGGGTATACCCTTGAGAATCCTTTAAAGTCAGTTAGCGCAGTAAAATTTACAGTGAGTGGACAAAATTTATTGCTTATAACTGATTATACGGGTTATGATCCTGAAGTCAATTCTGGAGCAAGATTAGGGCAGCAGGGTACAAGTGATCAGTTTGTGGGTATTGATAGAGGAGCAATCCCAAATCCTAGAACTATTACTTTAGGTGTTAAATTAGATTTTTAAAATATATTATTATGAAACATACGAGAAAATACTTAATGAAAAGTTTCAGGATTGCTTTCGTAGGATTTGTTCTAATTCTTTGCAATAGTTGTGACGATGTTATTGATCAAGCTTCTGACATAAGTAAAGGAGAATTAACACAGCGATTTGGAGATGGTTTAGATATTGATAATTTTAGTTTAGCAGTATCTGGATTATATAGTGAATTGAGGCCAATAATTGGATTAGACAATCATCATTTGACTTCATGGTTTGCAGATGATATGGCTTCGGGAATAACATCTGGTAAGTTTTCTGATTTTGATGCGATTAGACCTTCAAGGACAACTAATGATCATGCGACAAAAATTAATGGGTTTATTAATTTTCAGACATCTATTGCTAATGTTGTTAATGTAATTCAGGAAGGTATAGATACAGCAACTGACGAAACAAATCCAGCAGATATTGAGTTAGCAAATATTTATTTAGGAGAGCTGAAAGCATTAAGGGCTTATGCGTTATTTTGGTATTCTCAGCATTTTGGAAGAGGTTTGGTTGTGCCTGGTTTTGGTGAAAATATAACTTCAGTTACTGAGCTTGCAGATTTATATAAATTAATAGAGTTAGATTTATTAGCGGCAGAGGAGGTTTTACCTAATAAGCATCCTGATGATGTCGGAGCTGAAGGAGCTCAAGTTAATGGTGCAGGTAGGCCAAACAAAGGATCTGCGCAGGCGTTTTTAGCAAGGGTCTATTTGAATTGGGCTGGATGGCCTATTAAGGATGAGTCTAAATATGCTTTAGCTGCTGAAAAAGCCAAAGCGGTAATAGACAATAGAAGTGTTTATGATTTTGAATTAATGCCAGTGTTTGAAGATTTATGGAGAGTGGAAAATCGACGAAATAAAGAAGCAGTTTGGTTGATAGAGTATATAGCTAATGAAAACGAACAAGAGAATCGTAAATACGGAATTCGAGGTCGATTAGGAACAGATGATGCAGGTGGATGGGATGAGCATCTTGGAGAAGTTCGTTTTTGGGAAGATTTTCCTGAGGGGCCAAGAAAAGAAGGAACATATAGGCAAGAATTGGAGGGCTTATGGATGAGCCACCCTACAAATAAACTCCCTGTATATGCGAAGATTACCGGTCCTGATGGAGACTTGGATGATGTGCAAGATGGTTTTCGAACGAACAGGAGTGATTTCTTTATAAGATATGCAGATGTTTTATTAATGTTTGCGGAAGCTTCTGGTAGAGCGGGTCAAGAAAATGCACAAGCATGGGAAGCATTAAATGATGTAAGAAGAAGGGCGTATCCAGAAGGAACTCCAGATGTTGGGCCAGCTGATGGTAATCTTGCAGATTTAGCTTTTGAAGAACGTAAATGGGAGTTTGCAGCAGAATATATGAGGTGGCATGATTTAGTTCGTATGCAGATTGTTGAAGATGCACTTAGAGATAAAGCGCCGAGGACTACAATGGTTGATGGTGTTTTATTGACAGAGCAAAACCCAATAGACCCTAGCGTTGATTTAAGTCCAGATTCGTATTTTGAAGCAATACCTGCATCAGTACTATCTAGATTAGGGTTATAATGATGGATAATTATTAATAGTAGTTATATTTTTATTTTGTTTTTGGTAACGGTAAGTCACTTTGGTGCTTACCGTTATTTTTTTGTCGTATTCTAACTATAATGTGTTAAAAATTACTATGAAGAGAGGGGTATTCAATACAATGAACTTGAAATAAATTCAATATCAGTAAAAAAATGAACGAAAATTAAATCTTTATTTATTATTTTGCCGATTATTTTGTTTATTCGTGTCGAATTAGTAAGAAAAACGTTAAAGTATATAGATGTTTTTTTATTTAAATCTTATACTTACGAAAACATTTGATGAATGTTGAAAGTGAAGTCTCTTATAGAGCGTTTAATGTCGGGAGAATTAACTTTTGGTGAACGGAAAGTGCTAAATCAAAAGTTAAAGGAAAATAGTAATTGGTCTAAAGAGATTAAATCTGAATTGGTTGAGTTTTTCGAAGAAGAATCGAATAAGTCAGATGAGGCCTTTTTGTTATTTGAAAATGCGATATCGCAAACAGATAATTATAAAGCAAAAAGTAATAAAAAGACTAAATTAATGCGATCAATATCGGGGGTTGCAGCGGCTATAGCAGTTGTACTAATCTCGATCGTGTTATTTGATGATTTTAGTCTGAAGGAACAAAGTAATGTATTAGCGTCAGAAGACCAAGTTTTTATAACTACGTCAGATGGTAGTATTGTAAATGTATCTAACGAGGATGTTAATGGAAATATAAAGAAGTACTTAACTGATTTTTTTGATAATAAATTCGAAGATTCAAGTTTAAGTACTATTCATGTGCCTAGAGGTAAATCGTTTCTTTTAGAGCTAGAAGATGGTACAAAAATACATTTGAATTCAGATACTAAAATGATTTTCCCATTATCCTTTTCCAATAAAAAGGAAAGGAGAGTGACGTTGGAAGGAGAAGCTTATTTCGAAGTTTCTAAAAATGAAGTAAAGCCTTTTTTGGTTGAAACAAAAGAATTGATAACTAAAGTATACGGAACAGAGTTTAATATTTCAGCATATAATGATGAAAAAACTAATGAAATCGTTTTAGTAGAAGGAAGTATAGGGGTTAAGAATGGTGAATACGATGAGGAAAGGGTGCTTAAGCCAAGTCAAATGTACCTTTGGGAAAAAGATAAAGAACGTTTTAGTGTTTTAAAAGTAGATACTAATGCAAAGCTATCTTGGAGAGAAGGAAGTGTTTTGTTTAATGACTCGTCATTAAGTGAATTGAAAGGGCAAATAGAAAGGTTTTTTGATATTACCATTATTTTTTTAGATGAAAGTCTAAAAGATAAAAGCTTTTCTGGGAAAATAAAAGTAAGAACAACTGAAGAACTTTTAGCGATATTCAATGCTACAGGAACAATGAAGTGTGAATATTATGCGAATGATAGAAAGCTAATTATTAAATAGGAGGTAAAACTCAGAAAAAACAAAATTCTAATAACTAAAAAAACTTATTTGAAATTCTAGAACGATAAATTCTAGCAATTTTAGTAAACATTTCGTGTGTTTATGAGTCAAAATTAATTTGTAACAATTAACCAAACATTATTTATGGAAACAACTTTGAAAAAGTTGAGGGCTAGAAAAGCCCTTGTGTTCTTTTTGGTTCTAGGTGTGGGTTTCAATGCTTTTGCTAGCAATGGATCTAATTTAGAAGAGAAGACAACATTGTCACTACTTAAAGTGGCATTAAAAGGAGATTTTTCGTTTTCTAACGAAAACGATATAGAGAGTGATCAAACATTAAAAACAGTAAAAGGAACAATTACCGATGATACAGGTGAGTCTCTTCCGGGTGTTAATATTTCAGTAAAAGGTAAAGTGAAAGGTACCCAAACAGACTTTGATGGGAACTATTCAATTGACGTTGAAGATGGAAGTGTTCTTGTGTTTTCGTACATAGGTTTTGAAACAGTAGAAAAAGTGGTAGGGTCTTCTACTACTTTAAACGTTCAATTAGTGGAAGATGCTTCTTCCTTAAACGAAGTTGTTGTGATTGGATACGGTACTGCGAAAAAAAGTGATTTAGCTGGGTCAGTGGCTCAATTGAAAACAGAGGCTTTTGAAGAGCAACCTATTACTAAAGTTGAAGAAGCTTTACAAGGTAGGGTAGCAGGGGTTGCAGTATCTAAAACTTCTGGGAACCCAGGAGATGATGCGAAGATTAGAATTAGAGGTGTTAATTCTGTAAGTGGAAATAATAACCCGCAAATAATTGTAGATGGGATTTTTGGTGGAGATTTAGGGTCGATAAACCCAAATGACATATCATCAATAGAAGTTTTGAAAGATGCATCCGCTACTGCAATTTATGGATCAAGAGGGTCTAATGGTGTTATTTTAGTGACCACCAAAAAGGGTAAAGGAAAGCCTAAAATTAATCTTGATTATTTCACATCGATTTCGAGATTACCTAATAAATTAGACTATAGATTATCAGCAGCAGAGTTTGCTAGAAATCAACAAAATAATCCTTTGGCACAGAGGGTAGTTACTAATCAAGAAGTAGCTGACTTAGAAAGGAATGGTCTTGATGCAGAAGATGAATTATTTAGATCTGCTTTTACTAGAAATTTAAATTTGTCAGCCCAAGGAGGAGATGAGAGATTTAATATGTATGTTTCGGGTAACTATGCGGATCAAGAAGGTATTTTAATAACAAATAAATACGAAAGATATAGTTTAAGAGCAAATCTTGGAATGAAGGTTAATGATCGTCTTAAGTTAGGATTGAATATCTATACTAGTCGAGAGCAAAATATAAATAACCCAAATAATTTAGGAACATTCTTTGGAGGCCCTGCAGTATTGGGTTTAACTTTTGATCCTACTGTGAATTATAGAAATGCAGATGGGAGTTATCAATTTGATAACTTTAGAACAAGGCCTGCTTTTGGAAATCAGGAGGTTGTTCCATTTCAAGTTTTGTTGAGAAGAAGTACAATCGAAACATTGGAAAATAGAACCAATGCAACAGCCAATATTAGTTATGATATTAGCGACTCGGTAACTGTTAGTACAGTTGTAGGTTCTCAAATTATAAATAATTCTTCTGAAGTATTTGCAATACAAAGTGGTCGAATTTTGGATGATACTACTACGCAAAATGGACGCACCATTGACAATGTTAGAGCTGTAAATGGAAATGACGTTGCAAGCTTTGGATCTTCGAATACTGAAATTTTTCAAATAACTAATTCTATTAATTGGAGTCAATTATTTGGTAAGCATAGTGTAAATCTTACGGGAGTTCATGAATATCAATTTGTGAAATCTAAAAATCAAGGATTTAATATCCTAAATGTGTCGGAAAATATTCCTTTAGATGCTCCAGTGTTAGCTGTTTCAGAAGCAAGAGCTGCGGATTTAAGGGTTGGTTCTGGAGAGGGATCATCTGCAATACAATCGTTCTTGGGTAGAGTGCAATATGATTTTAATAAAAGTTTGTACTTAACTGCATCAATTAGAGCAGATCAATCATCAAGATTCTTAGGAGATAATCAAACGGCATATTTTCCTTCAGCTGCTGTAGCTTACAGTATTAAAAATCTAAATTTCATTGAGAACAGTGATGTTTTTAATGATGTAAAAGTAAGAGCAAGTTGGGGTAGAGTTGGAAATCAAGAAATTCCATTAGCTGCAGTTTTTGGTCAAGTTTCACCAGTTTATAATGCAAGTACAGAACGCTATGGTTTGGTGCCTCAAATTCTTGGAAATCCTGATATTGTATGGGAAACCACGGAGCAATGGGATGCAGGACTTGATGTAAGTTTCTTTAATAATAGATTAAACTTAACATTTGATTATTATGAAAAAGAGACAACAGATCTTTTATTTTCAACGTTTGCTAGTATACAAGAGCAAAGGTTCGCTAGATTTGAAAATGTTGGAGAGATTCAAAATAAAGGTTTCGAATTAAGTGTTTATGGAGATGTTATAGATAATGATAATTTTACATGGACATCAGGAATAGCTTTGTCTCATGTTAAAAATGAGGTTGTTGATTTATTTGATGATTTAGATGCTTTGCCTGCATTTATTAACTCAGGTGATAATACGGGTTTTTTAGCTCAGGTGCAAAAAGGGCAGCCTTTAGGGCAATTTTTAGGAGGTATTAATACAGGAGAAGTAGATGATAGTGGAAATGCGATTTATGATTTTTCAAATCAGTCGATAGGTAATGGTACACCTACATATACATGGGGGTTTAATAATACACTGAAATATAAAAATTTAGATTTAAATATCTTTTTTACTGGAGCGAATGGTTTTGATGTTTATAATATTTTAAGAGCTTCTATAGAAGGGGGTGGTCCAAATTTTAGAAATAATTTATCTTCTAATACAGATGTTCCTGTAGGTAATCAGTTTGATTCAGCTAGATATATTGAAAAAGGAGATTTTATTAGGCTTAGCAATCTTTCATTAGGATATACGTTAGATAATCCACTAAAATTCGTTAGTTCTGCTAAATTTACAGTAAGTGGCCAAAACTTATTTGTTATAACAGATTACACTGGTTATGATCCTGAAATAAGTTCAGGAACTGGAGGTGCAGGAGGTGATGTAGCTCCTGGTGTTGATCGCGGGGGTATTCCATCACCTAGAGTAATAACTATGGGTGTTAAATTAGATTTTTAATAAATTGTGCTATGAAAAATATAAAAAATAAATTTAGGATATTAGCTCCTTTTTGGATTAGTATTCTTATCGCAAGTTGTGGAGGGGTAATAGATGATGTTTCTGAGGATACAGCTAGAATAAATATAGAAGAGCTGATCACTCCTGAAGCTGCTATTGATTTGGAGGGGTTTAATACGGCTGTTCAAGCTGTTTA
This sequence comes from uncultured Aquimarina sp., assembly GCA_947499005.1. Taxonomy (GTDB): domain Bacteria; phylum Bacteroidota; class Bacteroidia; order Flavobacteriales; family Flavobacteriaceae; genus Aquimarina. The sequence continues at coordinate 52,835 of CANMML010000023.1, forward strand.
TAGTGATTTTCGTTTAAATACGCAGCTTAATGATCATGTTGCTCCAGCATGGAGTGGAGATGATATGGCAGTAGTTAATGTTAAAGCTGCGTTTGTTGAATTTGATAGTAGATCTGTTACAGAGACCAATGCTAGAACACTTGCAACTTGGCGTCAGCTTAATAATGTGTTAGCTTTAATAGCTACAACAATAAATAGTATTGAAGATAATGTTGCGGAAAATATTGATGATGCTTCAGAAGAGCAATTAGTGTTTTCTAATCTTTATTTAGGTGAATTGCGTTTCCTTAGGTCATTGATATTTCATCAATATGTAAGGGTTTTTGGTCGTGGATTTTTACTTGTTAATGCAGGGCAACCCGTAAATACATTGGCTACAGCAGAGGAAACCTATAGGCAAATAGAGGAAGATTTACTATTTGCGGAAGAAAACTTATTTAATATACATCCTGATGCTAATGGGCCAGGTGCAGATAGACCTAATGTCGGTTCGGCAAAAGCATTATTAGCCAGGGTTTACATGGATTGGGCTGGTTTTCCAGTAGAAGATGTATCTAAGTATGCTCTCGCAGCAGAAAAGTCTTTAGAGGTCATTCAGGGCAGTGGTACTTTTGGATTTGATTTAGTGAGCGATTTTGAATCTCTTTGGAGTTTAAGCAATCAAAATAATGCCGAAGGAGTATTTATTGTAGAATTCAATGGTGAGCAGCAAGCTGATAGACAGGATAATAGAAAATACGGTCCAGTTGGATTTTCAGGTGATGATGGTGGATGGGATGAAACATTTTCTGAAATTAAGTTTTGGGAAGATTTTCCTGAAGGTCCAAGAAAAGACGGTACATTTAGAGCTGATTTAGAGGACGCTTGGCCTAATTATGTGAATATTTCTCAGCCAGTTTATACAAAAATTGCTGGTCCAGAAGGGGAGTTGAATACTTCTGCATTTAACACAAGTCGAACTGATTATTATATTCGTTATTCAGATGTGTTATTGATGTTTGCAGAAGCTTCTAGTAGAGCAGGTCAAGAGTCACCATTATCTTGGGAAGCTTTAAATCAGGTTAGAAGGAGAGCTTATCCTTCGGGTACTCCTGATTTAGGTCCTGGAGATGGAGATCTTGCGGAAATTGCATTTGATGAAAGGAAGTGGGAATTTGCAGGAGAATGGATTCGTTGGTACGATTTAGTAAGAACAAAAAAAGTTCAAGAAGCTTTATCTGATAGAGCTCCGAGGACTACAAGGAATGCTTCTGGAGATTTGTTAGAAGAAGAAAACCCTATCACTGGTAGTTTAGAGACGGATAATTATTTTGCTCCTATACCTGCTGATATTGTTTCGGAAAATCCTGGATTTGAAAACTAAATAATAACTTCTATTATTTATAATGTATAATGAGGTCGTATAGAAATTCAATTTCTATACGACCTTTGTTTTTTAATTATAATATTTTTAAAACGCTGTAGTTTTTTAACTTTTAGTATTTTTATAGCGCTCATAAATTATTACTTAAATGAGATTTTTTCTTATGAGGTTTTATAAATCTTTTCAATATTCCTTGTTTTTATTTTTTGCCTTTTTAACACAGAATGTGTTGAAATCGTGTAAATACTCTAAAAATGAAACTGATAACGTAGATAAGGTGGTAGAGGTTAAAAAGGTTTCTCCTTTATTGTTTTCTAAATTATTTCCAAGCGAAGCTAATATTTCATTTGAAAATAGGTTAACTGAGAATCTGGATTTTAACTACTATCAGTATATGTATAGTTATATTGGTGCTGGTTTAGCTGTAAACGACTTTAATAACGATGGGTTAAAAGATGTTTTTTTAGTAAGTAATACTAGTAATTGTCAGCTATATAAAAACAAAGGGAGCCTTTCATTTGAGGATATTACTAAATTGTCAAATATAAACCCTAACAAAGGATTTAATGTTGGAGTAACTACTGTTGATATAAACAATGATGGTCTATTGGATATTTATTTAGTTCGTGGAGGTTTAGATAATAGTGAAGGGAAGTTTGAAAACTTGTTATATGTCAATCAAGGTGATTTTAAGTTTAAAGAGCAAGGGAAAGAGTATGGGATTAATGATTCGAATCGTGGAATTCATGCTACTTTTTTTGATATAGATAATGACAATGACCTAGATCTTTTTATTTCGAATACACCAGACATAGATAGTAAATACAGTGAAATTATAGATATTAATAAAGCTAACAAAAATCCCGAGTCTAAAAGTAAGTTAGGATCGGATAAGCTTTATAAGAATCTGGGTAACGGAAAATTCAAAGATGTTTCTAAAGAAGCAGGTATTTATTTTGATATCGGATTTGGTTTAAATCCTCAAGTAGGAGATCTTAATGGGGATGGTTTTTTGGATATTTATGTATGTAATGATTTCAAGGTTCCAGATTTTGTATACATAAATAACGGTGATGGTACATTCTCCGATAAAAGAGAAGACTTTTTTAAGCACATGTCTCATAATAGTATGGGAAGTGATGTCATTGATATTAATAATGATGGCCAGTTTGACGTGGTTTCGTTAGATATGAATCCAGAAGATTATATTCGATCGAAGACTACTATGTCGATGACTTCTATTCCTAAGTTCGAGAAAATGGTAGCAAACGGCTATCACCATCAGTACATGCACAATATGATGCAAGTAAACAATGGTAATGATACCTTTAGTGATGTAAGTAATCTAGGAGGTTTAGCAAATACCGATTGGAGTTGGGCTGTATTAGGTGCAGATTTTGATTTAGATGGTTATGAGGATATTTATATAACAAATGGAGTGTTTAGAGATGTACTAGATCAAGATACTACAAATAAAATTTTAGTGCAATTAAGAGAAAATGGACGTAAGCCGACAAAAGAAGACTTTTTAAAGTTTGCTAAAATGCTTCCACAGCAGAAGTTGAAGAATTATTTATTTAAGAATAATGGAGATTTAACATTTAGTGATAAAACAGATGAATGGGCTAACTTAGATGAGACTTTTTCAAATGGAGCTGTTTATGTTGATTTAGACAATGATGGAGATTTAGAAATCATAACGAACAATATCGACGAACCTGCAACGATTTTAAAGAATAATTCTGTAGAGTTGGGGCTTGGGAATTTCGTGACATTTGAATTTAAAGGACCTAAGGGAAATGGTAATGGATTAGGAGTAAAAGTTGTTATTGAAACGACTAAAGGAAAGCAACTAACACGTCAGTTGATCAACTCTAGGGGATTCTTGTCGTCGGTTTCGAATAGATTGCACTTCGGTATAGAAAAAGGGGATACTATAAAAAATACTATTGTTCAATGGTTAGATGGTAAAAAACAAAGCATAATTAACTTAGAATTAAACAAACATCACAACATTTCGTATGAAGATGCTGAAGAGAAGAGTGCAAAAGAAGGAGAAAATACGCTAGTATTTAAGAGGCAAAATTTCAATCACATTCATAGAGAAAAATATAATAATGATTATAATAATCAATTGTTATTGCCATATAAATTCTCTCATTTAGGGCCTGCTATAGCAAGAGCAGATATCAATGCTGATGGTATAGATGATGTGTTTATCGGTGGTGCATTTCAAGATAATCCAAAATTATTGTTAGGAACTGCTTCTGGAAAATTAAGAGAGAAAACGTCTAAAGCGATATTAGAAGATGGAAAATTTGAAGATGTTTCTGCCTTGTTTTTCGATGTAGATAATGACGGAGATCAAGATTTATATGTAGGTTCTGGTAGTTACGAGTTTTCTCCAACATCTAGGGGGCAGCAAGATCGATTGTATTTAAATGATGGTAAGGGGAATTTCACTAAGAGTATAGATGGACTTCCAGATTTGAGAGTCGTAACGACAACGGTAAAGGCGACAGATTTTGATAATGATGGAGATCAAGATTTGTTTATTGGGGCAGGGGTAGTTCCTGGGAAATACCCTCAATCAGGAGGTAGTTACTTGTTGAGAAATACAGGAGGTAAATTTAGCATTGCTAATGATGAAACGGATTTGCCTAAGTTAGGTCTAGTTAAGGATGCGGAGTGGTTTGATATAAATTCTGATGGATCCCAGGACTTGGTAGTTACTGGAGAATGGATGGGTATTGAGGTATTGTTAAATAAGAATGGAAAATTTGTTGTGTCGGAAGATCATAAAAGCCTTTCTGAAACTAAAGGCTGGTGGAATAAGCTATTAGTAGATGATCTTGATGGTGATGGAGATTTAGATATAGCTGCAGGGAATTTAGGATTGAATATGAAGTTTCATGCTTCAAAAGAAAAACCTTTTCATGTGTATGCTAAAGATTTTGATTTCAATGGTGTAGAAGATATCGTATTAGCAAAAGATTATAATGGAAAGCAAGTTCCTGTAAGAGGGCGTACTTGTACTTCGCAACAGATGCCACATATTGCTCAAAAAATCCCAACATTTGAAGAGTTTGCAAATTTAGGGGTAGATGGAATTTTAGGAAAAGGTATTGATTCGGCATTGCATTATGAGGTTAATGAGTTTCGTTCAGGGATTTTTGTTAATAATAATGGAAGTTTCGAATTTGAGCCTTTTCTAAATGAAGTCCAAGCTTCTTTGGTGAATAGTATTTTATTCGAGGACTTTGATGGAGATGGACAAAAAGACCTGTTGCTGGCTGGTAATAATTATCAATTTGAAATTGAAACAACACGTTCTGATGCTGGTGTAGGTGTATTCTTGAAAGGAACTGGGAAGGGGAATTTTGAATATATACCAAATAGTAAAACAGGTTTTTATACAAAAGGAGATGTACGTCAATTAACCTATTTGCCTTCTCTGAAGAAGGTAATTGTAGGGATAAATGACGGAGAACATCAATTGTATGATTATTAGTGATAAAATAAATGAAAAGTCCCATTTTTTTAAAACAGGACTTTTACTTTCGAGAAGTTTACTACTGTAAAGCTAGTTCTCTTTTTATAGATTTATCTGAAGTAGATATAACATTGCGATGTAGAAGTTTATCTAAGGTCTTTTCATATTTTTTTAAATAAAAACTGTCTTTTTGATTTGAGTAGAATTCTTTAATTTGATCATTAATATTAGGTTGCAATGGTCTATTGTCGTACAAGAAATAATGTAAATTTAAGGGAAGGCTGGTCCGTTTGGGGGATTTTATATTTTGAAGCATTAGTAAGTTTTTGATATACGAAGGATGTGCTAAGTTCGAAAACTGATTGATAGATTTTCTGTAATTAGTTATTTTCTTTTTTTCATCGCCCAAAATATTGTAGTATAGTGCTTTGTAATAGTAATTTAGGTAATCGTTTGGATCCAATTTTGTGGCTCTATCTAATAGTAGTTTGGATTTTTCTAACTCATTGTTTCTCATTTTGATATCTGCCAAGAAAATCCATGGTCGATTCATATTAGGAAGAGCATTAGAGGCTTCTGATAAAAGTTTTTCTGAGGCCTTTAGATCATCATTTAAAAGAAGAATTGCTAATTTAGCTTTAGCTATAGGGCTATTAGAATTTTCAATGCTTAGGGTTAAGTTAGTAATGGTTTGACTCAAACATTTGTAGGTTAATTGCGGATATTTTAAAGAGATATCTCTATACAAACTTGAGTTAAAAAATAACGGATATGTTTCAAGAATTTTTGATAGTACTTTTTCCCTTATATTCATGTCATTATTCATTAAAAATTGGGAAGTAAGAAAAAGAAGGTTTTTAGGCTCTAGCTCGAGGCATTTCTTAATAGCTAATTCAGACGATTTTTTTTGATTAGAAGCTAGATATAACCATGCTAGATTATTGTATATTTCTGCATCAAAAGGAAATGATTCATTAGCTTTTTTTAGTATTGAAATTGACTCAGGAATAGTACTATGGTTAATATTTAAACTAGTAATAATATTATCTATATTAAGATTATTTGATAATTGAAAATTATCTTTCAGTATGTCTAATGACTTATGCTTAAGTAGCTTGAAGTTTTCGTTGCTAGAGTGTAAAGCTTTGTCAATATAATTGTCGGTATTCAAATAGTTCCCTGTATTGAATTGTGCAATCCATTTATTGTTATTTTTTGATATACTCTTTTCAATAGCTATCATTCCAATGACAAATGAAACTAAAGTTACCATAGTAATACTTAAAGAACTTTTCAAAATAAAGTTGTTTGTTAAGATTATTTTTTTTGTTTCATAAGAAGAAATAATTATCGAAACAATAATAACTAGTGTAGAAATAACAAGGGTATTGTGTAGAGATGAGAATGTTAATTCTCTAACAATAAAAGCGAGAAGTCCGCAAATGAGTATTGAAATTTGCGTGTATTTTTCTCCATCTAGAGAGTGCTTCTTTAAAGACATAAATAATATTACAAAGAGTATAAGTAGAAAAATAGAAAAAGTCAATAATCCAATAATTCCATTTTCAACTAAGATTGTTAGAAAGACATTGTCCAGTCGAGATGAAAATATAGCACTTTCATTTACTACTGGTATTTTGTTTACAATCAAGCTATAGTTTCCGGTACCTACTCCCCATATCCAATCATTTTCAATTAATGTATCTATAGAATTCCATTTATCTAATCGGCCTTGAGTACTTCGAGATTGTGAAACAGTTTTATTAAATGCAAGAGTCGTTTCAATAGATTTGTAAAATAGAATTAAAGGAACGACACAGGATATGATAAAAAATAAGCTAGTTTTTAGAATCCTTTTCTTATCAATTTTAGAATAATTAACCATAAGTAATGAGGTTATGGAGATTGTAAATATGATAAGACTTAGATAAATGCCCCTTGAAAAAGATAAGATTAAAGCAATAATAATAAGTGCTGATTGAATTTTAGTTCCTATTTGCAAGATTTTGTTGTCGGTGTTTTTTAAGTGTAAGATTATATTGACAGGCAATGAAAGCAACAAATAAGAATACCATTCATTGGCAGCCATTCCAAATGGATTGAATAGATTCTTAAAATTTGTTAAGTCGTATGGAAACAATTGGATAATGTCATAGGTGTGAAACCCAAAGAATATGAAGCCAATAGTAATCCATAAAATATTTGAGTATACATAAATTAGAGGAATTAGAGGTAACACTTTCTTTTGATTATTCATTGAAACCAAAAGCATCAAAATTCCACAGATTAGAGTATTCGAAAAATGAAGATTTGCATTCGAGTTTTCAGAAAGATTATTACTTATAATTCCACAAATGATATATATGATAAAACTAATACTTATGTAACCAATAGATAACTCTTTTTTAGTATTAGTCCATATAAAATAGAGCATACCAATAATTGCAATGGGTGCGAAAAAATTTAAATTCCAAATACCAATAGATAAAAATAATAGAGAAATGATTCCTTCAATGATTTGTTTTTTCGTGAATTTCAAACCTTTAATATTTAAGATTAATACTAATTAATGAATAGATATTATAATGATACTTTACTAGTGTCAATATCTTATTCAAAACTATACATGTAAATATGATTTAGGATTAAACTAAAGTGTAGTTGTTTTGTAGGGTAAATTCGTCTTTAAAATAGAAAACTACCTATTTGTGTAATGAAGAGAAATTAAGAAGGCATTAGTTTTGAATAAAAATAAAAGACATGAGTACTCGATATATTAGAAATAGAATTTATGTTACCCAAGAGGAACAAAAAATGATTAAAGACTTTCCGGTACTATTAGCTGGGAGTGGTATAGGTAGTGTTATTGCAGAATGTGCATTAAGATTAGGCTTTGAAAATATTACTATTATTGATGGCGATCAAGTAGAGGAATCTAATTTAAATAGACAGAATTATGTAAATAGTGATGTTTCTTTAAATAAAGTCGATGTCATTAAAAATAGACTTTTGTCAATACACCCTGAAGCAAATATTACAGTACATAATTGTTATTTGACATCCAATAATATTGATCTATTTCTAGAAGGAAAAAAAGCAGCAATTAATGCATTGGATTTTTCTTCAGACACACCTCTTATTTTTGATAAATTATGTCAACAAAACTATATTCCTGTTTTACATCCTTATAATTTGGGATGGGGTGGTTTGTTAGCAGTGATTTCAAGTAAAAGTCCTTCTTTGGAATCTATAGCGAAGCCTAATGAGGATTTTACAGAGGTAAACGTAGTAGAATATGCATCTAGTTATTTGAAATTTTGGGGTAACCCACATGATTGGATTAATGAGGTGCTTACTAGATATAAAGAAGAAGAAGAAATAATTTCTCCGCCTCAATTATCTGTAGCGTCTTATTTAGTTGCTTCTATGTGTACTCATATATTATTTAATATAGCAACAGGAAAAGAGATAAAAGAATTTCCAGAGTTTTATATGACAACACTTATGAATCAGTAATATAGGGGTTGTGATAAGTGTAGATTGAGTGGTTTTAAAGGTGTAATATTATGAATCAGTTTAATTTAGATGCTTTGTTAATAAAGTAAATATTTTATAGAATTTAAAACTATAGAAGTTATATTAGATGGTATAATCCTATAAAGGCTCATTCAGAATTTAGCTTATACTGTTGAGATTTATAAAAATAAATAGAGGTCACTATTTAAATACCTATCTTTAGTATTAATAAATATGTTGAAACATGGACATTTTCAAGGGGCAAAATCTTCTAGAGTTCTCTGATCGCTTCAAATCAGACTTAGATTGTAAAGAATATTTAGCAGAAATAAAGTCAAAAACAGCCTACAAATGTAGTCGTTGTAACCATACTGCTTATCAGTCCCTAAAGGATTTTGGTAGAAAATGTAATATTTGTAGCCATATTGAATCAGCTACAGCAGATACGCTATTTCATAAGGTCAAATTTGGAGTTCGAAAAGCTTTTTTCATTTGTTTTGAAATGTCAACTACCACCAAGAGTCTATCTGCTAGTTACATGGCAATACGCTATGGGATCACCGAAACTACAGCCCGACTTTTTATGCATAAAGTAAGAGAAGCTATGTCCTCTAGTAGTAATTACCCGATGGATGGAAATGTACATGTAGATGAATTTGTTATTGGAGGAAAAGAAGAAGGTAAGGCAGGTAGAAGTTATGATAGTAGGAAAAAGAAAGCAGTCACAGCGGTTCAGCTAACAAAAGATGGTAAAGTCAAGCGTATGTATGCAATGCGAATAGACAACTTTTCAGCAGAATCACTTCAATATATTTTTGTAAACCACATTAGTCGAGATGCAAAAGTGACCACTGATAAATGGAGAGGATATAGACCTATTTCAAAAGCAAATGATATTACACAAATTGAAAGCAATAATGGTCTCAATTTTAAAGCACTTCATACAATGATACATCAAGTTAAATCATGGATAAGAACCACTTATTCATGGGTAAGTGATGGAAATCTGAACCTCTATTTTAATGAATTCTGTTATAGGATCAATAGATCACAAAGCAAGGACACCATTTTCAATAATCTAATATCTAGAATGGTTGAAGCCGATAACATAAATCAGTCAAAATTGATAGGTAACTAAATGCCGACCTCTAAAAATAAATTCTTCAATGAATCAATTTTTATGATTTATTGAAGAATTTTTATTGAACGTTGCTTTTTTCTAGTTTCCCAGTGAAGCTAAGATGTGTGTTCTCTTAAGAGTGAGGGATCAATTTTCAGGTTACTTGTCGACAGAATGTCTACTTTAGGCGCATTCAGAAAATAGAACATTTTCGAAAATTGCCGATATAAAAATCCGAGATTTGATTAGATCCATCTCTC
>CANMML010000024.1 GCA_947499005.1 uncultured Aquimarina sp.
CCAGGTATTATTAGATGTGATTTCTGGGGTCCTTACGGAGGGTAATCAAAAATTAAATATTAACAATTAAAATCAATCAATTATGAGTAATCAATTTGAAGCTTTAAAAGTAGAGCAGGCAGAATCAGTAACCGGGGGGTTATTTACAATTCCAGGTATTATTAGATGTGATTTCTGGGGTCCTTACGGAGGGTAATCAAAAATTAAATATTAACAATTAAAATCAATAAAATTATGAGTAATCAATTTCAAACATTAGAGCAAAATCAGTCAGCAAATATTAATGCAGCAGTAGGTCCTGTTTGTCTAACGGCAGGTTTTTTTCTTGCAGGTGTTGCATATGGCTATTTCACTGCGGGATAATTAAAACTAAATATTAATAATTAAAATTAACAATTATGAATAATCAATTTCAAATATTAAACGGGAAAACGTCAGAAAACATTAACGGAGGTTTTAATGCTTATTGTGCTGTAGCCTTTGGTATTGGTAGAGACTTTGGAAGATGGCTAGCAGGGTAATTTAAACTTTTTTGTTGTCTAGACAAATTGTGATTATAAGAAGGGAAGCCTTTTGTCAGAAGGTTTCCCCTTATAATACTTAAAAAATTTTTCCTTAACATGTTCGTCATGTATAATAAACCAATTCAAATCATAATTGGTAAAAAAGACTAAGTATAGTCTTCATTTTAATTTAGCATTCTCAATATAATCTTGTTTAGTAAAAGTGTAGTTTCACTAAAATTCTACACCTCTAAACGTAAAAAATAGTGTCATGGAATTTTTAAAAAAACGCAAAACAAACTATATTTTAGCTTTTCTACTATTAGTGCTAGGTGTAGTATTTTTTCAATTAAATAATAGCTTAGTTACGGATACATTTTTAGAAAAAATTCTAACTTCAGCTTATGGTGAAATGGATGAGTATCAATTGGGTTTCACGAAGAAAATGGTGAAAGTTTTCCAAATCATATTCATCTTTATTTTCGTACTTAGAGGTATTGTAATTGCTTCATTAATGAAAGCTTGTACATATCTAATGAAAGGCTTCAAAGGAATTAAGTTTTCTACGTTATTAAATATAACTTTTGTTGCAGAATTTGTATTCATAATTTCAGAAATATGGGGGTATTTACATTTAAAAAGTGTAGGAGAGAGCCCTCTAGAATATGTATACTATAAACCTCTGTCTCTAATAAATACGTTCGATTACGAAACTATTGATAGATGGCTAGTGAGTCTTTATCAGTCGATTAACCTTTTTGAATTAGGGTATGTAGCACTTTTGATAGGTCTACTGGTAACAGTATTTAAGAAGTCGATTTCTAAGAATATTGAATTCGTATTAGTGTCTTATGTGTTTCCTTATGTATCTTTTATTTCATTGATGTTATTTATTTCTTATGGAAACTAAGAAGCTAAAGAAACTAGAGAAGAGCTTTAGGTTACAAAAAGACTCTTCGGACTGCGGTATCGCATGCATACGATCTATAGCTGCTTTTTATAACGACACAAGTTTATCGGTAGAGCATTTACGAGATATTAGTGGTACCAATACGCAGGGCACCTCCTTATTAGGGTTATCAGACGCGATGATAAAATTAGGTTTCGAAGCACAGCCAGCAATGGGTAATATTGAGATTTTAAAAAACCATAAAGATCCAATTATTCTTCATGTATTAATTGATGAAAAATACGAGCATTATGTGGTATGTTATGGGTTTGATGGAGATAAATTTACCATCGGAGATCCAGCACATGGTATCCAATCTTGGGCAGAAGATGAATTAACGGCCAAATGGAAGAATAAGTATTGTTTGGTAGTTGGTAAGAAGGCTATAGCAGATCAAGAATCTACACCTAAAAAAGAACGCAATACGAAGAGAAAGTGGTTGTTAAATATTATCAAGAAAGATAAACCACTTTTAGTTTTTGTTGTAGCATTAGGACTAATAGTATCGGGCTTGTCATTGTCATTAAGTATTTTCTTTCAAAAATTAATAGACAATATTCTTCCAAACCAAGATACGAAAGGCTTAGTTATTGGTATTGCTTTTCTGTTTGTAATCTTAAGTTTTAAGGCTGTTCTAAGTACTGCAAAAAGCTATTTTTCAACCTTATTTGGAGTTCATTTTAATAAAAATATTATTGGTAAGTTTTTTAAAATCTTAATGGATTTACCATTCTCTTTTTTTAACAATAGAAAAATAGGAGATCTAGTAGCACGGTTAAATGACGTATTAGTTATTGAAAGAGTGATCAAGTATTCTTTAAGTGAAATTGTAATTAATTTTACTTTAATACTGGCTTCGTTTGTAGTGATCGGTTATTTCTCGATGAAGTTATTCTTATTGTGTTTGGTTTTTTGTCCAATTTATTTTTACTGTATTTATAAATTCAGTTTTAAGATTTCTAAGTCACAAACCGAAGTGATGAAGAATTATGCAAATAATGAAGCAGCTTTTATCAGTACGATAAACAATATGAGTATTGTTAAAGGCTTCAATTATCAAAAAACAGAGCACAAGAAGATTAAAAATGTGTTTGGAAAGTACCAAAACAAGATTTTTGATTTAGGAATTATAGAATTGAAACTTGGGGCTATAATAGAAGCGCTGGGGTTAGTTATTACCTTAGTTGTTTTAGCACTATCTGGGTATTTAGTAATCACCAATGAGATCAAATTAGGTGAATTTATGACACTAATGTCTATAGCTATGATGTTGATTTCAAGTATAGCTAAGTTTTCATTGTCATTCATCCCTTTTCAAGAAGCGAAAATTGCTTTCGAGCGCATGTATGACTTCACATTATTGGATAAAGAGCAGTCAGGTACGATTAAGATCAATAAAATTGAATCGATAACTTTCGAAAATGTAGCATTTAAATACCCAGGTTCTACCAATTTATTATCAAACATAAACCTAAATATCGAAAAAGGAAATTGTGTTGGGTTAATTGGAAAGAGTGGTAGTGGAAAAAGTACAATAGCATCTATGCTGCAACGCTTTTTAAATGTAACAGAAGGTAACATAAAGGTAAACGATACCCATAATGTCAATGATATAGTTATTGAAGACTGGAGAAGCTTGATGAGTGTGGTTCCTCAAGATATTTCATTTATTGATGGTGATATCATGAGTAATATTTGTATGTCAGAAATGACTAAAGATAAGGCTTATGAAGTAATAAAATTTTGCCAAGAGGCAGGCTTACATGATTTTATTATCAAATTACCACAGGGGTATAATACGATTGTAGGTGATGGGGGGATTCAGTTATCAGGAGGACAAAAGCAAGTAATTGGTTTGGCAAGAGCATTATTTCAAAATCCAGATTTCATTATCATGGATGAGCCAATGTCTTCGATGGATACAACACTTCAAGAGTTTACCATCAATTTGTTGAAGAAACTTAAAAAAGATGCCGCAATCTTATTAATTACACATAAGCTAGAAGATCTTAAAGAAGTAACAGATGATGTGTATGTAATAGAAGATAATGTTGTAGCAAAGCAAGGGCAGACTCAGTATTTACGAACCTCTTAAAGATAAGATTATGCTTACGAAAAGAAATTTTATAGAGGTTTTTGAATCTATCAAGCAGCATAAAACACGAAATTACCTTACAGGTTTTGGAGTTGCTTGGGGGATATTTATCCTACTTGTGATGTTAGGTGCGGGAGAAGCTTTTAGAGTGGGTGTAGGCTCGCAATTTGGAGGGTTTGCAGAAAATTCGATTACCTTTTTTGGAGGACAAACTTCGAAAGTAAAAATGGGAGAGCCTGCAGGGCGTAAAATTCTTTTTACAAAACCGCAAGTAGATAAAATACGAGTACGTTTTCAAAAAGACGTTAACAATATTTCTCCTGTAATTTTCTATAGCGGTGATAAGAATATACACTACGATAAAAACTTTAGCAGTTCGGAAATCATAGGAGTATTAGATGATTTTTTTAGAATTAAAACATTTGATTTAGTCGAAGGACGTATTCTTAATGCATTAGATATTCATGAAAAAAGAAAAGTAACGGTGATTACCGAGACGATTAGAGATGAGGTTTTCGATGGTATTAATCCGGTAGGAAAATATATCAACCTAACGGGAGATTGGTATCAAGTCGTTGGTGTGGTGAAATCCGATTCGATGCTTAATCAAGGATACCAACGTAGTGTTTTTATGCCATATGATACTATGGTAAAGTACTTACATGAAGGAGAAGAGATTTGGTGTTTATTAGTAGGTCTATCAGATACAGCGAATGCATTAGATACCGAAAAAGTATTACTAAATTTCTTTTCAAAAGAACTAAGATTTGATACTAATGATAGGAAATCAGTTAGTATAATGAATCTTAACCAACAGAGGAAAAGTTTTGATGGTCTATTTTCTGCTATAAAAATAATAGTGTGGTTTTTTGGGATCTGTATTTTGGTAACAGCAATGATTGGAGTAAGTAATATTATGCTAGTCATCGTAAAAGAGCGTACCAAAGAGATTGGTATTAGAAAAGCACTAGGAGCAAAGTCAAAAGATATTTTGAATCTAGTGGTATTAGAGTCGATCAGTATAACTGTTATTGCAGGCTTGATAGGGATTATAACTTCTTTTGGAATGTTAGCTATAATAAATTTTGTGATTGGTAATATATATAACAATCAGGATTTAGTAAAACAGCTTTCTTTCAATCCATATACAGCAGTAGTTACATTTATCATCTTGGTATTGTCAGGTACAATAGCAGGATACTTTCCTGCATTAAAGGCAACAAAAGTTAGCCCAGTTAATGCAATTAGATACGAGTAGTTAACTATTAAACGTAAGTAAAATGAGCAAATTTGGAAAAATTGTGTTAGGGATATTTATTGCCCTAATCGTAGGAATCATAAGCGTAATCAAAGTAAATAATAAGAATAAAAATAATATAGAAGTTACTAATATTAAATATGATACTATCACTAAAAAACGTTTTTTAAGTGGAAAGATCATTGCTTCAGAGGAGATAAATGTTAAACCTCAAATTTCAGGGATTGTTAGTAAAGTGTATGTTGAGGTAGGTGATAAAGTAACGATTGGAGATCAATTGGCTACAGTCGAAATTATAGCAAAGCCTGAAAACCTAGAAAAAGCAAAACAAAACTTGAATAAGGCTACGATTAATTATAAAAATCAAAAGGCCAAATTTTCAAGAATAGAGTCACTATTTTCAAAAAAATTGATTTCAGAATTCGAATATAATAAGGAAAAGCAATCTTTGGATCTTACAAAAGTTGAAGTAGGAACCGCTAAAGAGCAATTATATATTACTAAGAAAGGATTCTCGAAGAATCAAACAATTACAAATATTGTAAAAGCAACAGCTTCAGGAACTGTTTTAGATCTAATAAAAGAAGGAGAATCAGTAACAGAGAGAAGTAACTTTAATGAAGGCTCTAATATTGCTACGATTGCAAATTTAGGAAACCTTGTTTTTGAAGGAGGTCTTAATGAGAATGACCTAAAATATGTAAAAGAGGGAGATGTATTTGATATTGCAATAAATGCATATGAAGATTCTATATTAGAAGGGGAAATCGTGACAATCTCACCAAAAGGAACGATTAGCAATGGGATTGTAAACTTCAATATCAAAGCACAAATTACAGTTCCGCAAAACTTCAATGAAAAGATTAGATCTGGTTTATCTGCAACGGCTGAAATTATATTAGTTCGCAAAGAACATGTGCTTGTTATACCTGAAAAAGAGATTGTTTTTCAAAATGACAAAGCAGGAGTTTATGTTGTAGCAGGTAACAATACAAGTAAATGGAGAGAAGTAAATCTAGGGGTCAGTAATGGTTTAATTACAGAGGTCGAAGGGGATAATATTGACGACAATACAAGGATCAAAGTAATAAATTAATAACAATTGAATGAGAACGTTTAGAAAAAACCTTCTTTTGCTACTTTCTGTTTTTAGTTTAAGTGTATGTGCACAAGAAAAAACATTGAGTCTTAAGGATTGTATTGAGCTAGCATTTAAGAATAATATACAATCAAAGCAAATAGAAACAAGCATAGCATTTAATAAGGCTTCTGAGAAAAATAAATATGGAGAATTTTTGCCTGCCATTAATGCTAATATAAGAAATAGTTGGAACCAAGGATTGACCCAAAACTTTACGACAGGTCTTTTAGAGCGAACAACAAGAAGAAATTCAACATACAACCTATTTGCTAACATGACTGTCTTTAATGGATTTAAAAATTGGCATGAAATACAGTTAAATAAGCTTAATGATTTAAAACTGAAGTATGAATTAGGCAACTTTCAAGATGGATTGCGTTTAGATATCGTAAACACATATTTGCAAATATTAGCGCAAGAAGAAAGTGAGCGAATAATTGATGTTCAATACAAATCTACTTTACAACAGATTGAAGATTTTCAAGAACAAGTAAATCTAGGTCAAAAGGCAGGAGCTGATATTTTAGATTTGAAATCCGTAGCAGTTGATAACCTACAAAGAAAAATAAATGTATCAAGAGATATCAAACAATTGTATAGAAGGTTGAATAACCTTATTTCTCCTGATCAGCACATTGATATAAAAGTAGATTTACCAAAAGACTTAGTGGATGATGGTTTTTTAAATGACAACACCAATACACAATCTATTTTGGATCGTAATAATGAATTGAATTTAGCAAGTCAAAATATAATTGTTTCAGAAAAACAATATAAGATAGACAAATTAGCAATAGTTCCTACAGTTTCTGTTTTTTCAAATTTAGATACTAGAGAATCCGAAATATCAAATCTAAATTTTAGAAATCAGTTGGATGATAATTATGGAATTAGTTATGGGGTTCAAATAGACATTCCAATTCTGAACAAGTTAAGAAATCGAGGAAGGCTGATCACAAGAAAAGCTGAAATTGAAAATTTAGAGTTAGAAAAAAGGAAGGTCAGTCAAAAAGTAAGTAATAACATTAGCGAAATACAGATCGATATCACTTCTAATTATAAATTACTGAAAAACAGAGAGGAAGCGTTGAGGGTGAAAAAGAATAGTTATGAAAATGCTAAGCAAAAATTGAAGGAAGGACTGATAAGTGTTCTAGATTTTAATCAAGTGAAATTAGATTTTGAAAATGCTCAATTGGTAGTAGTACAAGCAGAGTACGAGTATTATTTGGCAATACTTCTTTACAAGACGTATTTAAATTCATTGAGAAGCTAACCTTAAAAAGAAAAACATGATTCAATTAAATAAACTGAATAAGTCTTACCAAACATTCGAATCAAATTTACATGTGCTAAAAGATATCGAATTGACGGTTAATAAAGGTGATTTTGTTTCTCTAATGGGGGCTTCTGGTTCTGGAAAATCTACATTATTAAATATTCTAGGGTTATTAGATAATCCAGATACAGGAGAATATTTATTAGATAACTCACTGGTAAGCTTCGAAAGAGGAGATGATTTAGCGGGGCTAAGAAATCAAATGATAGGCTTTGTTTTTCAATCCTTTAATCTTATTCCATATAAGACAGCTATCGAAAATATCATATTACCCTTATTCTATAGAAATACAAAAGATGAAGAGGCAAAAGAACAAGCAATGCATCTTCTAGAAAAAGTAGGGATGGTAAAATGGGCACATCACTTACCAAATCAATTATCGGGAGGACAAAAACAGCGTATAGCTATTGCCAGAGCATTAATAACAAACCCTAAAGTGATTCTAGCAGATGAACCAACAGGGGCTTTAGACAGTAAAACATCATACCAAGTAATGGAACTTTTGCAAGGATTAAATGATGAAGGAAATACGATCGTGATGGTAACTCATGAAGAAGATATTGCAAACATGAGTAAACGTATAGTGAGATTAAAAGATGGAAATGTGATTAGTGAGCAATCATTCTTAAAAGTTAGCTAATTCACAAAGTGAGTTATTTTATTAAAATCAACCGATCAGTGTAACAACTAATCAAAACAAGCTAAAGTCATGTCAATCAATAATAATAATAATAAAACAAAGTCTTATAGAAGATTAAGATTCTTAGGAATCGTTATCATTTTATCAACGATTATTTTCTCTTTTTCATCTCGAAAAATAGGGCTCAATTCTTCAAGAGAAGATCTATTAAAGAGTAGTAAAGAGTTAAGGAAGGTCGTGAAGCATTACAGTGAAAAAGGAGATAGCTTACAGTTACAAGCAGCATATTTTCTTATAGATAATATAAAGGATAAATCGTTTGTTGAATATAACAAAGGACAGGAAAAGTTTTTAAACTATTTGGATAGTTTAGAAAGTGCAGTTTCTACTCCAAGAGGGGAAGAATTGAAACATAGGTATAAAGTATACGATGTTTGGAAAAAAATAAAAGAGGAAAACAAAAGCTTTTTTGACTTTCTACAAGATAGAACAAAAGACATAGAAGTCATTACTTCAGAAATGTTGATCGAAAATATTGATTATGCCTTTAAGGTATGGGAAGAAGATTATTGGGGATACGATTTAGACTTTGATGAATTTTGTGAATATATCTTACCGTACAGAGCTTCTTCTGGAAAACCAAGTCAATGGCGTAAGATCGTATATGAAAATAATAAGTGGGCTTATGATAACCAAAGTTGTAAAGATTTGATGGAGTTTTCAGAAGCAATGATTGATGGTCAGAGATGGTTCAATTGGAATAAAGCATTTTATGATTTTCAAAATATGCCAGTTACAGATTTATTGAAAACCAAAAGAGGGCAATGTATACATCATTCTAATTTAAGAGTAGCAGCATTGAGATCTATAGGTATACCAGCTTCGCAAGTGTTTGGAATAAATCATACTACTTGGATTACAATTCCTAATGGAAATGGAGGATACATAGATTGGGGATATGAAATGTTTTCGGATGTAGATCATCAATCAATGGGAGAAAGGAGAAAAGAAGAATATGCAAAGGTGTATGAAAAATCTTTTAAGATTCAACCCAATCCATTATTGAATCTTGATGCTAAGGATGTTCCTAAATTCTTTTTGCAAAACAATATAAAAGATGTTACAGCAAAGCATATAAAGGCTGTTGATATTGCTATAACATTAAAAATAGCTGCTAAAGAGCAAACAAACTATGCTTATTTGTGTGTGTACAATAATAAAGTGAAAGGATGGGATGCTGTTGATTGGGCAAAAATAGATAAAGAACAAGTAATATTTGAACAAATGGGTGTAGGAAGAATTTATTTGGCTATGTATTACGAAGCCGGGAAGTATTATCCTGCGTCAACTCCGTTTTTTGTTGATATGAATGGGGAGAGACATTCACTTGAAGCAGATAATTCAAAGAAGGAAATAGTAAAAATATATAGAAAGAATATGTTAAATTTTAATGAGCATATTCATGCAGAATTGATGGTGAATACTGTTTTTGAAGGATCCAACGATCAAGAATTTAAGGTTGTTGATACAATATATCAAATTAATGATAAGCCTTTTAAGAACGAATCTAGATTAACAAATAATAATAAGAAATATAGATATGTTAGGTATAAAGCCGGTAATGTAAACTATAAAGTAACGAGAGGTTATGAAGTAGAAAAGATCTACAATGATTATGGTTTTATTGCCGATGTATCATTCTATGATGGAAAAGGGAATAAGTTAAAAGGACAATTTATTTCTTCAACTAATGTGGAAGAAGAAAAAGGATTATTGGCATTAGATGGAGATATCAGAACAAATCTAAATTGCGATACTAATTGTTGGATAGGTTATGATTTAAAAGAACCTCAAGAGGTAGCAAGTGTAAAATATCTATTTAGAAACTCATTTAATGCTATTGAAGCAGAAGATATTTATGAGTTATTCTATTGGGATAATGAATGGAAATCTCTAGGAGAGAAAAAAGCAAAAGAGGATTATATCGAATATAACATTCCTAAAAACTCAGTATTGTGGTTGAGAAATCGTACTAAAGGGAATGATGAGAAGACATTTTTTATGAGTGAAGGCAAACAAATATGGGGATAATGACGCTAATCCCAACATATTAAAAGTCGTAGCTGATTTAAATGAGTGATGCTAGATTAAGACCATCCATTGTGACACTTGGGTGGTCTTTTCTTTTGTATATAACTCTTAATGTACCCTCAAAGGGTACTACACTAAAGGTTAGTTTTTAAGTCCGTTAGGCTTAACTACACTTTGGAGTAATGTATTAATAGGAACTCATAAATACATTTGCTTAGGAATTGATACTCATTAAACTAATGAGTTTGTAAAACCAATTATTACATTTTATTAATTATGAAAATTTATAAGAGAATTACATTATTAACCTCAGTGGTCTTTGGGACATTGGCGTTTGCACAGACATTAAGTGTTGAAGGTGTTAACTATGAAGTAGACATGGAAACTAAGGAAGCAATGGTTATTTCAACACCAGGAGCACAAGGGATCATTGAAATATCAAGTTCTGTGATATATGAAGGTGAACGTTATCTCGTAACAGAAATTGGAGATGCTGCCTTTTTTCAACAACCAGTTAGTCAGGTGGTGATACCTGAAACGGTTAAGGTTATTGGGGAGGGGGCATTTTTTGGGACAGCTATTCAGAATGTTATAATCCCTGAAAGTGTTACTACTATCAAAACTGCTGCATTTTGTACTTCTAGTCTACAAAGAGTTGATATACCATCAAGTGTAACGTCTATTGGAGAAGATTCATTTTCTTTTACAGAAATAGTAGGTGTTAGCATTCATGAGAACTTAGAAAGTATTGGAAATGGAGCATTTAGAAATATCCCTTTGTCAAGTTTTATAACTTCGAGTACTACTCCTTTAGCCATTAATGTTAATGTTTTTGATGACATAAGTTTGTTCGAAGCTGTATTAATTGTTCCAGAAGGAGCAGAAGAGGCGTATAGAGAAGCAAGTGTTTGGAAAGACTTTGGCCAAGTTGGTTTTACGCACACCTTAAATAAAGAAGGGATAAATTATGAAATAAATTCTATTTCAAAAGAAGCTACTGTAGTTAATAGTCCATCTGCTGAAGGAGAAATAGAAATTTTAAGAATGGTAAGTTATAATGATGAAATCTATGATGTAACTGTTGTTGGAGAAGCAGCGTTTTTGCAATTGCCAATTATTGAAGTTGTAATTCCTGATTCAATTGCTTCTATAGAAAGTGGTGCTTTTTTTGGAACATTAATAAAAGAAGTAAATATCCCTGATAGTATTATAAATATAGGAGCTGCTGCTTTTTGTACTTCTACTTTAGAAAGAGTTGAAATTCCTTTTAGTGTAATTTCAATTGGAGAAGATTCATTTTCCTTTACGAGAATAACGGACGTGAAAATTCATAGCAATTTACAAAGTATTGGAAGAGGAGCTTTTAGAAATACTCTCTTGTCAAATTTTACAACAACAAATAAGTCGCCTATTGAAATTGAAGCTAATATATTTGATAATATAGACTTATCAAAAGCTGAATTAATTGTTCCTGAAGGGGAAGAAAAGAAGTATGAAAAAGCTAATGTATGGGGAGACTTTGGGATGATTACTCAAAGCGCTATACTCAGTAGAGCTAATTATGATATAGAATATAATAGTTTTGAAGTAACTCAAAATGAAGATGAATTAGAAGTGCAAGGAGAAAATATTGATGGATTAAGCCTTTATGCTATTTCAGGAGAACTTTTACTGAAAACATCTACTTCACGTATAAGTAAAAGAGGATTAGCTGTTGGGGTCTATGTGTTACTGGTAGCAAAAGAAAAAGTAAATGTGAGCAAGAAAATAATCCTGAATTGATAATTAATATATAGGAAATCAAAATCTGTATTCTTCCAAATTTAGAAGGAAATATATGGTTCAATCTATGGTATTTGTAAGAAAATGTAACGGTTGAATCATCTATTATTTTAGATCATCAGTAAAATTTAAGATATCACTATGACATTAAAAAACAGTATATTTCTTGTAAGCTCAATATTTGTGTTATCATGTGATAAAGACGATTATAGCCTTATTGATCAAGATTTTTTAGATAAGACTTTGGGAGATCAGCTTTTTTTAGCTTCAAACAGAAAGGAGAAAGACTATTTTTACTTCCTAAAATTGATGATTATAGTAAAATACCACAAGATCCATTGAACCCTATTACCAAAGAGAAAGTGATTTTAGGGAAGTTACTCTTCCATGAAACAGGTATAAGTGGGAATGTGAAAATGGAGGTTCTTAAAAATACATATTCATGTGCATCTTGTCACCAAAGCAGAGCTGGGTTTAGTTCTGGTTTAAGACAGGGAATAGGAGAAGGAGGAATTGGTTTTGGTAATCATGGGGAAGGCAGAGTGCTTAATAATTTAATACCAAAAGATTCAGTAGATATACAGCCAATAAGATCGCCCACGGTACTCAATGTTGCTTATCAAGATGTAATGTTGTGGAATGGTCAGTTTGGAGGAAAAGGGACTAATAAGGGCGCAGAAGATCGATGGGGAAATATTCCTGAAAACTTTGAAGGTTTCGAAGGAGTGGAGATTCAAGCAATGAAAGGGCAAGCAGTTCATCGATTGAAAATAAGTAAAGATTTTGTGAGTGAAAATTACTATGAAAAACTGTATGATGATGCTTTTCCTAATATTCGAGAAGAGAGTCGTTATGGGGAAAGAACAAGTGCTTTAGCTATAGCCGCATATGAAAGGACTTTGTTACCAAATAGTGCACCATGGCAACAATATTTAAGAGGAGATTTAAAATCAATGTCAGTAAAAGAAAAGAAAGGAGCTATTTTATTTTTTGGAAAAGCGAGGTGCTATGAATGTCATACAGGGCCAGCTTTAAATAATAAAAACTTTTACGCATTTGGTATGGGGGATTTCGATAATTCTCCTCAAGCGCTTATATTGGATTCTAATGGTTTTGAAAAAGTAAAAAAAGGTAGAGGGGGATTTACAGGAAAGGTAAGTGATAATTATAAATTTAAAACACCAACACTTTATAACATAAGTGATAATGGGGTGTTTGGTCATGGAGCAACATTTAGGTCAATTAAAGATGTTATTCGGTATAAAAATGAAGGGGTGCCTCAAAATGAAAAAATTCCTATTGAGAATTTGGCACCCCAATTTGGAAATATTGAGTTAACTAATGGTGAGATTGAGAATTTAGTGAAGTTTATACAAGAAAGCCTTAGAGATCCTGATCTTGAGAGGTATGTGCCAGAGTCTATTCATACTAATTTATGCTTTCCAAATAATGATCTACTGTCAAGGGTAGATTTAGGTTGTGGGGAATGATAGTGTATATATTTTCGGGGTATTACATAGAAAACGTACTCTGTGTTGTAAACGAAAGAATAATTTATAGAAATCACATCGCTATAACTTTTCTAAAATAAAAGAAGTCATTTTATTATAAAGGTGAAGCCGTGTTTTTCCTCCGTAAATTCCATGATTTTTATTGGTATAAATTTCTTGGTCAAAAGGCTTGTTGTATTTAACGAAAGCGGCACTAAGTTGAAGTGTGTTTTGTAAATGAACATTGTCATCCGCTCCCCCGTGAACTAGCAATAGAGCACAATTTAAGTTTTGGGCTAATGTAATAGGAGAATTTTCATTGTAACCATTTGGGTTCTCTTGAGGGGTTTTTAAAAAGCGTTCTGTGTAGATGGTATCATAATACCCCCAATGCGTAACAGGAGCGACTGAAATAGCAGCTTTAAAAACAGTATTGTCTTTTAATATGGCATTCAAAGCAGTAAAACCACCAAAACTCCATCCCCAAATGCCAATTCGGGCGTTATCAATATATTTCTGTTGTCCTAAGTATTTAGCAAAAGCAATTTGATCTTCTGCTTCAAGTTTACCTAATTGTAACTGAGTTAGTTTTTTAAAATCAGTGCCTTTACTTCCAGTACCACGACCATCAATACAAGCTATTATATATCCTTTTTGAGCAAGTAAATAATGCCAATAATCATTGTAAGAATTCCAGTTGTTTTTGACCATTTGAGATCCAGGGCCTGAATATTGGTAAAGTAATACGGGGTATTTTTTATTAGGATCAAAATTTACTGGTTTTATGAAATAACTGTTTAATTCATATCCATTAATGGAAACTTTCTGGAATTCCTTAGAGGGTAGTTGGTATTCGTTTAGTTGTTGAACAAGGTTTTGATTGTTTAACAGATTCCTTACAATTTTAGAATTTTGGGTATCTACAATATTAAATTGGTAAGGGCTTTCTAAACTAGAAAAAGTATCGATAAATAAAGATTGATTTTTACTAAAAGAGGCGCTATGATTGCCTGGGGTTTGTGTTAAGGGACTTAATTTAAGATCAGAATCAATGCTGAATATCTGGCGTTCGATTTCATTATTTTGATTGGATTGAAAATAAAAAGTCCTATGTTTTTCATTGAAAGCATAGAGTTGAGTTACTTCCCAGTTTCCTTTTGTGATTTGTGTTTCGTTTCCTTGCTTGTCAAATAAGTAAATATGATTGTAACCATCTTTTTCTGAAGTCAAATAAAATGTTCCATTTAATGTAAAATCTAGATGATTATTGATCTCGATATAATTATCATTTTCTTCATTGTAAATGGTATCAATATTATCTCGACTGGTGTTGAAACTATAGATATTTAGCTTGTTTTGATGTCTGTTTAATGTTTGGAATACAACTTCTTTTTTGTTTTTCCATAAAAGTCTAGGGATATAGTATGGGACTTTAGGAAAGGTTACCGCTTCTATATTATGATTTGCTAAATCATAAACATGTGCTGTTACGATAGAGTTGTCTTCACCAGCTTTTGGGTATTTGAATGTTTGAAAAGTAGGATAGTTGTCCTCATTGTATATAGGCATACGATATTCGGGAACCAGGGATTCATTAAACTTCAAAAAAGCAATGTGTTCTTCATCTGGACTCCATTTAAATGCTTGGACAAGTTCAAATTCTTCTTCGTACACCCAATCAGATATTCCATTAATGATTTCATTGTTTTTCCCATCATGAGTGACTTGATGGGTGTCTTCAGTAATTAAATCTTTGATGTAAATATTGTTCTCGAATACAAAAGCAATTTTAGAACCACTTGGGGAAAAGGTAGGATTGCTAATAGGAGATTCGAAAACCTTAATTGTTGATTTTGAAACTAAATCATAAACAAGATAAATTCCCGAAGAAGAATATCGATATCTAGATTGAATGTTTGTGCCTAGCAATAATTTACTTTCATCATCCGAAAAGGTGTAGGTCGAAAAGTAATTTAAGTTAGCTTCTTTGTTTGTTAAAATAATTCTTTTCTTTTCGGAATGATAAGATTCTGCAACAATGCTAATGACTTTATTTTGCCTGTTGTAATCGAGGTAGGTGTACTCTTTAGCATTATTTAAATGATGAATTTCGTTTAAATAAGTTGGTCGAAAGCTTCCGTCCCAAATATCTTCAATCTGAATCTGCTTTTGAGCAAATAGACTAAAGAAGGGCAGTAATACCAAAAATAAAAAGTGCTTTTTCATAATTTAAAAATAGAAAAAAGCACTTTTATTATATGGAGGATTGTGTTTTAATTTACTAATCGATACGTTGCCTTACAATTTCATACATAAAAGTACCAGCAGCTACAGAAACATTTAAAGAGCTAATTTCTCCAAACATGGGAAGTTTAGCCTTTTCCGAGACCGTTTTTAATACCCCAGATGAAACTCCAGATCCCTCGGAACCCATAACAATAGCTGTAGGATTCTTTAGATCAACATTATAGATAAGTTGTTCTGTTTTTTCTGTTGCTGCTACCGTTTGTATTCCACAAGAATGTAATAAAAATAAGGCATCTTTAATATGATCCACTTTGCAAATAGGGACATTAAAAACAGCGCCAACAGAAGTCTTTACAGTATCTCCAGATATAGGGGTAGAACCTGTTTTAGGTACGATGATGCCATGTACTCCAGTGCATTCAGCAGAACGAATAATTGCTCCAAAATTACGGACGTCAGTAACTCCGTCTAGTAGAATGAAAAAAGGAACTTCACCTTTCTCTTGAGTTTGTATAATTAGTTCTTCTAAATCCTGAAACGATACAGGTGAGGTGAATGCAACAACACCTTGATGACTTTTTCGAGTAAGCTTATTTAGCTTTTCAGCAGGAACAGTATTAGGAGTAATCTTATGATCACGTAATAATTGAATAAGTTCTTTGGCTAAATCTCCTTGGAGATTTTTTTGAAGAAATATTTTATCAATAGGTTTCCCTGATTTGATAGCTTCTATCACGGCGTGAAAACCAAAAAGTAGAGATTCATTTTGCATGCATCAAAAGTACTTATTCTTAGGAAACAAATAAGGGGTTTAACGTAGAAGTGTCATATTGATTACTCATTAATTTTAGTTGGGTCATTGATGATCGAATATTTGAATTGCTTGCGTTTAGTGATTTTATAGTAGGAAGCGTAGTGAAATTGTATCGAAATAATTCTAATTGACCTTTCTGTATTATTGGTTTCATTTTAAAAAAAAAAGGGAGAGATGATATGCCTAAATTATATTATCAGAAAAATGCAGTTAGACTAAAATGGACTTTAGAATTGCTGAATTCAAAAGGAATATTGTCACTAGTTCCGTTAGCATAATTAAGTTTGAATAATCCAGATTTTGTGATAAGCCCCAGACCTATTCCAAAACTAGTAAGGTTGTCACCACCGATCGGAGTTGGGTCAGTAGTGGTTCTAGATGCTTGATTGTCGATTATAGCAAAATCGATAATGCTATGAGCATAAATGGCTTCACTAAGTTGAAAACGATATTCGGTATTCGTAACATTATAAAAAGACGCTCTTAAGCTGTTTTCTTCAAATCCTCTAATGGATAAAATTCCTCCAAACCGAAATAATTCATTAGCAATATAATTGTCAGAATTTAAGTATCGAGTTTCATTTTGAATGTAAACACTGTTTCGTTTGTTGATTTGAAAAATATGATTCCCTTTCAATTGAATTTTATATTGATTCACTTTAGGTTGTAAAGATTCTTGACGGCTACCAATTTCAGAATCTAATAAAATAGAAGTTTTAATAGGGAATAATAAACTCTCTTTTCGTTGCGTAAATTGATATTGAACATTTGCAAAAGAAGCATCAAAGTCCCTGCTAATGATTCCGGCCACCGCAGTATTATTCATTAAGTCTGCAGATTCTGTGCTTGTAAATCCAACTAATACTTCCGACTTGGGGCTTAGCGCATAATTTAATCCAAGTCTTAATTCTGTAGAAGAAAAAGTTTCTTTTTGTCTAAAAATATTAATCTGTCCTACAAGACCAAGAGGTGTTTTAAAGATGTAAGGCAGCTTGGCTTTTATATTTAACTGTGTTTGGTCTTCATTATCACTCTTGTATGCTAAATTCAACGTTTCTCCAAAGTGTAAATTATTTACAAGATTTAAATTTAAATATCCATTTAGTTCAAAACTGCCAGATTCTTCATTGGTGGCAAAACCTAAAAAACCATCAAAGTTATTGGCATTCTTCTTTTTAACGTATATATATAATGTTGTTTTTTTAGGGTTGAATAGTACTTCGGCTGGTTTGATAGTGTTTACAAAGGGAAGATTGTTTAGGGAGTTTGCTTTTTCAATGATTCTTTCATTGTTATACAACATTCCTTTTCGGATGCCAGCAAAGTGTTTGGCGAATGTTTGTGGGAATCTAGGATACCCTTTGATAATTATGCTATCTACTTTTCTTGGCGCAATATTCGAAATATGAAGCGAAGCGAATAGGGTGTCATTTTTTGTTCTTAAATTTTTTAATTGAACCTTATTGAAAGGGCTTCCTTGAGAAGAGAATTCTTTATTTAGACCTTTTAGATAAGGGATGATGGCATCACTTTTTAAAAAATCCTTCTTGTTATCAATGGAAAATGCTTGAAGAGCATCCCAGTTTTCAATATGAACGATATTAGTTTTAGAATGAGATATTAGTTGACTGCTATAGATGCTATCGTTAATTCTTAAAGGGGCAGTGTAATATGATGCGAAAAAACCTTCTCTTTGAATTTCTTCTGAAATTTGATCGATATGATTTTCTAAACTTTTAAAATCATTAAAAGTATTTTGTATCGTATCTTTTTTTGTAATTACCTGTAAATAAATCACTTTTTCATTTTGTCCAAAAATGAAAGTACATGAAAGGATGCTTATTATATGTAGTAAAAATTTTTTCAGCATAAAAGTGAGTGAAAGGTACACGTTTACATAGAATTTTTGATAAAAAATATGATGCTGATTGTATATGGGAAATCATTGCAACAATTTCTATGTTGAAATCTTGATCAAAATACCATCGATTTAAATGAGTAATAAAGCTGCTTGCTTAAAGATGAATATGTACTCAGTTCAAACATAATTCACATAGGGGATTGCTATTTGAATGAGATGAGTAAATTCAAATCCAGCTTTTTAAACGTAAAAATAAATAGCAAAAAGTAGAGTTGCTTGATAGAAAGTTAGGTTGGGGGTTCTATCAAAAAATGTGATGTATTATATCTATTTCTTTAATAAGTCTAATAAAGATAAATAGAACAGCGACTCACCTAAGTATTATTTATGGATGAATTCTATGAGTCAGTAAATTCTGAAATTAAATTTTTTAACAAGCTAATATTGCTTTTTTCAATATTATAGGATATAGCTTGAAAAAGGTTATACAGTTCTTCGTAAAACTCCTTTTCTGTACTGCTGTCTATGGATACAATAATGTCCTTAGACTGTTCATTAGATACGTTAAATAAAAAGTTGGTTTTATTAGATTTAGATCTAACATCCTCGTATTTCTGAATAATGATATTAATGTCATTATTTCTGCTTTTCAATTTGAAACTCGTTTGATTTGATTTTTCCCAAGTTAGTTTCAAATTTTCTGTTTCGTTTTTGAAATCTTTTAAGATTGCTAGGTACTCGTCCTTTGCTAACATTGTCGTAGTTTGTTTAGTTTTACTATTACTTGTCGTCAGGGTAGGTGTAATATGTGGGGACTCATATTTGTTTCAAAAATAAATTGAAATCTTTTTTTATGCAATTAAATAGTTGTTTAACTTTATGTATATGTGGTGTTGTTGAGTTAGTTGTCTGTTTTACAATTATTTGCAATGTGTTAAAGTTTTGCTATTTGTTAGGTTGGTAGAAAATTTTTGCAATCTCATTCTCTGAGTGGCTAAAAAATAGTGTTGATGAAATTACTTTAGAGGGAAAGTGGAGGAGTTTAGTCTTAAATGAAATTGAAGCTGTTATTGGTTTTAAAACAGGATAATCTCCTAAAAAAAGCTTTTCTAAATGTTAAATATGCTTCAAAACGTCAAATAACTCTTAGTCAGTTTGATTTAATAGAAAAATATTCTACTTTTGCACGTCCTTAGAATAAGGATTAGAAATATTTATTAACAGGTAAAGCATATTATGCCAACAATTTCGCAATTAGTACGTAAAGGAAGAGCCAAAATAACCAAGAAGAGTAAATCGGCTGCTTTGGATTCGTGCCCACAGCGTCGCGGTGTATGTACACGTGTTTACACTACCACTCC
The DNA here is from genome assembly GCA_947499005.1 of uncultured Aquimarina sp. Lineage (GTDB taxonomy): Bacteria > Bacteroidota > Bacteroidia > Flavobacteriales > Flavobacteriaceae > Aquimarina. The sequence goes on from CANMML010000024.1 coordinate 19,572, forward strand.
AAAAAAACCTAACTCAGCAATGCGTAAAGTAGCGCGTGTTAGATTAACGAATGGTAAAGAAGTAAATGCATACATCGGAGGTGAAGGACACAACTTGCAAGAGCACTCGATAGTATTGGTTAGAGGTGGAAGGGTTAAAGATTTGCCAGGAGTTAGATATCACATCGTTCGTGGAGCACTTGATACCGCAGGGGTAGCAGGTCGTACACAACGTAGATCTAAGTACGGGGCAAAAAGACCTAAAGACAGTAAGTAAAATTTTAACAAATTAGAAGATAGAAAATAGAGAATAGATAATTTCTAGCCTCGACTTTCTACCTTTAAAACTGAAGACAAGAAATGAGAAAAAGAAAGGCGAAAAAAAGGCCGATTCTTCCAGATCCAAGGTTTAACGATCAGTTAGTAACTCGATTCGTAAACATGATGATGTGGGATGGTAAAAAATCGACTGCTTTCAAATGTTTCTATGATGCTATTGACATCGTAGAAGAAAAGAACCAAGACGAAGAGAAGACGGCTTTAGAAATCTGGAAAGATGCATTAACTAATGTGATGCCACACGTAGAAGTACGTTCGCGTCGTGTAGGGGGAGCAACATTCCAAATTCCAAATCCAATCCGTCCAGATCGTAAGATCTCTACAGCTATGAAATGGTTAATCTTATTCGCTCGTAAGCGTAATGAGAAATCAATGGCAAATAAATTAGCTGCTGAAATTTTAGCAGCGGCAAAAGAAGAAGGAGCTGCGGTTAAGAAAAGAGTTGACACGCACAAGATGGCAGAAGCAAACAAAGCATTCTCACACTTTAGATTTTAATTTATAGAACCATGGCTAGAGATTTAAAATATACTAGAAATATTGGTATTGCTGCCCATATTGATGCAGGTAAAACTACAACTACTGAGCGTATCCTTTATTATACAGGAGTAAGTCATAAAATTGGTGAGGTGCACGATGGTGCAGCGACTATGGACTGGATGGAGCAAGAGCAAGAGCGTGGTATTACGATTACATCGGCTGCTACAACTTGTACTTGGCAATTTCCTACAGAAAATGGTAAGCCAACTAAAGAAGCTAAAGGATATCACTTTAACATTATTGATACTCCAGGTCACGTTGATTTTACCGTTGAGGTAAATCGTTCTTTACGTGTATTAGATGGTTTAGTATTCTTGTTTAGTGCTGTTGATGGTGTTGAGCCTCAATCGGAAACTAACTGGCGTTTAGCTGATAATTACAAAGTGCCTCGTATGGGGTTTGTTAATAAGATGGACCGTCAAGGATCTAATTTTTTAGCTGTTTGTAAGCAGGTGAAAGATATGTTAGGTTCTAATGCAGTGCCTATCGTTTTAAACATTGGTGATGAAGCTGATTTTAAAGGGATTGTAGACTTAGTGAAGAACCGTGCTATTGTATGGCATGATGAAACACAAGGGGCTACTTTTGATGTTATTGAAATTCCAGAAGATTTAAAAGAAGAAGCTCGTGAATTACGTGGGAAGTTAATCGAAGAGGTTGCTGCTTACGATGAGAATCTTTTAGAAAAATACATGGAAGATGAAGATTCTATTACTGAAGACGAAGTGCATGCTGCATTACGTGCTGCTGTAATGGATATGTCTATCATTCCTATGGTTTGTGGTTCTGCTTTCAAAAACAAAGGAGTTCAGTTCTTATTAGATGCTGTATGTCGTTACTTGCCTTCTCCATTGGATAAGGATGCGATTGTTGGTATAGATCCTAATACAGAAGAAGAGGTGTTGAGAAAGCCAGATGTAACAGAGCCATTTGCTGCATTAGCATTTAAGATTGCTACAGATCCTTTCGTGGGACGTTTAGCTTTCTTTCGTGCATATTCAGGAAGATTAGATGCAGGTTCTTATATCTTAAATAACCGTTCAGGTAAGAAAGAGCGTATTTCTCGTATCTATCAAATGCACTCTAATAAGCAAAATGCTATCGATTTTATCGAAGCAGGAGATATTGGAGCTGCTGTAGGTTTTAAAGATATTAAGACTGGAGATACAATGTCGGATGAAAAGAATCCAATTATTTTGGAATCTATGGACTTCCCTGATCCAGTAATTGGTATCGCGGTAGAGCCTAAGACTAAGGCAGATGTAGATAAGTTAGGTATGTCTTTAGCTAAGTTAGCGGAAGAAGATCCAACTTTCCAAGTGAAAACAGATGAGGCTTCAGGTCAAACGATTATTTCAGGGATGGGAGAGCTTCACTTAGATATCATTGTAGATCGTTTAAAGCGTGAGTTTAAAGTAGAGGTAAATGTTGGTCAGCCACAGGTTGAGTACAAAGAGGCAATTACAGCTGTTGCAGATCACCGTGAGGTTTACAAGAAGCAATCTGGTGGACGTGGTAAATTCGCAGATATTGTGTTTACTATGGAGCCTGCTGATGAAGGTGAAGTTGGTTTACAGTTCGAATCTACTATTAAAGGGGGTAACATTCCTAAGGAATTCGTTCCGTCTGTAGAGAAAGGATTTAAAGAGGCTATGAAAAATGGTCCTTTAGCTGGATTCGAAATGGATGCTATGAAAGTTACTTTAAAGGATGGATCTTATCATGATGTAGATTCGGATCAGTTATCTTTCGAATTGGCTGCTAAATTAGGTTACAAAGCTGCTGCAAGAGCTGCAAAAGCGGTAATCATGGAGCCAATGATGAAACTAGAGGTATTAACTCCAGAAGAAAATATGGGGGATATCGTAGGTGACTTGAACCGTCGTCGTGGTCAGGTAAATGACATGAGTGACCGTTCAGGATCTAAAGTAGTTAAGGCGATCGTGCCATTATCTGAAATGTTTGGTTACGTTACTTCTTTACGTACACTTTCTTCAGGACGTGCAACGTCTAGTATGGAATTTTCTCACTATGCAGAAACTCCATCTAACATCTCTGAGGAAGTAATTAAAGCAGCTAACGGAGCTAGTTAAAAAATTGCAAAATGAGTCAAAAAATTAGAATAAAATTAAAGTCATACGACCACAACTTAGTAGATAAGTCTGCTGAGAAGATCGTTAAGACTGTAAAAAGTACAGGTGCTGTAGTAACGGGTCCAATTCCATTACCAACACACAAGAAAATCTTTACAGTATTACGTTCTCCTCACGTAAACAAGAAATCTCGTGAGCAATTTCAATTGAGCTCTTTCAAGAGATTGTTAGATATCTATAGTTCTTCTTCTAAAACAATCGATGCGTTGATGAAGTTAGAGTTACCAAGTGGTGTTGAAGTAGAGATCAAAGTGTGATATTAAAACACTTGTAGTATAATAAAAACCTCGAAGAATAATCTTCGAGGTTTTTTTGTGTCCAATATTTTTACATAACTGACGGTTTGTGTTGGGTTTTGTTGTATTGGTAATTAGCTAATAATAAATAGACTATAACAATGAAATTTTTAAAATTAATACTCTCTACTTCTATCTTTGCTTTATTGTTGATTGGTCTCAGGAATAGTTCAAACTATGCACTTTAGTGCATTTCGCTTTCAGCTTCTAAAAACCTTACTTTTGGATCATGTCATTGCAATCAACACATGGTCATTCAGTTTCCAGACTCACGGCGCACATAGTCTGGAGTACAAAATACAGGTATTCCGTTTTAAAAGGTGACCTTCAAGTTAGGTGCCGCAGTTTACTTATTCAAATCTGCGAATCGGAGGATGTCGAAATTTTGAAAGGAGTTGTTTCCAAAGACCATGTCCATATGCATGTTCAATATAGGCCATCATTAAGGCTTAGTGATCTGATCAAAAAACTAAAAGGAAGAAGTTCTAGGAAATTGCAACAAGAATTCCCAGAATTGAAACAGCGTTATTGGGGTCGTCATTTTTGGGCTATAGGATATGGATGCTGGAGTACAGGCAATATAACAGATGAAATGGTTAATGAATATTTAGAACATCATAGAAAACCTGACGATAGGGGAAGCTCTAATTTTATATTGGAGTAGGAGACTGTATGGGTGACTTTCAGTCACCAGCCGAAACTATGGACTTTAAGTCCATAGTGGTTCATTTGTTTGTTGAAAATCCAGAGAATTCTTTTGTTAAAGATTATATGGTTAAGGGGATTCCTCGATTTATTTTAATTGATAAAGAAGGAAATATAATTAATAAAAATGCAACAAGACCATCTGATTCAAATATTACAAAAGAAATAGAGTCTTATTTGTAAGGGGCTGTTGGTTTTTAAAGAGATAGATATTTTTAATATTATCGCTTTTTTTAATTAGATTGCAAAAAACTGGAATCTTGAAACATTTTTTATTTCTCATTTTAACCTGTTTATCTATTTCTTGCTATTCTCAGTTCAGGAAAATTCGTTTAAATACTAGTGTTGGTTTTGGCTTCTTAACAGGTAGAATTCAATCAGATCTTTCAGAAGATGTGGAAAAGCACTTTAAGAAGTTAAAGTTTGGGAATCTTTATGAGGTCGATCTAGGGTATGAGGTTAATGACGTTTGGGGTTTTGGTCTTTTTTTTAGTAATCTTCATTCAGACGACAGGGCTAATTTTGATGGTGGTTTTTTTGAAGAAGCCTTAGTTGGAACAAGCGTTGATGTTGATAGTGAAGTGGAGTTGAATTACATGGCACCTAAATTGTATTTCTTTTTGTCAGAAGATTATGATAAGCATCAGTTAGTGGGAAATTTCTCTATTGGTTATCTGAGGTATGAAAATAACTCTCTTTATAATGGTGGTACTTCTAGAAGTGTTTCGGCTAATACTTTAGGGTTGGGTGTGGGTCTAGATTATGAGTATAAAATAACTCCTTTTGTGTATTTTAATTCAAGGTTTACGGCGCTTGTTAGTTTTGTGTCTGAGTTTGATGTGAAAGATGTTAATGGAGAGAGAAAAGTGTCGGCCAGTGATTTTACTAATGGGGACAGAGATAGGGAGAATCTTGGTTATATAGGTTTGACAGTCGGTGTTAGGGTAGATATTGATAAGCCTAAGAAAGAGGGGGAGTATGGTGCTGTAAATGATAGTGCGAGTTTTGAGAGGAAAAAGCTTAAAGAGATCAAAGGGTTAAAGCAGTTGAGAAAAAAAGAAGTTAGAGACATTAAGAAGTTACGTAATAGGCAAATCAAAGAGTTGAGGAAAAAAACAGCTAGTTGATTGGTCTTTGTATTTTGAAATTTTAGCGATGGTTTTTTCGGTAAAAAGCTATATGCTATAAGCCCTGAGATCATATTAGTGATAAAGTTTTCGAAACTTCGATGTCTTGAATGTTCTATTTGATATATCAATTCGTCATTTACGGTTTCGATCAAAGATCTTTTACGTAGTAAAATTTCATCATTTATAGTCATCAGGGAATTTTTCATATTGTTTCTTATAAGGGTAAAAATCTGAACTCCATCAATGAATAAATTTTCCATTAACTCTTTTCTTACATAACCTTTGTCTCCAAATAATTTCCCAAAGATTTTCTCTACGAAGGACTTTGTTTTTAAAGGAGTTCTATCGTCTACATTAACTTGAGTAATAGTAAAGGAAAGTATTTCTTCTTTATCATTAATAATGATATGGAGTTTAAATCCGTAAAGCCATCCCATACTTGATTTGCCAGTGGTGGCAATACCTTCAAAGACTTTATTACGTTTAATCCTTTTGTTTTTGCAAACTCTAATGGGAGTAGAATCAACAAATGAAATACTTGTGCAATTACCTAAAACACAGGTATTCAAAAATAAAGTCATCGGCATTGTAGATTGTTACATAAGCTCTACAAATCGATTATATGATACTGTACGAGGAAACTCTGATGCCATATGCTTCTGTACGTAAAAAATATAAAAATGCTTAAAAGTCCTAAACCCACTAAGATGAAAAATCACAGAAATTGTGATTACTTCACTTGTATTCATTTTCGGACTACGTTTGGGCTTATTACCCAGTAAATAGGGATCAACAGTATTGTGATATTCTTTGCAAAATTCGTCAATAAAACAGGAAATATCTGTAATTTTATCATGATCGATCATAAGTAGATTTCTTGGCTTTAAATTGAAATTTAGTACTTTAATTTACTAAAAATCTACTTTTTTTATGCCATAGAATCACTTAAATAATAATCGAACTCAGGTTACTACCTACTACCTACTACCTGCTATTTCCAATATCAAATTAGCTGAAAATCCAATATTTAAAATCTTTCCGAAAACATTTCTTGTTGATTATTTGGAAATTATAAATAATTCAGTACTTTTGCAGTCCTAAATTTCCACTTGGTGGAGATTAACATGACCTTCCGCTGCGGGCGAAGGTAAAACGGAAGAAAGAATACAGTCTAAGGTCGAATGTGTTTTTTCGGCCTTAATTTTTTAATAATTAGTAAATTAAATTAATAACAAATGTCTGGGTTAATTGGAAAGAAGATTGGCATGACGAGCATCTTTGACGAGAATGGAAAGAATATTCCATGTACCGTTATTGAGGTTGGTCCATGTGTGGTTACCCAAGTCAGAACTGAAGAAGTTGACGGTTATAATGCTGTTCAGCTTGGTTTCGATGACAAGGCAGACAAGAACGCAACTAAAGCGGCTATTGGTCACTTTAAGAAAGCGGGAACGCCTGTTAAACGTAAAGTTGTCGAATTTCAAGATTTTGATGGGGAATTAAATTTAGGTGATGTGGTTACTGTAGAACACTTCGCTGAAGGTGAATTTGTTGATGTAGTTGGTACGTCAAAAGGAAAAGGATTTCAAGGTGTTGTAAAGCGTCACAATTTTGGTGGTGTTGGACAGGCAACTCATGGTCAGCATAACCGTTTAAGAGCGCCAGGTTCTATTGGAGCGGCTTCTTATCCGGCACGTGTATTCAAGGGAATGCGTATGGCTGGTCAAATGGGTGGTGATACTGTAAAAGTTCAAAATTTAAAAGTGTTAAAAGTAGTTTCTGAAAAGAATCTTCTTGTTGTGAAAGGGTGTGTGCCAGGTCACAAAAATGCTTATGTAACTGTAGTGAAGTAATGGAAGTAGCAGTTTTAGATATTAAAGGAAAAGAAACAGGTAGAAAGGCAAACCTTTCTGATGCTGTTTTTGCTATTGAACCAAATGAGCATGCTGTATATTTAGATGTGAAGCAGTACTTGGCTAATCAACGTCAGGGTACGCACAAAGCTAAAGAGAGAGCAGAGATTGTTGGTAGTACGAGAAAGTTGAAGAAGCAAAAAGGAACAGGTACAGCTCGTGCGGGTAGTATCAAGTCTCCTGTGTTTCGTGGTGGAGGTCGTATTTTTGGGCCAAGACCTCGTAGCTATTCTTTCAAGTTGAATAAGAACGTTAAGCGTTTGGCGCGTAAGTCGGCATTAAGTATTAAGGCTGGTGAGCAAGCGGTAACTGTAGTTGAGGATTTTAATTTCGAAGAAATTAAAACTAAAAACTTTGTAGCAGTATTGAAGTCGTTAGGATTAGATGCTAAGAAGTCGTTATTCGTGTTAGGATCTGAAAATAAGAATGTTTATTTGTCTTCTCGTAATATTCAGAATACTGAAGTGATTTTGGCTTCTGAGTTAAGTACTTATAAAGTATTAAATGCGGCTAATGTTGTGTTGTTGGAAGGTTCGATAGAAGGAATTGAAACTAATTTAAGTAAATAAGAGGTCATGAGAATTTTAATTAAACCTGTTATTACGGAAAAGGCTACGAACTTAAGTGAGGTGAGAAACTGCTTTACGTTTGTAGTGGATAAGAGAGCTAATAAAATTGAAATCAAACAAGCTGTTGAAAAAGCTTATGGGGTTTCAGTTGATAAAGTGCGTACTATAAATGTACGTCCAGATAGAAACTCTAAACATACGAAGTCAGGAGTTATTACTGGTAAGACAAATGCTTACAAGAAAGCTATCGTACAGGTGGCTGATGGTGATACGATTGATTTATATAGTAATCTTTAAGGAATTAAAAGATGTCAGTAAGAAAATTAAAACCAATCACTCCTGGGCAGCGTTTTAGAGTTGTAAATGGTTTCGACCAGTTAACTAAAGGTGCTAAAACAGAGAAGTCATTATTGGCTCCTTTGAAGAAGTCAGGGGGTAGAGATAATCAAGGAAAGATGACCGTTCGCTATAAAGGTGGAGGTCACAAGAGACGTTATAGAGTTATTGATTTCAAGAGAGCTAATCATGGCGTTTCTGGAGTTGTTGATTCTATACAATACGATCCAAACCGTACTGCGTTCATCGCGTTAGTAAAGTACGAAGGAGGAGAGAAGAGTTATATCATTGCTCAGAACGGGTTGCAAGAAGGTCAAACAGTAATGTCTGGGCCAGATGCTGCTCCTGAAATTGGAAATACGTTGCCGTTAAGTGCAATTCCGTTAGGTACTATCATTTCTTGTATCGAATTACATCCTGGTCAAGGTGCTGTTATGGCACGTTCAGCTGGAGCTTTTGCTCAGTTGATGGCGCGTGATGGTAAATTCGCAACTGTGAAATTGCCTTCTGGTGAGGTGCGTATGATCTTAGTTGCTTGTGCTGCTACAATTGGAGCTGTTTCTAACAGTGATCACCAATTATTAGTAGGAGGTAAAGCGGGTCGCTCTCGTTGGTTAGGACGTCGTCCTCGTACGAGACCAGTAGCGATGAACCCTGTTGATCACCCAATGGGTGGTGGTGAAGGACGAGCGTCTGGAGGTCACCCACGTTCTAGAAAAGGTTTACCTGCTAAAGGATACAGAACCCGATCTAAGACTAAAGCGAGTAATAAATATATTGTAGAACGTAGAAAGAAGTAATATATGGCACGTTCATTAAAAAAAGGACCTTACATCCACTATAAGTTAGAGAAGAAGGTATTAGCTAATGTTGAGGCTAACAAAAAGACAGTGATCAAAACATGGTCTAGAGCTTCAATGATTAGTCCTGATTTCGTAGGGCAGACAATTGCTGTTCATAACGGACGTCAGTTTGTTCCAGTATATGTAACTGAGAACATGGTAGGTCATAAATTAGGAGAGTTCTCACCAACGCGTTCTTATAGAGGGCATGGTGCGGATAAAAAAGGTAAAGGAAAAAAATAATAGGCAATGGGAGTTCGTAAAAAGCAAATGGCCGAAAGGTTAAAGGCCGAGAAAAAGCAAATCGCTATCGCGAAGCTTAATAATTGCCCTACATCACCTCGTAAAATGCGTTTAGTAGCGGATTTAGTTCGTGGTGAGAAAGTAGAAAAAGCACTTCAGATCTTAAGGTTTAGTCCTAAAGAAGCTTCACGTCGTTTAGAAAAGTTGTTATTATCAGCTTTAGCTAACTGGCAATCGAAGAACGAAGATGCGGATATCGAAGAGGCAGATTTAATTGTTTCTGAAATTCGTGTTGACGGAGGGACTATGTTAAAGAGATTACGTCCTGCTCCACAAGGTAGAGCACATCGTATCAGAAAGCGTTCAAATCACGTGACTTTAGTAGTTGGATCTAAAAATACACAAAGCAATTCGTAAATAGTATGGGACAAAAGACAAATCCAATTGGAAACAGATTAGGAATCATCAGAGGATGGGAGTCTAACTGGTACGGAGGAAACGATTACGGAGATAAGCTTGCGGAAGATGACAAAATCAGAAAGTATATCCATGCTCGTTTGTCAAAAGCTAGTGTATCTAGAGTAATTATTGAAAGAACACTTAAGTTAGTTACTATTACTATAACAACAGCTAGACCAGGTATCATTATTGGTAAAGGAGGTCAAGAAGTTGATAAGTTAAAAGAAGAGCTTAAGAAAATTACAGGAAAAGAAGTACAATTAAATATTTTCGAAATTAAACGTCCAGAATTAGATGCCTTTTTAGTAGGTTCTAGTATTGCTCGTCAGATCGAAAATCGTATTTCTTACCGTCGTGCAATTAAGATGGCTATTGCAGCGGCTATGCGTATGAACGCAGAAGGAATTAAAGTATTAATTTCTGGTCGTTTAAATGGTGCGGAAATGGCACGTTCGGAGGCTTATAAAGAAGGGCGTATACCTTTATCTACGTTCAGAGCTGATATTGACTATGCTTTAGTTGAAGCTCATACTACTTATGGTAGAATGGGAATTAAAGTGTGGATTATGAAAGGTGAGGTTTATGGTAAGAGAGAATTATCTCCACTTGTAGGTCTTTCTAAGAAGCAAGGTGGTAAAAATGATAGAGGCGGACGTGGTAATAATAGATCTCGTCGCAGAAAATAATTAAAAGATTTTAGACAATGTTACAGCCTAAAAGAACGAAATTCCGTAAGCAACAAAAAGGACGTATGAAAGGTATTGCCCAAAGAGGTACTACTTTATCAAACGGAACTTTCGGAATCAAATCATTAGATTCGAATTTTATCACGGCTCGTCAAATAGAAGCTGCACGTATTGCTGCAACACGTTACATGAAAAGAGAAGGTTCTTTATGGATCATGATCTTTCCAGACAAACCTATTACGAAGAAACCTCTAGAGGTACGTATGGGTAAGGGTAAAGGTGCTGTTGAATACTGGGCTGCTGTTGTAAAGCCAGGACGTATAATGTTTGAGGTAGCTGGTGTGCCTTTCGATGTAGCTAAAGAAGCATTGAGATTGGCAGCACAAAAGTTACCAGTAAAAACAAAGTTTATTGTAGCTAGAGACTATCAAGCTTAATTTTTGATAACTAATTTAAAGAAAAGACACATGAAACAAACAGAAATCATAGGACTTTCTATAGCTGAGTTACAAGAAGAACTTGGTAAGTCAAAGCAAGCGTATTCAGAATTGAAAATGGCTCATGCGCTTTCTCCGCTAGAAAATCCATTGCAATTACGCAACTTGAGAAGATCTATTGCTCGAATCGCTACTGAGTTAACTAAAAGAGAAGTGAACGCTTAATTCTGCGCCAAAGATGGAACAAAAAAGAAATTTAAGAAAAGAACGTATCGGTGTTGTTACGAGTAACAAAATGCAGAAATCAATCGTAGTTTCTGAGGTAAAAAAAGTAAAACACCCAATGTACGGAAAGTTCGTATTGAAAACGAAAAAGTACGTTGCACACGACGAAAATAACGACTGTAATATCGGTGATACCGTAAAAATTATGGAAACTCGTCCGTTAAGTAAGTCGAAGTGTTGGAGATTAGTAGAAGTAATAGAAAGAGCTAAGTAACATGGTACAACAAGAATCTAGATTAAGAGTAGCGGATAATACAGGTGGTAAGGAAGTACTTACTATTAGAGTATTAGGTGGTACAAAGAAAAGATATGCTTCTGTTGGTGACAAAATTGTTGTTTCTGTAAAAGATGCAGCACCTAACGGACAAGTGAAGAAAGGTATTGTCTCTACAGCAGTAGTTGTTCGTACCAAAAAAGAAGTACGTAGAGCAGATGGATCTTACATCCGTTTCGATGATAACGCTTGTGTATTATTAAATGCAACAGGGGAAATGAGAGGAACACGTGTATTCGGTCCAGTAGCAAGAGAACTTCGTGATAAGTCTTTCATGAAAATTGTTTCACTAGCACCTGAAGTGCTTTAATTCATATAAAAATGGCAAAATTAAAGATCAAAACAGGAGACTTAGTAAAAGTTATTGCTGGAAACAGTAAAGGACAAGAAGGGAAGGTACAAAAGGTATTCATCGAGAAGAATAAAGTGATCGTTGAAGGTGTGAATATGATTTCAAAACACCAAAAGCCTAGTGCTGCTAGCCCTCAAGGAGGAATTGTAAAGAAGGAAGCACCTATTCATGTTTCTAATCTTATGTTAGTAGATCCAAAATCTGGAGAAACTACTCGTGTAGGATATAGAATTGAAAACGGAACTAAAGTGCGTTTTTCTAAAAAATCAAATGAAGTAATTTAGTTATGTCGTATACAGTTAGATTAAAAGAAGAGTACAAGGAAAAAGTAATTCCTGCTCTTAAAGAAGAATTTAGCTACGGTAACATTATGGAGGTGCCAAAACTTCAAAAAATTGTTTTGAGTAGAGGTATCGGTGGAGCTGTTGCGGATAAGAAATTAATTGACTACGCTGTAGATGAGTTTACAACTATAGCAGGTCAAAAAGCGGTTTCTACGATTTCGAAGAAAGACGTTGCGACATTCAAATTACGTAAAGGGATGCCAATTGGGGCTAAAGTAACTTTACGAGGAGAACGTATGTACGAATTCTTAGATCGTTTAGTAACTATAGCTTTACCACGTGTTCGTGATTTTCAAGGAATCAAAGCTACTGGTTTTGATGGTCGTGGAAACTATTCAATGGGTGTAACTGAGCAAATCATCTTTCCTGAGATCGATATCGATAAGGTAAATAAGATTTCTGGATTGAACATCACTTTTGCTACTTCGGCAAAAACGGATAGTGAAGCTAAATCATTATTAACTCATTTAGGTCTACCTTTTAAAAAGAACTAGTTATGGCTAAAGAATCAATGAAAGCCCGTGAGGTTAAAAGAGCAAAAACAGTAGCTAAATATGCTGAAAAACGTCAAGCTTTAAAAGAAGCTGGTGATTATGAAGCATTACAGAAGTTACCTAAAAATGCTTCTCCAATAAGAATGCACAACCGTTGTAAGCTTACTGGACGTCCTAAAGGGTATATGCGTCAATTCGGATTATCACGTGTGATGTTCCGTGAGATGGCTAACAAAGGATTAATTCCTGGAGTTAGAAAAGCAAGTTGGTAAGACAACGCAACATATAATATTAACAGTATTAGGTTCGGCTACCTCGTCTATTTTATAGTCGGGGTAGGTGCCCGAAAACCAGTACTAAATACATTTATAATGAATACAGATCCTATTGCAGATTACTTAACAAGAATCCGTAACGCAAGTGCTGCACAGCACAGAGTTGTAGAGATTCCTGCATCTAAGGTTAAGAAAGAAATAACTAAGATTTTATTCGATCAAGGATATATCTTAAGTTACAAGTTTGAAGAAACTACCGTACAAGGTAGTATCAAGATCGCTTTAAAATACGACAAGTTAACTAAGGATCCTGTAATTAAAGAATTACAGAGAATTAGTAAGCCAGGTTTACGTAAGTATTCTGGTGCTGGTGAATTGCCACGTATTTTAAATGGTTTAGGTATTGCAATTGTATCTACTTCTAGAGGAGTGATGACTGGTAAACAGGCACGTCGCGAGAATGTAGGTGGAGAGGTACTTTGTTACGTTTATTAATATTAAAACACCGTAAGAAATGTCAAGAATAGGAAAAAATCCAATTACAATTCCTGCTGGTGTTACAGTGGACGTAAAAGACAACGTTGTAACCGTAAAAGGAAAGTTAGGTGAATTGACTCAATTAATTGATTCGATTGATGTAAAGATTGAAGAAGGAACCATTACTTTAGAAAGACCTACTGAAGCTAAGGATCATAAAGCAAAGCATGGTTTGTACCGTGCATTAATTGCTAATATGATAGAAGGTGTTTCTAATGGATTCACTAAAGAATTAGAATTAGTAGGGGTAGGGTACCGTGCTTCAAACCAAGGGCAAAAATTAGATTTAGCTTTAGGTTTCTCGCATAATATTGTTTTAAACTTAGCTCCAGAAGTTAAAGTAGAAACAGTTTCAGAAAAAGGTAAAAACCCTATCATTAAATTAACTTCTTACGATAAGCAATTAGTAGGTGAAGTTGCCGCTAAAATTCGCTCTTTTCGTAAGCCTGAGCCATACAAAGGTAAAGGAATCAAGTTTGTTGGTGAAGTATTAAGAAGAAAAGCAGGTAAATCTGCATAATAACTAAAGTTATGGCATTCTCAAAAGAATCAAGAAGATTAAAAATTAGAAAACGTGTTCGTGCTACAATAAATGGTACTGCTGAACGTCCTAGACTTTCTATTTTTAGAAGTAATAAAGAGATATATGCGCAAATCGTTAATGATGTAGAAGGAACAACTTTAGTAGCAGCTTCTTCACGAGACAAAGCGATTGCAGATGCTTCAGGTACAAAATCAGAAATCGCTGCCTTAGTTGGTAAGTCGTTAGCTGAAAAAGCACTTGCTGCAAAAATCGAAACAGTAGCTTTCGATAGAGGTGGATATTTATACCACGGTAGAATTAAATCATTAGCGGACGGAGCTAGAGAAGCTGGATTAAAATTTTAAGAAACTATGTATCAAAAATATAAAAACGCAGAACTTGTTAAACCTAGTGGTTTAGAGTTAAAAGATCGTTTAGTTGGAGTGCAACGTGTAACGAAGGTAACTAAAGGTGGACGTGCATTTGGTTTTTCTGCAATTGTTGTTGTAGGAGACGAAAGTGGTGTTGTTGGTCATGGTTTAGGAAAATCTAAAGAAGTTTCTGAAGCTATTGCTAAAGCGGTAGAAGATGCTAAGAAAAACTTAGTACGTATTCCTTTGACAGATGGAACTATTCCTCATGAACAAAAAGGAAAGTACGGTGGAGCTAGAGTATTAATTATACCTGCTGCAAAAGGTACCGGGGTAATCGCTGGTGGTGCAATACGTGCTGTATTAGAATCTGTTGGTGTACATGATGTACTTTCTAAAAACCAAGGATCTAGTAACCCGCATAACGTAGTTAAAGCAACATTTGATGCTTTATTACAATTACGTTCTGCTGAGCAAGTAGCTGGACAACGTGGTGTTTCTTTATCTAAAGTGTTTAATGGTTAATATAAGGTATTATGGCAAAGATTAAAGTTACAAAAGTAAAAAGTGCTATCAACCGTACTGCTAACCAAAAGAGAATCCTTGAAGCTTTAGGATTAAAGAAAATTGGTCAAACAAAAGTGCATGAGGATACTCAAAGTATCCTTGGGATGATTAATAAAGTTCAACACTTAGTTTCTGTTGAAACTGAATAAAACGCAATAGGAAATGAATTTAAGTAATTTAAAGCCTGCTGAAGGTGCTGTAAAGTCACAAGGAAAGCGTTTAGGTCGTGGACAGGGTTCTGGTAAAGGAGGAACTGCTGCACGTGGACATAAAGGAGCTAAGTCGCGTTCAGGTTATTCAAGAAAAATAGGATTCGAAGGAGGGCAAATGCCATTACAACGTCGTGTGCCTAAATTTGGATTTAAGAATATCAATCGTGTAGAATATCAAGGTATAAACTTGGATAAGATACAAGAGTTTATTGATGCTGGTAAATTAACAGATACTGTAGATTTCGAAGCATTAATAGGAGCTAGATTGGTTCGTAAAAATGAGTTAGTTAAGATTTTAGGACGAGGTGAATTAAAAGCTAAAATTAAAGTTTCAGCACATAAGTTTACTGCTACTGCAAAAGCTGCTATAGAAAAGGCTGGAGGAGAAGCAATCGTAATAGAAAAGTAATTTATATAATTTGCCACAAATATTTTGGGAATCCATTATATTCGTGGCAAATTGTTGCTCAACCATTTTTAACTAAAAAGGAAAATGAAATTAATTGAAACTATAAAAAGTATTTGGAAGATTGAAGAGTTAAAGAATCGTATTCTTTTGACTCTTGGTCTATTGTTGGTCTATCGTTTTGGTGCTCAGGTAGTATTGCCGGGTATCGATGCTTCTCAACTAGGGAATTTAAATGACCAAGCAAAGGATGGATTATTAGGATTATTAAATGCTTTTACTGGAGGTGCATTTTCGAATGCTTCTGTTTTTGCATTAGGTATTATGCCTTACATCTCTGCTTCTATTGTAGTTCAGTTAATGGGTATCGCAATTCCTTATCTTCAGAAATTACAGAAGGAAGGAGAAAGCGGTAGAAAAAAAATAAACCAGATAACACGTTGGTTAACTATTGGTATTACTTTGGTTCAAGGGCCAGGTTATATTTATAATTTGTTTAATACACTTCCTGAGACAGCTTTTGCAATGGGTAATTCTTTTGCGTTTATAGCATCTTCGGTAATCATCATTACTACAGGGTGTATCTTTGCAATGTGGTTAGGGGAACGTATCACCGATAAAGGGATCGGAAACGGAATCTCTTTATTAATTATGGTTGGTATTATCGCAACCTTACCACAATATTATATTCAAAACTTTATCTCACGTGTAAGCGGAGAAGAAGGTGGAGGGTTAATCATGATATTGTTAGAGATTGTTATATGGTTTGCAGTAATCTTGGCATCTATTTTGCTTGTAATGGCTGTGCGTCAAGTACCCGTACAATATGCACGTCGTACCGCTGATGGAGGATACGAGAAGAACATGTTCGGATCTCGTCAGTACATTCCTTTGAAGTTGAATGCATCTGGTGTAATGCCGATTATTTTTGCGCAAGCAATTATGTTTGTGCCAGCAGCTGTAGCTGGATTATCAAATACAGAAACAGCTCAAGGGATTACAGCTGAGTTTCAAAACATTTTTGGTTTTTGGTACAACTTAGTTTTTGCATTATTAATTATTGTTTTTACATACTTCTATACTGCGATTACGGTACCAACTAATAAAATGGCTGATGATTTAAAGCGTAGTGGTGGATTTGTTGCAGGTTATAAACCAGGAACAGAAACAGGTGATTATTTGGATAAGATTATGTCTCAGATTACATTACCAGGTTCTGTGTTTTTAGCAATTATTGCAGTTTTTCCTGCTGTCGCAGTAAAATTATTAGGTGTTCAACAAGGATGGGCATTGTTTTTCGGAGGAACATCATTACTTATTATGGTAGGTGTTGCTATTGATACAGTGCAGCAAGTGAATTCTTATTTATTAAATCGTCATTACGATGGCTTAATGAAGACAGGTAATAAACGTAAAGCAGTAGCATAATAAAGGTAAATAGTAGTCAATTATGATTGTTAGTAGAATTGTTTACTTTTGCAACCGCTAAGAATCAAATTATAAGTAATTGATTATTGTTAACTAAAAAATATTTATGGCAAAACAAGCAGCAATAGAGCAAGATGGTAAGATTATAGAAGCATTGTCAAATGCAATGTTTCGTGTAGAACTAGAAAATGGGCACGTTGTAACGGCGCACATTTCTGGTAAAATGCGTATGCACTACATTAAATTATTACCAGGAGATAAGGTGAAGTTGGAAATGAGTCCATATGACCTTACAAAAGCTAGAATTACTTATAGATACTAATAAGAAAACACCTTAGGGTGTTTTTCTGGATGAATAGTTTGATGTTGATTTAAAAGATTATTCATCAAAAGAGTAGCTACTTGATTTCAAGTAGTTTTAAACTAGAATGTACTAAATTAGAAATAGATGAAAGTTCGTGCATCATTAAAGAAAAGAAGTGCTGACTGCAAAATTGTACGCAGAAAAGGACGTCTTTATGTAATTAACAAAAAGAATCCTAGATTTAAACAAAGACAAGGGTAAATTATGGCTAGAATTGCAGGGGTAGACATCCCAAAACAAAAGCGTGGAGTTATAGCGTTGACCTATATCTACGGAATCGGAAGTAGTAGAGCTAAAGAGATTTTAGCTAATGCTGGAGTAGATGAAAGTATTAAGGTTTCTGACTGGAATGACGACCAAATTAGTAAAATCCGTGAGGCAGTAGGTGTATTCACTATCGAAGGTGAATTACGTACTGAAACTCAATTAAACATTAAGCGTTTAATGGATATCGGATGTTACAGAGGTATTCGTCATCGTGTTGGTTTACCTTTAAGAGGACAACGTACTAAGAATAACTCTAGAACACGTAAAGGAAAACGTAAAACAGTTGCTAACAAGAAGAAATAGTAACTAAAAACTAATTAGAGGTAACTATTGGTGCAGATGTGTCTCACATCAATTTCAATAGCAGAATCTAGAAATCAGAATTATGGCAAAGTCAAAAGCAACCGCAAAAAAACGTAAAGTTATTGTTGATGCAGTAGGTGAAGCTCACGTTACAGCATCATTCAACAATATCATTATCTCTCTTACTAATAAGAAAGGTGACGTTATTTCTTGGTCTTCTGCAGGAAAGATGGGTTTCCGTGGATCTAAGAAAAATACTCCTTACGCAGCACAAATGGCAGCAGAAGATGCAGCTAAAGTAGCTAGTGAGGCTGGTCTTAAAAAAGTAAAAGTTTACGTTAAAGGGCCAGGGAACGGTAGAGAATCTGCAATTCGTTCATTACATAACTCAGGAATCGAAGTTAGCGAGATCATCGATGTAACTCCAATTCCTCATAATGGATGTCGTCCACCAAAAAGACGTAGAGTTTAATTCTTTTAAAGAATAAAACTTTCAAAATAATAACAATTGTTTTGTGCTTTGGCGCAAAACAATTGTTTTAATTTAATATTTATATCTTTGGGGCTTTTTCTGACGAAGGACAGTGACCTTAATTCTCAGATACCCGAAATTTTAATTTTCAATTCAAAAGAAATGGCAAGATATACTGGTCCAAAAACAAAAATTAGCCGAAAATTCGGTCAATCTATCTTCGGTGACGACAAGTCATTTGAAAAAAGAAATTATCCTCCAGGACAACACGGAAATAACCGTCGTCGAGGAAAGAAAAGTGAATACGCTGTCCAGTTAATGGAGAAGCAAAAAGCTAAATATACTTACGGTATATTGGAAAAGCAATTCCGTAACTTATTTGATAAGGCTAACCGTGCAGACGGAATTACAGGTCAAGTACTTTTACAATTATGTGAATCTCGTCTTGATAATGTAGCTTACCGTATGGGTCTTTCTTCTTCTAGAAGTGGAGCACGTCAGTTGGTTTCTCACCGTCACATTACAGTTAATGGTAGTATCGTTAACATTCCATCTTACCAAGTGAAAGCTGGAGATGTAATTGGTGTTCGTGAAAAGTCAAAGTCTTTAGAGGTAATTAATAATTCATTATCTGCTAGTAGTGCAGTATATGAGTGGATTACTTTTAACACAGCTACAAAAGAAGGTACTTTCGTAACTGTTCCTCAAAGAATTCAAATTCCGGAGAACATTAACGAGCAGTTAATCGTCGAGCTTTACTCAAAATAATAAATTTATCATATTGGTATTTAGCCAAAGGGTTTATTAGTTTTCTTCAAGCTTTTATACCGCGCAACTGAATAACAATCAAAACGAAGAAACATGGCAATTTTAAATTTTCAGAAGCCCGATAAGGTAATCATGATCGATTCTACTGAATTTGAGGGTAAATTCGAATTCAGACCTTTAGAACCAGGTTATGGTTTAACAATAGGAAATGCTTTACGCCGAGTATTACTTTCTTCTTTAGAAGGATTTGCAATTACTTCAGTTAGGATTTCAGGAGTAGAACATGAGTTTTCTACAGTTTCAGGTGTCGTAGAAGATATGACTGAAATTATCTTAAACTTAAAACAAGTACGTTTTAAGCGTCAGATCGAAGATGTGGAAAATGAAACAGTTTCTATGTCTTTTTCTGGACAAGAGCAAGTAACTGCTGGAGATTTCCAGAAGTTTGTATCAGGTTTTCAAGTATTAAATCCAGATTTAGTAGTTTGTAACTTGGATAAATCAGTAAATCTTGATATCGAGATTTCTATTGAAAAAGGTAGAGGTTATGTTCCTGCTAACGAGAATAAGAAAGCGAATGCACCTGTTGGAACTGTTTTTACAGATGCAATCTACACTCCTATCAAGAACGTAAAGTATAGTATTGAAAATTATCGTGTAGAGCAAAAAACGGATTATGAAAAGCTAGTTTTTGAAATTCAATCTGATGGATCTATTCATCCAAAGGATGCATTAACAGAGGCTGCAAAAATCTTAATTCACCACTTCATGTTATTCTCTGATGAGCGTATCACATTAGAATCTGATGAGATCGCACAAACTGAGACTTATGATGAAGAGTCATTGCATATGCGTCAGTTGTTAAAGACTAAGTTAATTGACATGGATCTTTCTGTCAGAGCATTAAATTGCTTGAAAGCAGCAGAGGTTGATACATTAGGAGACTTAGTATCTTACAACAAAAATGACTTAATGAAGTTCCGTAACTTTGGTAAGAAATCTTTAACAGAGCTTGAAGAGCTTGTAAATGTTAAAGGTTTAAGCTTCGGTATGGACTTAAGTAAATACAAATTAGATAAAGATTAATCACATCATAATTTGCTCTCTACATGAGGTAGATAGAGCAAGATGATGGTAAATAAAATGTCATGAGACACGGAAAAAAATTCAATCACTTAGGTAGAAAAACTGCACACCGTAGTGCAATGTTAGCGAATATGGCTTGTTCATTAATCGAGCATAAACGTATTAACACTACTGTTGCTAAAGCAAAAGCTTTAAAGCAATTTGTTGAGCCTTTGATTACAAAATCAAAAGAAGATACTACGCATAATCGTCGTATTGCTTTCTCTAGATTACGTAACAAATATGCGGTAACTGAATTGTTTAGAGATGTTGCTGCTAAAGTAGGTGATCGTCCAGGTGGTTATACTCGTATCATTAAGTTAGGAAACCGTTTAGGGGATAACGCTCAAATGGCAATGATCGAGTTAGTTGATTTCAATGAAGTGTATACTACAGGGAAATCAGCGAAGAAAACTACGCGTCGTAGTCGTCGTGGAGGTAAAGCTAAAACAGCTGCTCCTGCACCAGAAGCTACTTCTAACGAAGAAGAATAAGAATATTCTATATTTTAGATGCGAAAGCCTTCCAATTTGGAAGGCTTTTTTTTATAATTGTATACAACTTAAATGTTTATATAATTATGAAAGAGATTCTCTTAGCTGGGTATTCTAAAAATGAGTCTAGATTTTTTACACAGCGACTTACTGAAGAAGGAAAATTTAATTATTGTGAAATTACTTCTGAGAGATGGGGTAACGAATATCAAGTCGTGTTTCCAATTTCTTCTGGGGACTCGAATTTTGTAGTTATACATAGGAAAGGGGGTAAAATTTATGTACATGAAATTTATTCTAGCGGAGTTTTAGAAAAAGAAGAGGTTTGTAGCGAGGATTTTGGGGGGTACTGTTCTAATTTATTTTCATTTGAGAGAAATGGATCGATTTACTTGGTAGGGCAAACTGAAGGTAAAAAATTCATAATTAAAAAAGTGGATTTTAAGGAAGGTAAGCTAATAACATTGTATGAAGATCAGTGGGCTAATTTCTATGGAGTTATTGGTGTTATTCCTTTAGGGCATAAATTACTTCTTTATATTCATAGTGAGGGGAGTAATAAATTTGCTACTTATTTTATTAATGATGAGTTTGAGTTAAGTTCATCTATTTATAATAAAAAATGGGGTAATTACTACAAGACGATAAGATATTTCAAGCAAGGAGATAATACTTATATATATGGGTTTTCTAAACATAATATTTTGTCAGATGATAAGGTGTTTATACAACTTGTGAAAAATGATGGTGATTTAGGAGATACTTCTGATACAATGTATGGTAGCTTTGATCAGATTAATCATTTTGAGATTAATGGGGATTGTTTTCTGTATGGTCAGAAAAGTGCTTTAGGAAGTGGTAATACTTTTTTCGTTAGACCAATTATAGAGAATGGTAGTTTGGGTAAGGAATCCTATAACGAAGAATGGGTTCATTATTACGGAACTCAAGGAACACTCCAGATAGCTGGTAAAACATTCTTTTATGGAAACACTACAGAAAAAGCTAAATCAGGCAAAAAAATTTTCGTTTTATATCCTGTAACTCCCGATGGGCGTTTAGGAAAGCGAATTATTGTAGATGATAAAACAGGTGATGAATGGACTCATTTTTATGACTTCTTGTTTCCTATTCATAGAGAGAATTTTGATTTTAGTCAAACTTGGATTGGTGATACTTTCTCAGGAAATGAAATGCTTAAAGATATTTGTATTCCAGGAAGTCATGATGCGGGTATGTATAAGCTTAGTAATGTAACAATTTTAGGTAGGATGTTCCCTGAAATGCTTATTCCAAAAGATATGGTTAATATTGTTAACAATATGGCTTTAACACAGGGGAAAAATATTTTAGAGCAATTAAATAGTGGAGCACGATATTTTGATTTGAGGCCAAAGTATATAGGCAATGAGTTTTATATTTATCATGGGGGTTTAGCCTTAGGTCCAAAATTTAGAGAGGTATTGAAACAGGTGAAGTTCTTTCTGGAGCATTGTAATACGGAGTTCGTTTTATTGGGATTAACGCATTTTGATTTAATATCAGATTGGGATAATTATAAAGAGATAAATAAAGGTCAAACAGATGATGTGTTAATTCAATTAAGAAAAGATTTAATTAAGATGAGGATTGACCTTTTGTATAAAGAGATAGAAAAGGAATTAGGAGATCTTTTGCTGGAAAAGAGTCAAGTTGAAAAGTACTTTGATGCACAATCAGATGAAAAAAATGCAATAAGTAATTTACCTATATCTCAGCTTCAAGGAAAAGTAATACTTCTTATTGAAGAAGATTTAGTAAGAGCTAAAGATATATTAGCTAAAGGGAGTTTTTCAAAGGCGTGGGATGAAAGAAACAATAGTAGTATTTCGTTAAAGCTTTTGGACAATTATAATTTTTATACATTTAATCCTAATAGTTCTGCACAAAAGGAATTGATTGAAAATTATCCATTATGTTTCGGAGATGAGTCGTCTAAAGATTCTAAATCTATAAATCTCTTTATAGAAGATGACTACGCAAATAGAGAAAAGTATGAAGATATGAAATCGGATCAGCTTCATAAATTCGAGTCTTTTGGTTCTAATAAATCTTGGAGGTCAAAGACTAGTAGTTATAAATTTTATAATTATAAAGGTGAAGAATATATGCCTCAGCAAGCTAGTCTAAATATCAATAAGGATTCTTTGTTTTCTTTAGATTGGACATTAACTTTAGGTACAGATGGTATCGATAAAGCAGATCTTGATAAAAAGCTTTCTAAAATTAAAGAACTGTCATTTTCATTGTCAAGTCTTTTGAAATCAGGAAAAGTCTTGGGGGAGACATTTGCAGAATTTATTAAAGATCCTAAATATCAAAAGTTTTTAATATGGTCAAACAAGGTTAATGCTAAAAAAGTGAATCATAAATTGATTAAAAGTGATAAAATATCAGATGCTTTAATCAGGAAAAATGATCAAAATAGGAAAGTGAATATTTTGAGTGTTGATTATTTGCCGCATGGGATTGTTGATTTGTGTAGGGAAATTTCAAAAAAATAGAAGAGTATTTATGTAATTTTAATCATTGAGATTGGATACTCTATAATAGAATGTTGAGCATTATCATTTTAACTCGATAACTATCGAGTTAAAATGATAATCAAATTTCATTTAAAATTTATATTAGATTAAAGTATTACTAATTGTAGATCTTTTTAAGAGTTGATCTTCGTTAGTGTTAATTGAGTTTTTTTGTGTGAGGAAGCTTATGACTTATGAGTTTGTTTCGTTAAGGGTAGAGAGAAGTAGCTTTATCGCTTGAAGATAATAGAGGTAAGGTATCTGAGTGAAAGTCAACTTGAAATAAAATGTAAGGTCATGTTCTAATGATTTATTGATAATTATAAGGCTTAAAAATCTAGAAGAACATTTGTATCGAAACTATTATTTGTTGTACTTTTGCGCAGATTTATCAAGCCCCAAAAGGTACTGGTAAATCTTAAATCATCAACGTTCAAAGTAGTTTTTTATGAAGTACCAGTCTAAGAAAAAAGCCATCATAATGTTATCTGATGGTACTATTTTTCACGGAAAAGCAGTAGGAAAAGAAGGAAGTGTTTTTGGAGAAGTGTGTTTCAATACAGGAACCACAGGTTATCAAGAGATTTTTACAGATCCTTCTTATTTTGGGCAAATTATGGTAGCTACCAATGCACATATTGGTAACTATGGAACTTTAGAAGAAGAAGTAGAATCTGATTCTATTAAAATTTCAGGTTTAGTAGTAAAGAATTTTAGCTACGAATATTCAAGACCAGGAAGTAAATCTCTTCAATCTTTTTTAGAAGAAAATAATTTATTAGCTATTTGTGATGTTGATACTCGTGCTTTAGTAAGCTATATCAGAGACAACGGGGCAATGAATGCTGTAATTTCAACTGAAGTCGACAAAATAGATGAGTTGAAAGCTCAATTGGATGCTACACCTGATATGAAAGGGTTAGAGTTAGCTTCTAAGGTATCTACTTCAGAGCCTTATTTCTTTGGAAATCCAGATGCAACATACAAGATTGCAGCTTTAGATTTAGGAATTAAGAGAAATATCCTTAGAAATTTAGCGGCTAGAGATGCTTATATTAAGGTGTTTCCATATAATACACCACTTTCAGAAATGGAAGCTTGGAAACCTAATGGTTACTTTTTGTCAAATGGGCCTGGTGATCCAGAACCATTAGAGAATGCTATTAAAGTAGCTTCGGAATTGGTAGAGCGTAATTTGCCAACTTTCGGAATTTGTTTAGGGCACCAAGTATTGGCAATTTCTCAGGGAGTGAAAACATTTAAAATGTTCAATGGACATAGAGGGATTAATCACCCAGTGAAGAATTTAGAAACTGGTAAAGGAGAAATTTCTTCACAAAATCACGGGTTTGCGGTAGAGAAGGAAAGTGCAGAGACAAATCCTAATGTCGAAATTACACACCTTCATTTGAATGATGGAACAGTAGCAGGGATAAAATTGAAGGATAAGAATATCTTTTCAGTTCAATATCACCCAGAAGCAAGTCCTGGGCCAAATGATGGGACGTATTTATTCGATCAATTTATAGCAAACTTAGGCTAACATAGATTCTAGAGAATAGAGTTTAGAATATAGACAAAATTTAAAATAAGATTTTCATACACAAGAAGGTCAAGTCTAACTTCTAATATTTATGTTCTGAAATCTCTAATTAGTAACAGTATAATAATATCAAAAACAGGCAGTGTTCGTATATTGCCAAAATGTAACATTAATTAACAAAAAAGAAAAAAATGAGTATTATCACTAATATTCACGCAAGACAAATTCTTGATTCACGTGGAAATCCAACAGTAGAAGTAGATGTAATTACTGAAAATGGTGTGTTAGGACGTGCTGCAGTACCTTCAGGAGCATCAACAGGTGAGCATGAAGCAGTAGAGTTACGTGACGGAGGAAGCGCTTACATGGGTAAAGGGGTTTCTAAAGCTGTAGAAAACGTAAATGACATCATCGCTGAGGAATTATTAGGATATTCGATCTTCGAACAGAACTTGATTGATAAGGTAATGATCGAATTGGATGGTACTCCAAATAAATCAAAGTTAGGTGCTAATGCAATTCTAGGTGTTTCTTTAGCAGTTGCTAAGGCAGCAGCTAATGAATTAGGAATGCCTTTATATCGTTACGTTGGTGGGGTTAGTGCGAATACACTTCCTGTACCAATGATGAATATTATTAATGGAGGTTCTCACTCAGATGCACCTATCGCATTTCAAGAGTTTATGGTTATGCCTGTAAAAGCAGAGTCTTTTACTCAGGCAATGCAAATAGGAACTGAAATTTTCCATAATTTAAAGAAAGTATTACACGATAGAGGTTTAAGTACTGCAGTTGGTGATGAAGGAGGTTTCGCGCCAAACTTAGCTGGAGGTACAGAGGATGCTTTAGATTCTATTAAGTTAGCTGTTACAAATGCTGGATATACATTCGGTGATGATGTTAAGATAGCTTTAGACTGTGCTTCTGCTGAATTCTATGTAGATGGAAAATATGACTACAAGAAGTTTGAAGGAGATGCTGGTGTAATTAGAACAAGCGAAGAGCAAGCTGATTATTTAGCTGAATTATGTGAAAAATATCCTATTATTTCTATTGAAGATGGTATGGATGAAAACGATTGGTCTGGTTGGAATTATTTAACTAAGAAAATCGGAGATAAAGTACAATTAGTTGGGGATGATTTATTTGTAACTAACGTTGAGCGTTTATCTCGTGGTATTGCTGAAGGAACAGCAAATTCAATCTTAATTAAAGTAAACCAAATCGGTACTTTAACAGAAACTATTGCAGCGGTAAATATGGCACATAATGCTGGATATACTTCTGTAATGTCTCACCGTTCTGGAGAAACTGAAGATAATACGATTGCTGATTTAGCTGTAGCATTAAATACAGGTCAAATTAAAACGGGTTCTGCTTCACGTTCTGATCGTATGGCTAAATACAATCAATTATTACGTATCGAGGAAGAATTAGGAGCTGTGGCTTATTTTCCTCAAGAAAATGCATTCAAAGTAAAGTAATTTTTTTACTTTCTAAATGATATTAAAGGTTGCAAGTCTCTAGGCTTGTGACCTTTTCTTTTTTAGAATATAGCGAATGGATGATAGAATTTTAATTTGATTGGTCTCAGGAATAGTTCAAACTATGCACTTTAGTGCATTTCGCTTTCAGCTTCTAAAAACCTTACTTTTGGATCATGTCATTGCAATCAACACATGGTCATTCAGTTTCCAGACTCACGGCGCACATAGTCTGGAGTACAAAATACAGGTATTCCGTTTTAAAAGGTGACCTTCAAGTTAGGTGCCGCAGTTTACTTATTCAAATCTGCGAATCGGAGGATGTCGAAATTTTGAAAGGAGTTGTTTCCAAAGACCATGTCCATATGCATGTTCAATATAGGCCATCATTAAGGCTTAGTGATCTGATCAAAAAACTAAAAGGAAGAAGTTCTAGGAAATTGCAACAAGAATTCCCAGAATTGAAACAGCGTTATTGGGGTCGTCATTTTTGGGCTATAGGATATGGATGCTGGAGTACAGGCAATATAACAGATGAAATGGTTAATGAATATTTAGAACATCATAGAAAACCTGACGATAGGGGAAGCTCTAATTTTATATTGGAGTAGGAGACTGTATGGGTGACTTTCAGTCACCAGCCGAAACTATGGACTTTAAGTCCATAGTGGTTCATTTTGTTTTCTTGTTGTTATATAAATTGCATATACAGAAGGTCTATTCTCTATGTTCTATTCTCTGTTGTCTTACAATAAGATTTATTTAACAAAATACTTAAGTATTTAGTCGAAATTCTACGTAATCAACCTTGGAGATTTATCATTAATTCGTACATTAGCGAATCTTCAAATTTTAATAAAAAAAGAGTTACATTCATGTCAGAAATAGCAACAATTGAAATCGATGGTGAGAAGTATGAGTTCCCTGTAATTAAAGGAACAGAGAATGAATTAGCAATCGATATCAAAGCTCTTAGAGGAGCATCGGGTGGAGTTATTACTTTAGATCCAGGATTCAAAAATACGGGAAGTTGTCAAAGTGCAATCACGTATTTAGATGGGGAGCAAGGGATACTTCGTTACCGTGGTTATGCTATTGAAGATTTAGCAGAAAAAGGGGACTTTTTAGAAACGGCATACGCTTTAATTTTTGGAGATCTTCCTAATGCTGATACTTTGGCGAAGTTTGAAGCTGACATCAAAGCACAGTCTCACGTTGATGAAGATGTAAAGAAAATTTTGGATGGTTTTCCAAAGACAGCACATCCAATGGGAGTGCTAGCATCTTTGACTAGTGCATTGATTGCATTTAATCCAGAAACAGAAGATGTAGATTCAGAAGAGGAAATGTATAATGCTATCGTTACTATCTTAGGGAAATTCCCTGTTTTAGTTTCATGGGCATTACGTAAAAAACAAGGATTACCATTGGATTATGGTGATGATTCTTTAGGGTATGTAGAAAATATTGCTAAGTTATTATTCAAAAAACCAAATTCTGAATACAAGCAAAATGATATTGTAATCAATGCTTTAGATAAATTATTAATTCTACATGCAGATCACGAGCAAAACTGTTCGACTTCTACAGTAAGAATTGTAGGTTCTTCTCATGCTGGTTTATTTGCTTCGATTTCTGCTGGGATATCTGCGCTTTGGGGACCACTTCATGGAGGTGCAAACCAAGCAGTACTTGAAATGTTAGAAGCAATCAAGGAAGATGGTGGTGATACTAAAAAGTATATGGCGAAAGCTAAAGATAAGCAAGATCCTTTCCGTTTAATGGGATTCGGACACCGTGTTTACAAAAACTTTGATCCTCGTGCAACTATTATAAAAGTTGCTGCTGATGAAGTATTAGGAGATTTAGGTGTTGCTGATCCAGTATTAGATATCGCTAAAGGATTAGAGCAAGAAGCGTTAAATGATGAGTATTTCGTGAAACGTAAATTATATCCAAACGTAGATTTCTATTCTGGAATCATCTATCGTGCAATGGGAATTCCAACAGATATGTTTACAGTAATGTTTGCATTAGGTCGTTTGCCAGGTTGGATTGCTCAGTGGAGAGAAATGCGTTTGAAGAAAGAGCCGATTGGACGTCCACGTCAAATCTATACAGGAGAAAATCATAGACCATTTACAGATCTAGATAAAAGATAATTTCACTATTTATTGAATTTAAAAGAGGGTGCTACTTAAGCACCCTTTTTTTGTGGGGTACATAATTGTTATATTTGATTAAGTGTTAAGTAAAAAAACTAAATATGGGATTAAGGCATTGACGTACATTGCCAAGAAAGCTTGCGAAGAGCCTGTCTCTATTTCGGAGATCGCTAAGAGCGAAAATATCTCGCAAAAATATTTAGAATCTATATTACTTAGTCTTAAAAAAGCAGGGGTGTTAAGTTCCAAAAAAGGGAAGCAAGGGGGGTATTATCTGTTAAAGCCTTCCAATGAAATCCAGATGTCTAAAATTATCAGAACCCTTGAAGGACCTATAGCTATGCTTCCTTGTGTGAGTTTAAATTACTATGAAAAGTGTGATGATTGTCCAGATGAAAATGCATGCTCTGTGCATAAGCTAATGATTGAAGTTCGAGATAGTACGTTAAAGATTTTAGAAAACACTTCGTTAGCTGATTATACCTCCTAATACATAGATTTCTTTATTTGCTTGAAAAATAGAAATAAGAAGTGAACAAAATTCCCATTATAACAAGGTTTATAAGATTAAGGGCTATGGGGTCTTTATGTGCGAAATGTGCAATGATTGCCGTGATTATAAAAAAGAAAATTCCTGCATAAGCCCATTCTTTTATAGGTGCGGGTATTTGCGGAATGATTAGTAGTAAAGCAGCTATAATCTTAAGAATGGCTAATTGTATTCGAAAAAAATCAGGAAAGCCTAAAGCTCTTATCCCTTCAATGGTTGAGTCACTAAAAAGATAAGAATAAGAGCTGAGTAGTAGGTACACAGATATTAAACCTGTGGTAATCCAATAAGGAATAGTCATAAGGATTTATTTTAAAAAGTAGTTGTAGACTTTATCGACTAATTTATTTCCAGTGGGGTCGTTTTTTGTTTTCAGTTGACACATATCCTCAGCCCATTCGGAAGTTCGGATGCGTAATGGTGGGTTTTCGTGTTGGGCTACTTTTAAGATGATTTCTGCAACTTCTACTCCAGTTTGGTACGGAGATTTTTCTCCACTAGAAGCCCGTTCTTGAGCGCCAGCTAAATATTTTTGAAATATAGGCTCATATTCTCCTGAAGCTAAATTTCCAGATTCATCAATAGTCTTAGCGACAGCAGAATTCATGAATTCTGTAGCAATTCCTCCAGGTTCTACAATTGAAAAATGAATTCCAAATGGTTTTGAAATGTAACTGGCTAATCCTTCGGTAAAGCCTTCTACTGCAAATTTGGCTCCGCAATACAATTCATTAAAAGGTTGTCCTACAAGTCCACCGATAGAAGTGATGTTTATAATGTGTCCGCTTTTGGCTTTTCGCATATGTGGCAGCACAGCTTTAGTCGTTCTGACTACTCCAGTATAATTAACATCGGTTACCCAATCAATTTCTTCCAATGACGATTGCTCTAGTGTTTTCGCAAACCCGGCTCCAGCATTATTTAGAAGGATGTCAATCTTGCCATCTTTTTCTAAGATTGAATCTACACAGTTTTCAATAGTCTCCGTTTTTGTAACGTCAAGTTCTATGATATCAACCTCTAAATTTTCTTGGCTAATTGCGGATTGTAGTTTTTCTGCCTTTTTAAGATTCCGCATGGTAGCGTATACTTTAAATCCATTTCTGGCAAATAATAAAGCGCTTTCGAATCCAACACCAGAAGAGGTTCCGGTTATCAGTATATTTTTTTTCATAGGACTTAAAGTTAATAAAAACTTATGGGTACTATAGTTTTTTTAACTCCACATTGTGGAGCGAATTACCCAATATTTACTTTGTGATTTTTGTAAAAGTAGTTTCTGGTTAGATGACTCGTGTATTTGAATCTAGGTGGTTGATTGAAATGTGAGATTTTGTCATTGTTTGGTCTGATTTATACGACAAGTTGTTTTTTACTTGTTAGGGAATGTTAAAAAGTAATTTTAATTCTTACAAATTGAAATAAGTCTGTCACATCATTGGTTAAGCTATATATAATTCTAACAATTTAAAGTCAACACTAAATTATGAAACAGTTAATTTTAAAACTAGCACTAGGGATATCTATACTTGGTGTTGTAAGTTGCTCAAAAGAAGAAGCGCCAGCTATTGAATTAAACACTGATTTGGAGGTGTCAAACAAAGTGACTAGATATCTCTTTGGGTCAGAAGTCGAGGTATCTTCTAAGGGAGATGGTACTTATGTTCTTGGTGATATGGTGCTATTTGAAGATAATTTTGATGGTGATTTTCCGAATGTTAATCCATCACCTCAACCGCCAAACGTAGGAGGTCTTACTATTGGTAGGGGGTATGTAAGAAAGTGGCCAAATAATACAATCGTTTATCGCCTTGATAGTAGTATAAATGGTAGCGTTTTAGAGGAATGGAATAAAGCGATTAATGAGTGGACGACTAAAACATCAATAAAATTCAAAGAGCAGACGAATGAAGATGCTTACGTGACTGTTTCGTCTAATGGACAAGCGTGTAATTGTGGTGTAGCAACCTTGGGAGTTAACAGAGATAGAGGTTTTATACGATTAGGTTCTAGAACGTCTGTAGGAGTTATAGTGCATGAAATAGGACATACTCTTGGTTTTATTCATGAGCAAAATAGAGCCGATAGGGATCAGTATGTAAACGTTTTGTTTGAGAATATTAGTGATGGGGCTGAAAATCAATTTTTCATCTCTCAAAATGCAGAGCCATTAACAGATCAGTTGGATGTTAGAAGTACAATGATGTACGGTAGCTTTACTTTTTCGAAGAATGGTCGTCCAACCATTGTAGATTTAAGTGGAAATACATTACCAAGAAATTCGGGGTTGTTAAGTAGTGGAGATATTGAAGCTACGCTACAGGCTTATCCAGGAAGTGTTGGAGGGGGAGATGATAATACCGAAGAGGAAGAACAAGGGGAGGAAGAAAAAGATGAAAATGAGGAAGATAATAATCCTAACCCAGCACCGTCAAATTCATGTGATGATCTTGAAGAATGGAGTTCAAATACAGTATACCAAGTAGGAGACCGTGTAGTATTTCGAGGTTATATTTTTGAAAGAGATTTTTCTAGATGGAATTTGATTAAAAAGTGTGATAGTGTTGTAGAAAACCCTTGTGAAGGGGTGCCAAATTATAATAGATTAATTACTTATACTATTGGTGATCGTGTAGTTTTTAGAAATTATGTTTACAGGAGAGTTGCTAATGGATGGATTAGAGAAGCACAATGTAATTAATAGTTGTGTTTATTATTGGTACCGCCAAAGGGTATAATACCCCAGGGCTTGCCCCGAGGAAGTTTCCTAAGAAATAGAAAAGAGGCTACTTTATTTAAAAAGTAGCCTCTTTTGTAATGTTATTTGATAAAAGATTAAGCTTTGTCAGTTAAATTTAAAGCTATACTTAATTCATTTAATTGTTCTTGGTCTAAAGCGGCAGGAGCATCGATCATAACGTCTCTACCACTATTGTTTTTAGGGAAAGCAATAAAATCTCGAATTGTTTCTTGTCCGCCAAGAATAGCAACTAAACGGTCTAAACCAAAAGCTAAGCCTCCATGCGGTGGAGCTCCATATTCAAAAGCATCCATTAAGAAACCAAATTGAGCTTTTGCTTCTTCTTCGGTAAAGCCAAGATGTTTGAACATGATTGCTTGAGTATCTTTATCGAAAATACGAATAGAACCTCCTCCGATTTCATTTCCATTTAAAACTAAATCGTAAGCGTTGGCTTTAACAGCTCCAGGGTCCGTATCTAATAATTCTAATTGACCAGGTTTAGGAGAGGTGAAAGGATGGTGCATTGCGTGGTAATGTCCGGTTTCTTCATCCAATTCTAATAATGGGAAATCGATTACCCATAATGGAGCAAACTCATTTGGTTTACGTAAACCAAGGCGTTCGGCTAATTCCATACGTAAAGCACTTAATTGTGCACGTACTTTATTAGTATCTCCCGAAAGTACACATATTAGATCACCAGCTTTAGCTCCAGTAGCTTCTGCCCATTTTGCTAAATCTTCTTGATCGTAAAATTTGTCTACAGAAGATTTGAAAGAGCCATCTTCATTGCATTTTACATAAACCATTCCAAGTGCTCCAACTTGTGGGCGCTTTACCCAATCGATTAATTTGTCGATTTCTTTACGAGTGTAACTAGCACCTCCTGGTACCGCAATACCAACAACTAATTCAGCACTATTGAAAACTTTAAATTCTTTATGTTGAGCAACTTCGTTTAATTCACCAAATTCCATCCCAAAACGGATGTCTGGTTTATCATTTCCATACGTTTTCATAGCATGGTCGAATGTCATTCTTGGAAAATTCTCGATTTCGAAATTGTGAAGCTTTTTCAAAAGATGTTTTGTTAAGCCTTCAAATACATTTAATATATCTTCTTGCTCTACAAAGGCCATTTCGCAGTCAATCTGTGTGAATTCGGGTTGGCGATCTGCTCGTAAATCTTCGTCTCGAAAGCACTTTACAATTTGAAAATACTTATCCATACCACCGACCATTAACAATTGCTTGAAAGTCTGCGGTGATTGGGGAAGTGCATAAAATTGCCCTTCATTCATACGAGAAGGAACTACGAAATCTCTAGCTCCTTCAGGAGTAGATTTAATTAAATAAGGAGTTTCTACTTCTATGAAGTCTTGGTTAGCAAGGTAGTTTCTAACTTCATTAGTTACTTTGCTGCGAAAGATTAGACTATCCTTTACGGGATTTCTGCGAATATCTAAATAACGATATTTCATACGAATATCCTCACCTCCATCAGTTTCATCTTCAATAGTAAAAGGAGGAACTTCCGAGGTGTTAAGTATTTTTAATTCTGAAACTAATACTTCGATATCACCAGTAGGAATATTTTTATTTTTGGATTCACGTTCAATAACAGTACCTGTTACTTGAATCACAAATTCACGACCTAAGGTTTTTGCTTTTTCGATTTGTGCTTTATCTGTACGAGATTCGTCAAAGATTAATTGTATAATTCCGTAACGATCGCGAAGGTCTACCCAAATCATAAATCCTTTATCTCTCGTTTTTTGCACCCATCCAGAAAGGGTTACTTTTTTATCGATATCCTCGGTGCGAAGTGCGCCGCAAGTATGTGTTCTGTACATGAATCTGTAATTAATGTCGTGGGGACAAATTTAAGTATTTAGTACAGAAATGAATTGGTTTTAAAGAATAGATTGATTGGAAAGAGATTCAAAAATCAAATAAGTGTCATGCTACTTAAATACGATGTCTTTTTATCAGAAATATGTAGTCAGTAAACTAACGTGATAAAATCTTTTTATAGAAAAGACATAGCTGTTGTTGGGATGATGGATTTGAAGTTTGAATCTCTTTTGAAGATAGAAGTGTTAGTTAATGCCTTCAACTTTTTTAATAGGTCTTACCTCTATTCTCCAATTGAAATCTTCTTCGAAGCGGGGATCTTGCTTGGCAATAGCAATGGCTTCATCCATGTCTTTTGCTAGAATATGGTAGTATCCCGAAATAATTTCCTTGGTTTCATTATATGGACCATCGATAATAGTCCCGTTTTTAGAAGCTAGTATTTTGCCCTCCGTTTCCAAGGGTTGAGCAGATTTCATATGACCTTTTTCGGTTAGTCTTCTTAAATAGTTTCCTATTTTTTCAACATGTTTTTGAAGTTGTTCTGGGGATAAATCAGCTTTGGGTTGTTCTTCGCTACGGATGAATAACATAAATTCTTTCATGATTTTCTATTTAAAGTTAATAATCACTTCTATGACAATCGAGATTAAAGAATAGGGACAAGATTACTGAACTTTTTTTCTAAAAAATTGAGATCTCTTTTGTTTTTACATGTTTTAATTGCTTTTTTAAAATGAACTCTAGCGCTTTCAAGATCGTTTTTTCTGACTAAAAAGTCAGTATAGGTTGCGTGAAATAGGTATGTATTCGCTTTGTTGATTTCGTTTTCTAAAGGTTTTAGTGATTCAATTCCAGCTTCGATCCCTTGAACTTCACAAATTATTACAGCTCTATTTAACTTGACTGTAGCAGAATTTTCAATGTTTAATAGTATATCGTAAAGCATTAGGATTTCATTCCAGTTGGTTTTGCTGTAGTGTGTAGCTAAGCAATGATGCATAGAGATGGAAGCAAGAATGAAGTATTTGCTAATGGTTTCTTTATTCCCATTCATTATTAGATTTAAATAATGAATACCTCTTTGTATTAAGCGTTGATCCCAAAGATTTCGTTCTTGATGTTTTAAATCTATAATTTCATTGTCTTTGTTAAATCTAGCTTTGAAACGAGATGTATTAAAGTACATTAATGCAGCTAGGGCATGACTTTCCGTTTTATCGAATATATGAGGGTTGTTGATTATGATTTCACATATTCTTACAGCTTCTAAGCATAGATCAAATTGAATAATGTCATTTTTAAAATGGGGACTATATCCTTCGTTAAAAATCAAATAGATGGTTTTTAAAATAATGGGTAATTGTTTGTTGATATTAACGTTGGCTTGTAAACCAACATGGTTGTCTCGTAATAGCTTTCTTCCTCTTACTAAGCGTTTGTTTATAGTTTCTGTAGAGGTTTGATAAGCATTAGCAATTTCCTTGATACTGAATCCGCAGAGGATTTTTAAAATTAATGCAATTTGAGTATTCTCGGGAATATTAGGATGGCAGCATGAAAGCATCATTCGTAGTTGCTCATCTGAAATATAGTTGTCAGAAAAATTGAGGTTTTCTTCAGTCTTAAAATCAATATTTCTCTCTTTGGTGAGGATTTTTTGAAAGTTCTTATCTCTTTTTAGAATGTTAAGAGTGATATTTTTTGCAGTTGTATATAGCCATCCTTCTGGATTAGGGGGCATACCGTTTTGTTGCCAGTTTTCTACAGCTTTTAAAAGAGTTTCTTGGACAATATCCTCTGCGGTTTCTATTTGGTTTATGCCGAGATATCTGGAAATGACCACTACCATTTTCCCGTATTCATTTCTAAAGAAATGTTCGGCGAGAGATGATGTGTATGTGTTTTTTTGTTCTTTCAAAAGAGATATTAGATCATTAAATTTAGGTATAAAAAAAGCACTTAGGTCTAGTCTTAAGTGCTTTTAGTTAATTTTTAAAAGAAAAAGCTTCTTCTATAAAGGAGAATTTGCTTCAAAACCATTTAACATATTTTGTTGTGGGAAGTTAATTGTGTTTGGTTTAACTACTGCAATACTATTTATGTATACATAGACTAATTTTAAGTTTAAATGATACGTTGTATTGTTGGGATCTCCCCCAGAATCAATGATGCACTTTAATTTTTTATTAAAATAATTATGAGAAAAATGCAGTATGCAGGTTGGAAAGCGATTTTAGCTTTTGTTTTATTTTTGGGGATTACTTCATGTAGTTCTAGTGATGATGATAGTTCTGGAGGAGGAAATGGTTGTTCTAAAACAATTACTAATCAGATAGCGCAAGGGTCTTTTATGGGGACTACATTTACATCACAAGGAGGTGTTTATAGAGATCAAAGTTTTGGAGACGAAACTCGTTTTTTTTGTACGATTAATGTAAAAAGTCCTACAGGAGGAAGTTGTTTTTTTCCTGAGTTCGAAGGAGATGATGACACGATTCTTTTTTCAATAGATTCATTAGATGCTCAAACTTTTGATGTGACAGATGAATTTAGTACTGATGGTAGCATTCCTAAAACACTAAGTTTTAATCGTATTACAAGTGAGAATGGTGAATCGCTTACAATAAATGAATTAAGCTGTGGTCGTATTGTAATTGATGGGCTTAATGATTCTGATCAGTTAACGGGTAGTGTTGTTGCTACAGGTTTAGAAGGAAGTCTTATAAATGGAAATTTCGTGTTAGATTTATGTGAATTTTAGCACTAAAAAATCCCCTAAAAATTAATTTTTAGGGGATTTTTGTATGTTCACAAAAAAATCTCTTTTTTATAAAGGAGAATTTGCTTCAAAAGCTTTAATCTCTTCTTTCATGCTTGTTAAATAATCGATATCATCGAAACCATTTAACATATTTCCTTTTTTATATCCATTGATATCAAAAGATTCACTTTCCCCTGATGGTAAAACTACTTTTTGTTTAGGAAGGTTTACTTCGATTTCTGTACTAGGGTCAGCTTCTATTGCAGCAAAGATTTTAGTTGCAAACTCCTCACTTACTTGTACTGGAAGTACTCCAATATTTAAGCAGTTTCCTTTAAATATATCTGCAAAGAAGCTAGAGATTACACAACGAAATCCATAATCATAAACAGCCCAAGCAGCATGTTCACGAGAAGATCCAGATCCGAAGTTTTTTCCTCCAACTAATATTTTCCCTGAATATTTTGGGTTATTTAATACAAAATCTTCTTTAGGAGAATCATCATTATTATATCTCCAATCACGGAATAAATTATCTCCAAATCCTTTACGCTCTGTAGCTTTTAAGAAACGAGCAGGGATGATTTGATCGGTGTCCACATTCTCGATAGGTAATGGAACCGCAGTACTTTTTAATATTTCAAATTTATCGTATGCCATTTTTTGTCGGCTTTAGGCTGTCAGCTACCAGCTACCAGCTATTTTATTGTTAATTAGTAAAGCTCGAAGCTCATTGCTCGAGGCTCGTAGCAAAGTCATTTATGACTTCATCAATTCACGAGGATCAGTCACTTTTCCAGTTACAGCTGCGGCAGCGGCTACTAAAGGAGAAGCTAATAATGTTCTTGATCCAGGGCCTTGACGACCTTCGAAGTTACGGTTTGAAGTACTTACGGCTAGTTTCCCCGCAGGTACTTTATCGTCGTTCATTGCTAAACAAGCAGAACATCCAGGCTCACGTAATTCGAAACCAGATTCTGTTAATATATCTAATAAACCTTCTTCTTTGATTGCTGCTTCTACCTTGTGAGATCCAGGAACTAACCAAGCAGTCACATTATCTGCCTTTTTACGTCCTTTTACAATATTTGTAAATGCACGGAAATCTTCTATACGTCCGTTTGTACAACTTCCGATGAATACGAAGTCAATTGGTTTACCAATCATATCGTCACCTTCATTGAAGTTCATATACCCTAGTGATTTCTTATATGTAGCTTCGCCATCTGAAGAGTCAGCAGCAAAAGGGATATTCTTAGTGATTCCTAATCCCATACCAGGGTTGGTACCATAAGTAATCATTGGTTCTATATCTGAAGCTTGGAATGTTAATTCTTTGTCGAATTTAGCATCTTCATCAGTATATAAAGTTTCCCAATATGCCATTGCATTGTCCCAAGCTTCTCCTTTAGGAGTATGCTCACGACCTTTAATATATTCGAATGTCTTCTCGTCTGGAGCAATCATTCCTCCACGGGCACCCATTTCGATACTAAGGTTACAAACAGTCATACGGCCTTCCATAGACATATCTCTAAAAACTTGACCTGCATATTCCGCAAAATATCCTGTTGCACCAGAGGTAGTCAATTTAGATATGATGTATAAGGCAACATCTTTTGGTGTAACACCAAAGTTTAATTCACCTTCTACATTAATGCGCATTTTCTTAGGTTTTGGCTGCATGATACATTGTGTAGCCAATACCATTTCTACTTCCGAAGTTCCGATACCAAAAGCAATTGCTCCAAAAGCACCATGTGTAGAGGTATGCGAATCACCACATACAATAGTTGCGCCTGGTTGAGTAATTCCGTATTCTGGTCCTACAACGTGTACAATACCATTTTTTTCGTGCCCAAGTCCCCAGTGACTAATTCCATGCTCGTTTGCATTTCTTTCCAATGCTTCTAACTGGTTTGCAGAAAGTGGGTCTTGCACTGGTAAGTGCTGATTAATTGTAGGGGTATTGTGATCGGCAGTAGCAAAAGTTTTGTTTGGATACATCACTCCGATACCACGATTTTTAATACCTAGGAAAGCCACTGGACTCGTTACTTCGTGTACCATGTGACGATCGATTAACAATACATCTGGGCCATCTTCAACATGTTTAACTACATGCGAATCCCATACCTTGTCAAATAATGTCTTACTCATCTTCGTTTTTTTATAGCTTCCTCAAAAATTATTTCAAATAGCAATAAAGCCTTACTGAAATATGAGGAATGCAAATTTAACAAAATCGTAGGTAAAGATGTAGTTTTTCTCTAATATGGAATGGTTTGTAATAGTCAATTTTACGATGGTCAAAGTATAGTAGAGCTATCTGGGTGTAGGTCATCAGGTGTCAGCAATCAGATGAGAAAAAAAACCTGATGCCTGATACCTGATTGCTGAAACCCTTTAATGTATCTTTGCAAAAAAATCACCCATGAATCGAAATCAAGGAAATAAAGGAGGGAAGAGAAAACCAGCTGGTCCTAGAAAAGGAAAAAGTGGCCCTAAAAGTTTTGGTAAGCCAGAGCAACAGCGTAGGGTTAAAACCAAACCTCCTGTGAATTTGAATCCAGATGAGATTCGATTGAATAAATATATCGCTAATTCGGGAATGTGTACTCGAAGAGAGGCAGATTTATATATTAGTACTGGTGTCGTGCGTGTGAATGGGGAGGTGGTTACCGAAATGGGTTATAAGGTAAAGAAGGCAGATGAAGTAAATTTTGATGGGCAAGTAATTACTCCTGTCGAGAAAAAATACATTCTTATTAATAAACCGAAGGGCTTTACGGTAGAATTAAATACTTCTAATGAAGAAAAATCGGTATATTATTTATTAAGAAATGCTGCTAAAAGTACATTGAAGCCAGTAGGTAAAATGGAACGTAGTGCTACAGGGTTATTATTACTTTCAAATGATGATAGCTTCTTAGGGAGTGTTAATGGTTCTAATAGAATTCGTCAGATTTATCAAGTAGAGTTGAATAAGAATCTTTCTCCTGTTCATTTCGATAAAATATTGGAAGGAGTTTATATAGAAGAAGCTCAAATACCAGTACAGGAATTACATTACCTAAATGATAGTAAACGAGAGATAGGTATCCAGTTAACTTCTCAGCGTAGAAGAATTGTATCACGTATTTTTGAAAAATTAGGGTATACTGTAGATAAAATTGATAGAACGGTATTGGGAGGACTAACTAAAAAAGATTTGCCTCGTGGCCGTTATCGTGAATTAACAAAACAGGAATTAATAAATTTGCAGATGCAAGGTTAATTCAAATACAATTTAAGTAATAAAAAATACCCTCAATAGCTACAATGACTATTGAGGGTATTTTGTTTAACCCGATTTATGCATTAGAATTTCGTTATGAGGCTGTGATATACAATAAAACACAGTTACGATAGTATTTGCAGTAGATCACAGACGGAATAGATTTTCTAATGCATAAAGCGGGTTTAATGTTTATTTGTTTTTAGAAAGTTGTAATTTCTACTGTTTCTAAAATCTTTTGTTCTCCATTTAAAGCAATTGTCGCGCAGCCTACGATTACATTGGAAACTCCATTCGTATTGTAGTAGCAAAAGCTTAAGCAGAATGTCCCTACTGGCACTTCTTCAAAATCACTAATATCTAAATTAAAAGTATAAGAGACCGTATTTAAGTTTTTTGATCCAGCTCCAGAATCAGTAGCACTTGTTTCTAACGAGCTTACAGGAATATCATAGTAACGAGGTACTGTTGTTCCTTGACGTGTAGTTAATTGTGCATATACGCCAGTAACTTCTTGATCTGTTGTAAATGTAAATTCAGCAGAAGTATCACTTGCTTTGTTGGCATTTCCTTCATCAATTGTAAGCCCTCCTGATGGTTGAGGTGGGTTTTCTTTGATAAGTTCAGATCCTTCTATTTTAAGTCCATCTTCAATTTCATCAGATTCTAGAAATACAACTTCTAATTCATCTGTAAGATCATCTTGAAATTCTTTTCTGTCTTCATCCGAACAAGAGAAAGCGAATACACTTAACATTGCTATGGTAAATAATTTTAGTGTTTTCATGGTTTAATCGTTTAAATTGGTTTGGGTTTATTTTTTATTCTTTTTTGCTTTTAATCTTTTGTAAACAGGAATCTTTAATCCTACGTATACATCTGCTTGTTGAGAAGAGTCTCCGAATAGCCCAGAAAAAAGAGTGCTAGAGCCTAATACCAAAGGACCAACTCTTAAATTGGCACCCCAAGCAAACCCAAGATCCTGTCTTGTCATTAAAGTCGTACCTAAAGTTAATACTTTTGTTTGAAAACGAGGAGCTATGTAATATTCGCTTAAAATACGGTTAGCATTTTTTTCGTCCTCACTAATTAAAGACTGATTAATCCCGGCATTTAAGAATAATCTTTTAGTAGCTTGGAAATCTACATTTAAACGTAAAGCGGTTGGCAATTTAATTTCTAAATCCTCACTAGAAATTTCTGGAGTAGTTAAGCGTTCAATAACCCCAAATAAATCTTCATTCAAAAAAGTATCTCTATCAATTGAAGTGTTTCCAAAATTATAATTTTCTCTTTCTGCACCATCGTAAGTGATTTTACCGATATCAGTGATGGCAAACCCTACTTTTAAAATATAATTTCTTTTGTAAATTTTACTAGCAGTAGAGTCTAACTCTTTAGCTTTTTTTCTCCATTCGTATACTGCTCCGATATCTATTCCAAAACCACTACCATTACTGTCAAATTCATATTCGTCATCTTCATTATCTGGGTCATACCCTCCTTCTGATAATGTATAGGAAACATTACCATTGGCGCTAAATCTTTCGTCGGTAGTTGCATCATTTCCATCTGTTTGGTAACTAACAGTTAGGTCGTTGGCTTCTGCAGTAGCAGCTCCGCGTCCTTGTAAGTATTTTGCTGTAATACCCACACTTAAATAGTGACGATCGTTAGAAAAAATTTCTCTACCGTATGTTGCTCCAATTTCTACCCAGCTATTGGCAGTAATAGTGGCGTTTTCTTCGGTAACAGAGAAGCTTTCATTAAGATCCTCGTCTATAGCATCAACTTCGTCTACTAGTTCTCCTTTTAATCCATTGACATTTAAAATACCTCGAACTCTAGAAGTAAATGCTAAACTAGATTTTTTGCTTAG
Organism: uncultured Aquimarina sp.; assembly: GCA_947499005.1. GTDB lineage: Bacteria > Bacteroidota > Bacteroidia > Flavobacteriales > Flavobacteriaceae > Aquimarina. The sequence goes on from CANMML010000024.1 coordinate 60,883, forward strand.
TCCAAACATAAATGATGGTCCAAGGATATCTGCATAGATGTAAGCATTGTTGTTTTCGTTAAAGGTTTTAGCATCATCGTCGTCAAATAAATCGTAGTCATCGTCATTTATTAGTCTATCGAAGTCAACATCGAACGCGTCTGTACTAGCTAATACGCTAAGGCTAAATAAATTTACATCTACTTTATAAGGACTGTTTTGAACGTTAGCCGGATTAACAATAACTCCATGGATACCAGAGTAATTATCTTGGGTAAGTCCAGAGAAAGACTGTCCAAAGGCAATAGATGTAATTAGCCATGCTGCTAATAATTGTAATTTTTTAGTCATAGTTTAGATTGTTTGGTTATGTGTAAGTGCAAAAATAGAATTTGTTTTTCGTTGAAGTGTTACTTTGGTTTAAAATCTGTTTCATTTCAGTAAATATCTTGAAATCAATTAGAGAGACAAGTCTATGTAAAAACGATTAGGGAGGATGTTAATGTGTAATTTTAAAGCTTAATTATTGAGGTGAAAATTAATTGAATAATAAAATTAATTTACCATACTTAAGGGCTACCGTCTGGACACAAATATTTTTTTAACTTTCAGTTAAAAATTGCAGACGAGATATTTTGAAGATTTAAAGGAT
>CANMML010000025.1 GCA_947499005.1 uncultured Aquimarina sp.
ATCCTTTAAATCTTCAAAATATCTCGTCTGCAATTTTTAACTGAAAGTTAAAAAAATATTTGTGTCCAGACGGTAGCTCAAAAATAGGGCTTGTCCTACTACATCATCTACATCTTCAACACTATAATCTGCTCCAACCAGCTGTTGATTGGAACGCATTAATGCTTCATTACTTAGCACAAAATTACAAGCTCCAATTCCGTTATAACATGAGGTCCAATATTGTGCAATCGGATTACTTTGAGGAGTAAACTCGAATCTATTGAATGGTGCAAAATTTGGGTCTCCACCAGACTCCATTTCATCGGACATAGCATCTGGAAAGATATACCCGAAACGCTGATACAATCCAGCGGTTTGTAATTGCGCATAACATCCATTGGCTGCCCCTTCTATTTGATCTAATGATTGAAAAAAGTTATCTAAACTAGGGTCATTGTTATTTTCCACATCTACATCATCATCACAGCTACCTACAAATGCAATGAGTATGATAGATGATACTATCCCTAATATTTTTGTATATGTTTTCATGTGTATTTTATTAAAATTGTATTTGTAGTCCACTTAAAAATGTAATCGGTCTTGGCGCTGCACTTCGGTCAATACCAATTCCTATTTGAGTTCCTTGAGCTCCATAGAAAGGTGCTATTTCAGGATCAAAACCAGAGTAATCTGTAAAAGTCAATAAATTTTGAGCTTGCATATATAAGCGTACTTTCTTTAATGAGCCTTTTAACACTTTACCTGTAATACTGCTAGGTAAAGTATATCCAAATGTGATATTCTTTAATCTTAAATAAGAAGCATCCTCTATGTATCTAGATGAGATCGCATTGTTATTATTCGCTCCAAATCTAAATCTTGGAATGTCTGTGATATCTCCTGGATTCTGCCAACGATTCAACACTTCGGTTCCATGGTTTAATACATTTTGTTGTGCTTGTAAAAAGAAAATATTACTATTAAATGCATCAACGCCATGTACTCCATTAAATAACATACTAAGATCAAAACCTTTGTACTCTCCTCTTAAATTAAAACTATACGTTAAATCGGGATTTGGATTACCTATAACAGTACGATCATCATTATTAATTCTACCATCTCCATTGATATCTCGAAATCTAGCATCTCCTCCTCTTGGCAATTGACCTGCATCTGTATTTGGTAATTGCTGTGCTGCTTCTTGATCTGTTGCATAAACTCCTTCAAAATCGAATCCAAAAAAGTGATATAAAGGTTCTCCTGCTGCTAACCTGTTTAAAGGGGCATCGAAAGGAGGGTCTAGTTGTGCAAAAAATAATTCTTCTGTTCTTTCACTAATTGATTCGACATCTGTTTTTGCTACAGAGACATTTCCCCAAAAGTTCCATTTAAAATCTCCTATATAGTCATTGTAACCTAAAGTGATTTCATATCCTTTAACCGAAGCATCTGCTACATTTCTAAATGAAGTAGCTCCGGTATCTACATTCCCTGCTACACCAGACGATGGAGACTGAAATTCCCCAACCAAAAGCCCCTCACTATCATTAATAAAATAATCGAACCCTAACATTACTTGGTCATTCAAAAATCCTATATCAAAACCATAATTCTGTTTCGTTTGAAGTTCCCAAGCCTTATCTGGATTTGGAAAACTGATAGGAGCAAATCCTGCCTCCACTTCACCATTTACAGGATAAAACAAACGTCCTGTAATAGCGGATTGAAAATCATTTACATTTCGATTACGACGATCATCGGCATTGTTACCCGTTTGCCCTATACTAGCTCTTACTTTAAAATTGTTTATAAAATCAACATCAAAAAATGATTCGTTTGAGATGTTCCAACCTACAGATGCAGATGAAAACCAGCGCTCTTGATTATCTCCTGGGAAACGAGATGATTTATCTCTTCTTGCAGAAAACTGAGCACTGTAACGATTATCAAAATCATAGCTCAATAACCCCAAATAAGAAATTAATTCTTCGTCTACTGTAAACCCATTTGTTTCAGCTAACGTAAATGATGTTATATCAGGAGAAATTCTATTTTGCTCCGATGTATTTGTGATTTCTATTTTTCTATTCAAACGCTCACTAACCAATGATGCATTTATACTATGACTACCAAATTTCTTGTCATAATTAAGTGTATGTGTAAATGTATTACTGTAGTCATTTACTCTATTTTTTATCACAAAATTGTCGGGATTGGCAAAATCACCACCTTCTTCTTGAAAAGCACGTCTAAAATTATCTTGTAACTCTATAAAACCATTTAAACTATATTGTGATCTAAAGCTTAAACCTTTAAACAACTTAACTTTAGCATAAACACTACCTAATAAGTTACCTCTTCTTCTTAAATTATCTTGAGTTGCTTGTATACGAATTTGATTACGCGAATCATTAACATCTAAACCAGTACTATGACCTGCAAAACCTCCTTCTGGCCCTCTAACGGGAATATAAGGTGCTGAACCTAAAATATTAAATAACGGATCTCTACCTCCATCGATTTCTGGAACAATAGTTTCGTTATAACCAATCCCTAGGGTTTGACCAAAATCTAAGAAATCATTGATTTTAGTATCTGTATTAATATTTAATGTATATCTCTTAAAATTTGTTTCAATATAAATACCATCTTGATTTAAATGAGAGAACGCAATATTGTACTTGAATTTGTCTGAACCTCCATTTATACCTGCACTAATATTAGTAATCGGAGCATTACTTCTAAAAAATTCATCTTGCCAATCTGTATCTACTCCATTTCCGTCAAATGAAGGATCGTCATTAATCCTACCTATTGGATCATCAAGACCTCCTTGTTGGCCTACTGTTGCATTCAACTCTCTTAAATACTGTATATATTGCTCTGTATTTAACAAATCGTAGCGCTCATTAAAGTTTTGAAATCCTGTAGAAATTTCAAAATTGAACTTAGCGTCTCCTATTTTTCCTTTTTTGGTTGTAATTATAATCACCCCATTAGCTCCCCTAGAACCATATATGGCAGTAGATGAAGCATCTTTTAACACTTCTATTTTCTCAATATTGGCTGGATTAATACTGTTAAGGTCTTCTGCAAAAACCCCATCTACTACATATAATGGATTGGAATTATTGAAAGTTGCTATTCCACGAATCGTTACTTGGGTTTGCGAACCAGGAGATCCTCCATTTGTTACTTGAACTCCTGCTGCCCTCCCTTGTAGAGCTTGTCCAATATCTGTATTAGGAAATTCAGATAATTCTTCTGACTTAACGACCGCTACAGATGTATTGATTTGTTTTCCATAATTTACAATTACAACTTCATCAAGATTATTTTCATCTTCTAAAAGCTCTAGGTCAATTGTTTTTTGATCTGCAAAAACAATTTCCTTGGTAATGTAACCAACATAGGAATACACTATAGTAGCTCCTATTTCTACTTTATCTAGGGTATAATTCCCTTCAAAATCAGTTACTGTACCTATAGCTGTCCCTTTTATTAAAATAGAAACTCCTGGTAATTCTTCTCCTTGCGAAGAGGTAACCTTACCCTTTATTGTTTGCGCATGGAATTGGAATCCAATGAACAAACACAATAATTGCAAAATAAATTTCAACTTCATTCTTTTTAGTTTAGACTAGCTTTTTGTAATAAATCAACTATCTCTGATTCAAAAAACTAATGATTATGGTATCATGTCTCAACAAAATTATTCAATCGTTGTAGCTATACGTAAGACAGATGATGCAATAACAATTAACAATGTTGCATTCTAGTCTTAAGTACTGAAAACAAAAGGAGAAAGTAATTTGTAATACACGAATCGTGTCTAGTCATGAAACATTTGATACATATCAAATAACCCCTATTTGATGTTTCTTGGTAGTTCTCCGTACTGTTTTTTATAACATCGTGTAAAATATGATGCAGAAAGAAAGCCTACCTTGAATGCGACTTCGCTGACATTCATATTTTTGTCTTTATTGAGGTGCATTCTTGCTTTCTCTAGTCGAATACGTCTTATAAATTCATTCGGAGATAAACCTGTAAGTGCTTTTATTTTTCTATACATCTGACTACGACTTAGGAATAAACTAGAGGATAAATTTTCTACATTCAAATCGGTGTTTTCAATATTCTCTTGTATATAGTCTACTACCTTCTGAACAAAATCATTATCGATATTTGAAACGCTTTTTTCTTCTTTAACTGTTAATGGGTTTTCTGAAAATCGCTCATATAGTTTTTGCCTTGACTTCAATAATCTATTAATTATAGCCTTAAGCTCTTCTACCTCGAAGGGTTTGATCAAATAAGCTTCTGCTCCAACATCAATTCCTCGAACACGGTCTTCTAGTAAGTCTTTTGAAGTTAACATTACTATAGGGATGTGGCTAGTCTTTACATCTGCTTTCACCTTTTCACAAAACTCAATACCATCCATTATTGGCATGATAACATCCGAAATAATAACATCTGGTAAAAATTCCATTGCTCTTAACCAGGCTTCTTGTCCATCATAAGCAACTATAAGTTCATAATCATCTTTTAATACAGATGCCAAATAATCTTGTAGATCAACATTATCTTCGGCTATCAGAATCTTTTTCTTTTCTTTCTTTTCTGCTAGAATTTCTTCTATCTGATACAGTTTAGCTTCCCTATTTAATTGGGCATTTTCAAACTCAACAATTTCTTCTGTACTTTCCGCTATTGAGGTTTCATAAAACTGTTTGCCATATGGGATATTAATAATAAAGGTAGACCCTTCTCCTATCTCACTTTCAACCTCGATACTACCTCTATGCAATTCGATAAAACTTTTTACCATTTCAAGTCCAATACCTGTACTTCCATAATATGTCTTATTCAATTGACTGATCTGATAAAACCTTTTAAAAATTCGTTTGTATTCTTTTTGATCAATACCTGGACCGCTATCCTTTACACTAATTTGAAAAACAGGAACATTTTCTTTTTCATTAACAAGAGGCAATACTGCTTTCTTATTCGTATCAATTCTAACTGTAATTTTCCCTCCATTAGGAGTCACTTTAAAAGCATTTGATAATAAATTGAAAAGAATCTTATCAAGCATACTTTGATCTGCCCAAACTTCTTCATTATTCTTATTTGTTTTAATATCCAATGTAATTTCACGACGCTTACACTCTTCTTTAAAAAAACTTAGAATACTTTTTGTTTGATGTATGAGATCAAAAGGAGTGACATTTAATTGCAATTTATCGGATTGCAATTTTCTAAAATCCATTAACTCATTAATCAATCTTGATAATCGCTCTGCATTTTTATAGATAATTTGATGCTTCTGACGAACCCCCTTTTCTAATGTATTTTGTTCTAATGCTAATAAATCTTTAATAGGGTTAATAATTAAAGTCAATGGCGTTCTAAACTCATGCGATATATTTGTAAAGAACTGAAGCTGTTGTTTTTGCAAATCATCCTCTTGCTTTCGCTTCATTCGCTCTAATCGCAATGTATTTTGTTCATTGACTCTTTTCAAATAAAAATATATTACTGATATGATAGCCCCTATGAAACATAAACCAAAAAGAATATAAGCTATAGTCGTTTTCCACCAAGGAGGAGAAACTTCGATTAATAATTGTTTCGAGGTTTCATTCCACATCCCGTCATTATTTGCCACCTTCAATTTGAAGACATACTCCCCAGGAGATAGATTGGTATATGTTGCACTTTTTTTATTTCCAACGTAATTCCAATCTGTTTCAAAACCTTCTAAATAATATGCGTACTTATTTTTTTCTGGGCGGGTGTAACTAATAGATTCATAATCTATCGTTACCACAGACTGATTATAATCTAATGTTATTGATTCTGTATCATTGACAACATACTTTAAAACGCCTGTAGCATCTCCAGCGGTTACTGGATTATTAAAGATTTTTATTTCTTTTAAAAAAGGCTCTGCAGGATATTCGTTGTAGGAGATTTCATTAGTATCAATATAATTTATTCCTTTACTTGTTCCTAAGAATATATTACTATGATTATCAAATAAGATGGCATCATCCGTAAAATAGTTATTTAATAACCCATCATCTTTTGTGAAATTATTTACCTCTCCTGAATCTAAATTTATTTTAAATACTCCTGCTTTTCCACAAACCCACAATTCATTCTTCTTAGTTTCGGTGATAGCATTAACAAATGACTGTTTAAAATTATCTATTTCTAATCGTGTAAAGTTATCTTTCGAATTTTCATAATAAAACAAGCCACCTCCATTACTACAAAACCAAATTCGTCCATCTAAAGTCTGATTAATGGATAAAATTTGTTTCGAACTTGGATGCCCCCCAAATGATGAAGCAATTTTATTACTCATATTATTTACAACATATTCCCCATCTGTTTTAAATATTTTAAAAAGCCCATTGGTCGTTCCTACCCAAACATTTCCATAACTATCGGAAAATACATCTTTAACATCCTTATTAACAAGCCCCGTAGTCATAAAATCTTTTGTTTTAAGCTGCTTAAACTTCTTGTCTTCTGAGTTAAAAACATAAACTCCCTGCAAAAACGAACCTGTCCAAATATTACCTAAAGCATCTTCTGTAAAACATCTCAGTTTATTTGTTTGCAACCCATTATTTGTACTCTCAATAGTATAATTCATAAAAGAGTTACTTCCTTTTTCCAAGAAAAAAATACCATTACCCCAAGTAGCAATCCAAACATTCTGCTTACTATCAATAAAAATATCTTCTATATAAATCCCTTTTTTCAATCCTTTTATTGGGCTCTCTGGACGATTATTTATATGAATTATATTATTGTCTTTAGGATTAAAAATGTCAACCCCATCACCTACAGCAACCCATAACTTCCCATCTGACGCCTTTGCAAGTGCTTTTACATCATACCCTTGTAAACCGTAACCTCCATTATTAGAAGCTACAATAGATTTAAATTTATTCTGATGTTTATCAAACACACTGATTCCATCATTGTAATATCCTAACCAAAGACGACTTTCATTATCCATAAAAATGGACCATACAGAATCGGAGGTAATACTTTTAAAATCATTTGCGTCGGCTCTATAAGTGTGTACCTCTTCCCCCTTACTATTTAAAACTGTAATACCTTCATTTTCAAAACCAACAAAAACATGTCCCAAACCACCAGTTAATGACAAAATACGCTTATCACTATTACCCATTTTATCGAAAGACAGAATCGCTTTTTTTAGATTTGCTCTATATAAACCATTCTTTATAGTCCCTATCCATAATTGCTCTAGATGATCTATATAAAGTTTTGTTGTGTGTATTGTCGAACCATTAATATCTAAGTGATGTATTTCTTGATTTTCATCTCCATGCTTGATCATCTTAACACCTATATCTGTACTTAAAAAAACATCTCCTTTAGATGAAAATTTAATATCATTTATCAGCATACCTCTTAAAGCTTCTAAAGACTTATGGAAAGGTGTAATCCTCATTGAATTCAAATCAATTTGTTTTACGCCTTCAGCATAAGTACCTATTAAGAGTTGATCATTCAATTGTCCAAAACAAGAAATATGTATGTATTCGAAATTATCTCCTTTGGGATTTTTAAGTCTGGTAAACGAATTTAATTTATCATTATAATAGCACAATCCCGCATCGGTACCAATCCATAAACGCCCATTAGAATCTACAAATAGGGCATTGATTTTATTACTATTAATAGTACTCTCATTGTTAAAATCATGTGTAAAAAAGTCATATGAAAGACCGTTAAATCGCAACAATCCAGAACCCTGAGTTCCAATCCAAATGAATCCATCATTTGTTTTTGTTATTGCAGTAACTGGCCGCAACGATAATGCTCCTTCAAGAGCTTGAAATTCCATCTTAGAGATTCCTTCCTGTGCTAATGCTACGCAAAAAAACAATGGGGTTATAAGTGCTAAAAAGCTAAGTTTAATCTTATTCATAGAGCAATTTATTAGGGGATTTATACCCATAAAAAATGGGGTTTTATTACTTATTCAATATCCAAAAACACTAAATGCTGCAATGAAATGTTTGAAGCATTTCGTATTTCAAATGTTGCAAAGTATAAATGTGAGGGAAGCAAAGCCCTAAAACTTAATTCCTTAGTCTTAAATTTATGAAATATTAAAGTTTTAGCTCTAATTAAACGTATTTACTATGAAGTACTTATTTACAATTATTATAACTCTATTATTACTTTCCTGTTCTGATGATGAATTCAATGTTCAATTAGTCGAGGGGGCTGCCCCTACAGAAGTAAAAGCACAATTACAAATTAATGGTAATAATCCTTGGAGTGTTACCGTAATGCCCGAAGCTATTGGAGCAACGGCTTTCGAAGTACGTTTTGGGGTTCCAAATGAAACTCCACAACTTATTGGGATAGAAAAAACCCTTTCTTTTACATATCCAGATAATGGAGAATACACTGTTACTATAACTGCTATTGGTGGAAATAACACAACTGCAAGTGAACAGTTCCCTGTAGAACAAGATATCCAATGTGCTCCTATATTAGTACCAGCTATAAGCTTTGAAAACAATGAAGACTTCTTTTCATTTAACGGAGTAACTGTTGGTATTGTAGCGAATCCCGATGTATCTGGCGCTAACCCTAATGCAAGTAATGTGTTAGAAGTGGTTAATTCTGGTGCTGACTTCGAAGGCTTTGGTACTGGTTTATCTTCTCCTGCTAGTTTTAGTAGTGATGATAAAAAAGTAATGATGAAAGTATGGTCTACATCGGCTGTTGATGTACGTCTTATTTTCCAAGGAGGAGTCGATGGGGCACGTGCCGTAGAAGGAAATACAACACATGCTGGATCTGGTTGGGAAGTAATTACTTTTGACTACCAGAATGCGACAAAAGCTTTTGTTGACGGTGCTACTGATAATTTCGAATCATTTGTCCCAACAGGAATGTACGGTGAAATTGTAATGTTCATTGAACCAGGAAAAACTACTTCTGGTACTTTTTATATCGATGACATCGGAAGTTGCGAATAGTAATCATTCATGTAGTTTATTGATTTTGAACCCTGACCTCATTCTTATTACCTTACATACACTTCACTGTCAGGGTTCTTTTTTGTAAACAACTATTATGACTATATAATATCATCAACCCCAAAAACATTAGCATACATTGAGGCAAGCCTCAAAAGAATATATCTCACACGATGTGAGGTTAAAGATTTATTTTATGGCATCAAAAAATTATATACTGTTACTAGTAAGTTCTCTTATATACTCTATAACTTTAGGTCAAAGTAGTATAGGTATGGACAATAAAGTAACACATCTTTTATCCCAAATGACCCTAGAAGAAAAAATAGGGCAAATGAATCAGTATAATGGATTCTGGGAAGTAACAGGCCCTACACCTAAAGAAGGTAATGCTAAAGAAAAATATGAACACCTTAAAAAGGGATGGGTAGGCTCTGTATTAAATGTTAGAGGTGTCGAAAACGTACGAAAATTACAAGAAATTGTGGTTAACGAATCTAGACTAGGAATTCCATTACTATTTGGATCTGATGTCATTCACGGATACAAAACCCTTGCTCCAATTCCTTTAGCTGAATCTGCTAGTTGGGATTTAGAAGCGATAAAAAATTCAGCAAGAATAGCTGCAATTGAGGCTTCTGCTACAGGGATCAATTGGACTTTTGCTCCTATGGTTGATATCTCTAGAGATCCACGATGGGGTCGTGTCATGGAAGGAGGAGGAGAAGATCCTTTCTTGGGATCAGCGATCGCTAAAGCTCGTATTAACGGATTTCAAGGCAGTGACCTAAGTGCCAATAATACTATTGCTGCAACAGCAAAACACTTTGCTGGCTATGGTTGGTCTGAATCTGGAAGAGAATACAATACTACTTCGGTTGACGATTACACGCTTTACAATGTAATCCTTCCTCCATTTAAAGCTGCGGTTGATAGTGACGTACAAACGGTCATGAACTCTTTTGGCTTATACAATGGAATTCCTGCAACAGGAAGCAGTAAACTTCAACGTGATATATTAAAAGACCGATGGAATTTCGAAGGCTTTGTAATCTCTGATTGGGCATCTATCAAAGAAATGACTCTTCATGGTCATACTGTAGATTTAAAAGAAGCCGCAGAAAAGGCTGCAATCGCTGGTAGCGATATGGACATGGAATCCTATGCTTATATCAAACATTTAAAAGAACTTGTACAAGAAGGCAAAATCTCTGAAAAATTAATAGATGAAGCAGTATCTCGAATCCTTAAAGTTAAATTTAGACTTGGACTTTTTGAAGATCCCTATAAATACTGTAACGAAACAAGAGAACAAAATCTGTTGTATAATGAAGTACATCAAAAAGCAGCTTTAGATATTGCAAAAAAATCTATTGTTCTATTAAAAAATGACAACAATCTTTTACCTCTACAAAAAGGAAATAAAATAGCTGTCATTGGTGATTTAGCCGATGATAAAACGAGTCCTCTTGGTAGCTGGCGGATAGGTTCGGATGATGAAACTGCTATTTCGGTACTGGAAGGCTTAGATAATTTAAATATAGATTATAATTATAGTAGAGGCTGTAAATTAGTAGAAGGGAAAGTCGAATTTACCCAAGAAGTAATCGTAAATACTACAGATAAAACAGGTTTTGAAGAGGCCAAAAGTGTTGCTGAAAACTCAGATATCGTCATTGTAGTACTAGGTGAACACGGTTTTATGAGTGGAGAAGCTCGTAGTAGAACTGACATTAGCCTCCCTGGGCTTCAACAAGAACTATTAGAAGAAATACGTTCCGTAAACAGTAATGTAGTATTGGTACTAATGAACGGGCGTCCATTAGCTATTCCATGGGCAGAAAAAAACATCCCTGCTATTGTAGAAACTTGGCAGCTTGGATCGCAAAGTGGTAATGCCATAGCCGAAGTGCTAACAGGTAAGTATAATCCTAGCGGAAAACTTCCTATGACTTTCCCTAGAAGTGTTGGTCAAATTCCTATCTATTACAATCAATTTAGTACTGGTAGACAAGAAAAAGAATCTCACGTATTTTGGAGTCACTACATCGATGAAGAAAACACCCCTCTTTGGCCATTTGGCTATGGGTTAAGCTATACCGAATTTGAATATAGTAATATGAGCGTCAAAACAAACAACAATGGAGAAGTTAGCGCTTCCATATCACTAAAAAACGCTGGAAGCTCTACAGGGGAAGAAGTCGTACAATTATATATTCAAGATATAAAATCTTCTTATGTACGTCCTGTAAAAGAGCTTAAAGGGTTTAAAAAAGTAAGTTTGGCTCCTGGAGAAACACAAGTAATCAATTTCAGCCTAGCGAAAGAGCAATTAGGGTACTATACTCCCGAAGGGAAATTTGTCAGCGAAACAGGTGAATTTAATATTATGATAGGAACGAATAGCCAAAAGCTTTCTACTACTAAGATCAACATCGCAAGTTTTAATTAATTTTCATATAGTTATTTTGATTTAGTCCTCAAAAGTCGCTACAGCATATGTAGCGACTTTTGTTCTTTATATCTATTTTATTTTACAATCGACCTTTAGTAATTAACCGTTTACATCTTCAAACACTGTAAACCTAATTATCAATAGCTATAGATAAACTATATCGCTATACACTTTACACTCATCCTTTTTATTTAAAACGATTGGAGAAAGACAACAAACTGGAAGTAAAAATCAACTGGAATCTTAATCTAAAATAAGAACCCTCCCCCCGAATAAGTCACTAAAATCTTCTATTCGTCATAGTTTCTTCTTCTTTGGTCTTTGCATCATTTTTCCAATTCTGTCAGCATAATTAACGTTCTCTTCCCTTGATTTTTATTTTAAAATTTTACTAAAACTTTTTCAATACAACAACGAAACGAAACACATAAAACACTGAAAACAAGAAAAATAGACTTCATATAGATTTTAAGTTTTCCTTAAGATACTTCATCTATTTTTTTGAACCATTTAACTAATCACTAGTAGACAACACATAGACAAACCCTAAAATACAATCGTTTGCACATAAATTAGCTGCTAAACAATTAATCGTTTAATTATGAAAAACAAATTACTGCTGCCACTAGTTACGGTAGCCCAAATCGCTCTAGGTCAATCTACTGATCACGGTAGTTTTGACTTCAAGCTTGATGGACAGAACAACAATGTTGATATTCCTGTCCAACTAAGATCCTTTGCAACGTGGGAAGTTATAAATGCTTTCTCCGATGATTTTGAGTACAGTAACAAGAATAACTCAAAATTCAATTCTACCTGGGCCGAAGATTACCTTCCCGATCCAGGTTTTGAAACAGGCCCTGGACAAACCCAATGGGCCACTCCAGAACATCGAAATAATTTTGGAGACCAACAGACTGTTCTAGTCACGAATGGAAAACTAGAACTTAGATCTAAAAACAACAAACGAAACTTTGGCAATAGCAGTAATGCTAATAGTAATCTCGTTTTTAGAGGAGGGGAAAGAACTGTTCTTTGCGGTATTATTAGCTCTAAAGCTGCTGTGACACCTCCTGTTTACATGGAAGCCTATGTTAAAACTGCTGCGGTTAGAAGTTCTTCTAATTTTTGGACATTGAATAAATGTGACAATCAAGAAGTTGATATGTTAGAAAATTATGGAGGAGATCCCGATCCTTTCTACGCAAAACAAATGAGTACAAATTTCCATATTTGGCATAGACTCGGTGGTCAAAGTCATGATGGTCGTTCAGATACCAATTGTAGCGGTGGAGTTCTAACCGATTTTACCTATCAAACTTATTTTACTCCGAATGGTGGTGATTTCAATAGCAACAGCACTCCTTTTTGGAGAACTTCATTTCATAGATTTGGGGTGTATTGGGCTTCAAAAGATCAACTATTTTTCTTTATTGATGGAGTTCCTCGCGACAACGGAAGTCACTTCGTAAGTGGGAGGCAACAATTTAACAACCTCAATGGATCTTTTACTCAATCTGTGCTAGAATGCCCACAAGTGGATAGTCAAGGGAACGAGTTACCGGTTTGTACTGCGATGGGAGAATTAGGAAACGGAGCTACTTTAAATCCTAATAGAAATTTCCAAGGCAATAACTTTTCTACAAATCCATTACCGCCAAAAGAGATTTCGGATCCACAACATATCATTCTAGATATCGAAGCTCATGAAGGACGACCTGTAGAAACGGTTAGCAAACTAAATAACAACAATTTAAATGTTATGCAAGTAGAATGGGTTCGTACCTACCGTATTAAAAATGGTAACAATTCTAGTAAGGAAATCGATGTTGATGCTGTAGTAAGTATCGAACCTACACTGTCTCCAACTATAGCTAACAAAGGAGAGATTCTAACTATAGATAATTTACCTCTAGGAAGTGCAATTACCATATTTAACACTTTAGGCCAAAAGATAATTGAAACTCAAGCTGAAATAGATAGTAGTACCGCTCAAATAACTACAGAAAAATTAAGCTCAGGTATCTATTTTGCTAGAATTGACAATAGCAAAACAATACGATTCGTCATCAAATAAACGCTCGAATAACAACTAGTCAATTTGCTCTTGAAAGCCTCTTTCTTAATATAGAAAGGGGCTTTCGTATTTTTTGAAGGTTTACTATTTTTACGATCAAATTTTCGGGATGTAGCTTAGTCCGGTTAAAGTGCACGGCTGGGGGCCGTGAGATCGCTGGTTCGAATCCAGTCTTCCCGACCAAGAAATCCAATCACAATACAGTGATTGGATTTTTTATTGATTGATGCTGAAACGATAGTTTCAAAGCATAAAAGCAATGAAAAAGGCATTAAAGCGATAAGCTTTTGATTGAATTACTTGAGCAACAAACCTATCATCTGGATCAGCTAGCCTAATCCAGTCTTCCCGACCAAGAAATCCAATCACAAATGAAGTGGTTAGATTTTTTATTTTTACAACAAAATTCAAACATGTATATCATCGGAATCACTGGAGGTACAGCAAGTGGTAAAACTACCTTTGTTGAACAACTTATCGCTCAATGTGATGCTGATTGGGTAAATATTATTAGTCAAGATGATTATTATAAACCTCTTTCTCATTTAACTTTAGAAGAAAGAGAAAAAACTAATTTTGATCACCCCGATGCTTTAGATTTTGAATTGCTTGAACAACATCTTTTGTCATTAAAAAAAGGAGAAACGATTGAAAAACCCACGTACAGCTTTGAAACTCATAATCGTTTAGTCCAAAAGATCGATATTTTACCAAAGCCTATACTTATTTTAGAGGGAATACTTGTACTATCGATTCTTGAAATAAAGTCCCTTTGTGATTATACTATTTTCGTTGATGCTCCTGAAATAGTTCGACAAGAAAGGCGTTTACAAAGAGATATGGCTGAAAGAGGCCGTACAAGAGAAAGTGTTCTCTATCAATTTGAAACAAATATTCACCCAATGCACCGTCAATTCATTGACCCCATAAAGACTACAGTTAATAAAATAATTGATGGAACACAATCATTCGATACTCCACTAAAGGAGGTTGTAAATTTGATAGAGAAACAAGTATCTTTACCCTAAATTTTTAATCCTTATGTCTGGCGTAACGCTTTTAAAACGTGTCTTAAAAATACTTAGTAACAAGTATGTGCTTATCACTACGATATTTGTTATTTGGATGCTTTTTTTAGATAGTAATACATGGCTTATCTGGAAATTAAACAAGGAGATTTCTAAAACAGAGAAGAGTATCGATTATTACAAAAATGAGATTGAAAAAGACGAAGTATTACTCGAAAAACTAAAAGACCCCGAAGCTTTGGAAATTTATGCCAGAGAACAATTCTTTATGAAAAAAGAAAACGAAGATATTTTCATTATTGAACATACCTCAGATTCGTTATCAAATGAAAAATAATATAGTTCATGATTTTTTTGAGGAAGTCCCCGTAAAAGCATGGAAACAAAAAGTGCAATATCTGTTATTTGGGGAAGATTACGAAACAAAGCTCATTCGAAAGACGACTGATCAAATAGGCATACTTCCCTATTATAGTTCGAAAGACAGCAAACAAAAAATAAGCATCGATAAAAAAACGATCACACAAATAGCTGTATTTATAGATGAGTCAAATGAAATAAAAGCAAATAAAAAAGCGCTTGAAGCTATCGATTTAGGTGGCAACACTATTTTTTTTGGTTTACACCATCCATTAGTTAATATTGAAGAATTACTTCAAGATATTGAATGTCCTGTTTATTTGCAATGCTTTTTCTTGGATGTTCATTTTCTAAAAAAAACAACTCATTTTGAAAATGTTACCGTATTAATAGACCCTTTAGGAAAACTTACCCGAACTGGAGATTGGTTTACAGACCAAAGTTTAGATATCAACAGCTGTAAAAGATTACTTCAGCATGATACTACAGAATTATGTATCAACCTTAGTACGTTTCAAAACGCAGGAGCAAATGTGTCTCAACAACTTGCTTATAGCATTAGTCAATTGGCTTGGTATTGCTTGACTTTTCCATCTATATCTAAAATCAATTACATCATTAGTTGCAATACAGATGTATTGTTAGAAACCGCTAAAATTAAAAGTTTAAAAGCATTGCATGAAGCTTATTCAAATGAGCTAGGAAGAACGATTGAATATCAAATCATTCAACAGAAAAGTAGTTTTAACCTTAGGGCATTTCCTTCTAATCTAAATTTTCATATTGAAAGTATTGAGCATCTTATTGGTTTTTCTAGCGAAGTAGATCTGATTTGCAATTTCCCTGAACACCTTATTTTCTTTGAAGAAGACTCTTACTTTTCTAAAAAAAGCTTAGAAAGCCTTCTTTCTACTATTAAAAACAAATATCCAAGCAATAGTGGCGCTTTAGCTTTTGAAAAAATAAGCCTTCAGCTTGTTGAAAAAAGCATTTCCATTTTTAACGAAATTATAAAAGGGGGCGGTTATTTAAAGCAATTAGAAAAAGGAACAATTCAACATAAAATTCAGGAAAACTATAGAAAAATAGCAACCTCTTTTAAAGAAGGACATGATATCGAAATTGAACATAAAATCTCGAAGACGTATCCTTTTGTAAAGTCTCAGAAAAAATTCACTTTAGTAAAACCATTACTTCCCCAAAAACAAAGTGAACTTTTAGAACAGCCCATTTGGGAACAAATTTATAAGAGCTAGGACTATGAAAATTCGTATTGAAGATCACCATATAGATGACTTTTCCCAAGCTAGTTTTCCTCCTTTCACAAGAGGTTATGAAGCCATGCCAATAGCTTTGAAATTTAAAAATGAAATCGACAAAAATACGATTGAAGTACTACATGATTTTTCTTTAAATGAATTGGCAACGCTCATAAAAAATATTGAAAAAAAAGACACGATTGAGATATTACTCTCTACCGAAGTTATAACTATTGATTTTATTTCTACAATTAGAGCTTTAAGAACTCTTTTAGCCATAATTGATGAACAATCTGCATCTTTAAAAACACGTAAAATTCACTTTACACTTCCGTTATCTAATACCCCAGAAGTTGCGCAAGAACTCTGGTATGCGCAACTAGCGCAAATCGACACCATCATATGTACTCAAGAAGATCAAAAAACACTTAAACTCTTGATGGCTCACTTACCCACTCCTCCGATAGATGCGCTCTTTGGTAATCCTCAATTAGAAGAAAAAACAACTACGTTGATTGAACAACTATATAATAAGATATTCGTTTAAGCATTTGGATGATCCAAAGCTGTATATTTAACCAAATCAATACCAATCCCGTTTGGGTCTTCAATAGCAAAATGACGCTCTCCCCACGGCTCATCTCTCAAACCCACTTTGATATCGACCCCTTTATCAACCAAACACGAATGAAAGGCATCTACATCATCAACCTCAATGGTTAGATACATCCCCTCTCCTTTGAAAGGTTTATGAAAAAAAGGTTGTTGGGTTGGATGATTGGGCAACAAAAAACTAATGCTGTCTTTTTTGTTAGGAGTCTGTAATAGCAAATAAAATTCATTCTCAAATTTGATTGAGAATTCTAATATCCCAGTGTAAAAAAACTTTGTTTCAGCTAATTTATCAGTTAAAATACCTGCATTTAATCGCATAATTATGCTTTTTAGGGTTTATGTTTGAATTTGCTTTAATATACTGATTTTTAAAAATAAACGGTTTACATATTTATCGTATATTCCAAACATGAATGGAATTGACTTCACAAAAAAGATGCTTCGTGATGATGCTTTAAAAGGGAAAACTATCATTGTAACAGGTGGTGGTAGTGGATTAGGAAAATCTATGACTTCCTATCTTATGGAACTAGGAGCAAACGTGGTAATTACTTCTAGGAATTTAGAAAAACTTAAAAAAGTAGCTACAGAACTAGAAAGCACCTACAGTTCAAAGTGTCTCCCTCTCGCTTGTGATGTTCGTAATATAGAAGAAGTAGAAGCTATGCACGCCAAAGCTATAGAAACCTTTGGTAAAGTAGATGTTTTATTAAATAATGCTGCGGCTAACTTTATTTCTCCTACGGAACGCCTTTCGGCAAATGCCTTCGATACTATTATTGATATTGTTTTAAAAGGAACTAAAAACTGTACATTAACAGTTGGTAAACATTGGATTAATACAAAACAAACAAATACATCTGTTCTTAATATTGTAACGACTTATGCTTTTACTGGGTCTGCATATGTTGTTCCTAGTGCTACTGCAAAGGCAGGAGTTTTAGCTTTAACGCGTTCTCTTGCTGTCGAATGGGCAAAATATGGAATGCGCTTTAATGCAATCGCTCCTGGACCATTCCCTACCAAAGGTGCATGGGATCGTTTATTACCCGAAGATATTAGAGAACAATTTGATCTTACTAAAAAAGTACCATTACGCCGAGTTGGAGAACATCAAGAGTTAGCCAATCTTGCGGCTTATCTCGTTTCTGATTTTTCGGCTTATATCAATGGAGAAGTAGTTACCATTGATGGTGGCGAATGGCTACAAGGAGCTGGACAAATGAACCTGCTACAACAAATTCCTGAAAAGCTTTGGGATCAGCTAGAAGCTGCTATTAGATCTAAGAAAAGAGGGTGATTTCATTTAACAAAACAAAATATAAACAAGCTATAAATCTGCAAACTCAAATTGATTGGGTAAAAGCTAAACTAGTTAAAGCAGAACAAAGTGAATTTACTAATGATTCTAAAGAAGACATATTAGCTCAAGCAAAGTCTAGATTGAATGGCTAAATAGAAATTAAGTAATGAAGCCAAAGAAGATCTTATAAGAATATATCAATATGGAGTAAAAAATTTTGGAATCAATCAAGCCGAAAAATACTTTGATTCTTTCTTCGAACACTTTGATATTATAGAAACCAGATCTTTCTCCTTTGAAACGGTTGATTATATAAAATGGATATAGACGCTGTCCTTGTGGAGTTGACAGCATATACTTTAAAGTAAACACCCAGAATATTGTAGAAATAATAGCCATCGTAGGTAGACAAGATTTAAAAAACATTTTCGATTAAACACTTCTTCTTACAAATTAATTATCTTTCATTTCTCATGAGTAACGACATTTGAAAAGTAAAAGAAATGATCCTTAAAATAGATTCAAATTTAGAATTGAGGCAACTAAAGTTATCTGATGCTACTGATATTTTTGAGATTATAAACAGTCAACGAGAATATTTAGGAAAATGGTTGCCGTTTGTCGCTTTCACTAAAGAATTAAAAGACACTCAACGTTTTGTCGACTCCATTATTAATGTTCCTAAAGACAAAATCGAATATACTTTCTCTATAAGAAAAGAAAGTCAGCTTATTGGTTTAATTGGCTTAAAAAATTCTGACCTAGCAAACAAAAAAACTGAAATTGGGTATTGGTTATCGAAAGAATTCCAGAAACAAGGAATTATGACAAAATCAGTCGAAAAGATTTGTGAATTTGCATTTATAAATCAAGGATTTAATAAAATCCAGATAAAATGTGCTATAGAAAACAGATCAAGTTCAAACATACTAAAGAAACTTGGGTTCAAACTTGAAGGAATTGAACGTGACGGAGAACTACTTGCAGAAAACCTTTTTACTGATGTAGAAGTGTATAGTAAATTGAAGAATGAATTAACACAAAATGACACTTAAATAATAGTCCCATTGCCAACATCCAAACAAATCAAAATATCAATTCTACTCATTTTATTCATAGGATTTACAATTCCACAAAATTTAAAAATGCCAGTTAAGGGAGCCAGTAAGTCTGACTATAATTCCAAATCTTTCTGGTATTACCCCTGGGGGAGATCTGTTACACATAAAGGCGTTGATATTTTTGCAAAAAGCGGTACAGAAATTAATGCCTCTACAAAAGGCATTGTCCTTTATGCTGGTAATATTTCAATGGGAGGCAATGTAATCTTAATATTAGGTCCCAAATGGAGATTACACTACTACGCACATTTAGATGAAATTAAAACCAGCCCGTTTAGTTTTGTCAATCACAATTCATTAATTGGTACGGTTGGGGATTCTGGAAATGCCAAAGGAAAAAGCCCACACTTACATTATAGTATTTTTAGTTTGATTCCATACGTTTGGAGGATTGATACTGACAGACAAGGCTGGAAGAAAATGTTCTACTTAAACCCAATCGATTACTTTTAATAGTATCACTAACCATTAGAATGCAACCTCTTTACAGAAATATTTTCAGGTTGAAAAACTTTATCAACATTTCACGAATAACTAACAACCAACAAGGCTTAACTAATAAAGAAAAAACACTATTTTTGGCACTTAAAATTGAAAAAATGATTTTAGGTAGAAAAATTCATGCATTCGTAAGCGTAGCAACTCTTCCAGTAGCTACAACTACAACCCTTTGGGGTTAATTTTGCATTTTTTTCAGCTTAAGAAAACACGATTAATGTTTTCTCTTCAAATCATTTAATAATTTACTCATCCACAATGTGGATTTAAAAAATACCATATGAACGTTCTAAAATTCGGAGGTTCTTCTGTAGCAAACGCACAGACTATAAATCAAGTTTTACAAATTGTTGCTTCACATAGTGAAAAAAAACCATTATTCGTTGTGGTTTCTGCATTAGGTGGAGTTACTGATTTACTATTAAAATCAGGAGCACAAGCAGCTAATAACGATGTTTCTTTTAAAGACACGTTGGCTGAAATCGAAAAGCGTCACTTAGACACTGTTCGAGATTTGATTCCTGTTACTTCTCAAAGTGGAGTGATTAGTACTGTAAAGTCTAAATTAAATGAATTAGAATCTTTATGTGAAGGAGCTTATTTATTAAGCGAACTTTCACCTAAAACATCATCTGTGATTGCTAGTTTTGGTGAAATTCTTTCTTCATACATCATTTCTGAAGCAGCTAAAGTTAAAGGATTAGACTTGGTACTTCAGGACTCTCGTGATTTCATTACCGTTACACCGGCAGAAAAAGTAACTGTAAATTATGAAATCACTAATGATAAAATAAATACATACGCTGCATCAAACAAAGCACGTATTACTTTATTCCCTGGTTTTATTGCACGTACTGACGGAGGCGAACCAACGACATTAGGTCGTGGAGGTTCAGACTTTACAGCTGCAATTTTAGCCGCAGCAGTAAATGCAGAGGAATTATTGATCTGGACAGATGTTAGCGGAATGTTTACAGCAAATCCAAGAGCTGTAAAACAAGCTAAGCCCGTTTCTCATATTTCATATCATGAAGCAATGGAGCTTTCTCACTTTGGTGCCAAAGTGATTTACCCTCCAACGATTCAACCAGTATTGGAAAAAAATATTCCAATCTATATAAAAAACACATTCGAACCAGAAGCTTTTGGTACACTAATCACTCGTGAAGTAGAAAACAGAAAGCAAGCTGTAACAGGAATCAGCCATATCGAAAATATTGCTGTGATTACGCTTGAAGGTGGAGGAATGGTTGGTATCCCTGGTTTCTCTAAGCGTTTATTTGAAACGTTGTATCAAGAGAAAATCAATGTCGTATTGATCACTCAAGCTTCTTCAGAACATTCTATTTGTTTGGCTATTGAAGTAAAAGATGTGGAGATCGCAAAAACAGCGATCGATACTGCTTTTGAATTTGAAATTTCTAAAGGAAAAGTGTCTCCTTTAAAAGTGGAAACTGATGTAGCGATACTTGCTTTAGTTGGAGACAACATGGTGAATCACCAAGGGTTGAGCGGTAAAATGTTTAGCACTTTAGGGAAAAATAACATTAGCATTCGCGCTATTGCACAAGGAGCTTCTGAAAAGAACATCTCTGTTGTAATTGCTAAAAATGATATTCATAAAGCCTTGAATTCATTACACGAAGCATTCTTCGAGAAAAGCACAAAACAATTGAATTTATTCATTACTGGTGTAGGTAATGTCGGCGGAAAATTAATTGAACAATTAGCTCAACAAGCTGATTATTTAAAAGAAAATCTACGTTTAACCATTCGTGTTGTTGCGGTTTCGAATTCTCGTAAAATGGTTTTCAATGCCGAAGGTTTAGATTTAAACAACTGGCAAGAAGCTCTAGAAAATGGAGAGCCAACCTCTCCAAAAGGATTCTTTGAAAAAACAAAAGCATTAAATCTTCGCAATAGCATTTTTGTAGACAATACAGCTACTGAAAAAATTGCTGAAGTTTACAAAAACTATTTAGCGAACAGTATTGGTGTAGTTACTTGTAACAAAATCGCCTGTGCTGACACTCAAGCTAATTACAGTGAATTACAAGAATTATCTAGAGAATATGGTGCTCCGTTCCTATATGAAACCAACGTAGGAGCTGGATTACCAATTATTGATACATTAAATAACTTAATCGCCTCTGGTGATAGAGTTCGTAAAATTCAAGCGGTACTTTCAGGGAGTTTGAATTTTGTTTTCAATTACTACAAGAAAGGGGTTACTTTTCACGATATCGTACAAGCTGCTAAAGAAGAAGGTTATACTGAGCCTGATCCTAAAATAGATTTAAGTGGTGTTGACGTAGCACGTAAGATTTTAATCTTAGCTCGTGAAAGCGGAAATATTTTAGAATTAAGTGATATCAAAAACAATGCTTTCTTACCGCAAGAGACTTTAGATACTGATAACGTTCCTGCTTTCTTTGAAAGCCTTCAGAAAAACGAAACGCATTTCGAAGGGATTTTAGATGAGGCTTTAGCAAAAGATTGTCGTTTAAAATATGTAGCACAATACGAAGATGGAGTCGCTTCTGTAGGTTTACAACATATTCCTTCAGATCATCCTTTCTATAATTTGGAAGGAAGTGATAACATCGTATTGTTCTTTACAGATCGTTATCCAGAACAGCCTTTAATTGTTAAAGGTGCTGGTGCTGGTGCAGCAGTTACTGCATCTGGTATTTTTGCTGATATTATCCGAATCGGAAAGCAATAAGGTATGAAATCAATAAAAGTATTTGCTCCTGCAACTGTTGCGAATCTTTCGTGTGGTTTCGATGTGCTTGGATGCTGTTTAGAAGGAGTTGGTGATGAAATGGTTATTTCATTATCCGATACTCCTGGTATACGCATTACAAAACTGGAAGGTGCAAATCTTCCTATGGAAGCTGATAAAAATGTAGCTAGTGTTGCAGTAATGCATCAACTAAAAGCATTAAACGATACTACGACAGGTATCGAAATAGAAATTTACAAAAAAATAAAGGCTGGAAGCGGTATTGGCAGTAGCGCTGCAAGTAGTGCTGGTGCTGTTTGGGCGGTAAATGAATTATTAGGCAATCCATTTACTCCTGCACAATTGGTACCTTTTGCAATGGAAGGAGAACGCTTGGCAAGTGGTAACGCTCATGCAGACAATGTAGCCCCTGCCCTTTTAGGTGGATTTACTTTGGTTAGAAGTTACGAGCCTTTTGATGTGTTAAAACTAAACACTCCAAAAGACTTATATATGACAATCATTCACCCTCAAATTGAAGTAAAAACATCCGATTCTCGTAAGGTTGTAAAACCTAATGTAACCTTGAAGAATGCCATTACGCAATGGGGAAATGTGGGCGGTTTAGTTGCTGGGTTATATACAGAAGACTACGACCTCATCGGAAGAAGCCTTAGCGATGTTATCATCGAGCCATTACGTAGTATTTTAATTCCTAAATTTGAAGAAGTAAAAAAAGCATCCATTGAAAGTGGAGCATTAGGTGCTGGAATTTCTGGTTCTGGGCCTTCTATTTTTGCATTAAGTAAAGGGAAAGAAACGGCTACTAAAGTTGCTGAAAGCATGAAAACCATTTACGAATCTACAGGAATCGTATTTGATATTCATGTCGCGCCGATAAATGAGGATGGAGTTAGAATTATCTAGTAGTTAGATATTAGTCCCGATAATTATCGGGATTAGACCGCTTCGCTGTTAGATAATATAATTTAGAATATCATCTGATAAACAAAATTTAAAATACCGTCACACCGTTGAAGAACGGTGTCTCCTCAAAAAAGAAAGCAGCTTCAAAATAAGTTGAAGTAGAGTTTTCTAGTGAGGAGATCCCCGCCTCTGCGAGGATGACGAGCAAATAAGAATAAAAATGATGAGTCTTTGTACTTTGTACTAAGTACTTAATACTAAAATAAAAATAATGAGACAAAACATATCATCAGGATCACCTTGGGAAGACAAACTAGGATATTGTAGAGCTGTAAAAATCGGAAACACAATCGAAGTTTCGGGTACAACTTGTGCAGGCACTACTATGGAGGAGCAAACCAAAGGAATCATTGAATTGGTAAAGAAAGTATTAGAAGAAAACGGAAGTAGTTTAAAAGACGTTGTTCGCTCTCGCATTTACACGACTGATATTTCTCAATGGGAAACAATCGGAACCGTACATGGAAATTACTTTAAAGATATCAAACCAGCTTTAGTATTGGTTGAAGTTTCAAAATTAATTGACCCTGAAATTTTCGTTGAAATCGAATTTACAGCGGTATTGTCCTAAGAAAATAGAGAATAGAAAATAGAGAATAGACTTAAAAGCAAAACAACGCTAGTCTATATTCTATATTCTACATTCTCTTCTCTAAAAAGAAGAACATGCAATTTCACAGTCTAAATAAGAAAGCACCTAATGTTTCATTTGCGGAAGCTGTTGTAAAAGGACTTGCTCCTGATCGCGGTTTATATTTCCCTGAAAGCATTACACCATTGCCAGCTTCATTTTTCGAGAATATCGAAAACATGGATAATATTGATATTGCTTACGAAGCAATCCAGCAATTTGTTGGTGATGAAATCCCTGAAGCGGATCTAAAAGAAATTCTTGCCGATGTATTGAGTTTTGAATTTCCTGTAGTACCTATTACAGGTAATATTGGGACTCTAGAGTTATTTCATGGCCCAACCATGGCTTTTAAGGATGTAGGAGCACGTTTTATGGCACGCTGTCTAGGGTATTTCAACAAAGATAACGACGGACATGTTTCTGTATTAGTAGCCACCTCAGGAGATACTGGAGGAGCTGTTGCTCGTGGATTTCTAGGGGTAAAAGGTGTTGATGTTGTCATTTTATATCCTAATGGAAAAGTTAGTGATATTCAAGAGCGTCAATTAACAACACTTGGTCAAAACATTAAAGCACTTCGCGTAGATGGTGTTTTTGATGATTGTCAAGACATGGTAAAGTCTGCTTTTTTAGATGCTGGAATTACTGACCAGAGAGCATTGACTTCTGCTAATTCTATCAATGTAGCACGTTGGTTACCTCAATTGTTCTATTTCTTATTTGCTTACAAGCAAACGAAACAACTAGGTAAGGATATTGTATTTTCTGTACCTAGTGGAAATTTTGGAAATATCTGTGCTGGTATTGTTGCAAACAAATTAGGCCTTCCTGTAAAGCATTTTGTAGCAGCCGTTAATGTTAATGATACTGTTGTCAAATATTTAGAAACAGGAAACTACGAACCAAAAGCGTCGAAAGCTACGATTTCGAATGCTATGGATGTAGGAAACCCTAGTAACTTCATTAGAATACAACAGTTGTTTGATAACAACTTCGAGGATCTAAAATCTGATTTTTCTTCCTATAGCTTTAACGACGAGCAAACTCGTGAAGCTATGGCAGCAATTAAATCAGGTAACGGATATATCGCAGACCCACATGGAGCTGTTGGATACTTAGGATTAAAAGAATACGGCCTATCGGAAAATGAATATGGTATTTTCTTGGAAACAGCTCACCCTGTTAAGTTTGGTGATGTTGTCGAAGAAACCTTAAACGTAACTTTAGAAATCCCGAAACAAATTCAAGGAGTTATGAATAAAGAAAAATCATTTACTTCTATAAGTACTTATGACGAATTGAAGTCTTATTTATTGAATGATACAGATTATAAAAATTAAACTTCTTTTTTCCTAAAAGTAAAAGCGCCCGTTTGATATGATCAAACGGGCGCTTTTACTTTTAGAGTGATTCAATCTTGTTACAACGCTCTAAATATTTTGTCTTCATATAACAAACCTAGATGTCAAAATAAATATCATTTAAAATAGCACTAGCACATCAAAAGAAAGACACTAGCATCTATTAATCAAGAAAACTTTCATCGTCAAGAATCTCTTTTTAAAAGAAAATTAACATCTAGAGTGTAAGAAATATCATCATTTATTATCATAAATTCCAATTAAGGGTTATTAACAAATATATAAGTCACTCAACTATTTTCTTTTGCATGAAACTACTCTTTCAATATGTTTGATTAATCAACCAATTGAAAATTTATGAAAAAGAACACCCCCTCATTACTAATAAAGTTTTTATTAGTCTTTATTTGGGTTAATTGCATTCAGCTATATGCCCAAAACTCTCAGGCTACATTATCATTTCATACTTTCCGACTTGAAACTGTTCTAAACCAAGAAAATCAAACGGTTCCTATTCGAATCATTAATACTAGTGACACAGAAAACCCAAGTGATTTCAAAATAAACTACCGATTATTAGATAATAATTTTGCCTCAATAAATGAAACAAGTGGCGGAGCATCTATTACAACGCCGATAGTACCGTCTTCTTTTAGTCATTCAATCTTTTTTACAACCCAAAAAGTAGGCAGTTCGGTCATTATCGTTGAATTATTAGACAATGATGATCGTATAATTGACACTGCTATATATCTAATTAGTTCTCGAGAAGTTATCATAACTCTTAATGGCCCTGAAGAGTTCTTCGTTAAAGTAGGAACACCATTTAATGACCCTGGTGCTACAGCTAATAGCAGTATAGGGAATATTGATGATCAAATAATCATCGATCAAGGAGGCTATAGCAATACTGTTGTTGGTGATTATATATTCACCTACTCCGTAACATTTAATGGAAAGGTTTTTTCTAATAGTCGGATTGTACACGTGAGTCCTAACAACGTACCTATTGAGGCTATTAGAATTGAAGGGCAGGATATAAGTCAATTTGGAGTATCTTTTACTTCAGATTTTAACCCTGGTTCCTTTTTTATTGAAATAGACCCCGTAGAGGCTGACCTCAATGATCTAGAGATCATAACACTTCAAGGGAATGCTGCTGACATAAGCATTCAAACTTTTAACAACAACAATGGCAGGCTATCTTCTGGGGTGTTAGACATAATTACTTTTGTAGAAGGTGGCGATGTACAGGTAAAAATCAGCTCTACCAATTCTGATGTCTCGGGAGAAGCTATATTTATATTCCCTACAGATTTTTCAGTCTTTCTTGACACAAGCCCTAAAACACTGAACATTGCTGAACAACTTACAATAACTCCCTTAAACAATCTCCCTCTTGATAATTTTATATTCGAAATTGAAAACACTTCTATAGCTACTATTAACCAAGAAACCTTAACCATTACGGGACTTAGTGTTGGGAACACAAATCTTACTGTTTTAGATAGAAATGGTTTTTTTACATCAATACCTATAGAAGTCAATAATTCAGATAATATCATTGTATTAGAAAATATTCAAATCCCAGACTCTATAGATGTTTTACTTATTGGAGATCTTCAAATTTTGGGTATTGAATTCATCCCTAGCGACGCTACAAACCAAGATGTAACTTGGACTTCTAGTGCACCTAGTATTGCTACTGTCGATCAAGACGGATTAATAACTCCACTAACAGTAGGAGAGGTTACCATTTCTGTTTCTTCAGATATTTTCCCTTTGAGTGATTCTTTTACATTATCTGTAAGAGAAAAAATACAAGGTATAGCTGTAACCCCTAATACACTAAGTATAGAAGTAGGAGAAGACATAACAGTGGTTGCAAATGTTTTACCAGCAGGAGCATTTGACACTAATGTGACTTGGCAATCTAGTGATGCCAATATTGCAACTGTAAATTCAAATGGAACGATAGAGGCTATTGCTCCTGGAAATGCAGTCATTACTGTTTCTCCTTTTTCAGAGCCCGATTTTTCTAGCACAGTTACTGTAACTGTAAGAGATCCTTTTATCCCTGTAGAACGTATAGAAATTACCCCTATCAGTGCTGCGCAATCATTATTAGGAACAAATGAAACGCTGCAACTAACAGCAACTGTGTTTCCAGCTAATGCTACTAATAAAAATATCACTTGGTCTAATGCCAATGTTGATCCTAGTATACCTGCAAGGGCAGTTGTTAACAACAATGGCTTAGTTGAAGGAAGAAGACAAGGGCTAACAGACATTGTTGTTACCTCTGTTTCAAATCCAAATATTTCTAGCCGACAAAGGATTCGCATTTTTGCCTCCCCCTCAGTTTGGGATGTTAATGGTGATTATTTTGGTATACCTGATCGAAATGTAATTATACTAATGGAAGCCACGGGGCAAGAAATTACTAGAAATGCTCCTATACCTGGACCAACTACGATTACTTCTAAGGGTAGGGTCATTTTAGAAGCTTCACCACAAAGATCTTTTCCTTCTGGAAATACTGAAAGATGGGTTCTAGAATACGATGGCGCAACTACCGCAGAGTTCAATCCCTTAATTAGATTACCAAGTAATGGTTTCATATCCTTTAGGGCTCGCATTATCCAGGATGAAAGTGCACCTGTCTTAACTGGGAATGATACTGCTAAAATTAAAATCGTAAATGGCAATAGTAATAGCGATAGAGAAAAGAATTTATCTACAGCTGGCAACACCTCTTTTGGTAGATTTTAAAACAAAAACTTAATCGAAATGAAAAAATTTTATCGACATATATTGAATTTCTTATTAGTGTTACTATCAGTAACAGCATTAGCCCAAGGAACTACAGTTACAAACTCAAATGGGGAAATAACGACTTCCTTTAGCAATACGGTAATACAGGAAGCCGAACCAAATGAACTCATTACCTATAACATAACGTTTACCTCAGATATACCTGATATTGAAATTAACGGAGAGTTCTTTAGAATAAATTTTGCCGAAGTTATGTTGCAAGTACATGAGGTGAATGAAAGCAACATAAACAACCCTGATGATGTACCTGAACAACAATTAACATTTCAAAGCAATATGACGCAAATATTTGACGGCACAAGCACTGGGAATTTTAATATAAGAATGCCTTCAGTATTATCATCAGATTTACCTACTGGTAAAAAGTATAGGTTACGTATGGAAAATACAGGAATAGGTACAGTAAATGCTTCTATAATTCCTTTTGAACTAGACGTTACTTTCGGTAGTACACTATCTGATTTAGAAATATCAAAAATTGACTCAAATTACCTAACAAGCCCTAATCCAACTAATGGAAATGTGGAATTTGTTAAAAACATTAAAAAAGCGCAGGTATTTGATATTTATGGGAAAAGATTATCGTCACTTAGCAACATTAAAAACATAGATTTAAAAGAATTTTCACCTGGAATTTATTTTATTACTATTCAAGACAACACGATAAACGAAACCTTGAAAATCATCAAAAACTAAATCTTCCTAAATCAATATACTGAATTCAAATATTGAATCTTTCAAATAGTTAGTTACAAACAAATACAAATTTAAATGTATTTATTTTAATCAAAAGAATCTAAAAACACGTAATTACCTAACTATTAAGCCTCGCTATTTAAAAACAGTGAGGCTTATTAATTTTAACTATCTCTTATTCATTTCTAAAACCCAAAGATCTAATTGAGGTTTAATCTTCGATTACTAACTGCAACTCAAAAATAACGTGTGAATTTGCTTATTTTAATTCAGTTGCAAACATTATTAAGTATTGTAATTCCTGCAGAGACTTCTAAGGTATTGTTTATACATTCAAATCTATCTGCACCAGTAGGTTCAAAAATCTTGTTATCTAAAATGCTTGTATTAGAATAAGAACCACTTATAGATATTCCATTAGATTCATTAGGTTTTATAATATTAGAAGTAATATTAACACTAGAAGTTGTAGACAAATTTATACCTCCTTCAATTTCATTATTATTTAAGTTTAATCCATTTACATTTGATATTGTAATGCTTGCATCATTAACAAATTGATTTCGCTCTAAATCAATTTGAAAATTATTATGTGCTACTTCTTGATTTACGCTTGTCAACTTCAGATAAAAACCTTTTGACTCTATAGTATTCTCAATTATAGAAACCTTATCTATAAAAGTCAAATTAGAAAGAATACCAATATTATTAACATCAAGTGTATTATCACTAATTTCAACTTCCTTGGAAGTGATTAATTGTATTCCTACTTCACTGTTCTTAATTATATTCTCAAAAACCTTACATTTTTGAGTTAATAAACTAATCCCTGTTCCGTAATTACCAGTGATACGATTCCCACTTATTTCATTATTAAAAGTAAACTCACTACTCTCTCCTGCTCCAAAAATGGCAAATTTTTCTTTAGCTAATTTTCTTCCAATAAACTTGTTATTCAAAACTCGTACACCATTACTAAAGTTAAATGACATCCTAGTCTCAGCTGTGTTATTTTCTGCTATCACGTCACTAGAACCCAATACCAACAAGAAACCTATTCGGCTGTTTTCCTCTACATTATCTCTAATCTCTACTCCATTCAATCTTTGAAATTCTAATAACTCACCATTTTCATCTCTTCTTCTAAAAGTTTCTAAATTAATTGCATACCCGACATTACCTCCATTATCTCCTTCAACTACAGGCTGACCGGTATTGACATATCGATTACCTATAATTTTTATATTCTTTCCATCAGTTACTGATGTAGACATACGTCTCAAATTTTCAAAAGTTGAATTTTTAATAACTACACCATCCGTGGGGTTATAGTCCGTATTGAAAGGAAATCCTAAAGAAAATATGGTTATTCCACCAGCAGACCCGTATTCAAAATGAACATTATCTACTTCAATATTACGGGATGCATGAATAGAAAACAATAGTGCACCTTCCTCTCCTGGACTATCGCTTTTATACTTTCTTTCTAATGCATCACCTATAAGATTACCCCCAGAAATTTTCACATTATCAACATCTCTCACAGCCATTAAAGAACCGTTAGTAGCGTCAGTTATAGAATTAAACATTCTTATATATGTGTTACTAGACATTTTTAAATGAAAATTAGACGGCAAATTAATTGCTTCTTTGGTAGTCCTAAAATTCTGATCACTTGTTGTACTTGTAACCGTTGCTATTTCAAAGAAAGCATCAAATTGGTCTACTTCAAAAGTTTTTCCTCCGATATCACTAATACGAAACATTAACTGTTCGAACTCTTTAGTATTTTCAAGAGCAACTTCATAGTTTACTTTTCCTTCTACGATATTCCCCCATCTAGATGGGTTAAATACAAATACATCATCTAAAAGACTAACCTCTCCATTAATTGATAATGTTGAATTTAAAAGTCTTCCATCAATCTTACTTTTATCCCCTGAAAAATTAATACTCCCATTAATTATATCTCCTCCATTAGCATAACTTAAAATTACATTGTTAGCGAGGTTAATAGTATTACCTTTTAAATCGATAATACAATCGATATTTTTTTCTTCCCCGACTTTAAGCATAGTTAAATTAAAGTCACAATTAATTTTTTCTACAGGCTTAGGAGCCTCCTTGTTAACTATTTCTTTTTCATCGTCATCTTTAACAACATCTTCACGACGATCCTCTACATCATTACAATTAGCAAATAAAATAGCTAATAAAATTATTAAGCTGTAAACTGATACTTTCATATTTATTCAAAATTTCTTCTCTACTAAAACCTTATCTATTGATTGTTTTAAATTTATGAAAACCCGTTAACCAGACTTATTATTTTCTCATAAATTTTGAAATATCTTATCGTAAAGCTATCTCAAGAGATATCAAAAAGTAATAATCTAACCTACTCAAAATCAATAGGATGTAAACGACTTATTTTCAATGATATATAATCTTATTGTTTCAACACTTAACCTCTTGTTAAAAAAGTTAAAGCCCTTCATTTTTGTTTACCTATAATTGAAATTTGATAAACAAATGAAAAAACAGCATTTACCTCAAAAAACATGCATCGTTTGTCTACGTCCTTTTACTTGGAGAAAAAAATGGGAGCGTGTTTGGGACGATGTTAAATACTGTAGCGAACGCTGTAGAAGAAATAAACTAACTAAGAGTTAAACCTTTAGAGCAAAAAAGCTCTAAACATAACTCTGAACTTATAACTCGCAAGGATGAATCTAGTTTGGTTTCGAAATGATTTAAGAACTGAGGACAACACCTCTTTATTTAAAGCTTCACAAAATAATCAATCCATTATTGGTGTATACTGTTTCGACCCTAGACATTTTGAAGAAACATCATTTGGATTTAAAAAAACAGAAAAATATCGTGCTCAATTTTTGATAGCGTCTGTTTTACAACTCAAAGAAAATCTAGCCAAATACAATATCCCACTTTTCGTTTACCTAGAAAAGCCAGAAGATATAATCCCAAAAATAGTTCTGGATTATGAAATTTGCACCATATTTAGTCAAGAAGAATGGACTTCGGAAGAAAAACGAGTTGAAAGAACAATTAAAACGAAGCTTCATGATACCATAGAATGGCAAACTAGCTATGATCAATTTTTGTTTCACCCCAACGATATCAATTTTGAAATATCAAAAACCCCCGAAGTATTTACTGCTTTCAGGAAAAAACTCGAAAAACATGTACCTGTTCGTGCCCTTGAAACGATTGATTTTAATTATTCACAAAATACTATAGAAAATACTACGAGAATACCTTCTTTGAAAGATTTGGGGTTTGAAGACTTTGAAATTCCTATTAAAACAGCATTCCCGTTCAAGGGAGGCGAAGAAAAGGCTTGGAATCGATTAGAAGCTTATTTCTGGAAAACAGAAAAACTATCCTTCTACAAAAAAACTCGAAACGGCTTAACAGGAAAAGATTATAGTTCTAAATTTTCTCCTTGGCTCGCTAACGGTTGTATATCTGCTAGAAGTATATACCACGAAGTGAAACGTTATGAGACCGAAGTCAAAAAAAATGATTCTACTTACTGGTTAATTTTCGAGTTGATTTGGCGTGATTATTTCAAATATATTTCTCTGAAACATGGAAGTCAAATTTTCAAATTAGAAGGCATCTTACAAAAAGACTATGAATGGTCTACACAGCAAAGCTCTATACAACAATGGGTTAATGGAGAAACAGGAAAGCCATTTGTAGATGCTAATATGATCGAATTGAAGGAGACTGGGTGGATGAGTAATCGCGGAAGGCAAAATGTTGCTTCTTATTTCGCAAAAGAATTGAAACTCGATTGGCGGATAGGTGCTGCTTATTTTGAAAGTCAATTACTCGATTATGATGTACATAGCAACTATGGCAACTGGATGTACGTCGCAGGAGTTGGAAATGACCCACGTGATCGAAAATTCAATATTGATCTTCAAGCTCAGCGATACGATCCACAAGGCAAATTTCAACGGTTGTGGTTGCAACCTACCTTGTTCTAGGCTTCGTCTGCGCTCAGCCTGACTCTATGGCGCAAGTAGCAGTCAAAGACTAAACCTCATTATTAATGCTAAAACGAGCCCTGAACGCAGTCGAAGGGCGGAAAACATCTCGACTGTGCTCGATGTAAAAAATGAAAAAACTAAGACTCATATTAGGTGATCAGCTCAATAGCCAACATTCATGGTATGATAAAGTAGATGAAAATACCATCTATTTTATGGCCGAAATGCGTCAAGAAACAAGCTATGTCGCACATCATATTCAAAAGATTGTTGCTTTCTTTTTAAGTATGCGTTCATTTTCTTCTTCCTTGAAAGAAAAAGGACACAACGTCATTTATTACGAACTCGATGCTAAAGGGAATTCTGGTGTATTGCCTTTCATCTTATTGGATTTAATTCAAAAACATAAAATTGAAAAATTCGAATATCAACTTCCAGACGAATATCGATTAGATCATCAGCTAAAAGAATTTTGTAAAGACATCAAAATTCCATCTGAACATTTCGACACGGAGCATTTTATGACTTCAAGGGAGGATATGATGCTTTTTTTTGAAGGTAAAAAGCAATACACCATGGAATATTTTTATCGCTATATGCGTAAGCGATACGATATTATGATGCTGAACACAAAAGATCCCGAAGGCGGTAAATGGAATTTCGATCACAATAATAGAAATAAATGGAAAGGCGATGATTTTATTCCCCCTAAAAAAGATTTTGTAAAAGACGTCACAACTATTACTAATTTACTAGAGAAAGAAAACATCAAAACCATAGGAAACATAAATCCTAAGCAATTTACCTGGCCAACATCACGGCAAGAATGTTTAGGTCTATTAACCTACTTCTGTGAAAATTTACTCCTTCATTTTGGAACTTACCAAGATGCCATGCATACAGATGAGGCTTATTTGTATCATAGCAACTTATCTTTTGCCATGAATAGTAAAATGCTGTCTCCAAAGGAAGTAATTGATACTGTTATTGATTATTGGCATGAAAACAAATCGAATATTGATATTGCACAGGTAGAAGGATTTGTAAGACAGATTATAGGCTGGCGCGAATATATGCGAGGGATGTACTGGTTTAAAATGCCCAATTATAAAAAGCTAAATAAATTAAATAACACCAACCCTCTTCCTGATTTCTATTGGACAGGCAACACAAAAATGAACTGCTTAAAGCAAGCTATTGGACAAAGTTTGCAATTGGGGTACGCACATCATATTCAAAGATTAATGGTAACCGGCAACTATGCCTTACTTACTATGACGCATCCTGATGAAGTTGACAAATGGTATTTAGGTATTTATACAGATGCGATCGAGTGGGTAGAAATCACCAATACAAGGGGAATGAGTCAATTTGCCGATGGAGGCTTAGTAGCTACAAAACCATATATTTCTAGTGGTAGTTATATTAATAAAATGAGCAACTACTGCAAAGGTTGTTTTTATAAAGTTTCAAAAAAAACAGGAGAAAATGCTTGCCCATTCAACTCGCTATATTGGAATTTCCTCGATGAAAAGAGAACGCTATTACAAGACAATAACCGAATGAGTATGATGTATCGTTTATTAGACAAAATGGATCGTGAAACTCTAATACATCACAAAGAAAGAGCTGATGACATAATCAAGCATCCAGAAAAATATTGACTATGAACACAAAACCTGCAATAAATATCGTTTGGCTTAAAAGAGATTTCCGCCTTCACGATCATGCACCTTTAAAACGAGCATTAGATAATGGCTTGCCTACATTATTGTTGTTTGTATTCGAAAAGTCACTCGTCGAAGATCCTCATTATAGCGATCGTCATTGGAATTTTATAAAAGAATCTATTCGAGATATGGATCTGCAGCTAAAACCTTATAACACTAAAGTGCTAGCGGATAAAGGAGAAGTGATTCATACCCTTAATAAATTACAGCAGTTTTGGACTATAAAGAATATTTTCTCGCACCAAGAAACAGGAATCAAATTAACTTTTGAGCGTGATAAAACCATAAAACGTTTTTGTAAAAACAACCTAATCAATTGGGATGAATATTCAATTAATGGTGTTTTACGAGGACTAAAAGACAGAGCGCAATGGCGAGAAAAGTGGGAACATTATATGATGCAACCTCAAGAAAATCCAAACCTTACTACAGCTAATTTCATTTCTCTGGATAGATTATCAAATATAGAAGGTGATTTTCATCCAGAAAACTTGTCTACCCCATCAAAAACGCCTTTTCAAAAAGGAGGCACATCGGTTGCCTTAAAATATTTACAATCCTTTTTTGAAGGAGGTCGCTATAGAGAATACAATAGTCTAATTTCTAAACCCGAGTTAGGTCGCAAAAGCTGTAGTCGTCTATCTCCATATCTAGCTTGGGGGTGTTTATCTATTCGACAAGTATGGCAATATGCGAAAATCTTTAGGCAAGACGCCTTAGGAAAAAGAAACATCGATGGATTTACATCACGATTACGATGGCAAGGACATTTTATTCAAAAATTTGAAATGGAATGCAGTATGGAATATGAAAGTGTCAATAAAGGCTTTCATAAGTTAAAGAAAAAAATAAGCGAGCAATATCATCAAGCTTGGGTAGAAGGAAGAACGGGTTTCCCATTAGTAGATGCTTGTATGCGTTGCTTGAATACTACAGGCTATCTCAATTTTAGAATGCGAGCTTTGCTAGTATCGTTTTACACTCATAATCTATGGCAACCATGGCAAAATTCGAGCAAACATCTTTCTAGACAATTTTTAGACTTTGAACCAGGAATTCATTTTCCTCAACTACAAATGCAAGCTGGCGAAACGGGTATCAATATGCTTCGTATTTATAACCCTGCAAAAAATAGTAAAGCACATGATCCAGAGGGAACTTTTATAAAAAAATGGGTTCCCGAATTAGCTAATATTCCTGTAAGCTATATTCACGAACCCCATCTAATGCCTCCCATGGAACAACAATTTTGTGGAGTAACCATCGGTATAGATTATCCTGCTCCTATTGTTGAAGAAAAGAAAACCCGAAAGCTTGCTAGTGATGTTCTTTGGGACATGAAAAAAGATCCTGATGTTCTTCGAGAAAGTTTCCGTATCCTAAAAAGACATACATTTTCTGATCGAAATAATTTTGATTAATTCAATGTCCAATTCAATTCGATAGGACTTTGCTCTACCATCTTGTTTTGTGGAACTGGTGTATAACATGGAACTCCGGGTGCATACCCTTTACTTATCAAGGAAACAGAACCATCTGTTTTTATATTTACAATACAATACCCGAATGTTTCTGGACACGTTTTATCATGAGAATCTAAAGGACTTCCTCCATTTCCAGCTACGATTTGATGTACTTTTTCATCTATTTGACTTGGCACATAAGTATGTGCATGCGCAGAAAGCATTGCCAAAGCTTCGACCCCTTCCATTTTACTCCACAATGATGATGCAGAGTCAGCAATCCCAGCATGTCCTGTTTGAGGGGATTGACCTAGGTAATAAGGCTTATGCCCCATAACAAAAATATGTTCTATCTGCGTATCGCTTTTCAAACTATCCAACTCCTTTTCTACCCATTCTACTGGTAATTGACTCTCTACTTCTGCTGCATTGTATGTATCTGTATTCATCAATACAAAGCCTACATTTTTTCTCTTTAAAGAAAAAGTCAATTGATTATCTGCTCCAGGGGCTTGTTTTGCATCTTTAGGCAAAAAATCTCCCATATTATTCAGCCACGTTTGTGTTGCACCATTTAAAGGAAGTTCATTTCCAGAAGCAGCATCATGATACAACATCTCGTGATTACCAGGAATAGCAATCATTTCGATACCACTAGATGCTATAGGACTCTTAGAAGCATCGTAGTATACTTTTTTCCATCCTTTCAACTGAAGATCCAAATCACTGTTCGTAGTTTCTCCTACTACCAAATCTCCCAAAAAGAAAAAAGCATCGGGTTTTCTTGATAGACTACAGACATCATTATAAATACGTTTTAAGGCAGATAAATTAGCTGTAGACGAGTCAGCATCTTTCACCACATATTTATCATGTCGTCCAACTCGATTACAACCAACAAATGCAAAACTATACGCAATACTGTCTTGTAACTTCGAAATCGCTTCGGGCACTTCTGTAGATAACACTACTGGATTTTTTTTCTTCTTTGATTGACAACTTGATAATACTATTCCAATAACAAGGAATACATAGAAATACTTTTTCATGATTGAGTATTTTAATTGGTTACTCTCAAATATACTATTCTAAATTTTAAGCTCTTATAAAAAACCCCTTTCATACCTCCAATCATCTAAAAAAACTCTTGCCCCACTAATACCCATAAATCATAATAAAATAATATAAGTTGTCGTTACCCTGAACTTGTTTCAAGGTCTCATTAATTATTTAACATAATTTGAACTATAATGAGATGCTGAAATGAATTCAGCATGACGCTATTTTAACTTTCCAAATCCACCACCAGTTGACCTAACAACTATGCGCAAAAACTAAAAAACCAAATTTTGGCACGCTCTTTGAAAACGTTATAGTGTTCGGTTTCAGAAAATGAAACAAAGTCTCACTAAAACTCAAGATTATGAAAAAGGTCATTTTTTTATTTACCAGCTTTTTGCTGATGAGCTTTTCAGCTAGTGCATATGACAACTATAATAAACCATTTGTATTCTTGGAAAACGGAATTGAATTTGCTGTTTTTAAAGATGGTCAGTTTGATTTCAACGTTTTAAATCCAGTGAGAAATTATGGACATGTAAGCATTAATACTAGAAATATTAATTTCAGTTTCAATACAGGACATAATTACGATGCCTTTGTACAATATGATGATTATGGTGCTGTCGTTCAGATAGAAAACACTACGATTGACTACAATTACTATGGAAAAGTAAGACGTATTGGTAATATACATGTATACTACAATAACGCTGGGTTAATTTCAGGGATTGGAAATCTTCATGTTACCTATAACAATGGATATGTTGCACACTGTAGTGGTTATGTAAATAATTATAACATCAATTATGCATTTCGCCCTCACCACAACTACTACCGTGTACCTCCTGTAAATCGTTGTGTTGTGTATTCTAGACCTTATAGAAGACATTATGTTCCTAATCGTTATGACTATGTTGTATACCGTAGAAATTATAATAATAACTACTATCACAGACCTTATAGAGCTAGAAATTACTATAGACCTGGACAACATGTAGACAGAAGAGCCGTTGCAACAGCTCCTAGAAGATACAACAATAATCGAGTGGTATCTACACCTAGAAAAAAAGTAGTGGTAAGAAGCAACACTCCTGACCGTAGGGTTTATACCTCTAGAAATACTTCTAACAGGACTTATGAGCCACGAAGAACATATAATAACAATAATAACTCTAGTAGAAAGTATGTTTATCGTAAAAACGATGTAAAGCCTAACAGAAGTTATAGTGTTAATTCTCGACAAACTACAACTTCATCTAAGGCATCTACGAGAAGATCAAGTAATACCGATAACGGAAACAGCAGAAGCTATCGAAGAAGATAAAATGAAAAAAACTTTTTCTGCAACTGAACACCTCTTTTACGAAGAGGTGTTTTTTTTATTCTAGAATTTACCCCTCTTTAAACATCGCATTTTAGTTGCAAAAGCCCCTAAAATTCACTAACTTATAGTAGTTTCTTCACCTTTTAAATCTTCAAATTATGAAAACTTCTACTCCTCTCCTCGTCATTATTCTCTTCTTATTTCAAATGACTTACAGTCAATCTTCTGAATCGAATGAAATGGAATCTTTATTAAATGAATATATCTCATCTTTCAATGCTTTAGAGGCAGAAAATAGTTCATCTAAAACTTTGAAATTATTTA
Organism: uncultured Aquimarina sp.; assembly: GCA_947499005.1. Taxonomy (GTDB): domain Bacteria; phylum Bacteroidota; class Bacteroidia; order Flavobacteriales; family Flavobacteriaceae; genus Aquimarina. The sequence goes on from CANMML010000025.1 coordinate 38,912, forward strand.
GCGATCGGTATTCGGGAAATACTACTTACGTAAAGCTATCTGGGGGTGTCATTAAAAAGACCTATTCGAAAAAGGATATTAAAAACCAGTTAGATGATATTGTCCAAGATGATGAATACCGTATCAATATAAACCTTAATAAAATACTATACACCAATAAAAAAGATAAAGCAGGAACAATCTCTGCTCTTTTAGACTTTACTTCTTATATCGATGATAAAGAGGCCGAAAAAGGAACCATGCTTTTTAATATTGTCGCTGTAAATCTAGATTCGCATTGGAAAATTTTCCAAAACAATATGGTTCGTATATCAGAAACTAAGGAAATTGGCGATTGTGTTTGTCATGTGTATAACAAAGACAACTACAAGTATATTGCAGAATTATATTACCCTGCAGGTGTAACCTATGATCACAAATTTGAATCTTTTCAATTTACCTCTACTGCTACTAAAAACTTAATAAAAACCAAAGGAGCTACGTTCGAATGGAATAAATCTTCTTGGGATATCTCATTAAATGGAAAAGTTATTGGAAAGGGTACAACACGACAAGAAGCCATAGAATTGATCACCAAAATCAATTTTTCAGAGCCTTGTAAAAGTATTATTTTCAGGTAATCACAAAAGGGAACCCTGTAAATACAGGGTTCTCTCTATACAATAACTATTTTTTTTAGTCCAAACCCTTCCCTGAAAGGCTTTATCTACTGGTGTTTTAAAAACATGATTAAAATAATTGCTCATTGTTTTTATTCCAACAGCAGCGATTACCCCTAGAGCATGTTGTTCTGTATACCCAGCACTTAAAAAAGCATCTATATCTTCTTTTGAAGAATGCCCTCTTTTTTCTACTACTTGTTTTGAAAAAGTACTAAGTGCTCTAAATTTACTGTCCGTTATTGTTACATTATTTCTAATAGCATCGGTTACTTCTAACGGAACCTTCGTCATATTATCTGCTACAAAACTATGGGCAGCCATACAATACTCACAATTATTCTCAAATGCAATTGATAAAAACACGATCTCTTGCTCTTGAGGGTTAAATCCCGAATGAGCTCTAAATGATTCGTACGCGGACACATAACCTTCTAAGAGTGCGGTATTATTAGCCATCCCTGCATACATATTAGGAATCAACCCTAGTTTTGCTTGTGCTTTTTCTAAAATTTGTGAAGAAATAGCATCTGCACTTTCAATTGTTTTAAACTCTAAATTCATAACTACTTTATTAAAATTATTAAAACTTCATATATCTAAGCAATCGCTTAGATATATGATAAAAAAATTTATATGTTATTAAAACTATTTTTTATAAAATCATCCAGCTGCTTAGATGTAAACATCTTAGACGCTACAGATAATCCCTGCAAAGAAACCATCAAATAGTTTGCTTGCATTTCTAAAACTTCTACTGTTTTGCTTTTATCTGTGGCAAGTTTTTCTATAAATAAATCTTTTACATCAGTAGCGAAACTGGTTATTTTCCTTAAAATCTCAGGATCTGCTTTTTCACCAAGCTCACTAACCGTATTGGTGATTAAGCAACCTCTATTCGAATCCTGAATTCTAGAAAATGCTATAAAATCATAAAAATATTGTTTGATGGCATCAACTCCTTCCGAAGATTCTTTTAGCTTGTCAATAAGTTCCCTCTTAGCTTTTTTCTTATAACACTCTAAACTTTCAAGAAATACACCTTTCTTATTTTTAAAACTAGAATACATAGAAAATTGATTAATCCCCATAGCTTTCTCTAACATCCTTACAGAAGTTACTTCATACCCTTTTTCCCAAAAAAGCTCCATTGCTTTTTCAATAACCTCTTCTTCTTTATATGCTTTCTTTCTAGCCATATTCTTATTAATCACTAAAACTAATCAATCGCTTAGAAATAAACAAGCTTTTTTCATTTAAGCTTCTACAAATAGCTTTTTTGAATATCAGAAATAACCGGAATTGCATCATCCTGATTCAGATAGCTATCGAATGTTTCAGGATTTCATTTAGAGTTTTAAATCAACAGGATGAGATTCCTTTTCAAGCAAGGAATAAGAAATGTATTAAACCCGAATTATAGGACATTCATATAGATTTCAAACAAATTAGCTCTTCAAAAAAGAAGTTACTCTACTTAAAAATTCTTGTTCTTTTTCTAAAAAACAAATTTCAATTGGAAGGTAAAATAATTTATTATTCAAACGCTCTACGCTCTTCAAACGCATAAAGTCTTTTTCAGTAGTTAAGATTCTCTTATAAGATGCCAGTTGGCTTAACTCTTCCGAAGTGAAATTGTGATGATCTTTAAAATTTTCATGCTTAAAACTCGCCTCCTCTTCATTCAAGAAATTTAATAGAGGCTGAGGATTGGCAATGCCTGTTACTAATTTAAAAGGTTCTTTATTAAAGTCTGAAAATAGCACCTCCTCGGTAGCACTTTTTACAAATTCAGAATATCGAATTCCAACAAAAAACAATCGTTGATGCGACACTAATTTTAATTTATGTTGAATTTGCTTCTGTTCCTCCTTTGATAAATTTAATGGACATTTCGTTACCACTATAATATCTGCACGATTTGCTGCCGATTTAGATTCCCTAAGATCTCCAGCTGGCAAACTACAATCTTCTGAATACAATTTGTAATAGGGCGTCAAAACAATTTGTAATCCTCCTGTTACTTTCCTGTGCTGAAAAGCATCATCTAAAATAATTCCTTCAATATTAGGGTGAAGACTTTTCAACTGATCAATCCCATTTCGTCGATTCGCATCTACTGCAACCAAAACATCAGGGTAATTTATTTTAAATTGCAATGGCTCATCTCCTACTTCACCTGCCGTATTCGTTTCTGTCAATAACTGAAAACCTTGGGTTGTTCTTCCGTATCCACGGCTTAAGGTTGCCAATTTATAATTCGAAGAAAATTGTTTTAAAAGGTATTCAACGAAAGGTGATTTCCCCGTCCCTCCGACACTTATATTTCCAACAGTAATTACAGGGAAATCATATGCCGTACTGTTCCAAATACCCCAGTCGTACATTTTTTTCACAAATAAACTTCCCAAATAATAAAAAGGAACAAAGGGGAGTAACCAAGGTCTAGATAACTTCATATGTACAAAAATATCTAATTATGGCTATTGAGTTATTGGGTTATTCAGTTATTTTGTAAAGTATAGTTTAAATACTTTTTACATCTTTGAAAAAAAGGATCTCGTAACAGTGTTATAATGTCATTTTATGAGATTCCTGCTCTAGCAAAGAATGACTACATTTAATTGATATATTGCCACAATGACTATTAAAGATATTATAAAAGCTTTTGAAAGCGAAGTCCCTATTCAATATGCTGAAGATTTTGATAATGTTGGACTTTTAGTTGGGGATACCTCTGTAGAAGTAACCAAAGTCTTAATTACTCATGATTGCCTAGAAACAATCATGGATGAAGCTATAGATTTAGGTTGCAATCTTATTTTTACATTTCACCCCATAGTCTTTAAAGGCTTAAAAAAAATTACGGGTAAAGATTATGTTGAACGCGTTATAATTAAAGCCATTCAACACAATATTGCCATTTACAGCATGCACACCGCTTTAGATAATCATTGGCAAGGAATTAATGATATGATGTGCGAACAACTAGGGCTTACTAATCGCAAAATATTACTTCCGAAAAAGGAAACCATATACAAACTGAATACTTTTGTCCCCAATGAACACTTAGAAAAAGTGCGTAGTGCTTTATTTGATATAGGCGCTGGAGCTATTGGAAACTATGAAAAATGCAGTTTTACCAATAATGGAACAGGCTCTTACCAAGGAAATGAATCTTCTACTCCTACTATTGGACAAAAAGGTGTGTTTCACCAAGAGCCCGAAGTGCAATTGCAAATGACTTTTGCATCTCACTTAAAAGGAAAAGTCATTAGTACTTTATTATCTCATCATCCTTATGAAGAAGTAGCTTATGAAATCACCATATTAGAAAACACCAATCAAAAAATTGGACTTGGAATGATTGGCGAATTACCCGAAGCTATTTCCGAAGAAAAGGCATTGCAACTTGCTAAAAAAACATTTAACGCCAAAGGCATAAGACATAGCGCATTTACAGGAAAAAAAGTGCGCAAAATTGCAGTATTGGGAGGAAGTGGTGCTTTTGCAATAGGGGCCGCCAAAGCTGCTGGAGCCAACATATTCCTTACAGGAGATATAAAGTATCATGAATTTTATCAAGCAGAAAATCAACTGATCATTGCCGATATTGGACATTATGAATCGGAAAGCTATACAAAACAATTAATTCATTCTATACTTACGAAAAAAATCAGTAATTTTGCACCTGCCTTTAATTTAGGCAACGTTTTGATATCAAGTATAGACACCAATCCGATTAAGTATTTTTAATTTATGGCTACAAAAGAAGTTACTGTAGAAGAGAAGTTGAGAGCCCTTTACGACCTACAACTTATAGACTCACGTATTGACGAAATTGCATCAATCCGTGGTGAGCTTCCTTTAGAAGTTGAAGACTTAGAGGATGAAGTTGCAGGACTTAACAAGAGATTAGAAAAATTAAAGTCTGAAGTTGACGAATTAGACTCTGGAATCAAAGGAAAGAAAATTGCCATTGAGGAATCCAAAGAGTTAATTGCTAAATATAAAGAGCAACAGAAAAATGTTCGAAACAATCGCGAGTTCAATTCTTTAAGTAAAGAAATGGAATTTCAAGAATTAGAGATTGAACTTTCTGACAAGCACATCAAGGAATTTAAGGCTAAGATTGCTCAAAAGAAAGAAGTAATTGAACAGACTGAAGAAAAAATTAATTCTCGTTCTACTCACCTAGATCACAAGAAAGCAGAATTAAATGACATTCTTGCTGAAACTCAAAAAGAAGAAGAAGCATTATTCAAAAAATCTGATGAGTTTTCATCTAAAATCGATAAGCGTTTAGTGAAGGCTTACAAGCGCATTCGCGCTAATGTAAAGAATGGATTAGCCGTTGTACCAATCGAAAGAGGTGCTTCAGCAGGTTCTTACTTTACAATCCCTCCACAAATTCAAATGGAAATTGCTAGTCGCAAAAAAATCATTACTGACGAACATAGTGGTCGTATTTTAGTTGATTTTGAATTAGCAGAAGAAGAAAGCGTAAAAATGCACAAGATGTTTTCTAAATTGTAATCATCTTATTCTGAATATCAAAAGAGGCTCCAATTAAATTGAAGCCTCTTTTTTTATACCTAATTTATTTTGGATAGAGATTATTTTTTTAGAACTTTAACAGTTTCGCCTTTGGCTTTCAATACATAAACACCCCTTGTAAAAGAGGCTAAATCCACACTATCAGAATCACCACGACCAATCACTTTCCCCGAAAGATCACTAAGCTCCCAACTTAATTTTTGTGGTAATTGCAATGTTTCTTCTACAGGATTGGGATACAATCCGCTCAAAAACACATTTGCATCAACCTGCTCAACACTAAGTAATTCATTCTCATTTGTCCACAAGGCTACATTATCAGTACTAACATCTCCTGCAAAACGGAAGTTACCCCCTATATACACTTGTCGGTCATCATTATTTTCAGCTATAACAATAGCATTAACTTGAGGAGCATTTACCCCTACAGTATCTTCTCCGCATGATTGCCACCCTTCACCTGCGCTCCATCTTGCAATACCATTAACTATATAATTCTCTTTATCAAACGATGCAAGTTCAAATGCCCCTCCAACATATAAGTAAGTTCCATCATGTTTTAACGCTTTCACTAAACCACTAACTCCATCTCCTACAGAACTCCAGGTTTCCGACTCTTTATCCCATTGCGCTAATTGATTTACTGTTTGACTACCTGCCTCAGCAAAATTACCTCCAGCATATATTTTATCAGAAGTAACTTCAATCGCTTCCACAAAACCACTAGTCCCCTGCCCTAGAGCCGACCAGCTTTCATCTTCGATATTCCAACTTGCAATACGACTGACAGATTTACCTCCTGCATTTGTAAAGTTTCCCCCTGTATAAATCTTTCTTGTTTCTGCATCAATCGCTAAAGATCGTATTTCGTTATTGGTACCATTACTACCCGTTTCTGCATCTACTAAAGCACTCCACCCAATTCCACTAGACCATTTCGCAATGTTACTTGCTTGAATCCCCTCAATCTCTTCAAAAATCCCTGCAACATATATATCATCTCCATCTGCAACAATATCAAAAAGTTGCCCTTCAAACGACAAGGCAAACGGGAACTCTGAAACACTCTCGTCTTCTACAATCATTATTGGTGCCCCATCGACAAAAACAACTTGATCATCAACAATACTAGAAAACTGAACCCCCCCTAACACATAGGCTTTCTCATTTATCACTTTCACTTTATGTAGATCACTATTCGCAAAAGCAGCTTCAAAAGACACCCATCTATTAAATTGATTTTGCTCTCTTGATTGATATATAACAAAATTGTAACTCTGGGCAAAACCATCAATATTTTCAAAATCACCAGCAAAATAAATATTACCCTCTGCATCAATATCCATAGATTCTACCTCACTCCCAACAAGGCCACTAATACCAAAAGGACCTACAGACGATAAAATATCCCATTTCCCTATTCCACCTAGCACATTCCCTATTACTTCATCTTCTCCACTAACAATTTTATAAATTTGTGCCTGATCTCCAAAACTAGCATAGTACACTTCCCCATCCAGATCTTGACCAAAAGTGGGAATAAAAGCCCCTTCTGTTCTAAACAATAGCTCATTATCTATTTCCGTAGTATCTACATTGTATTCAAGTGCCCAGACACGACCACTAACATAATCCCCATAAATATATTTACCTACTAATTCTGGCAACTCAGTTCCTCGATAAACATAGCCCCCTGTTACAGAAACATCATTATTAGAATGATCATAAAAAAACACTGGAAACTCAACATCTCCCTCAATTTCAACACTAGAATCTACAATCGATAAAGCCTCGTATTTATTCCAACCATAATTTCCTCCATTTTCAATAATATTAATCTCTTCAAAATTACCTTGACCTACATCAGCCGCCCATAATGACCCATCCAAAGTATCAAAAGAAAATTTCCAAGTGTTTCTAAGTCCATATGCATAAATTTCATCTAATCCTGTTTCACCTACGAAAGGATTATCGGAAGGGATCTCATACTGCCCATTAGGCATATCTGGATTTGTTTCTAACTCATTACCATCATCATCTCCAACATGCACATCAATACGACCAATACTCCCAAAAAGAGTTTGTTTATCTTGCCCATTCTCTTCAGGATCATTTGCTCCTCCCCCATCACCAACAGAAAAATATAAATAGCCATCTGGACCAAATGCTATTTTCCCTCCATTATGATTTCCTCTAAATACATCTTTGGTGAATTCAATAATATCAACTCTACTATCTAAGTCCGCTATATTTTCATCATCCAGAGAAACTGTAAATCGTGAAATTCTAATTCCTATCCTAGAAGGGTTATTTAAGTTAATCGTATAATATACATATAGGTACTTATTGTTTGTAAAATCAGGATCAAACGCCATTCCCAAAAGGCCTAATTCTTGACCTCTAAAAAAGAACAAATCGAAACCTTGTCGTATATCTAAAAAAGTAGACACATCGGTATCTGTTACTTCTTCTAAATTTGGAAATACTTTCACAACCCCTCTTTGTTCTACCACAAAAAAACGATCAATACTATCGTCAGGGTTTAACAATTCTATCGGACCTTGAAAAGTCAAATTAGGAAATGCAACTTCACTTGTAATTTGAGAAAAAGAGCTCCAAAAAACAGCAAGAATAAGTGCGAAAAAAAGACCTGTTCTTTTCATTATAAATCAATTAGCGTTATAGAAATATAACGCTTAAATCACACTAATCCCTACTTTAATGTGTGTAGACATAAAAAACCGCTATACAACTTGTAAGAGTGGTTAAGTATCCTCAAAGAGACTAAAATCGTACTTTCTACGTTCGAACACCTAGGTAACCCCCTCAAATTCAACACTTACATAGTCTAATAAAAAATGATAGTTCTGCCTGTTTTTAAAAATAAGTATTGTGCTCAAACGCAATCAGAATATATCATTTAAGTAAATATTTGTTTTAAAGAAGATTTATTAAAATTTAATTAACAAACAACAAACAGTTACAAATATTTAAATCTAAGAATATTTGTATTTTTAACTGTATATATAAGAAATATGCACCACTAGTGGTGTATATAACATTGTTACCACCAATTAGAACTCAAATGAAAATGAACTGTAAAAAATGTGGAAATGAAATAAATGAACTGAATTTTACAGAGGAACAGAAATTTGAAGTTTTAGGATTAGTTAAACAAGACCTAAAGTTGTTTGCAGTTAAAAAAATTATTGACGATTTTGGATATGGACATAAAGAGGCCAAAATAATTGTCACACACTTAAATAGTGAAAATGGAAAATGTCAACGATGCGATTTTGACGAACTCGAAAATGAAAATTCTGAATGTCCGAAATGTGGAGCTTTCAACTACAATCTTGATGAACCAATTTTTAATAGTGATTTCTGCACACATCTGGAATGGAAACTCCACTTTGAGAATTTAGGAATTGAAAGTGTGAAAAGGTTCTGGTGTGACGGAGTTGATTCAATTCCTTATAACTTAAAATCATTGTCAAAAGAAAACATAAAGAAAAACAAATCCATATTGACTCGTGCTTGGATTGGAGAAGACGGACAAGGAGTTTATGAAATGGAAATAAAACTTGGAAAAAAAGCTATTGAGAATTATCTAAACGGATCGAGTTTAATTGACTGTATTCCTGAAAAAGACAATAAAAATTGGATTAAAATTGACCCTGAATTGAATAAAATTAAAGTGGAACTGAAATAAAAATAACTGGTGGTAACAACACCTATGCGATAATGCGGAGTTTGGGCAAAATCGAAAGGTAATTATCTATTTGGTTAGTCGCCAAAGTATTAAATTTAGTATTTTAGAAAATATAAAAACAAAACATAAACTTTGGCTAAGTGCTTGCTCGAAAACCAGTGATTTTCTGCTTCCGCACTACGCATAGCTAAACGTTAGGAAACATAAAAACAAATAAATGTCAAGAACTTCAGGATTAACTCCAGTAACTACATTTGATAATGAGTTTGATTTGACCGAGAGAACTCTTGATGAGATAATTGTTAAAGAAACATACAGCAAAGACAAATGTATTATTTGGGATTCATCTGACAGATCTAAAGCATACAATTCATTTGTTTTATCAAAAAACAGTAGGTCGAAAACTATCTGTGAAATTGCATTTCATAAATCAAGTAAAACAGATAAATATCTACCTAGACCTACTTTCAAAAAAATAGCAAATAATGGTGATATAAACTCTACTAAAAGCAAAGACAAAGTTACTATTAAATTAAGTGATTCTGAGGATGCTATTAGATTTTGGAAACTTGTTAGTTTTTTATTCTCGTATAAAGATCTAGTAGATGTTGGAGAATTTGAAAACTCTTTTAAAGTTGTAGCAAAAGACAGTTACATTTTAGAGTTTAAAGACAAAGGTGAATTGCAAAAAATTGAGGATTTAAAGGAGCTCATAGGTCATTCAAATTTAAATTACAATCAATTAAAAACATTGACTTTTGAGAATAGGAAGAAAAAGCTAAAAGTTTTCTATCATTTACTAAAAGACATTGATGGAATTAGAGAAAAATATCGTACAAAATATGATATTCAAAATGGAGAAGAACATATTTGGCATCATTTTTTAAAAAACAATGATTGGATTATTGGACTTAATACTGATTTAAGGTTTATTTACGATATACTAGATGAACAAAAGATTGGAATCGAAAACTCTAAAGGTAGTGAAAGCCCTATTGTAGATTTATTAGGCATATCTGAGTTCACGACTTTAATTGAATTAAAACATAGTTCATCTGATATTTTCAAGAAAACTAAATCCAAAGGAAGAGCTAATACTTGGGATTTTACATCTGATTTTATAGAAGGAATAAGCCAATGTCTTGGCCAAAAAAATGAAATTCAAAATTCTTTTGAAAATAAAACTTTTGTAAAAGACGATAACACTCGCTTGAAAAAAGACGGAATTGAAAATATTGATCCAAAATCAATTCTTATTGTGGGGAATAAAAAAATCGAATTCCCTATCAATGATTTTGATAACACAAATATTCTTAAAAACAACACCTTAGAAAGGTTTAGGAGAAACAACAGAAATGTTGACATAATAACTTTTGATGAACTATTTGAAAGAGCTTTTCATATAGTTTATTCAAAAAAACTAAATAAAGATTGGTATTGGGATGACGAATCAAATGTTTTTAGTGAATAAAAACGTTTCCTAACAACACCTATACGATAATGCGGGGTTCAGGTTGAATCGAAAGGCTATTGTCTATTTGGTTTGTCGCCAAAGATTTAAATTTAGTATTTTAGAAAAGATAAAAACAAAATATAAACTTTGGCTAAGTGCTAGCTCGAAAGTCAGTGATTTTCAGCTTCCGCACTACGCATAACTAAACGTTGTGTGTAATTACAACATCTTAGCATAATTTTTTCTAATAAAAAACAAACAATTATATAAAAAATGAAATTACTATTTAAAGTTTTAAAAAATATGAGATATTTCATGTTGGTAAGTTACTTTCTTTTTTTAGGGCCTTTATTTGCTCAAAATGAAGAAATCCAAGTTCCTCTTTCTGTTATTGACTCTGCTCCTATTTATATAGGATGTGAAGAAAAAACAGACTTAGAGCTAAAAAGGTGTTTTTACCAACAGATTGAAAAACATGTAAAAAAAGGGATTTACTATACTGAAAATAATAGAAATAAAACTTCAATTTATAGAGTTATGAGTCATTTTTATATTGATTCTAAAGGACATATAAAGAATGTTAAAACCCGCAGTGGTTTGAAAAGCCTAGAAATTATAGTTTCTAATCGAATTAAAGAATTACCTCAATTTACCCCAGGTAAACAAAGAGGAGAAAATGTAACGACTACATTAACTATTCCTTTTACGTTTAGATTACCTCATGAAATTATTACTGAGGAAGAAAAAAAAATGGAAAAAAAATTAAACCCATCTAACACCCTTTTATTGATAAATGATAAATATGGAAAAGCTGAAATTAAAAAAAATGAAAAAGTCTTTAGTCAAAACGTCCCTATTATAAATTCTTCTAAATACAACGAATTAGTCGCAGAAGACAACCAAAACAAACAATTACAATCTAATTCAGCTACTATATTTAAAAAAATATTTTATGGAAAATTTGATTCTAATATAAATCAATATTTATTTGAAGATTTACACAATTCCTTTATTTATAATACCCAAAGAATATATGGAAAAAGTTATATTCCTGATAATGTACATGATAATTTCTTAATTAAATCGTGGTCTTCAAAAGTAGACGACTTAGGCAAAAAATATTTTAAAAATGATAACATTACTGATTTTGAAGTATATATGCCAATCAAAGTAAAATCTAATTTCATAAAATTTAGAAAAGGAAATCAATTTAAAGATAAAACGGGTTCATTTATTACTCAATTAGTAGTTTCTTCATTTTTGAAACAATTTAACCCAGAATCTTCTGCTTTTAAGCAAATGTTTCAAAATATATTTAGATATTCAAATAAAATGAAGCCCGTCTCTTTTAAATCAGAATTAATACTATTATAGAATAGTCGAGTAGGTAAAGGGGAATCTCACCCCTAAACCTCTCACAGAACCGTACGTGATACTCTCGCATCATACGGCTCTTCTTAACAAGTCTAAGGCATAAAACCATATTGCCAATGCACAAATAAGTTAGGGTACTGCTTGGCAGTTTCCTGCAACCATTTGTAAGCACTGAACCAATGTTTATTCCTAAATCGTCGATATTTATTGCGAACCCATCTAGCTAATCGCATGTTTAAAAAGCGGAACACATAGTGTAGCTCACTCATTCGTACTTTTCCATAATAATGAATCCAACCCCGTAATTTAGACGCTAAAATGCCTGCCAAATCTGACAGGCGTAAGTGAACCATACGATGAAGTTTCATCTTGTAAAGTGTACGGGTAATATGCTTTTGCTTTTCCCTGCTAATGGCAGGGGTAAATCCTAGGTGAAAGTGTCCAAAGTAACCCTTTACCATTCTTGGCTTAAATGTAAAACCTAAAAAGGTAAAACTTACATAATGAACCTTGAAGGGTGGATGCTTCTTTTGGTTGCGTTTGCAATAAATAATATTGCTCTTACCCTCTTTTAATTGCAATTTACATTGCTTAAACCGAGCTTTAACGGATTCCAAAGTACGCATTGCTTGTTTGAAGTTATTACAATGAATAATAATATCATCTGCATAACGCTCAAACTTTACTTCGGGATGATTCGTTTCTAACCACTTATCAAAGACCACATGCAAAAAGATGTTTGCCAATAATGGACTGATAACTCCCCCTTGTGGTGTACCTTTTCTTCGTGGCTCGATAACTCCATCTACTTTCTGTAAGGGAGCTTTTAACCATCGCTCTACATACAAGTGTATATGCCGTTTGGTCGTAAAATGACCTAATGCACTAAGCATTAAATCATGGTCGATCTCATCAAAGAAGCCTTTGATATCCAAATCAATCGCCCAATCCATATTCATGCAGTTTTCACGATATTGTTCAATGGCTTGATGCGCTGATTTGTGTGGACGATAACCATAAGAACTACTGCTAAATTGTGAATCCACAATAGCTTCTAGCTCTTCCCTTACTACCATTTGAGCCGTACGATCTTGTACTGTAGGAATACCTAATTGACGCTCCTTACCATTGGACTTGGGTATGCGTTTTTCCAGAACTGGACTTGGATAGTAACTACCACTTGCTAATCTATTCCATACGGGATATAGGTACTTCATTGGATTAGTAGAAACATCTTGAATCGATAATTTATCAACCCCAAATGTCCCTCGGTTACTACGCACCTTTTTAAAGGCACTCCAAACCTGTTCCTTTAATATCGGCTGTGACTTTTGTTTCTCCTTGAAAATCATCCTAAAAAAAAATCTAGTTGTAATACCAGTTAAAACTGTTAAGTCAGTCCCTTTGCTCCTACTTCATTACAAAGTAATCATAACTACTACGGACTAATCCGCCGCTAATCAACAGTATCGCTACTTTCTTCCTTGTCCTTCGGAGTTATGGAATTTTTGCACCGTTAATTAGCTTCTCCTGTTCCATAATTGAGCCGTATCGTAATGCTCCTGCCCTCTTTATGCCGATTGCCACTTGACCAATAAATAGGTTACGCCCGTCAAGTTCTGTCTCGCTAGACCGCCAACCCTTCAGTTTTGACAATACTAAAGTTGTTTACGACACTTCTACAAGGGTTCACTCGCTTCTCGTTCAGCTTCATTACGCCCACCATAGCTTAACTAATCTGCTCATCATACAACAATGGCAGCGCCTTTGACCTTATCGCTCAAGACCAACCCGTGAAAGGCAAGCCCCATAAGGCGGTTTGACTGGTGTGCCTATACATCCCAGCCGAGAGACCAATCCTCACTTTTTTTTTCCGTATTTCCACTTGAAACCAATGCCAAGGTTGTTTCCGAAAAAAAATGAGCCTCTCATCTCAATTATAGTTATGCTGCTCCTTTATTATATTAATTGTATCCCGAAGCAACGCAGGACACACAACGAGGTACAACACTAGTAACCGTTGCACAACCCATTAAATTCACTAAAACCTATTTCAAAAATGGCTTTCTAAGGAAGAATAATGGGTTGAGTTGCGTAAGTTGTCAAAATATTTACAAGGCTTAAAAAGTCTTTATTTAAGTCCTCAATAATGTTTTTTAGTGAATTTCAGATGCTTTTTCAAAAACTTCTTTTAAACGTCTATAAAAATTAGTGGGTGATATCCGATCACTCAATTGAAAGTGATTGATTTGGGCTTCCCTGCTATGTCGCCAAATATAAAATTTAGTATTTACGGTTGAAAAAATAAATACAAAACATTTATATTTGGCTTAGTTATAAACGAGAAGTTAGAGCTAACCCTCTGCCCTATGTTTTTTATACTCACCGTTAGCACAAATCATAAACATACTATTAACTTTTATTTAACATCAAAAAGGCAAACTGTATACCTAAAACCTATACTTTCATTTCACAAGTATTAAGTCTTTAATACTAGAAAATTTATAAATCATTTTTAATTAGTAACAATGGCACAATCAAGTAAATTTGTCGACAAGAAATTTGTTGGAAACCCTGTAGAAATAGGTAAATCAAAAAACAGATATGAAGGTTTTTTGATGCAAGACGAAAAAGTAGTTTTGGAAACTAAAGGTATAAGAGATGCTGCAGTTTTCACAAACAAGAGATTATTAATAATTGACCCACAAGGATTAAGAGGTAAAAAGGTGGCACTTATTACTATTCCATTGAAATCCATTTCTGCTTTTTCTATTGAAAATTCAGGTACTTTAGACTTGGAAGCTGAATTGAAAATATGTGGGTCAGGATTTGGAGTTTGTGAACTAGAATTCACAAAAGGAACAGACATGAAACAAATAAATAATTTTTTAAACGAAATTGTATTTAACTAAGCCTTTGTAAGCTAAAATAGAAAACCCTTTAAATCATTTTAGCAGATAAATCCTTAGCATATAGCTAAAAAAACTTTAAGAATCAATTAAATAAAAAACATGTTAGCATTTTTAGGGCTATTAAGTTTTGCCGCATTCATTGCAATGATTGTAGGTTTAATTAAGCCATCATTAATACTTAAAAAATCAAAGAAACCTACACGATTAAAAATTTTTGGTCTTTGGATACTAAGCACATTTATAGTTGGAATTTTAACAATAGTACTAACTGGAAGCGAACAAAACTCTGATACTATAGTAGTTGAAGCGGAAAAACTAATTACTGATGGGAAATTTAAAGAAGCAAAGGAAGAACTTCAAAAAATAAATAGTGATGATTCATTATATAATAGAGCACAACTTATTATAATTAAAGCGGATAGTTTAAGTAGATTAACTAATGAAGAAAAAGTAAAATATGAAGAGCAACTTGCTGTAAAAAAGAAAGAAGAAGAAATAGAAGAACAGAAAGAGCAGCTAAAACGAGAATTGAAATCCATAAATGAAGGAATTGAATTTGCTAAAGGAAAAAATATTGAAGCTCTTCAAATGGATCTTGTTTTATTTGCTTCATGGGCTAAAATAATAGAAGAAGCAAAAAACTCAGATAACTTAGAAATTCAAAACTTAGGCAAAAAGTTGAGCTATAAAGTTTCAAATATCCAAACAAAAGAATTTCCTAATCTCAGAAAAAAATATTCTAAATTTCTAGCGAACAAAATGTGGGAAAATGATATATATATTAGTGCTAGTGGTACAGGAAAAAGATATATAAACCTAACAGGAGGTATTTTTGCAGCAAATAAGAATAAAAAAGATTTCCAAGAGACTATTCATGAAATACTAACAATGTTTAGATTTAAGCAATCAAGATATAGATGGTATAAGGGCGCTGAAGAATTTACCTATTATGACGTTTATAAAGGAAAAGATTCAGACCCTGTAATATTCGACGGACAGTAACTTTTGCCAACACTAATAACCGTTGCACAACCCATTAAATTCACTAAAAGCCTATTTCAAAAATGGCTTTCTAAGGAAGAATAATGGGTTGAGTTGAGTAAGTTGTCAAAATATTTACAAGGCTTAAAAAGTCTTTATTTAAGTCCTCAATGATGTTTTTAAGTGCTTTTGATATGTCAAGTACCCCTATTTTTACATGTTTTGTAGTGAATTTTAGATACTTTTTCAAGTTGTAGGCCATGGCTGATAAATGCATGACTTTGTTCGCCTGAGAAATACCTAGTGTATTTACTTTTCGCATACCCAAAAATTGGTTAAGCGTACCAAAAACTGGCTCTACGGTACTCTGTCTCTTGGATTTCATAAATTTCGCAATAGAATGCTTCAAGACCATAATTCGATTGAGGACAGTCTTACACTTGCTTACGACATAAACGATTTTAAAGAAACTGACTTATACAAGGATATTCAAAACTGGTCAGAGCAAAGAGAAATTGAAATATTTTTAGCATAAAAACGGTTGCCAATCGAGTAAACGGTTCTCTCCATAAATGAGGAGAGTGCGCCTTTCACACCACCAAGCGTACTTGGCGGTTCGTTAATGATGCTTAATTTCTTAAGTTGTCTCCTTTAATTATAGGCTATAACAGTACTGGAAAATTATCCTTAGCATACTGCTACTCCTATGCTCACCAAAGACCATTAACGCTCAGCCCCTCCTTATTTGTGAGTCCTCATTGTTCTTTTTTCCTTAGGTTTCTTTGATCAAAGAAACCTAAGGAAAAAAGAACAAGCGACAAGATTAGAAATTAATTTAGTGTAAACCTTAATCTTGAACTTGTGTAAACTATGTATCTTAACGAACAATAAAAAATTGTAGGTCATGATAAAATCATCAATTCTTATTATTTATATAGTGCTTTATTCTGCAGTAAGTTTTTCTCAAATTATTAATTTAGATGCTGTAAAATCTTTTCCAACGGCTGAAGGTTATGGCCAATACTCTGGGATCAACCAACCAACTAGGGACATATACTATGTAACAAACCTAAATAACTCTGGTACTGGCAGTTTGAGAGATGCTGTTTCTCAAAGTAATAGATTAATCCTCTTTAAAGTTGCAGGCACCATAGAATTACACTCACAGATTGAAACAGATAAAGATAACATATACATAGCAGGACAAACAGCATTTTATGATGGTGGAGAAGGAATTACGATTAAATCAGACGGTGTTCAAAGTTCTGGATTATTATGGTTTACCGGGGATCATATTGTTATACGGTATCTTCGATTAAGAAGAGGCGCAGGACGGACATCAGGCGAGTTATCTGGGGATAATATTAATTTTTACGAAAGTTCTAACTGGATGGTAGACCACTGTTCAATTTCATGGTCAACTGACGAAAACATTTCAGTCGGAGGTGGTATGAATGGCACCATACAATATTCAATTAGTTCTGAAGGACTATACTTCTCTACCCATTCGTATACAGTAGACCCCACAAATAGCACTTATCAAAATGGACATTCTAAAGGAGGGGTTTTTGGGTGGCCTGGAAAAGTACCCAATAATTTAACATTTTACAGAAATTTATTTGCTCATAACGATGGTCGTAATCCAAGAATATATGGATCAGGTTCTCGATTTGAAGTAGTAAATAACTTAATGTATAATAATAGATATTTCAATATAGAGCTTTCAACAAGTGGAAGCGATCAAAATATAGAAACAAATGTTGTAAAAAATCTTTTAGTTTCTGGACCAGACACCAGAACTACTAGATATATGGTGCATACTTCTGAAAGCATCTATGATAAAATATACATGCAAGGAAACATTGGTAATCATAGAACGGATAATACCATATCTGAATGGCTAGAAGTAGGGAATTTATCTAATCCTTTGGGAGAAACTGGCAGGTCGTTTACTCCATTTGATACACCTTTCTCTACCAAATTTGATTTATTGCCAAATGCATTAGATCTTCAACCCATTATACTTAATGATGTAGGATCTAATTTGAGTATTGATGCCGTTGATAATAGAATTATTAATGACGTAATTGACCTCACTCCTACCGTAAGAAAGACTATACAAGGAACAGACCCCAATCATTGGACAGGTCAATCTGTTTATTATGGCATTATAAATGATCCATCTGAAGTAGGTGGATGGCCAACTATAGCTCCAATGAATTCAATAGTTCAAGACACCAATAATGATGGTATAGATGACAATTGGGCTACAACTCATGGAGTAATAAATTGGGATGATGTATTAAGCTCGTATACTTTTAATAATTTAACAATAAACAATATTGCTGGTTATTCCGCCAGACAAATATTTCTTGCTTATTTAGGAGGAGATTTTAATCGAATGGAAAGCAATGACCCTGTCCTAAATATAGATAATGAATTCAGCACTTTAAATAAACCAATAATCTATCCCAATCCTGTGTCTGATAAAATAAATATTATCCCAAATGGGGTTAATATTAGTCAAGTTGAATTGTTTGATTTACAAGGAAAAAGAATCAAAATAGATTTAAATAATGCTTCTAATACAATTAATATAGAAAGTTTAAAAACTGGAATTTATTTCTTAAAACTAAAGTCTTTAAAATCTAAATATCACGTAAAAATTATTAAACAATAGAATATTCAACATCTAAAAATAAAACCAACGGCTCTCTCCATAAATGAGGAGAGTGCGTCTCTCACACCACCAAGCGTACCTACCGTCTGGACACAAATATTTTTTTAACTTTCAGTTAAAAATTGCAGACGAGATATTTTGAAGATTTAAAGGATA
>CANMML010000026.1 GCA_947499005.1 uncultured Aquimarina sp.
AATTGGATGGACGGACTCTTTTCTCAAATCAAGAATCTAAGTCCTCCTTTTATATATCCTAATGCATAAATTGGGTTTAATCATTCTGATGGATATATCGAAATAAAGAGAGCGGTGTTACAGACATATGTTAATGGAAATTGGATTAATCAATAGTACTAAAATTCTTAGCTTATTCGAAGCGATGAAGAACGTAGGAGGTTTGAATGAAGACCTTATTGATGAAAACTAAATGAGATATTATATTTGATGTTTGCTTCCTTAAATCGAGTATGAATTTTAGAGTATATAACAAGACTAAACTCTAGCTCGAATACGACTTAAAGTAAATTGAGAGATCCCTAAATGTGAAGCAA
Source organism: uncultured Aquimarina sp. (assembly GCA_947499005.1). GTDB lineage: Bacteria > Bacteroidota > Bacteroidia > Flavobacteriales > Flavobacteriaceae > Aquimarina. The sequence continues at coordinate 357 of CANMML010000026.1, forward strand.
TCAGTTTTTGTGAGATTTGCTGCACTACATTAGGATGTCGTTTTACGAATTTTAAATAACGTGTTTCTGCATCATCAACAAGCATTTCACTTTTAACCTTATATTTTTCTAACAAGGCTTTTTCTTTAAGAGTTGCAATGATTTTAGAGAAGTTAGTAACCTTTTCTTCAAACAATTCAAAGTTGGTGGGGGTAATGGTAATGATTTTACAAGCTGTTAAAGCTGTAATATTTTCTTTGGAGGGTATTTGGTTAAAAAAGCTATCTAGATCCACAGCAAAATGCCCCTGACAAGCAAAATATTTTATGAATTCATTTCCATCAGCGTTAGCTTCTTCTACCTTAAAGATACCTTCTTCTATAAAGCTTAGTTTTTTACAAATTTTCCCTTCAGAACAGTGTTGCTGTCCTTTATTATAGGTTTCCAAAACTATGTTCTCATGTATCAATAGTTGCTCTTCTTTAGAAATAGGAAGTATAGAATGGAGGAGATGTATTAAGGAGTTCATTATAAATCTACAGTTTATTGCAAAGCCATTTGTTTCAAAAAAACAAAACCTTCCAAATCTTCAAAAAACTCAAAGAACAATTGTTCAATAGTATCATGGTGTTCTCGAAGTTCGAGGATCGCATAATTCATTTTAGAAATGTTTTTAGTGCGATGATTCATTTGAAATAAGATGTCACTAATGCCACCCAAAGTAGCATATTTAAGAAGCCAATTCTGTCGACGCATTTCAGGATAAAAAGCTTTAATACGTTCGGGTAAGGTTTCAAATTTATAATCCAATAACATATAGAAAACCTCAGTAAACTCGTCCAATGGAGTCGTGTGGTACTGTAGCCAATGCTTTGCTAAAAAATAATCAAATACAATATCTGTGACAACCCCAGCATAATGCCCATAAGCACTAAAGAAACGTTTGGCTTCTTTTACTTTACTATGACTGTCAGTAAAAGAGTCTATACCTCGATGTAGTAAGATACCCTGTTGTATTCTATCAGGATAATCAAGATATTTTTTTCCTTTAACAGCATCGGCGATAAAATTCCCTAGTTGAATATCAGGATCATTATTCGATAAATAGATATGGGCTAGAAAATTCATATCAGCTAAAAATAGTATAAAGCCAAGAGTATTTCAACTTATACATACTATTTTTATAGGCACTTACTAAAATAAACCCCTAACAAGTAAATTAAGTTTAATGGAAAAAGTAGTAGTCATTGGAGGAACAGGGCATATAGGAACGTACCTTATTCCCCAACTAGTAGAAAAAGGATATCAAGTAGTATGCGTAAGTCGTAGTATAGCCATGCCTTATTTTGAAAACCTTAGTTGGAAAGAGGTCGAAATGGTAGCTCTAGATCGTTTCGAATTAGAAAAGAAAGATCAGTTTGGGCAAGCCATTCTTGATTTAAATCCATCCATTGTCATAGATCTTATATGTTTTGAATTGTCAAGTGCCCAAATGCTTGTCAATGTATTGAAAGGAAAGATAAAGCATTTCTTACACTGTGGTAGTATGTGGGTGCATGGCTTTAATGAATTTGTCCCAACGGTTGAAACCCAACCAAGGAAACCTATTAGTGAATACGGAGAGAAAAAAGTAGCTATTGAAACCTTTTTACTCGATCAATACAAAAAGGAAAATTTTCCGTCTACAATGATCCACCCAGGGCATATTGTTGGAGAAGGTTGGTGGCCTGTAAATCCACAAGGTAATTTCAATCCTAAGGTGTTTCAAGATATAGAAAAAGGAGCGACTATAGATTTGCCTAACTTAGGGTTAGAAACATTACATCACGTACATGCTATTGATGTTGCGAGTGCTTTCGTAAATGCCATCGAACATAGAATACAATCTATCGGGCAAAGTTTTAATATTGCTGCCGAGCAAGCAATGACTTTTAAAGGGTTTGCAACAGCAGTAAGTAACCGATACAAACAAACACCTACATTCAATTTTTTGTCATGGGATGCATTTAAAAAGAAGGTTTCAGAAAAAGATGCACAAGATACTTTAGGACATCTAGAACACTCTACACTAGGAAGTATCGAAAAAGCCAAGCGTTTGATCAATTATAAGCCGAAATACACGGCTTTAGAAGCTGTTTTCGAATCACTAGATTATTTTAAAAACACCCTAAAATAAGCCTTCTTTTTGAACATAGAATTTATATGGAATAAAGTTATATTTACGGCCTAAAGAAATTAAAACAACAATGACATTAATAAAATCAATTTCTGGAATTAGAGGTACAATTGGTGGTAAGGTAGGAGATAATTTAACTCCTATTGATGCTGTTAAATTTGCTTCAGCATATGGAACATTCATAAAGGAAACAACGGGAAAGAAGGCTCCAAAAGTAGTCGTTGGACGAGATGCACGTCTTTCTGGGAGTATGATCCAAGAGTTAGTGATGAATAGTTTAGTTGGCTTGGGAATTCATGTTGTAGATTTAGGATTATCGACCACTCCGACAGTAGAAATTGCAGTACCATTAGAAGATGCAGATGGAGGAGTTATTTTAACCGCCAGCCATAATCCAAAACAATGGAATGCGCTAAAGTTATTGAATAACAAAGGAGAATTTTTAAATGGAGAAGAAGGAAAAAAAATACTTCAAATAGCAGAAGCGGACGCTTATAGTTTTGCCGAAGTTGATGATTTGGGGACTATTGAAAAAAACGATACCTATATCGATAAACATATCGAGGCGGTATTGGATTTAGAATTAGTAGAACCAGAAAAAATAAAAGCAGCAGGATTTAAAGTAGTTGTCGATGCTGTAAATTCTACAGGAGGAATTTGTTTACCACCGTTATTAGAAAAATTAGGTGTAGAAGTTGTAGAACTTTACTGTGAACCTACGGGACACTTTCCACACAATCCAGAACCTTTAAAGGAACATTTGGGAGATTTAGCTGCTAAAGTTGTAGAAGAAAAAGCAGATCTAGGAATTACGGTAGATCCAGACGTTGATCGTTTGGCTTTTATGAGTGAAGATGGTGAGATGTTTGGAGAGGAATATACCCTTGTAGCTTGTGCGGACTATGTATTAGGGAAAACCCCAGGAAATACGGTGTCTAATCTTTCCTCTAGTCGTGCTTTGAGAGATGTAACTGAAAAGCATGGGGGCACATATACTGCGGCTAATGTTGGAGAAGTGAATGTGGTTACGACAATGAAAGCAACCAACACGGTTATTGGAGGAGAAGGAAATGGAGGGATCATTTACCCAGCTTCACATTATGGTCGTGATGCCTTGGTAGGAGTAGGGTTGTTTTTAACGCATTTAGCAGAAAAAAATATTAAAGTAAGCGAATTGAAAGCTTCCTTTCCTCAGTATTTTATGAGTAAGAATAAAATTACGTTAACTCCAGAACTGGATGTCGATAATATTTTAGCACAAATGGCTTCAAAATATGCCAATGAAGATGTTACGACAACAGATGGGGTAAAAGTAGATTTTGCTGAAAATTGGTTCCATCTTAGAAAAAGTAATACAGAACCTATTATAAGAATTTATACAGAAGCGAAGTCTCAACAAGAGGCTGACGATCTAGCCCTAAAAACAATCAAGGAGATTGAGGGTATTGCAGGAATCTAAAGGCTGAAGTATATCAGTTACCCTTTGACTAGAACCCCGAGCGAAGCCGAGGGGTGGAGTTAAAGCTAATTGTAAAATAAAAAATCCTATTTCTTCAGTACAGAGGAAATAGGATTTATATTTTAATATACTTTTTCATTACTTAGAAATTATATGATAATTCTGTCGTGATTTTTTAGTTCCTAAATTTACGTCTAGGTCTTGAAAAATTCCACATGATACGCCTTGTTTGGCTAAACTCTTTTCACTTGCTTTCTTCGCAAGCTTTTCAATGTAAGGTGTTAAATACTTCATAACATCAACATTTTGATTAAACTCTTTATTTAAAATTACTAAAACTGTGCCAAAAATATATTGCAACAGCCTATTTTTACAATAATGAAAAAAATTGGACTTCTTTTTTTCGTTCTTCTGCACTTTTTGTCGTGTAAAAAGCAAGAACCTAAAATTAAATTGGCTGTAACTTCTAGTTTATTACCTGTCTTTAAGGAGATAGTTGTTGAATATAAAGCTGAAAATAGTCTTGAAATTGATATAATTCATTCATCTTCAGGGAAACTATCTAGTCAACTAGTTCATGGGGCGCCATATGATATTTTCTTTTCTGCAGATGATGTGTATTGCCAATTCGTAAAGCAACAATTGCAACTACCTCAAAAAAGCAGGCCATTAGCAAAAGGGAATTTAGTAATGGTGTCTAATAAAAAAGCACTTCAGACTAAAGAGTGGTATAAGGCAGATCGCATAGGAATAGCCAATCCCGTACTAGCACCTTATGGAAAACTTTCCGAGGATTATTTAAAAACATTGTCGTTTTACAATGCTATTAAAGGACATTTAATTTACGGTCAAAATGTAAATCAAGTATTACAATACCTACAAACAGAAAATGTAGAAGTAGCTTTTTTGTCAAAGGCCAATTTTGTAGCAGCTAATTTTAATACTCAGACATTTGAAATTACAGAAATAGATGTCGCAGGATTACAAGAAATTATTCATACCAGTTTAGTTATTAGATCGAGTACAGAGGTAGATAAATTCTTAACTTTTTTAGATAGTCATTTGGCGAGAAAGGTGCTAAGTAAATATGGATATGTACCTTTGTAAGCTATGGATTGGATACCATTAATACTATCATTAAAATTAGCTGTTTTTACAACTATTGTATTACTTATAGTAGGTACTCCTTTAGCTTATTTCTTAGCCTATTCGAGATGGAAAGTAGCGTTTTTTTTAGAGGCACTTGTAGGACTGCCTATAGTATTGCCGCCGACGGTGTTAGGGTTTTATTTGTTATTGGCATTTAGTCCCAATTCATTCTTAGGGGATTTTATCAAAGACTTAACAGGCGCTTCTTTAGTGTTTTCGTTTTTAGGATTAGTGGTGGCTTCTGTAATTTATAGTTTGCCTTTTATGGTACAACCATTGAAAAATGGTTTTGAAGGGGTCGATCGATCGATGTTAGAATTAGCAGAGGTGTTAGGGAAATCTAAATGGATCACTTTTTGGAAAGTTATGTTACCGAATAGTAAAAACGCTATCATCACAGGTGCCATATTAACGTTTGCGCATACTTTAGGTGAATTCGGAGTAGTGCTAATGATAGGAGGGAGTATCCCTAAAGAAACGAAAGTAGCTTCTATAGCTATTTTTGAATATGTAGAGACTTTAGACTTTCAATCAGCACATCAATATGCTTTAATTTTATTAGGAATTAGTTTTACGATTTTATTGGTAGTACAGTTATTAGGAATTCGAAAAAAGCATATTTCATGATTCAAATCGCTTTAGAGAAAATAATTACGTCTAAAAAGCATCATTTTGAATTTAAGGTGAATGCGAATATTGAATCTCCTCAAATTATAGGTGTTTCAGGAAACTCAGGTACAGGTAAAACTACATTTTTTAGAATGTTATCAGGGTTGACAACTTCAGACGCTGGGTACATTCATGTAAATGAAGAAGTCTGGTATCATCATGAACAAAAATTGACAAAGCCTGTAAAGGATCGTTCCTGTAGTTATTTGTTTCAATCTGCAACATTATTTAATCATTTAACATTAAAGGAAAATATTCGTTTTGCAAATTCGAAGGTATCCGAAGTTGAGATTGAAGCGTGGTTTTCAGCATTAAATATATTGAGTTTAAAGAATCTTTACCCCAATGAACTCTCTGGAGGACAACAAAAACGAGCTGCCTTCGTTATGACTCTTGTTAATACAACTAATATTATATTGTTAGATGAACCTTTTGTAGCATTAGATGAAGAAGCGAAAGAGCTGGTGTTAACTTCTATTAAAAGAGTCTTTAACGATAGAAAGTGTGTTATTTTTATAGCCAGTCATGATAAGACATTATTGAAATCGTTATGCCACAAAGTCTATGAAATAAAAGACGGAAAACTAGATATCAATTAATAGACAGTATTAACAGCATACACTTTTATATATTTGTAGACCCAACATTCTATTTATGAAAAGAATTTTAGTTATGGTTTCCTTTTTTTTAGGAGGAATTTTTTTGAGTTATGGTCAAGCCTCAGATACTACAGAGGTTAGTAGAATTGTTCGAAGAATCAACGACTTTGATATTTATGAAACAGAAGATCAGAAAAAAGTAGATTCGATAGCAGAGGTCATACCCGTAATTGAAGAAACAATCGTTGAAGAAAAGCCAAAAAAATTAGCGACTTTAAAGTCCACATTAAGTGATGGTTCGTATTACTGTGTACAAGTAGCTGCCTGTAGAGTACCTTTAAGTCAAGAATATTTAAATTATAAGAACTACGTAGAAGTATATGGTTCGGATGGTTGGTATCGATACTTTTCAAGTCGCTTTTTATCACTTAACGCAACTAAGGCTTATATGTATGAAATTCGTAATACAACAAAGTTTAAAGATGCATTTCCTGTTCGTTTAAAAGACTTTGTAAAGGTGAATTTGGTTACAGGTACTGCATTATGATCGATGAAGCATTAGTAAGCTATCTAGAATCTTTTCTTACAGAGCATCGTAGGGAAAACAATCATAGAGTTTTAAAAGATCGTACCTATCATTTTACAGTTGCTGTAGAAGATTTGTATCAATTGCATAACGCGGCAGCGGTAATGCGTAGTTGCGATGTTTTTGGAATCCAAGATGTGCATATTATTGAGGAAAAGAATTTAAGGACTATTGATCGAGAAATTGCAATGGGAGCTCAGAAATGGGTAGATGTGCATCGCTATAACACAGCAAAAGATACTGTTGACCAATTACGAAGTAAAGGGTATCAAATCGTAGCAACTACACCTCACGGGGGAAACTGTGTACCTCTTTCAGAGTTTGATATTTCAAAGCCTTCAGCGTTATTTTTTGGAGCCGAAGGAGAAGGACTTAGCGATTATGTGTTAGAGCAGTCAGACGTACAATTACATATACCGATGTATGGATTTACAGAGAGTTTAAATATTTCTGTTTCTGCAGCAATTATTCTACAACAGCTAGTAGATAAATTAAAAGCTAGTGATATTGATTGGCAGCTTTCGTCAGATCAAGAGTTACAAAAGCGGTACGATTGGGTCTGTAAAGTATTAAAAAGTCATAAAAAGATAATAGAACGTTACAACGAAGAACATAAAAGTAAAAAAGCCTAGCATCTGCTAGGCTTTTTCGCTCTTTATGTGGAGCTAACTTATTTGAACAACAACATTATTTAATAACAATTTTTTCAATCAAATCATTTGAAGTTTGAACGATGTAAACACCGCTAGCTAATTTTGAAACATCTATGGCATTACTAGTATGAGAGTTTATACGCTCTTGTTTTACTAATGCTCCCGCAGTATTAAAAATAGAAACACTTACTACTGGGTTAGTTTCATCTTCAAAATAAATTGTAGCAATATTATCTACAACGTTTGGAGTAATATGTAAGCCTTCAAAATCTTGAACAGTTGTAATGGCTTTTGCGGCAGAAGAAGGATTAATCCACCATCTTCCAAAACTATTTGGTTCTTTAATAGATCTAGTACCGTCATTGTTAAACTTCTTATGCATGATTAACTTAGCACTACTACCGCTCATTGCCAATACAGATTGCTTTTCGTTTCCAGCAGGTAAAATCTTAAACAAACCATCATAATCCGTTTTTCTTAAAATCCATCTTGGTAAATCATTTCCTTGGTAAGCAATAAACGGGAATACATTTTCATCAACACCATCTAAAATTTCTTTTTCAGTATATCCCTTGTGTGTTTCTAAATACTTATTGTTACTTACATTTTTAATAGTATAATAATAAGGTGGTACCCATGTAATTTCCCATTTTACAGTATTACCAGTACCGCTATTCGTTTCAATACCATATGCAGATCCATCACTAGCTAATTTTTTAGTAGTTGCACCAGCATTAACGATTTCATAAATTCCAGTTCCTCTTAATGGAGTAGGGTCTTGAATGAAATTTAAATTTAATTTCCCTGTAGAAAACTGAGAAGCATCGATGTTATTAGAAGTTCCGTCAGCAGGAACGTTAATTCTCATTTGTTTATCCCAGTTTTTAAAACCAGTATTTCCTGTTACAGTTACATTACGAGAAACAAAATCTTGATTTCCGTCAATAGTTTCTCCTACTTTTTGATAGTTTTCATAGTATCTAAAATCGATGATACTTGTACCAAAAGGAAATGCATCAGTAAAATTATTATTTGTTATGGTCACATTTGTAGGGGCATATCCATTTACAAAGAAGTTATATTGTCCACTAGCAGTATTGTTTTTTATAGTGATGTCAGTAACAGCTTGTAATTCGCTATCTAATGTGATAATTCTACTTCTTTCAAAATCATCAGCAGCACGAGTAGATTGAGCATTACAGTTAAATTGATTCCAAGAGATTAGCATATCATTTGAAAATTCTTCAATATGAATCATATCAACGAAAGCAGTGTTATCTGTAAATGTATTGGCACTAATATTTACATTCTTAATACGAGAAAATGCAACACCAGTGTTTATGAAGTCACACTCAATAATGTAGCTACCTTCACCACTCCATACTACTGGATAAGAAGTATTACCGGCATCAAAAGAAATTCCTCTAGAATCAAATCCGAAGGTACCTGTAGGTGGTTTAGGTTGAAAGCGACAACGGTAAAAAGTTGCTTGTTTAGTTCCATTTACACGAGTTCTACGATCATTAATATATCCGATTCTACCAAAGTCAAGAAAAGAAACATTATTAAAGTCTACTTGCATTCCATTTCCAGCAAAACAGCTATAGAAACCCCCATTTAATTCCACATTTGTAAATGAAATCCCAGTATATTGATCATTGGCAGTATACCCAGGAGAAGTAAAGTTATCGATATAACGTTGTGACCTAGCATCAATTAGTACAACATCATTGTTGACAGCGCTAATTTTTATGTTACTAAACTTAACATCATTTGATCGAATAAGAAAAGAAATTACATTAGTAAGATTCGTTTGGATGCCCGAAGCACCTCTTGTGTCTGCATTGTAACCATTAGGAGTATATCCTAGAAAAGTAATTCCTTTATCTACTAATATAGTAGAGCCTCCCATGTTATAATCATCCCCATCAATAAAATAGATAACATCTCCGGATGTAGCTTGATTGATCAAAGATTGAAGTTGGGTAGCGCCTTGGCTTTTATTTATGTACCAAGTCTTAGCATAAGAGAGATTAAAAATTGAAAAAAGGGTTAGGAAAAGGGCGTAGGTTTTAATTTCTTTCGAAAACGTTTTCGTAATCATATATTGGAGCTTAATTGATTAATGTAGTCCAAAAGTATGCTTTTATTGGTTAAAAGGCAAAAAATATTCGATAAAATACATTTTTTAACTATTGTAGGAATTATTCTTACATTTTAGTGTAATGTAGGAAATAAGGGGTAACTAGTTGTTTTTGTTGTGTTTAAGGAAGGAGATAAAGCTTTTATTTAGTAGATTTCCTTTGAAATATTGATTTTCACAGAGGTTGTTGTAAATTGGATCTTCTTAAAAAAGCAGTCTAAAAACATATTAAACATCAAAATTTTAAGTGACTTAATGATGTTAAATAGGATTAAGTGTTAATTTTTATCGATTAAATGAATAATTTGGTGTAAGTCATAATTATAAGGAATCCACTTGATAGTATCATCTTTTCGGTACCAAGTTAATTGACGTTTAGCGAATCTTCGCGTATTTTTCTTAATTTCAGAGATCGCAAACTCCAAATCCCATTCTCCTTGAAAATAATTGAATAATTCTTTGTAACCAACAGTATTAAGTGCGTTGAGGTGTTTAAATGGGATTAACGATTTAGCCTCTTCTAGTAGTCCGCTATCTATCATAATATCTACACGTTGGTTAATGCGATTGTAGATAATTTCTCGATCTGCTTGAATCCCTATTTTAATAATATCAAAAGGTCTTCGAGTATTGTGTTTCTTTAAAAAAGAAGAATAAGGTTGTCCACTAGCCAGGCAAACAGCTACAGCGCGCATGACGCGTTGAGGATTTTGTAGTGCTACATTATTATAATGAATAGGGTCTTTTTCTTTTAATATTTGGCAGAGGTTATCTAAACCTTGTGTATCGAAAATATCTTGAACTTCTTGTTTGATACTCGCAGGAACTTCAGGGAATTCATCAATACCGTTACAAACAGCATCTACATACATTCCCGAACCGCCTACCATAACTACAGTATCGTGTTTTTCAAAAAGTTGTGTGATTTTAGAAATAGCTTCTTTTTCAAAATCTCCAATGCTATAATGTTCTTTAATGGATATATGCTGAATGAAATGATGCTTTGCTGCGGCTAATTCATCTTGATCAGGTACAGCAGTACCAATGGACATTTCTTTAAAAAATTGACGACTGTCTGCGGAAATAATTTCGGTATGGTAGTGTTGTGCTAATTTAATTCCCAATGCAGTCTTTCCAATAGCAGTAGGGCCTACGACAACAATTAATTGCTTATTCTTCATCCTCTTCAAAAGCTTCACCGCAAACATAACAATAAGAAGCGTGTTTTGTAATTTTATGAGCGCCACATTCATCACAACAGTGATTTGCAGCCTCTGCTTTAGATTGTTGGACATATTCGGCACTAACAATACCTGTAGGTACCGCTATGATTCCGTAACCAAGGATCATAATTAAAGCAGCAATAAATTGCCCAAGAGGAGTACCAGGAGCAATATCTCCAAAACCAACAGTAGTTAGCGTTACAATACACCAATACACACTTCTTGGAATACTTGTAAAGCCATTTTCGGCACCTTCAATTAAATACATGATGGTTCCGAGTACAATACATAATACTATCACAGCTAATAAAAAAACGGAAATCTTGGCTTTGCTGGCTTTTAGTGAAGCTACTAGTTTGTTGGATTCATTAATGTATCTAGCAAGTTTAAGCAACCTAAACACTCGTAATAAACGCAAAGCTCTTAAAGTTAGTAATGCATTGGTTCCGACAAAAAAGAAAGAAACAAACATGGGTATTACTGATAAAAAATCTATAATACCTAAGGTGCTAAATATGTATTTAATAGGTTTTTTAGAGACCCATATCCTTAACATATATTCTGTTAAAAATAATGATGTAATTACCCACTCGGCAATATCGAAAAAGTGCTCATATTTATTATTTAACGAATCAACACTTTCTAGCATCACAAGGGCAACACTAATGATGATAAGTATTAATAAGACTAAATCGAAGATTAAGCCCCCTTTAGTATCGGACTTAAAAATGATATCATGAATCTTCTGTTTCACACTTCTGAATTTGGAATTTCTCTGAATTTCAATTTACGATTTTTTCGTAACTGAGTTTGAATGATATGTTGCGCATCTCTATTATCTTGCATAGGGATTAGAATTGCGTCAAGAATAGAGCGATTAGATATTTGGTGATTTAGTTTAAAAAAGGCATATCCTTTAAAAGTACTATTCTCAATTAATACAAGACTTTTTTCGTCTACGGTTCTTCCGCGATCAATGATTAACGTGTGTTTTCCTCTTAATGAATATTTATCAATGATCTCCCGAATGCGAGTGTTATATTCTTCGTAAGACTCTTCACCTGTACAGGCTCCAGCGCAATCTTTAAGATCGTATTTAAAACAGTTGCCTTTACCGGTATATATTCCTATATATTTTTCACACAAACCATATTGGTCGCTAACACGTCTTAAGAAATTTTTCCCAGCATCTCTACTGCTAAATGTAGTGATGTGTTTTTTACGTCCATCAGCTTTTAGTAGTTTTAAGCTAATGTACCCATGATCATCAGTAATTGGGTACAGTGCATGAGTGAAAATATTACGTTTTAAGGCTTTGTTATATTTTGGTTTATGGCGCTTTATTTCTTCATTTTCAAGTAACAGTGCTATCATTTCGGACCCTGTAATTTCAAAAGTTACTCGATCAATATCTTTTTGAATGGCTCTGGCTTTATTAGCATCGCTGGTAAAGTGTTGATTTACTCTTTTCTTGATATTATTACTTTTTCCTATATAAATGATATCCCCAGCTTCATTATAAAAATAATAGACCCCTGTTTTAGTAGGTAAATCATTTACAATCTGATGTAGCTTCGTGCTAAGTTTGATATTGAGATCTTTGACGAAAGTACCGACGATTTCTTTTTGAAGATCTTTTGTTAGCAGTACTTTAAAAAGGGCTACAGTAGCCATTGCATCACCATTAGCTCGGTGTCTATCTGCGACAGGAATACCTAACGAACGCACTAATTTTCCTAGACTATGCGAAGGCTGTTCGGGTAATAATTTTTGAGATAGCTCTACGGTACAAATCGTTTTTCGATCGAATTTATAGCCTAGACGATTAAATTCGGTGCCTAAAATTCGATAATCGAAACTTGCATTATGCGCAACAACAATACAGTCTTCGGTAATTTCTACAATACGCTTAGCTACTTCATAAAACTTAGGGGCAGTACGTAACATTTTATTAGTAATACCTGTAAGTTTAACAACAAATTCTTGTATCGGGCGCTCGGGGTTCACTAAAGTGATAAACTGATCTACAACTTTTTCACCATCAAATTTGTAAATGGCAATTTCTGTAATCCCTTCTTCATTAAATTTCCCTCCAGTGCTTTCTATGTCTAATATTGCGTACAATTCAGTTAATGGTTTTCTGTTATCGGTTATTGGTTCTCTGTTATTAGTTATCAGCTTTTTTAGTATTCGTAGTTGGCAAATATTTAGTGCTTACTGTTTAAATATAAAAACTGATAACAATTAACCATAAACGGATAACTATATATAATTTCTTGCTCCAAAAATAGCGCTTCCTACTCTAATCATGTTGCTTCCGCATTCGATAGCGATAGGGTAGTCACCACTCATACCCATAGACAATGTTTGAAGTTCGAAATTTAAAGTCTTTATATTTTTTAATTGATCGAAAAGATTTTTTAGAATTGAAAATTCTTCTCGCACTTGTTTTTCGTCATCGGTAAAGGATGCCATTCCCATTAATCCAACGACTTTTATATTCTCTAGATTTTTAAATACTTCTAAAGCAATAATTTGTTCTAGATCTTCTTTGTTTAACCCAAACTTACTATCCTCCTTAGCTATTTTAAGTTGTAAGAGACAGTTGATGGTTCTATCATTTTTTACAGCTTGTTTGTTGATTTCTTTTAACAGTTTTAGGCTATCTACTGCGTGAATTAAATCAACATAAGGAGCCATATACTTTACCTTGTTCGTTTGTATATGCCCAATCATATGCCACTCAATATCCTTAGGTAATGCTTCCCATTTTTCGGTCATTTCTTGGATTTTGTTTTCTCCAAAAATGCGTTGACCAGCATTATAAGCTTCCTGTAAATCAGCTATTGGTTTGGTTTTAGAAACAGCAACAAGTGTTACTTCTTCGGGTAACTTATTTTTTAAAGTCTCTAAATTGGTATGGATAGACATGCTCTAAAAGTTTTCAATAATGCTTAAAGCTACTTTTAAAGCTTTTGTACCGTCATGAAGACTTACAATTGGAGTGGTGTTATTTTGGATGGCATCTGCAAAAGTTTCCAATTCGTCCAAAATAGCATTATTGCCTTCTATTTCAGGATTATCGAAATAGATTTGTTTTTTAATTCCTTCTGCATTTTGAAGGATCATATCGAAATCACCAGGACTTTCAGGAGCATCTTTCATTTTTACTACCTCACATTTTTTCTCTAAGAAATCTACAGAGATATAGGCATCCTTTTGAAAGAAACGAGATTTACGCATATTCTTTAGGGAGATGCGACTAGAGGTAAGATTAGCAACACAACCATTTTCAAACTCGATACGAGCGTTGGCAATATCAGGGGTTTCGCTAATCACAGAAACACCACTAGAGCTAATTGATTTTACTTCTGAATTTACAACACTAAGAATCACATCAATATCATGAATCATTAAATCTAGCACTACAGGAACATCCGTACCTCTAGGATTGAATTCTGCCAAACGATGTGTTTCGATAAACATTGGATTGTTGATGTTATCTCGAACTGCGGTAAAGGCAGGATTGAAACGTTCAACATGTCCAACCTGTCCTTTTACATTGTTGTCTTTTGCTAAAGAAATTAAAGCTTCAGCTTCTTTAACAGTATTGGTAACAGGCTTTTCGATAAACACGTGTTTCCCTTTTTGAATTGCTTTTTTAGCCGTTTCAAAATGGGCAAAAGTAGGGGTAACAATATCTATAACATCAACCGCATCGATAAGCGCATCGATGTCATTAAAATAGGTATACCCAAATTCATCTACAATTTTACGAGCTTGTTCTGGATTGGCGTCATAAAAACCTACCAATTCATATTTTTCCGATTGTTTTAATAATCGCAAATGGATTTTACCAAGGTGGCCAGCACCTAATACTCCTGCTTTTAGCATTTTATTTTTTTGATTAGACGAGTTTCGTGTTTCTTAAGTTTTCAAATCTAAGTAAATAATGATCGCAGTGAATTATTTTTCTATAGCTGATGGCGAATATTTAAACAAGGCTTTTTCCTTGATAATATTATCGACTCCATCTGGCACATCTTCTTCCCAGCCTTCTTCATTATTTTTAATTTTTTCAAGTACTTCTCGAGAAGAAATATACATGAAATCTGGGTTAAAGTTTAAAATATCTTTCAATTTGCCATTATTAATGAAGAAATGATATAGTTCTTTAACTCGCGGATGAACTCGTAGATTGGCACTATAGGTAATGTCACCAGTTGAAGCATCTTTCAATGGATACATGTACACCTTCAATTCTTTAAAGAATAATTTACCGAAAGCTTCTAGGATACCACCACTTAAATGACGGTAATATTTCTCGTTAAAAATCTCTACTAAGTTGTTAACCCCCATGGCCAGCACCATTTGTTCTTTGGTGTAGTTAGAAAAGTATTCTACAAGTTTATAGTATTCTTTAAAGTTCGAAATAAGTACTGTTTGTCCCAAGCTACACAATAGGCGAGCCCTATCTAAGAAGTCTTTTTCATCAATTTCACCCTCTGCCATAAGGTTCGAAAGTGTAATTTCAAAAATCACTTGAATTTTATCGGGATTTACATTCTTTTCTCTCTTAAACATTTCTAGAGCGGTCTCGTAGATATCCATGTTCACACGAGTTACAGGGCGAAAACTTCCTCTAATCGCTAGGATATTCTTCTTGTAAAGAATGCGAGCAGGTAATACATTATTACCATCGGGGTTGAACATGATGGCTTCGGTAAATCCATTTTTTACCAATTGCAAACTCATCAAACGATTGTCTACCGATTTAAAAGTAGGTCCAGAAAAGTTGATGGTATCAATCTCTAGCTTATCTTTATCAATATGATCGTAAAGGTATTTTAATAATTTTTTTGGACTATCGTATTTATAATAAGCTCCGTAAATTAAATTTACACCTAAAGTCCCTAAGGTATTTTGTTGATGTCTTGCATCGTTTTCATTAAATCGAACGTGTAATGCAATTTCGTTGTATTCCGTTTGGTTTGGGTCGATTTGGTAACGAATACCAACCCAACCGTGTCCCTTATATTTCTTAGCAAAATCAATAGTAGTTACGGTATTCGCGTAACTAAAAAAGAGTTTATTAGGGTTTTTATCTCTAGGAATACGCTCTTCCATGTGACTCATTTCCTTCGTCAACATGGTGCGAAGACGTGCTTCGGTTACATAGCGTCCATCATTTTCAATTCCATAAATAGCATCACTAAACGCCTTATCATAAGCACTCATGGCTTTAGCTATAGTTCCAGAAGCACCGCCAGCTCTAAAAAAATTACGTACCGTTTCTTGACCAGCACCAATTTCAGCAAACGTACCATAGATGTTCTTGTTTAAATTTAAACGTAAACACTTGCTTTTTGTAGATGGTACAGGATCAAATTCGGTATCCCCAACTAAAGTAATCGCCATAATTTTCTTTTTAGTTCGTGAGTAAAGTTAAGCATCCATATGCGGAAACTGAAATTTTCATTCTTTTTTACATATGTTATTTTTTAACGATAGTTTCATTACAAATTCCGTTTATTTGTAGAAGATGTCAAGACTGAAATTAACATTTTTAGGAACAGGTACTTCGCAAGGTATTCCTATTATCGGAAGCGATCACCCCGTGTGTTTAAGTGAAAATCCAAAAGATAAAAGATTACGTTGCTCGGCTATGCTATCTTGGGGAGATTACAATTATGTGATTGATACTGGCCCCGATTTTAGACAACAAATGCTACGAGAAAACGTCTCAACGTTATCAGGAGTCTTGTACACACACGAACACACAGACCATATTATTGGTTTAGATGATATTCGTCCTTTTTTCTATCGAGATCGAGTAGATATCCCTATTTATGCCGAAGAACGCGTATTAGCTGCACTTATCAAACGTTTTCAATATATTTTAGAATCGGATAGTCTTTATCCAGGTACTCCAAATGTGGTTAGAAATACTATTGAGAATGAGGATGAAATTCATCTAGGAGGAAAGGAAATTATTCCTATTCGTGTAATGCATGGTAGTTTGCCTATTGTAGGATTTAAGGTCGAAAATTTAATGTATTGCACAGATGTAAAGACAGTACCAGAAGCTTCTATGAAGTATTTTGAAAATCTGGAAGTGTTAGTAATCAATGCCCTTCGTATTGAGCAACACCATACACATTTTACCTTAGAAGAAGCGCTAGATTTCATAAAGAAGGTAAATCCAAAGAAAGCATATTTAACACATATCAGCCATCTATTAGGTTTTCATGATAAAGTGGAAGCCCAATTACCAGATAATGTTCACTTGGCATATGATGGTTTAGCATTAGAATTATAGTAAGATGAAGAATTTTAGTAAACTATTTATTTATTTTTTCGCGTTAGCGGTTTTATACATCATTTTTCAGCAAGTAAATGCCAAGAAAAAATTTGCTGCCGATGAATTAAAAATGGAAAAGCTAAAGTCCAAAGTTGAAGTGTTAAAAGTAGAAAAAGATTCTCTTGAAAATGAGGCATTAGAATTGAGCTATTTTGATATCCGCTTCGATGATTATGCCAGAGAATATTGGGAAGATCAAGGATATACCGTAGTGCAAATAGAATCTTTAGTAATGGATACGCTAATTGAATCGAATGATGCCGAAGAGGATAATCCTCTAGTGCCACTTGTAGGTATGGAAGGTACTATGAAAGTGGATCGCGTGAAGTTGTTAAATCACAAGTGGGCCATTGCTGATATAACCGATGGGGTATACTGGGGACAGGTATTGTATTCGTATAATTTCAGTGAAAATAAAACACTGAGTTTAGATGTGATTACTTCGGTGTTGTATAGTGTGCGATAAGAATTTACATAACTAATGAAAATCAATCAATTTTGGGTTAGGATTTTAGGAGTGTTTGGAATATGTGGAGGGTTAATTTTATTTGTAGGAGATATGCTTTTGTATTATGATCCAATAAATATGAGCCTGAAACAGAACATGGGTAATGCATCTGATACTAGAATTATAGCAAGTGGAGTTTGTGCTTTATTTGCAACTTGGTTTTATATACTAGGATTAGGCCAAGTATATTATGCTTTTAAGATTGCAAAACCAATAATTAGAAATAGTGTATTGATTTTTTTTGGATGTATTTTAATGTCATTTGGGATTGTTCATGGAGCTTTTTTGGCTATTGCAACTACTTCTAAATTAGCTGTAGAGTATAGCCTTGATATCAATAAGGCAGCATTGCTTTCAGAAAGAATAAATGAAATATTGAGACTGTTTGTTTATCCAATAGTAGCCACCTTATCTGTTCTTTTTATTAGCCAAGTATTGAAAAGAAAGACGTTATATCCTAAATGGATCATTATTTTTTTCCCATTTCTTCCATTTTTGATGGAAGATTTAGTTACAAAGTATTTACCTAACAATATTTGGATTATAGTAAAAGGAGGTTATTTAAATTTAATTCTTACACTGTTTTTTACAGCATCAACTATAGCCTTATGGAATGTTAAAAACAAAAGGTAATATTTTTATAGGGTACTGTTTCAGCCCTTATTTACTCTATTCGCTCCCAAACTTGACTAGCATTCAAAAGGAAAGCTCCTAGGAATTCAAAACGACATTCTTCTGGTTTTAGAATCGAGAGAAACGTGCTGTGATCTTCTTTCTTGTATAAATAGTAATCTTTACCAACGATAGGTTCAAAGCTAAACTTGGCTTCAAAAATAAGCTTGTTGTCTTCGTATTGGTTCATTAAAGACTGATATTCCTTTTTTAGCGCTTCAAAATTAGCTTCTAGTTGATGATTCACTTTGCTAAGTGTTTTGTTTTTCCAATTAGAAATATCATCGATTTCAATGCGTGGTGCTCCTAGATTAGTAGGGTAGGGCGTTACACTGGCATCGTAAGCTTGTAACTCTTCATTAAACTTGACATTGTCAGGTTTTTTCGACATAAATGTAGGTTTTTAACAAAAGTACAGCTTGATAAAAAAGGCAATTGTTAAGGGGTGTTAAAGTTGTATTCCAAAGCCAATATTTACGGTAGTAGGGTCTTTAGGTTTTTGACTACCAATACTTATACCAGACATGTCTCTAATATCAATGGATTCAGTAGAATTAATATATTGGTTGACTTTTAATAATACAAACCCATCTAGATTTTGTGTTAATGGAAATTCTTTTCTTAGAATAAGGAAAGCTCCGAAGTTTATTGTATTGTAGCGATCTTTAATGTCGTTATCAAAATCAGCATTTGTTAGAAAGTTGATATCTCCATTTGATGGGAAATCAATTTCTCCTTTTTCATTTGCAGATAAGGTGAAATTTACAAATCCGCCGAGCCCTACAGAAAAGCTTTTGTTTGTTCCGAAATGGTAATCGAATCCAATTGGTATTTGAAATTGATGGATATTTCTTCTCCAGTTCTTTACTGTTGAGTCAGGATTGCTAAATTCTATAGAAAATCGATCTAAATAATACCCTATACCAGTATTCATTGAAATTTTTTCATTTAAAGACAAACGAATTCCAGCTTGTCCAAAGAAACCAATGTTTGTTTTAGTATCAGTTGAAATATTAAAATTGGCGAAGTTTTCTTGTGTTTTTGGTAAAGATATCGTTGGGCCAATAGAAAATTCAAAATTAACTTTCTTGTCTTGCGCTAGTATTGAAGAGCTCAAGATCAAAAAAAAGAAGATTGTTTTAATAGAGAATTTCATAGGAATTATTGATAAATAAAGTGTATTAAAGAGAGTGTGTTTGTTTGCTAATTGCTATTAAAGACTCATTCTCAACTTAACATTCAACACACGTTGAGTAAGAAAATTAGGAATTGCAAATTGCCCTAGACTATTAGCATCACGAATAAACGTATTTGAAATGGCATTTCTAAAATTGAAGATATTATAGATTTCAAAACCAATATCAAAGCTTTCAAAACCATTCAAGAATTTCAAGGTTTTTGCTTTCTTGTTTTTATTTCGATCTACAATAGTGTAAAAAGTACCAAGATCTACACGTTTGAAATCGGGCAAACGATCTTGAAATTCATAAGGGTCAGAAAAACTTGGAGATCCTCCGGGTAACCCTGTTTGATATACTAAATTTAAGTAAGCACGTAAATTAGGGATCTGCTTAACATAGTCTTGAAATAGCATCGCGAATTTAAATCGCTGATCTGTAGGTCGACTAATGTAACCACGTCCATCTTGATTTTCTTGGGTATTTAAATACCCGAGACTTAACCAAGATTCAATACCAGGAACAAACTCTCCGTTTAATCGAAAATCCAATCCGTATGCGAAAGCTTCGGCATTGTTATTTGCTCTGTAGCGAATACGAACATTTTCAAGAGAATACGTATTTACATCATTTAACTTTTTATAATAGATCTCGGACGTCATTTTAAAAGGACGATTCCAAATCTTTAAACTGTACTCATTCCCTAATGAAATGTGAAAAGAGCGTTGTGCACCAACCGTCGGAACCACTTGTCCATTAGGGACAAAATTTTCGTTATTGGCTGCTACTGTTGCAGTATTATTAAAGTTTCTTAATTCTCTGTAAAAAGGAGGTTGGTAATATAAACCTGTAGATAAGCGAAATAACATATCTTTCCCCTTCCAATTGGGTTTAATTGCTACTTGTGCTCTAGGACTAAATACCGTCTTGTTTACATTGTCAAAATTTTCATTAGTGTTTTTACCAGAAACCGTCCAATTGTGAAAACGCAATCCAGCATTGATCCAAAGTTGGTGTTCTCCAGCAAATGTTTTTTTACTCCACTGACCAAAACCAGAAATACGACTGATCTGTGTTTCATTTTTTGCATTTACGTTGTAAAGCGGCACGATACGTTGATCTGGTCGATTATCAAAAGGATTATTAGGAGTAGGGTCTATAAAATTCGGAAAACCGGTTGGGTTTACAAATCGCCCAGCGTTATCTGCAAATTCGAATTCTCTCACTCGATCTCTAAAATCCTCTAGAGTATATCGTACTCCCCAATCAAATTGGTTGTTATCTTGTTTCCAAGTTCCTTTGTGTTGTAAATTGAAGATCAGTGCATCTAACGTATTTCGTCCACTTAACAATTGGCCCCCAACACCTTCAATAGTTTGGATTTCGCCAAAGCTGTCGCTACCAATAGCATTATTAGTTTGTCCTACTAAATACTGACCAAGGATATCAAAAAGTTCTTCTTCTTGAGTGTGGTAAAGCGATCCAATAAAACGAAGACTAAGATTTTTATTAGGCTTGTAAGTCCCTTTTAGAGCTCCAAAAATAGTTTGGTAGTTTGTTTCTTCTTTTCCGTCAAATACAACAGATAATTCTCTTGGGCTGTCAAAAGTTCCGAAATTAGTTCTACGGGTTAGGGGTTCAAATCGATAATCATTGATAGCAATGTTACCCAGAAAACTCAGTTCGAATTTAGAAGAGAAATTATGTGCAACATATGCTTGTATATCTGCAAAAATAGGGCGGAAGTTACTTTCTGTATCTCTAGCATCTACCAATAATTTATTATCACGGTAACGCATTCCTAGTATTGCAGAAGTATTAGCGTCTTTAGAAATACCTTCCAAAGATAAGGCTCCACCAAGAAGACTTCCTTCGGCTGTTAATCCTAATTTTTTAGGTCTACGGTAAGTAATGTCTAAGACCGAAGATAATTTATCTCCATATTTAGCTTGAAATCCACCAGCAGAGAAAGATACATTATCCACCAATTGCGTGTTTACAAAGCTTAATCCTTCTTGTTGTCCCGAACGAACTAAAAAGGGTCTATACACTTCAATTTCATTCACATAAACAAGGTTTTCGTCAAAGTTCCCTCCACGTACATTATACTGCGTACTCAATTCGTTATTACTGCTTACTCCAGGAAGAGTTTTTAATAAGCTTTCAACACCAGCATTGGCAGAAGGTGTATTTCTAATCGTTTTAGGATCAAGATTAACGATACCTTCAATATCATTTTTATTAGCAGCGGTAATGACAACCTCTTCAATTTGTTCAATATCTGCTTTCAATATAGGGTTGAATTCAAATTGTTGATTAGGTTTTAAATTAACTTTTATCGTAACCGACTTTAAACCCAAGTGCTGAAAACGAATAGTTGTTTCTTCATTAGCGGGAATCTCTAATAAGTAGAATCCATTCTTGTCAGTTTGAGTACCTGTACTTCCGAAGGTAACTTCAGCGAGTTCTACAGGTTGTTTTTTTTCGTTTAATACAATTCCTTTTATCTGGCTAGTTTGTCCAAAGACGGTTAGCGTAAATAGACAGAAATATATAGTAGTTAGTAGTTGTTTCAAATTGATATGATATTATATTGTCTTTTCCTTACGATAAAAAACGCATTCAAAAATAGTATTATTTCCGACATGGTCTTGAACGACTAATTTAAATTCATTTTTTCCAGAAATGCTAATCCCATCCTTAAAGTCATAAGTAAGTATTCCTGTTTTAGGAGAAAAGGACATTAAAGCAAATTTTCCATTAATGGTTGCACGATAATATTTTATTCCAGTCGTACTATCGGTAACCTTTACACGTAATGTTTTATTGTTTGTAATCCATTTTTCATTAGCGAAATTAATTGGAGTAACTTTAGGTTTATCCAAGTCCTCAAACAAACCATAATTCCCAAAAGTTCTAGTTTTTGCTTTAATTCGTCCATCAGCAATTTTGTTTCCAGTATAAATACCTTTTTGTGGTTCGGCTTCATAGAATCGACCAATGAATGTTTTTTTAGGGTTGGCTACACTATCTAGGCTAAAGTTAAGATGCATGTATTTATGAAGCGGAGTCGTATTTTCATGAATTCGAATCTTTCGATTCCCTAAATCTTGGATGCATAAATTTTCAGATTCATAAAGGCTTCCTTTTGGGAAATTAATAGCTACAAAATCATTGGAATAACTAAATGCATTTTCTGCGGATGCATGATGATGATTTTTGGTGATCTCTTCATTATCATAAGAAATAGGCATTAGCTTGCCCTCAATTGGGATTTCAATATTAGTCATGTTTCCTTTAGCGTCTTCAATAGAAACCTTCGCATTATATGTAAAACCGTCATTAATATCTAAAATACCATTGCCTTCCGTTTTTAAGTGATGAACCGTTAACGGATTATTATGATTGACAAATAATTTCGTGATGCGAGATTTATTTTTTTTAAAGTATCCGTAATCAATTAATTGATTGATATATCTTGTTTCTGCAAAAGAAAAACGATCCATACTAATTTTGAAATTAGGATTTCCATTTAACATGGTACTTATGGAATAATAGCCGTTTTTATTATAAGCCGCATCTTGTTTATCGTAGGTGTTTACTCCAATACCGATATTTCCACATGCATTTACTTTTTTAGTGATTAGGCCATTATTGTTTAAAAGCTGCAGTCGATAAGGAGTGTTTTTGCCATTGATGTGACTATTGTCGTCTAGTGGATACAACCAAATATTATTGACACTAGGTTTTCGAGTATCCTTAATGTCAATACCAAATAACATGGGGTTCATAGGCTCTTGTTTTCCATTTCGAATTTCAAAATGAAGATGAGGGCCGCTGCTACCACCAGAATTTCCTGTATAAGCTATAATTTCATCTTGCTGCACTTTTAGAGTTTCGGAAGAAGGAAACAATTCGATAGTATAGCTTTCTTTTTTGTATTGCTGTTTTTTTACATAAGCTTCAATTTCAGGAGAAAATTTTTGTAAATGAGCATATACCGTAGTATACCCGTTGGGGTGTTGTACATATAGCGCTTTACCATAGCCGTAGTTCGATATTTTTATTCTTGAAACATATCCAGAAGCGGAGGCGTAAGTAGGGATGCCTTCTTTTTGTTGCGTTTTAATATCTAAACCCGAATGAAAATGGTTACTTCTTAATTCACCAAATGTACCCGATAACACAAGTGGAATTTTTACAGGGTCTATAAAATAATCTTGAACAAATTGTGCGTTAACTGTAGTAGATATGCATATAATCAAGAATAAGTGTAAGTATTTCATGCGTTTAAAAATGCAATTTTATATGTTTTTTGCTTATTTTGAATGTAATAATACGAATAAATCATTCTTTTTCTGAAAAATTAAAAGATCAATACTTGCAGGAAAGTTGTGGTATGTTAACTTTGTATGCTAAGTAATGTTGTTTGCTTATGGAGAAACCACTAACCGACGCTATTGAAATTCTGGAGCTTAAGATGCAACAATATGTTGAAAAGCACTTAGCTCTAGAGGATAAATTGATAGAAAGGGAAGCTGTTTTATACCAAAATAAGTTACAAATGCATGCATTGGAGAAAGAACTTGTTAAAGTTCAGGAAAAATGTAAAACATTGGAGCAGGCAAATGCATTACTTGGTGGTGACGAATTTAGAAGAGCGACAAAGTTCAAAATAAATAAGCTCATTAAAGATATTGATTTGTGTATTTCGGAATTGATGTAATGCTGTGATATGGAAAAAGTACAACGAATCAAAGTAAATATTGGAGATCGAGTATATCCTATGACGGTTCATCCCGATGAGGAAGAAGGCCTTAGAAAGGCTGCTAAAGATATCAATGAGCTAATTTTATATTACGAGCAAAATTTTGCTGTAAGAGATAAACAAGATGTGATGGCAATGTGTGCCTTGCATTTTGCGTCTAGAACTGAACAAAAGTCGATTAATAATAAAAGGGATGGTGCTATAGCCTTAGAGCGAATCAATCATTTGATAGCTCAAATGGATGAAGCATTATCAGAAAGTTCATAACATAAGACATAAAGTTACTGCCTGTACTAGTTACACTTTGATAAACTCAACATTAAATTTTTTAAGAAGGGTAAGTTGAGATTGTAAGAGCGTGCCACCCTAATTTATTAGAGTTGTGGATTTTCGAGCAATCTGTTAGCCCTAAACCTGTTTAACAGAGTTTATACAAACCTTACTAGTACAGGTTTTTTTATATATAAACACTAAACTAAACAATGGAAATAATGATGATCGTCTCCGCTTTAATAGTGGGTTTGATAATAGGTTTTGTTATCAATAAGATTTTAGAGAAAAATAAAGGGAAGAAGAAAATTTCCGACGCTGATAAAACTGCTAAAAGAATCGTAAAAGAAGCTCATAAAGAAGCAGATTCTATAAAAAAAGATAAAATTCTTCAGGCAAAAGAGAAGTTTATAGAGCTAAAGGCAGAGCATGAAAAGGTAATCCTTTCAAGAGATAAAAAAATAGCCGAATCGGAAAAGAGAGCAAGAGATAAGGAGTCTCAAATTTCTAGTGAGCTATCAAAAAATAAAAAGCTAAACCAAAGCTTAGAGGCAAAAGTCAAAAATAACGATGAGCTTCAAGAAAAATTATCTAAAAAGACCGATGAATTAGAGACTGTTTTAGAGCGAAAAGTTAAAGAGTTAGAGGTTATTTCTAATTTATCTGCAGAGGATGCAAAAGAGCAGTTATTAGAGTCGCTTAAAGAAAAAGCAAAATCCGATGCAATGTCTCATATCCAAGAGACTATCGAAGAAGCAAAACTTACTGCGCAGCAGGAAGCCAAAAAGATTGTTGTAAGTACAATTCAACGTATTGGAACCGAAGAAGCGATTGAAAATTGTGTTTCTGTATTCAATATCGAAAATGACGATGTAAAAGGGCGAATTATTGGTCGTGAAGGACGTAATATCCGTGCAATAGAAGCCGCTACAGGAGTTGAAATTATTGTAGATGATACTCCAGAAGCAATTATATTATCATGTTTTGATGCTGTACGTAGGGAAGTTGCTAGACTATCTTTACATAAATTGGTTACAGATGGACGTATACATCCAGGACGTATTGAAGAGGTAGTTGGAAAGACTAAGAAACAAATCGAGCAAGAAATTATTGAAGTAGGTAAACGAACTGTAATTGATTTAGGAATACACGGTTTACATCCCGAATTGATCAAGCAGGTTGGTCGTATGAAGTATCGTTCTTCTTATGGTCAAAACCTATTGCATCACTCACGAGAAGTAGCTCGTATGTGTGGAGTGATGGCCGCAGAATTAGGATTGAATGCAAAATTAGCGAAGCGTGCTGGACTTTTACATGATATAGGTAAAGTTCCTGAGACAGAAACAGAAGTGCCTCACGCAATCCTAGGGATGCAATGGGCAGAAAAATATGGAGAAAAACCAGAAGTTTGTAATGCTATTGGGGCTCACCATGATGAAATTGAAATGACTTCGTTATTGTCTCCAATCATTCAAGTATGTGATGCTATTAGCGGTGCTAGGCCAGGTGCTCGTAGACAAGTATTGGATTCGTATATCCAAAGGTTGAAAGACTTAGAATCTATCGCTCTAGGTTTTACAGGAGTTAAGAAAGCTTATGCAATACAAGCAGGTAGAGAGTTACGTGTTATTGTGGAAAGCGAGAAAGTTTCGGATGATAAAGCAGCAGCATTATCTTTTGAAATTTCACAGAAAATACAAACAGATATGACCTATCCAGGTCAAGTAAAAGTTACTGTTATTAGAGAAACAAGAGCGGTTAATATTGCGAAGTAAAAGTATTGTAATTGTTTCATTAGCTATGTAAAACTGTCTATTTATAGGTAGTTTTTTTTTGTATGTTTTTTTAAAAAACAGTTATTATAAGGATCTATTGTTTTGATTTTTAGATAGTTGTTGTTTTGCTATAAAGTTTTAACATTTAAAATATTGTGTTAAATTACATTCATTAAAAGCCAATTAATGAAGCCAACTGTAAAGACTATTGATGATGTTGTTAGAGAACTAGAAATGATCATCACCAATTCTGAATTGAGAAAGAGTCCAAGAGGTTATTTTGCTGGACTTTATAGAAGAGTTACTTTAGAAATACAAAAAGGAGTAGAGGAAACAGATCCAGAAAAACAGATATTTCAAGATAATGCAAGGATGGCTGCATTGGATGTAGTTTTCGCTGATCGTTATATCGAAGCGTTCTATGGTTTTAAGAAAAGCGAAAAGATTTCAGATTCTTGGCAATTGCCCTTTGTATATTCTCGAGAATATTGGCCAATAGTGTTACAGCACCTTTTGTTAGGAATGAATGCACATATTAATTTGGATTTAGGTATTGCTGCAGCCGAAATAATGCAAGGGAAAGATATTGAGGATTTACATGATGATTTTAATAAAATCAATGAAGTGCTTTCTTCTTTAGTTGGTGAAGTAGAAAAAGACTTAACGAAGATTTGGCCAGGTTTAAAACGTATCTTAAAATGGACTAAAAAGATTGATGATTTTCTTATTGATTTTAGTATGAAAGCAGCCCGAGATGGAGCCTGGGATTTTGCTTGTGAACTTTCAGAAACTCCTAGGGAGTTATGGGCAGCTAAAATTGAAGAAAGAGATCAAAAAGTAACAGAAACGGCTAAACTTATTACCCATCCAGGGCGTTTAGTTGGTTTTATTTTTAAAATTATTAGAATTTTTGAAAAAGGAACAGTTGAGGATAAAATTAGTTATATGACTAAAGTGAGACTTAGCGAAGAATAATGTAAGCCTAAGTGTGATCAACATGTACAGCAATACGAACCCCTGAAAAGGTTTTTATACTTTCAAATGAAGTTTGTTGTTTTCTTATAAAAGCTTTCACTTTCTTTAAGTCATAAGACTTAGGGATTTTTAACAAAACATTCTTGTTGTATTGATTTCGTACACGTGCGATAGCTGGATATTCTGGGCCTAATACATTTTCATTGAAACCTTGTCTTAAAGCTTTGGCAAACCAATCACTAGCATCGTTTACTTTATTGAAGTCTCTATGTTTAAGAGTAAAACGAATCATACGAACAAAAGGAGCGTATTTGTGCTGTTTTCGCTCCTCTAATTGATCTTTATACATGTTTTTATAATTCCCAACACTAACTTGCTGTAAAATTTGATGTAAGGGATTGTATGTTTGAATTAATACCAACCCTTTTTTAGAGGATCTGCCAGCCCTTCCCGATACCTGAGATAATAATTGATATGTTTTTTCTTGAGCACGATAATCAGGGAAAAATAGTTGAGCATCTGCATTCATAACACCAACCAACGTAACATTTTTAAAATCAAATCCTTTAGCAATCATTTGTGTACCCACTAAGATGTCTATTTCTTTTTCTTGGAATTGGCTAATGATTTTTTGTACGCCATATTTGCCACGAGTGCTATCTTGATCCATTCGAGCTATAGAAGCTTTTGGGAATAAACCTTTTAGTTCTTCTTCAATTTGTTCTGTACCAAAACCTTTAGTAGATAGCTTGTCACTACCACAAGATCGACAAAGTGTTTGTTCTGCTATTTGGTAGCCACAGTAATGACAACGTAATTGCTTTGTGTATTTATGATAGGTAAGGCTTACATCGCAGTGTACGCATTGAGGAATGTATCCACAAGTAGTACAGTCTTGGATAGATGAAAACCCTCTTTTGTTTTGAAAGATGATTACTTGCTCCTTTTGGATTAATCGCTCTTCAATAGATTCACGTAGAGAATCACTAAAATGCCCCTTCATTAAACGCTTTTTTTGCTTCTCTTTAAGATCAATTAAATTGATTTCGGGAAGTAAAAAACCTTTATGCCTTTTGTTTAAATAAACCAATCCATATTTTCCAGATGAAGCATTATAATAAGTCTCTACAGATGGAGTAGCAGATCCTAATAGTACTTTCGCATTGGATAAATTTCCTAGTGCAATTGCAGCATCTCTACCATGGTATCGAGGAGCAGGATCATATTGTTTATAGCTGCTTTCGTGTGATTCATCTACTATAATTAACCCTAAATGAGAGAAGGGTAAAAATAAAGAAGACCGTACTCCTATAATCAACTGAGGTTGATCTCTGTTTTTTAATATTTTATTGTAAGCTTCTACACGTTCGTTGGCCGAATATTTTGAATGATATACTACTAGATAATCACCAAAATATATTTGTAAACGACTAATTAATTGCGCAGAAAGTGCAATTTCGGGTAATAGAAATAAGACTTGCTTTTTTTGTATTAATTGTTCCGAAATAAGCTTGATGTAAATTTCAGTTTTTCCAGATGCAGTAATGCCATGAAGTAAGCAAACCTTCTTTTCTATAAAACTTTGCTTTATTTCTTGTAACGCAACTTCCTGTATTTCGGATAGACTAATTTCCCTTGAGTCTTGAGCTCCTGTAAAATGAACTCGATCAACTTGTAGGCTATCTAAAATAAGGATTTCTTTTTTAACTAAAGATTTAAGGCTGGCACTTGTAGCTTTGGCTTCTTTTAATAGAGCAGTACTTTTTATATTAGGTAAACGCGCTTTTAAATTGAAAAATTGAAGCAATACATCTCGTTGTTTAGGAGCATTCTTTAAGCTGTCAAGAATTTCAGGCAATTGTGCTTCTTGTATGTTTGGGTGAAGCAATACCATTTTTTCAATTTTTGGAGTATACTTTTCCTCAACATATTCATCAACGGTAATCTGTTGCTTTTCAAAAAGACTTTTTATAATGGGCAGTACATTTTTCTTATTTAAAATTTTACTGACTTCTTCAATTTTTAAGCTGCTTTTAAATTGTAAAGCTTCTAATAATAAGAATTCATCATCGGATACCTCTATAGCATCATTTTCTTCGGATGTTTTTTTCTTAATTATCGTTTCCCCCTGAAGTAGTAATATCGATGGGAGTGAGGCTTTAAAAACGTCTCCTAGTTGACACATATAATAAGTAGCAATCCAGTGCCAAAATCGTAATTGAGATTCTAATACTAAAGGAGTCTCATCAATAATGCTATCAATATCCTTTGCTTCGTAAATTAATGGTGCGGTATCATGAATTTTTAGCACAATACCTGTCACTAATTTGCTTTTACCAAATGGAACAGATAGACGCATTCCCAATTGTAAAAAACTAGACTCAGTTTCATTGATACGATAAGTGAATGTGTTTTTTAGAGGTAATGGAAGTAATACGTCTACGAAATATGCCATATAGTATTAGAGTATTCCCTTGTGGGGATCATAGGGGTGTTTTAAGTAGATACTAAAAATAAGACTTATTTGTGGAAATTTAAGATTTGGTTTTACCTTCCTTTTCTTCCTTTTTTCGATTACGCTTTTTGTATAGTGGTAAATAATAGCTGACAAAGTAACTAAAACCAGCAGCAAATTCCGAAGCATCATTTGTTCTTCCAAAGCCAGGGATGAAAAAATTATCAAATCCTTCTGGTTTTTGTTCAGCAACTAATCGTCTAACAG
Source organism: uncultured Aquimarina sp. (assembly GCA_947499005.1). Taxonomy (GTDB): domain Bacteria; phylum Bacteroidota; class Bacteroidia; order Flavobacteriales; family Flavobacteriaceae; genus Aquimarina. Next base: position 30,222 of record CANMML010000026.1, read on the forward strand.
ATACAGAGAATCCAATGAAAAAATTATTTAAAACTTCTGCTTTTATTCCTGTAACAAACTCTACCCAATGCGCCGTTAAGCCATCCGAAGATAAATTACTAATGCGATTAGGGTTCGAAAAAAAATCATCTTGCTGAATGATATTAAAACTATTCAAACGTTGGTCAAAAGTAGAGAACCCATAACGAAACCCTGTAAATATTAGATTTCGCATTCCGATAAGATTTTTATAAGCATTAAAGTCCCCTCCGATACGTATAAAACTTCCTTTAGTATTACTATTGATCGCATCCTCGGCTAGCGTACGATTTTCATTACCAAGTTCTCCTGCCAAGTACCATTTTTTTGTCAATCGGTAATCAGCATTGATTTCAAAACCTTTGTAGTTGGAATTAGTAGCAGTGGTAATTAATTTGTTTAAATCTATACCAACACGTAGGCCATATGTATTATTAAGTCGTTTGTTGTTTACAATAGTATCTTGTACTTGCGCATTTGCTGCGAAAGCAAAAAAACTAATGAAACAACAATAAATGACGATCTTCTTCATCTCTAATGGTTGTGTTTAAAATTTGAAATCTACTCATCCAGACATTGGTTCTTAGATCAACAGAAAGCTCATCAAAAATAGTTTGAAATCCACAGGCCCTATTGATGAAATTATTTATTCTAGTATAATTAAATACAATGGTGTCAGTTTCAACCAAACTAGCATCTTCATTTCCGAAATTACGGGTAAATGTAAATGTAAGTTCATCTTCTAAGGTGCTCAAAGGAAGTGATAATGCCGTTACAGAAGGACTAGAAATAGTCATAGTTCCATCACCGTTTTCTATAGTATCAATTTCAGTGAAAAATCTGTTTTCTTCACTGTCAGGGTTGTCTTTATCTACAATCAATTTAACAGCTAACGATTCCACTTCTTTTACCAACGTATCGGTATTGTTAGGGTCTTCATCTATGAAATTAATAATCAATCGAGGAGTCACCTCAATAGCATCGCAGATATCGTCCCTTTGACAGTTAACACTAAACAAGAGTGTAAAGAAAACACTTATAGGAATAAGGTAATTGGAAAAGAGTCTTTTCATATTGATTTAACGTAGTTCTAAAAGTACAACATTTTCTACATGATGCGTTTGCGGGAACATATCTACTGCTTGAGACTTAATTACTTTGTATGTCTCATCTAATAACGCTAAATCTCTTGCTTGTGTGGCACTATTACAACTAACATAGACAATCCTTTTTGAACGAATAGCTAATAATTGTGCAACTACATCTTTATGCATTCCATCTCTTGGAGGATCTGTGATGACAACATCTGGGATACCATGCTCTGCTATAAAGCCGGCAGTAAAGACTTTTTTCATGTCACCAACATAGAATTCTACATTGCCTATATTGTTATTCTGTGCATTTACTTTGGCATCTTCTATAGCTTCGGGAACCGATTCTACGCCAATAACTTTTTTGGCTTTTTTAGCTACAAATTGTGCAATTGTTCCTGTTCCTGTATATAAATCATATACAAGCTCTTCTCCAGTAAGTCCTGCAAACTCCCTTGTAATTTTGTATAATTCGTATGCTTGTGCAGCATTAGTTTGGTAAAAAGACTTAGCATTTATTTTAAAACGAAGCCCTTCCATTTCTTCTTCAATAAAGTCTTGTCCGTGATAGCAAATTACTTCTTGATCATAGATGGTATCATTTCCTTTAGAATTGATTACATATTGAAGTGAAGTTACTTCTGGGAATTCAGTTTTTATAAATTCCATTAATGATTTTATAGCTTCATCATCGCGGTAAAAGAATTGTACTAATACCATAAATTGACCATTCGAAGAAGTACGAATCATCAATGTTCTCAACAAGCCTTCTTGATTTCTAGTATTGAAAAAAGGAAGTTCGTTTTTAACCGCAAATTCTCTAACAGCTAATCGAATAGAATTACTAGGCTCTGCTTGTAAGTGGCATTCATTTAGATTTAAAATTTTGTCCCACATTCCAGGGATATGAAATCCAAGAGCATTTCGGTCTTCAATATTATCTCCACTTTTAATTTCATCTAAAGATAACCAACGGCTATCGCTAAATGAAAATTCCATTTTATTACGATAGAAATATTGTTCTTGAGATTTAGAAATAGGAATAATTTCTTCAATATCTATTTTTCCTATACGGTTTAAGTTGTTTAATACTTCTTGCTCTTTGTAAAAAAGTTGATGTTCATATCCCATGGATTGCCACTTGCATCCTCCACATACACCAAAATGCTCACATTTTGGTTCTGTTCTCTTTTCAGAATATGATTTGATAGCCATTACTTTTCCTTCGTAATAAGCTTTTCTTTTTTTATAAACTTGTATATCTGCAATATCCCCAGGAATGGCATTTGTCAAAAGAATGACTTTTCCATCTGGAGCTTTTGCGATACTCTTTCCTTTGGCTCCTGCACCTGTTACCTCAATGTTTTCAAAAAAAGGTTTTACTTTCTTTCTTCCCATAGCGCAAAAATAGACTTTTTAGTACTAAAATGTAGTATTTTTGAACTCATGAAATCGTGGAAATATATAACCTTGTTATTAGGAATCATTTTAGTGTTTTTTGGAGACTCGTTTGGAGAGATAGGGGAGTACTTAAAAATAGTAGGAATAGTATTGTTGATGTATACGTTATATCGTATTTCCTCGGGTTTGACTTCTAAAAATAAAAATTCGGATTCTGATAATCTTAGGTTGTAGTATGAAGTTTAATATTGGGGATCATGTATTTACCGTAGATGATGATTTAAAAGGGGAAATAGTTAGGATTGAAGGCAGTACTTGTTTTTTACTTTCTGAAGATGGCTTTGAAATAGCTTACAATGCTTCTGAATTAGTGAAAGATACCAGTAAAAATGAGCGTTTAGACTTTTCTAGAAATTTCAATTCTTTTTTAGGTGAAAATTCAAATGAAAGAAAGAAGCCTTCTAAAAATATGCTTCCCGTCAAAAAGAAGAAGGAACAGCCTCCTATGGAAGTAGACCTTCATATTCATAAGCTCATTAAAAATCAAAAGGGATTATCTAATTTCGATATGCTGAATATACAGATGGATACAGCTAAAAGACAATTTGATTTTGCCGTATCTAAGCGTATCTCTAGAGTCGTTTTTATCCATGGTGTAGGGGCAGGTGTTCTAAAAGCAGAACTTCAATACTTTTTTCAAAAATATGACAACATTCAAGTTCGTGATGCTGACTACAAAAAGTATGGGGTAGGAGCGATGGAAATATACATTACTCAAAAAGCGATGTAGTATTTAGTTTAAAATACACCTGACTGATCTCACAATTCGGTGTTATTTTTTTGATTGACTTTAATGAAACCTTTGATTAATACCAGAGGTGATACAGTAACTAGGATAATTTTTATTAGTTAGTTTGACAGGTCAAGTTCACTGCGTCTAAGGTTTCTTAACACTTTAGTGTAACTAGCAGTAGTTTCTCCAAAGTCGAAAGCTTCAAGAGTAACAGTACTCGAGTTATTTGTAAGTCCTAAGTTTTCCATTCTTAAGAATGTTCTTGTATTGATGCGGTAGTCTTGATCTATAATTTGATCATTTTCATTGTTATCTTCAGTAAAAGAGGCTACAAGAAATGCAGGATTTAAATCTCCATCAATAATATTTAATAACGGATTTACTTGTCCTTCTTTCACTTCATTAAAAGTTTTGATGCCATCTCCATCGTCATCGTCATTCAAATGATCAGGAAGTGGTTCTTCTAACATTCCATTACTTTCTAAAGTGAATTTTAAAACACCACCAATAATATCGTCTCCATCAGCATCTTGTCCTATTACAAATTCAAGTAAATCATTGGTTTCTGGATCTCTTGCCAATTCATTAATCGTCTTTACATTGTCATTGTCATCATCGTCATCTCTGAAATTAGGAATTCCATCATTATCGGTATCAAGAAGCGCATCTAAATCATCTTGATCATCGATAGTTAAAAAACTACCTGTAGATGTAATACCTTCTTGTCTGTTTAACAAACCATCACTATCGTCATCTCCGTTAAGCTCAATTTCTAATTGAGTAAATAAGATAGCTTCCCCGCGATTACTTATTAATTCATTTTCGAAATTAAAATTTGTAGGAGCAATTGCTTGACAGAATAATTCACTAGCTCTAACAGATGATGTATATCTTCTATAGATGACTTCACCACCACTTAACGAGATAGGATTTGGTGTTTGGGCAATACTATCATTATAGATAGAGCTTATTTCTAAAGTAATGATCTCGTTAGTACTACTTTCTTTGTAGAAAACAGTAGCATTATTACTCGAGTTTCCAGGAGAATCTACAGAACAAAAATCAAACACACCATCTTCTTGATCGAAGTTGAAGTTGGTTACAACAATATCTCCATCATCACAGCTTACAAAAAGCACTGAAAAACAAAAAAAAGCCAAAAGAATCAATCTCATAATAATAAGTAGTACGTTTGTGCGAAAGTATTAAATTAGTTGATTTCAACCGTTCAAAAATACGAGTTACTTAATTTAATAACGTTTTCGTATATTTTTTGTGTCATAAAATGACTCAATTATCATGGTTTATAAAATTAATTTTTATTTTGCCCAATAAAAATCACACTAGACAGCGTTTTGAAGCATAAAATACTTTTTTTATTATTTATCGTATCAGCAATTACAAAGATCAATGCTCAGTTGGAATTTTGTAAAGGATTAAAGGGCAATCCTGTATTTGTGGAAAATTTCGGGAAGTTTACGGTAAAACAAAATGCTAAGCTAATTGGTAAAACCGATTACAAATATTCGGGGAATAAAGCACCCAAAGAAGGTGAGTACACCATAACTTCGAAATTTGATTATTACCCTTATTGGTTCGAAACAAAGGATCATACCGATATAAGAAGTAAAGGTCAAGCCTTATTGGTGAATGCTAGTGAAAATTACTCATCGACACCTTTTTTTAATAGAACCATTCAAGGTTTTTGTAATAGCGGTACTTACGAATTTTCAATATGGGTTTTAAATATTGCTTCTAGTGAAAATTCACCTTGTTCTGAGCAAGTAGCAGCAGAAGGAGGAATTCCTGTTAATCTTATTTTTGAGATTTGGGATGCCAATGAGACCGAATTATTAAGATCGGGATCAACGGGTCAAATTTTTAGTGAAGCGGTTCCAAAATGGAAACGTTTTGGTCTTGTTTTTAATTTAGGAAGATCTCAAGAATCGGTAGTCTTAAAAATTAAGAATTATTCGGAAGGTGGTTGCGGAAATGACTTCGTATTAGATGACATATCATTTACACCATGTGGAGTAGAAACCTTAATTAATAGTAAAAAATATACTAGTGGTTCGAAGTTTTGTAAAGGTTTACCCAGCGATTTTCAATTAGATTTCGATTATTATAAAACGAACCCTAATGCTAAAGACTTACAGTATCAATGGGAGGTAAGTAGCGATAGTATCAATTTTAGAAAAATAGGTTTAGCAAATACTTCTTTAGTATATAAAGACACTTTAGGTACAGGAAGACACTTTTTTAGAGCTAAGGTAGGGAATGACTTGTCGAGTTTAAGTAATAGTACTTGTAATTTATACTCACCATATTTTAAAGTTGAACTATTGGAACAACCTTTACGGCCAAAGATTTTAAACGGGAAGGACTTTTGTTATGGAGAAACGGTGATTCTAAGTGCAGAAAAGCAAGAAGTAGAATCGCAATTACAATGGTTCGATGAAAAGGAAAATGGAGTATTACTAAGTGTTTCAAGAAATTTTTTAGTAGAGAATTTAGATCCTGGTAATTATACCTATTACGTAGGGAGTCACAATAGGCAAACTAAATGTAGTAGTGAATTAGTAGAAGTGAGTTTTAAAGTTAATGATGTATTGCCAACGATAGGAGAGGATGAAACTTTTTTAAAGTGTGATTATAGCTATGTTACGCTAGATGCAGGTTTAGATGAAGTCATTTACACATGGAGCACGCGAGATACTACAAAAACTATTGAAGTCGACAAAGCAGGCAAATATTGGGTAAGTATGCATCCTAAAAATAATTCGTACTGTAAATCGGTAAAATACTTTACAGTAAATAATCTTCCTGGTCCTACAATAATGCAAGTAAAACATAGTAAGGAAGACAACAGCCTAAAGATTGTAACGTTCGAGGAAGGAGAGTTCGAATATTCGATCAATAGAGGGTATGATTACCAGAAGTCTCCTATTTTTGAAAATATGCCTAATGGGAAATACGATTTTCGAGTGATAACTACAGATTCTTGCCAAGCCGAAGGGCCTATCTATCGTTACACGAAATTGAAAGATTATTAGAAATATTACATATTTTAGCCAAAATTTTTTAATCTATTGGAAGCACTTTATCCTTTAATTTTTAAGCCTCTATTCAAATATAGAATGTGGGGTGGTGAAAAATTAAAATCAGAACTAAACAAAGAGTATTTAGAAACTAATATTGGAGAATCTTGGGAGATTTCGGATGTTGCTGATAGTGAGACTGTAGTAGCATTAGGGGGACTTCAAGGGAAGACGATCAAAGAACTGATTAGTTTATATGGTGCTGATTTTTTAGGAAAGCAAGTATTTGAAAGATTTAAAGAAGCATTTCCTTTATTGATTAAGTTTATTGATGCAAAAACTCCTTTATCCATACAAGTTCATCCTAGTGATGATTTAGCTAGAGAGCGACATAATTCATTTGGTAAAAATGAAATGTGGTATGTAATGCAGGCAGATGAAAATGCTGAGCTGATTGTTGGCTTTGATAAAGAAGTTTCCAAAGAAGCTTATAAGCAATCTCTAGAAGAAGGAACTGTCTTAGAAATACTTCACAATGAGAATGTCACTTCTGGAGATGTATTTAATATTCCTACAGGACGTGTACATGCTATAGGTGCAGGAGTATTATTAGCAGAAATACAGCAAACTTCAGATATTACATATCGTATATATGATTATGGGCGTGTTGATGCTAAAACAGGAGAGCAGCGCGAATTGCATACAGAATTAGCTGTTGACGCCATAGATTTTTCTGTAGAAGAAAGCTACAAGACACCCTATGAGTCTAAAATTAATAGGAGTACTAAATTAGTCCATACACCCTATTTTAAAACAGATATCATAGCACTTGAAGGTAGTTTAGCTAAAGACGTAAGTGCTATTGATTCATTTATTATTTATATGTGTGTGGATGGGCAAACAAACCTAAGTTACGAAGGAATTACGTATGATTTACCAAAAGGAAGCACAATATTAGTACCAGCTTCATTGAATGAATTTAATTTATCAGGAATAGGGAAGTTATTGGAGGTAACTATTTAGTTTCTGCTTGTCGCATTTAAGCAATCGCTATAAAAAAGCATTGGTTGTAAGGGATATAACAGGGTGTTTGTGTTATTGATACTTCTTTTGTTTTTTTACGTAATAATCCCAGATAATACTTCTTTTTTTAAGGTTTAGTTTTCGTTTACCTATAGTCTTTCGTTTCTTTAGCGTATTAGGGATGTTTCCATAAAAGGAAATATGTGCTTTTAAAATGGCTAATAGTGATTTCCATTTTCCTTCAACCAAAAACTTTACTCCTGCAATACCATCTAAAATTAGCCTAATAAGAATCTTGAAAGCAACAGTAGAGGAGTGTTCGTTTTTAAGAATAGAAGTCAAAGAGTTTCTAAAGTTTAAAAATACTTTTTTGGGATTCTCATATTCTAATGAAGCCCCTCCAACATGTAGCACACTACTTTCTCCACAATAGAATACTTTTTTATTTAAGTTATGAAATCGCCAGCAAAGATCAATTTCTTCTTGATGCGCAAAATAGTTGGCATCCAAACCTCCAGCTGACCAATAATCATTACTTCTAACAAAGAAACAGGCACCAGATGCCCAAAAAATAGGGGCTATATCATTGTATTGTCCATGATCTTTTTCTATGGTATCGAAAATACGTCCACGACAATAGGGATATCCCAAACTATCCATTAAACCACCACCAGCACCAGCATATTCAAAATGTGTAGGTTTTTTAAAATCTAATATTTTAGGTTGTATTGCTGCAATATTGGTATCATTTTTAAAGAGGCTTAAAATAGGTGAAATCCAGTCTTTAGTTACCTGTATATCGCTATTCAGTAAACAATAGTATTCAGCATTGATTTCTTTTAACCCTTTTTGATATCCTCCAGCATACCCCAAGTTTTCATTGAGTTGTACGAGTTGAATTTCGGGATGATTTTCTTTTAACCAAATTGTAGATTCGTCTGTTGAAGCATTATCAATGACATACACACTGCCAAGAGGACTATGAGTGACAACAGAGGGTATGAACTGCTCTAAAAGCAATTTTCCGTTCCAATTTAATATGACTATAGCTAATTCTTGTTGCATGAATTTAATGATAAGCAGGAAGCTCTCTTAGAAAGTGATAACACTGATTAGGGTAATCAATAATTGAATAATAATGATTCAATCCATTGGTAACCATTAAAAATTGACTGTTTAATTCTAAATTATAACGAGCAATTTGATCGAAGGTTTCTTGAGTGATTTTTACTTTAGGAGCTTTGCATTCTACAATTAGAAATATACTTCCATCATTTCGATAAACAACGATATCATATCTTTTTTTGGTGCCGTTAAGTTCAATTTGTTTTTCAACATTAATTAAACTCTTGGGATAGTGCATATCAGTAATCAAAAAGTGAAGCACGTGTTGGCGTACCCATTCTTCTGGAGTTAATACCAAATGCTTTTTCCGAACAAGATCCAACACTGTGGTTCGATTTTCACTACTTTTGAGTTGTAGAGGATAATTAGGGAAGTTTAATTTTTCCATTGTTCAATATTACTAAATTTCATTAGTAATACCAGATATTAGTTAAAAAGGTCATTTTAATACTACTAGTATTATCAATGTCGTTTTAATTTAAGAACTGGTATAATTTTAGAATATAAAATGACAGAAGCCAAGGCTATTTTAAAAGATATACGAGCTAAGCAATATAAGCCTGTTTATTTATTACATGGAGAAGAATCCTATTTCATTGATACGATTAGTGATTATATTCAGAATAATGTATTGGAAGAACATGAAAAGGACTTTAATCAAACCATACTTTATGGTAAGGAGACAGATGCTGGGCAAATTGTAGCATCGGCAAAGAGGTTTCCAATGATGGCAGAGCGACAAGTTGTTATTGTTAAAGAAGCTCAGAATTTAGGAAGAGAATTAGATAAATTAGAATCCTATTTTTCTAATCCTATGGAGAGTACTCTTTTGGTGATTTGTTATAAATATAAAAAGGTTGATAAGCGAAAAAAAGTAGCCAAGGTCGCAGATAAAATGGGTGTCCTTTTTGAAAGTAAAAAGCTTTATGAGAACCAAGTAGGAGGGTGGATCGAAGGTGTCATGAAATCTAAAGGCTATGCCATAGAACCTAAAGCTACTTATATGCTAGTAGAGTTTTTGGGAACAGATTTAGCCAAAATAAATAATGAGTTACAAAAGTTGCAATTAATTTTACCAAAAGGTACAGCGATTACAGGCGATCATATAGAAGAAAATATTGGTATTTCTAAGGACTTCAATGTTTTTGAATTAAATAAAGCAATAGGACAAAGGAATGTGAAAAAATGTTTTGCCATTTGTAATTATTTTTCTGCAAACCCAAAACAACACCCTATTATCCCAATTATAGCATTACTTTATAATTATTTCTCGAAAGTATTGTTGTACCATGGATTGCCATCAAAATCCGATGATGCAGTTGCAAAGGCTTTAAAGGTGAATCGCTTTTTTGTTAAAGATTATGCAGAGGCAGCCAAGTATTATCCAATGAGAAAGGTTAGTGGAATTATCTCTAGTATTAAAGATGCAGACTTGAAAGTAAAAGGAGTAGGGGCAAGTCCATTTGCACAACAAGATATTTTAAAAACTTTGCTTGTCGAGATTCTTAGTTAGCTTACACCTAAATTATAGTTTGTGACAAAACAGCTATAAGTAAAAACAATGACAAAAATAAAAACGATAGATGTAGTGATAGTATCTTTGAACTGTCTAACCAAAACACGAGAATCATGTTACAAGAATTAGAAGCAGATAACCTTCAAGAGATCATAAATTCAAACGAAACTGTATTAGTACAATATTCAGCTACTTGGTGTGGTAATTGCCGTATTATGAAGCCAAAGTTCAAGAAATTAGCTGGGGAGAATGATGCACTACCATTTGTATTGGTAGATGCAGAAAAGTTTCCTGAGTCAAGAAAATTAGCAAACGTAGATAATTTGCCAACTTTTGCAGCTTTTAAAGGGGGAGCTTTATTAAATCAAGTTCAAACAAATAAATTCGATTCATTAAAAGAATTAGTAAATGAAGCTACCAATAATTAAACACCTTACAGGATTCATCGAAGAAAACGATGAGGACTTTGTATTGGAGACGATAGAAACTTTAGAAGCATTAACAGAGGTTTCTTCGTTAAAAGATGAAGAATTAGATGTCATAGGAGAATTAATTTCTAATATGTATGGCGCGATAGAAGTACAAAAGTTAATTAAAGAGGGAAAACCTCAAAAAGAAGCTTTAAATACATTCATGCAACGTGTATTAGGCTCTATAGATAAGTAAACGTTATATAAGAATAATAAATTGATCCAGAATTGTGAAATATAAATTCTGGATTTATTTTTGCCCGCTAGAATTGTAATTATGAGCAATACTCAAAACCCAGAAGAATTTTATAAAAAGCTACAAGAACAACTTGAAGCAGATACCAATTGGCCAAGTTTGTATTTGTACAAGTTTATTTTGCCTGCTACGAGCTCTCAAGAAAAAGATTTAGTATCTATTTTCGATGGTTTGGGTGCTGTAATAAAGACCAATCAATCTAAGACAGGTAAATACAAAAGCTTTTCAATTCGAGTTCGATTAAAGAGTGCGGGTGTAGTTATAGAGAAATATAAGGAAGTTGCGGCTAAGATAACAGATGTAATTTCTTTGTAATCAGGAGGATTGTAATTTGTTAAAATAAATTTGAAAATTATTATTTGAAATCTAAATAAAAGACTTAAATTTGCAACCGCTTCAAAAAAGCGAAAGTTCATAACATTTAATGATTGGAGAGGTGGCAGAGTGGTAATGCAGCAGCCTGCTAAGCTGTCATCCTTCGGGATGCCCGGGTTCGAGTCCCGGTCTCTCCGCTCTTTTCGGGGTATAGCGTAGCCCGGTTATCGCGCCTGCTTTGGGAGCAGGAGGTCGCAGGTTCGAATCCTGCTACCCCGACTAGATAAATTTGATTGAAATATGATCGAATTTTGTTTTGTGAAATTTAGAATTTTGTTTTTAAATTTGCATAAAAAATGTATTATTGTAGTGTAGTAATGCACTGCATAGTTTTCGTAGAAACTAAAAAACTACGGGCTCTTAGCTCAGCTGGATAGAGCACCTCCCTTCTAAGGAGGCGGTCGAAGGTTCGAATCCTTCAGGGCTCACTTTAAATCCTCACTATTTATTTAGTGGGGATTTTTTGTTTTATAACTATTAGTGTTTATGAGGGGTTAAAATAAATAAACTTAAAATTTGACAAAATACAAGATGCCCATGCTTTTATACAGCTTATAAGCAGGCTATTTTAATACAACAGTTCCTTTTAAATCACTTTTATCAATAAGTCCAATATATCTAGAGTCTTCTGCATTATCTCTATTATCACCAAGTACAAAGAATTTGTTTTTGTTAATTATTAAAGGACCAAAGTTATCTTTATTCCAATTTTTATTGAATGTATTAAAGATATGTTTGTTTTTCTTTCCAGTAGAGTCGATTTGTCTCAAACTCGTTAAACCTAGTGAATCAGCTATTTTATCTTCAAAAGTAATAGTCATAGAATCAAAGTGTTTCCGATATTTTAATAAACTAAGAGGATATCTATTAAGATTCTCATCAATTAAATCTTGTTTATGTAATAAATCAAATTTATTATTGCTGAGTGTATAGGAATGACATAGATTATACTCCTTATCAAAATTATCATTATTTAAATATACGATCCCGTTTTTAATCTCTAAAGTATCACCCTCTATTGCTATAAGTCTATATACGCGAGTATGATCTCCTCCGATAGAATCATTATGTATAAAGCAAACGAAGTCTCCTTTCATAGGGGAAAGTAAGTTTGAAGAATAAAATTTAGCTTTTAGTTTAAGGCCAGGTGAGTTAGCTGTTGTAGGTGAATTATATAGTTTGAAAACCCCTAAAAAGCTCAAAATCCACATTATTACAGCGTAGATACCAAAAACTATTAGAATATATTTAATTGCTTTTTTCATTTAGCCAAATTTACCGCAACAATGAATATAAGAAATATAGGAAAGGAAGCAAGCCCTAATTTCACGTTTGAATTTACCCAACTATAAATATTTTAAATTTATCCTCTCAGCGGGAATGTCAAATTTTATAGTTAGCAACATGACGGATTAGATCAATTTTTTTGAATAATCTAAGAACAACCCTATGTCTTATATGATGTCAGCAACTATCATTTATTCAACACTAATTTCGTAATTCCCATTCTCTGTGTTTAGATGAAACTCGGCATCAGATATCTTTACTTCCGAATAGACAATAAAAGGGCAACACTTATCATTATTATTTTTAGTCTCTACCTTTAATTTAAAAACTATTTTATCAGAAATTTTAAATGTATAATCTTTAACATCGGGATTTGGTGTAATTAGATAGATAGCAACAATATAATTTTCTGTATCAACAAATTGAAATTCTATTTTATTATTATCAGTATTAAATACTTCTAATAAGTTTGGATCATAAATGTTATCAGCAAAAACATTTTTCTGAGTAGATGTATCTATTAAATCAAATGTTAAGAATCTTAATGGTACAGAGCAATTAACCGATTCACATTTATCATGATCATCATCGGAACATGATAGAAATAAAAAATTAAGTAATAAGGTTAAGTAAACTAAAGCTTTTTTCATTTTTGGATAAGAGATTACTTGTTTAAAAAGGTTACGTTTTTGTTTTTTATTGTTGCTAATGATGGGTATATACGATCGTGCGGGTAGAAGTTCAAAGAATTTCGAAAGAGCAGGAGCGTATATCTTCTTGTTGTAACTGCTGATTTATTCTATTATGTAATAAATCAAAATTGTATGCGCGGTTTCATAAAAAAGTACCACACTTCTCTTAGACAACCATACCAAGCATGACGATATAGTATTTAGGGCGGTTTATATTTTAGTGAAAATATGAGTGATTTTTTTATCTATTATGGTTGAGTCAATATTTTTAGAATCAAGATCTATTTTTACATCAATTTGTATTGTCCATGATGTAGAATTAATTTTTTTACCAGAAATTGTTCCTTCTGATATCCTAACACTTTCTGTATTAGGACAAAAACATATAGCTCTATAAAATGCGTTTATATTATTTAGTTCCTCATTTTTTAAGTTAAATTCTTCTATATCCGATTGAATCTCAAAAATAATTATTTCACTAAATCCAGAATCAGCGATTTGTGGGTCAGATGGTGAATCAAAATTGTATTCAAAGACTTGTTTATTTCCTGTATCAATTGTAGCAACAAAAAAATCAGAATCTTCTGGGGGAATATTGATTTGAGAATTAATCCTAATATTAAATTCTTCTGTTTCTATTTGTTTTTGGTCATCATCATTCTTACATGAACAAATTAGTAGGATTATATTTAAATAGATTAGTGCTTTTCTCATTATGTCATTTTATAAGTAGATGCGAAAATTAGGAAAAGGTTGCGAAAATTAATTAGAAAGTTGATTGTAAGAAATGTAAGGTGTTATTTGTGCTAACGGTAGATGTATACGATCGTGCTTGTAGAAATTCAAAGAACTTTTTGTGGAGCACGAGTGTATACCTTTTGTTTAGTACTAAAATAACTTAAAAACAGTAAATAGAAATGATATACTATATACTTGGAAAACCAAAAAGAAACCATGATTTAGCTCAAAACAGAAAAACAAAGCATGATATAGTGTTAGCAAATCGTTTTTATTAAGCAATTATTGATTTGTCATTTATTTTATTTGTCTTTACCATATCAATAAGAATTCCTAATCCTAAAAATCCAAAACTACTTATAGGAAAACTTGTCACCGCTCCAAAGATTAACTGTCCGTCACTTCTAAAATTTAGTGAAGTTGCCCAATAAATGTAAAATCCAAGAGTGTGGATTATGAAGTACTCAAACACCATAATTCCAAATATGTGTCCATTTTTGAATTTAGTCTTTCTTGACTTAAAAAGAATTATAATAAGTGATAAAATCAGAATAATTACTAGTGTCAAAATAGTTGCTTTTCCAACATTTGAATATGGTTCATTATCAATGATTGAAGATATGATTGATTCAATGTATACTCCCGGAATAACAGATAATATTGGAATAAAAAAAGTTAGAGTCAATAACAAACTACCAAGAGTAAAGATTCCTCCAATTATGGTTCCATTATGTTGTTGATTTATTTTCATTGAGGAAATATTTGCTAATGTTAGATATATGTTAAGTAGTTAGAAAATAAGTGATTATTTTCGTTTAAGCGACACACCAAATCTTTTGTGTTTTGCTTTAATTTTTATCATTAAAGACCAAATCAAAAGATTTGGTGACTTCACAAAAGACAATAATCTTTGGATTAAATATAAATACTTAATAGCCCAATTTGCTAGCAACAATGTAAAAGCAGTATCCTAGGTTATATAATAAAAACTATAAAACTTCTTTATTATGAAAACGAAGGATATTACAAAATCAAAGTTATTTATAGGGATCGACGTACACAAGCGAAGTTGGATAATTCACATTGCTACGGATCTTAGAAGATTTAAAAATTTTAAGCAGTTAGCCAGTTATGTAGGTTTGATTTCATCAGTTCATCAGAGTGGAGATAATCTCACGACAACAGGATTAACTACTAGAGCGAATTGATTGATGCGGAGGTATCTATAGGCTGAGTATTGAAATATTGACAACTCTTTAATGGCGTTGACAACACTCAAACACTCTAAAATCATCATTATCATGAAATGGAAAAACAAAAATATCGAATTTTTATAACCTAGGATTTAACGAAAGGGCTTTGCATAGGATATAGTGTTATGGCATGTTATTATTCTTTTTCTGTGTCTTTTATTTCAGGTAAGTTTGTTTGAATTTGGTAATATTTTTTGTCATTCATTATATTGTCTCTTACTTTTTCTAACTGTTCAATTAATGGTTCAGGAACATTATATTTCACTCCGAAACTTTTTCTTATTTCAGTATCAGTATGTTTGTCATATTCTTTCCAGTCAATTTTGGGTGTATTAACAAGGTTAATTTGTTCTCTTATTATTTCTAAAAGTTCTTTTGATTCATTTGAGTTAATATCATAAAATTCAAGTTGTCTATATACATCTACCGGATAAGCGTAATGCCAATTTTCAATTGAATTTCTTCTATAATACCAACCACCTTCTTTAAAGTTTCTAATCACAATTTTTTGAAGAATAATTGTATCTAGAGAAACTTTATTGTCTTTAGAAAATGTCGATTTCAAACTCATTATTTGGTCGATTGAACTTTCAGTATGCCATTTTTTTAAAATACTTATTGTTTTCTCTTGAAATTCAATTCCATATTCAATTTTGGCTTTGGCTAATTGTTGGTCAACATAATTATAATCTGTTTCAAATTTTTTAAAATAAGTTTTATTGAGTATTTTTTGATTAACTGACGTTGTGATTTTTAAAGTAAATGCTGTTAATAAACAAATTAAGAATGAAAAGAGTATCCATTTTCCAGAATGATAAATTCGTCTAACTATAAACCAATTATGAGAAAAAACTACAATTGGAATTAGAATAAATAAAAGCCAATATTCCTCAAATAGGTTTAATTGATTATCATATCCAGGCATTCCATATAAAACAAATGGTATAACTGAACCAAATCGAGCAATCATCATAAAAATTAGCCAAAAAAGGAAAATAATATTTGTGCGTGCGTATTGTTTATAAATTCGGTCTTTTTTTCTTTTGTGATTGTTATTTGACATCCAAATAGAGACTGTAATTGAAAGACCTAAAACTGTTCCAAGTGTAGCAAAGAAGTAATTGTAAAATTGTAATTCTAATTCTCTTAGAATTAGTAAATCAGCCGATAGAGTTGTGAAAAAGCGAAATAATTCTCGAAAATAATTAAAAGTTAGCGTAATTATAATTGCAGAAAACAAGCCTAAAACAATGCCAATCCAAAAATTTTGTCTTCCAATATTTTGAATCGATATTTTTTCTTTGCTAAATTTTCTTATCATTTACGGATTTCGTGTTTAATGTGACACAACGCCAAATATATGAATAGGAGCAAGGCTAGCAAGCCTGAACCAATCGATTTATCTGAGCATTTTTATTTCTTGTTTAATTTATAAAAATTTAGCGCCTTTGCAAAAAGGGAATGACCTTTTGTTCTAACTCTAAAATTGCTCTCATTTCATATATGATGTTACCAATAGGTCTTAATCTTTATATTCCTTTCCTTCTCCGTCAATGTATCCGGTTTCACCATTTGGTAGTTTAAATTTAGCAAGTCCATAAACATATTTATTCACTTCTGCGTATTTGCATTCAGTTATTCCGAAATAACCATATCTATTTTTAATTTCAACCTTTAGTAAGTCTGAATCATAATCATATTTGATATCGTCATAAAAAGTTAGTTTCTTTTTATATAAAATTCCTTTTTTGTTTGTTTTTTCTATTATTAAGGCAAATGGGAAAATTTTTATAAAACTATAATTGTATCTATATTCATCAAATTCTATTTTTCTTAAATTAAATTGTGTTTTTAGATTACTATATGTTGGTATGTCACTTGTTGATAATGATTGATATTGCGCAAAGTAGATTTTGTTTATTCCTTTTTTTGAGATAGAATCTATTTGAGTTGGAGAGTTTTCTTTTTCATTATCATAATATATATTTTCAGTTAGTATGTATTCTTTATTAGTTTCAATAATTTCATAAACATAATTGGCTGGATTTCCACAAGACGCATATACATTGATAATGGGATTTAATTCTTTTTCGCCCCTGTTATTAATATAAAAAAGGTTATTTTGATTGTCTAATACTTGTCGATAATCTCCTAAATACTTAATAAATTTTAATTCCTCAACCATTACTTTTTCATCTAATTCAGGAGTCTTGGATGTTTTAGAAGCTAGTGAATCTGTTACCTGTGAAAATCCATAATTAGTTATTACAGGAAATATAAAGATTAATAATATGTATTTCATTCTTTGCTTATTGGTAACGATGAGTATATGTTTTTGTGCGTGCAGAAGTTCGAGGAAACAGGTTTAGCACGAGCGTATACCTTTTTGTTTATTGCTAATTTAATTCAAAATGTAATAAATCAAAATTGTATGCGCGGAAAACCGAAACAAAACTACACACCACCCCTTAAGAAACATATACAGTGTGCCTGTTGCACAATCTTTGTTCAAGGTATAATTATTTCGTAACTTAATATATGCAAGGAGTCAAGGTTTATCAGGGAAAATTATTCAATCACTTTCAATTTAGTGAACGAGTACCGTCCACTAATTTTTATAGGCATTTAAAAGAAGTGTTACACCTAGATTTTCTGTATGGATTCATTTTTTGACACACTCATTCAATTTCTGGGTATGAGAAAAGTAAATACAATTGGAATTGATCAAGCTAATAAAGTGATGCATTTATCAGCGATGGCTTATAACTTGAAAAAAGTATCTAAGATTCATTAAAAAACATGTGAAAATAGGGTAGGAGTACTAAGTATATCAAAATCACTTAAAAACATCATTGAGGATTTAAATAAATGCTTTTTAAACCTTGTAAGTATTAAACGATTTATTCATTTAAATATCTATTCATCCTTGAAAGTCAATTTTGAAATAGATTTTTAAGGAATTTAATGAGGCGTTCAACGGTTACTGGTGTTAGTGAAAGTTATTGTTTTTACTGTCAAATACTTAAGTCTTGTACTCATATAAAATTCTCAATCCATTTTTATAGCAACTAAGCACCAAATTGAAAAGGAAAAATTTGTAAACTTTTTTTGATTAAAATCTACTATTCCAAGGCTCTAAAATGTGACTTGGAATAGTAGATTTTAAACTGAATAGGTATTACCCTTCCACATTATTCTAAAACTTCTCCATTTTTACCGATAGTATTTGAACGTTCTTTTATATAATTCCAATACGCAAGTCTTTGCAATTCCCAATCATCGTGTATTGCTAAGTTTTGAATGTTTTCTTCTTCTTTTTCCGTTGACACACCACAGTATTTTTCTATTTCATGTATATCCATTTTTTTAACGGAAGTTACATATAGTATTTGTGCCAATTTTGACAGTATCTGGTTGCTAGGTTTGTCTAATTTGAATCCAAAAATGGCACAATCTGCACATTTGTAATACGCGCTCTCTCCCATAATTTTAATACTAGAAAGAATGTGTCCAGGGTATCCACGATGATGATTAGTACCTGTTGGGTATTTACCTCCCATCACATCGGTCCAATGGTTACTTTTTTTGAAATAAAAACGCATCGCATTTATAATTTCACTAGAACGTACTTCTATCACTCTAATAGGCCCATCGAAATCTTTTATATTGAACCAAAAAAAATCTCCTCCCTTTTTATTTCCCATTCTACCAGTAGAAGTAATATCATTTGGACCACCACCGTCCCGATACCTAACCTCCATAGCGTCCAATCGGTCATGTCCCCATACATTAATTCCAGTAATAGGTAATTTAGGAGGACTGTTTGGGGCGGCAAACTCTTTACTAGAACACGTACCAAAAGCTTCCGTATAAATTTCTCTATCCTGACTTATAGAGACTGGCTCTGGGTATTTGGTAACATCAAAATATTCCCACAGGGTTTTAAAATCTAGAACAGTTAATGTTGTTTCTCTATTAAAGTTGTTTACTGCAGACCAGCGTCTATGAAATTTATCCTCTGGGCCATGCGTATTGAAAATATGAGTTGCTCCAGCTGAATGTTGTTGTTCCACATACGTTGTATATGTAGCGATAGTTTCTGTTAACAAGACCTTTATCCTTTCTATAGAACTCTCGGTCTTTCCCCATTGAGCTCCAAACAATACACCAGTACGAAGTAGGCTTAGTTGAAGATTTGCAAATTGCGCAAAAAGTGGAAGTAAAAAAACTTCGTGTCCTGGAGATTGGAAATGATAACGTTTTGATAGAAAGAGGCCTTCTATAAAATCATATTTACTACTAATTGTTCTATAATCTGGTTCGTCGTGGGCAAGAGCCGTTAGGAACTCTGCAATGTTAGCATTAAATCCATTCAAGTCATTTTTTAAACTAATCCAGAGTGCTTCGCTAATTCTTTGCGCCACTAATCTTTCAACTCTATGTTTAATAGAGTCCCAAACATCTGGACTATTTGGAGGCCATAAAAGACCTGTTACACCAGATAATAATCCCCCTACTTTTGGCACCTGCCCAAGTCCGAGTAGAATTGCCTCTCTAGTAAGATCATTGTAATCGCTATCCGAGCTGTTTACTCCATTTTTAATGATCATTTTTTCTTTTTCAATTTCTTTTTCAATTTCTTTTTTAGATTGTTTCATTAGTGTTTGTTTTTAGTAAAGAGAGTTTTTTACGCCCTTTGATTATAAAAGAAAAGAAAACCTAATGGACCTTAGAAGGAGTAGCTTTTTCAGTTGTTGTAGTAGTTTGTCAATTATAGAGTAAACATACTATCGGTTTAATTTTTGCTAACGGTAAGCATAAGAAATGTAGGGCGGCGGGTTAGAACCAACTCTAGGTTTATAATTAAACCAAATATAATGTTTTGTGTTTATCTTTAATGTTGAAAGACCAAATTTTATATTTGGCGGACTTTATAAATGTACACAGACCTTTGGGTTTAGCACAAACACTCTATGTTTTAGTGTTGTACAATGTTATTTTATACTGTGCTTAAAATTGAACCAAAAATTATTACAACTGTTAGTGAAATCAATATTTCTTTGCCTGATTTGAAAATATCTGAAATGGAAGACCAACAGAATAAAAAGACAAATAGAGGAAAGATAAAAGCTAAATATCCAATGTCATTTTCTAGAGTCAAATCAGGCCCCATGAAAAAGAAAAGTAACCTAAAGAAAAAAAGCATTGAACTGAATAGAATCCAAATTGGATTAATTTGAGCCATTCTGAATTTTTGAGTTTTATATCGGCTACCTATTTGCGGGTTACTCATCCATAGATAAGTTGTGTAACAAAAAGCAAACGCCACAGATAAAAATCCTATTAATAGGAAGTAATAATTTGAAATATCATAATCTAAGCTCATTGATTCGTCAAAATTCATTCCTAGGTTAGCAAATCTTAAAACTAGCCTAAAAAGTGAATTTAGTATTATACTAAATCCCAAACCAATGATAATTCCTGAATAGAATCTGAATTTACCAATTACGTTTACTTTAAAGTTTGGTTTTATTATATACAACTTAGAAGAATCAACATTTATGTTATTTAATTTAATTCTGGTAACCACTCCATTTTTACAATTTTGAAAGCTGTTGTCTCAATTTTAACCCAAGATTCTTTAGTAGCTCCTTTTTTATCTATGTATTTGACTTTTCTGATACGAGTTTTTTCACCACTAACTCCCATTACTTCTGTTTGTACGCCAAAACTAATTTTAAATTTAGGGAATGGACCTGTTTCAAATAGCTTAGGTAATTTAATTTCTATTAATTCTAGTTTTTTCTTTCTTAATTCCTTAGTTATATCATCTTTATTATCATCAGCGGATTGGTCTAAATAAGAAAATACAAACATTATAAGAACAAGGATAATAACAGCAAGTATTAACACTATTGCGTTCATTCTATATTTTGGTTTTTAATATTATACAACGTTGGTTATGAGAAAGGTAGAGCGTAGGTTTGGCGCTAACTCCACGTTTATAGCTAAGCCAAATATAATGTTTTGTGTTTATCTTCAATATTGAAACACCAAATTTTATATTTGGCGACATAACAGATTCGCCCAAACCTTTCAATCAAACTTAAACTGCCCTATGTTTTTTATACAGTGTGCCTGTTGCACAACCCTTGTTCAAGATAGTATTATTTCGTAACTTAATGTATGCAAGGAGTCAAGGTTTATCAAGAAAAATTATTCAATCACTTTCAAATGAGTGATCGGATACCACCCACTAATTTTTATAGACGTTTAAAAGAAGTTTTACACTTAGATTTTCTGTATAGTACTACCAAGAAATACTATGGATTGAGTGGTCAAAAGAGCATTGATCCAGTAGTTTTTTTCAAAATGTGCTTGGTGGGTTATTTAGAAAATATCATCAGTGATCGTCGTTTAGTAGAGCATTGTAGTTTGCGCTTGGACATTCTCTATTTTTTAGGTTATGATATTGATGAAGAGCTTCCGTGGCATTCTACGATTAGTCGTACCCGTCAACTATTTCCAGAAGCAGTTTTTGAAAAAGTGTTTGTTCATGTTTTTGAGATGTGCGTTAGTAAAGGTATGGTGAAAGGGAGTACTCAAGCGATAGATTCGGCTCCTGTCAAGGCGAACTTCTATGGATAGTTTAGAGTTAAAAGTCCCTGCAAACATTTAGAAACACACCTTGCCGCAATACGTCATATCAGTTATGGAGATAGAGAAACCTATAGAAAGTCTAAGGAAAATAAAGCTAGTGATGAACAACGTCAACTTACAGCGAGTGCCCAAGAATTAAAGTCCATCACCTCTAGAAATAAACATTGGAGTAAAACCCAAGACCGTCGTCAAGGCTCAGGCAATAAGGGTAGTAGATATACGAGTAACAAAACTCATTATAGTCCTACGGATCCAGATGCACGTATTAGTGTTAAACCCGGCAAAGCAAGGAAACTTAATTACAGTAGTCAACTTAGTGTAGATACGTCTCATCATGTTATTACAGATATCAAAGCGTATCATGCCGATGGTAAGGATAGTCAATACTTATCGGACATTGTAGATCGTTTACATCAACGTTTATGGCGATCAGGTTTTAAGTTAGAAAATGTATTAGCAGATACAGGTTATAGTAGTGGCGAAAATTATGCTTATTTAGAGCAAAAAGGTATTGTAGGTTATATTCCCGCACATGGTACTTATAAAGGAGGCCCCGACGGGTTTGATTATATAGAAAGCAAAGATCATTATCTATGCCCTAATGGCTCCATAGTTCCATTTAAGAAAGACTTTTTAGATCACCGCACCCAAACGAAGAAGAAAGAATATCGTATATCAAGTAAAATCTGTTCACAGTGTTCACTAGGTGAAAAGTGCCTAGGAAAAGCAGCAAAAGAAAAGCGTATTACAGTGACTTATTATAGAGCAGAATACGAGCGAAACATAGCTCGATTGAATACTCCTAAGGGGAAATTTATGAAATCCAAGAGACAGAGTACCGTAGAACCAGTTTTTGGTACGCTTACCCAATTTTTGGGTATGCGAAAAGTAAATACACTAGGTATTTCTCAGGCGAACAAAGTCATGCATTTATCAGCCATGGCCTACAACTTGAAAAAGTATCTAAAATTCACTACAAAACATGTAAAAATAGGGGTAGGAGTACTTGACATATCAAAAGCACTTAAAAACATCATTGAGGACTTAAATAAAGACTTTTTAAGCCTTGTAAATATTTTGACAACTTACTCAACTCAACCCATTATTCTTCCTTAGAAAGCCATTTTTGAAATAGGTTTTAGTGAATTTAATGGGTTGTGCAACGGTTACCAATGTTAGCAAAAGTTTATTTTATAGTATCATAGAAATACATTTCACAATTACCTTCTTTCAAATCATGTTTAACAAGTATTAGTTTTCCTTTTGATAACAAGGATGATACTTTAAACTTCTTTGTATCTAAAAAGTCAAGAGAAAAAGTAGTGTTATCTAGAAGAGTTAATGATGTAGTTAGTATATCAAGTCCTTTTTTCTGACCTTTTTTCTTTAGTGTCATTCCACCATCTAATACTGAATTGCCAATGCTGAAAGCTTTATAACCACTTTCGCTTTTAAAATAATCTGTATTATGTTTAATCAATTTACCATCCTTATCATCTCCTAGAAATACTTTTAAATATTCGTCTTTTGTATTGTAAACACTGATAATGATCTTATCACCTAATAGACCCGCTTTTATTTTAGTCCAAACAGAGTTCGTGTTGTATTTATCTTTTTCATTCCCTAGCTCGTAGAATTCTTTCCAAATAATGCCTTGCTTATCAAATTTATATATAAATACGATAGATTTTTTTGAACTATTTGATTTTTGAATACCATAATAATAGTATTCATTTTTGTTTTTACCTTTAAAAATATTTTCAATTGGGTTTTGTTTTGCTAAAGGAAAAGAGAAATCACTTTGACTTTTAAAAAGTATTTCAAATTTATCATTCAATTGACCAGCATCATTATAAGTATAAAAACCAAGAGTTTTTTGATTTAATTCATTAGTGTCTTTATCAAATATCTTTCCAGATAGTGTGAAAGTACTTTTATCGAAAGAAATAAGTCTTGGGAGTAATGCAAATTTTGCAGGTTTATCAAGATTAATTTGTGTTTTTTGTCCATCCCATTTCCAAAAATTATAGTTTATTTTGTTAAAAACTTGAGGCCCTAATTTTATTCCGCCAAATCCATTTTTTAGCATTATTCTGTAAACAGGAGAATTTAAAATATTGAAAAACTGTCCTGTATTTATTTCAGAAATTTTTTCAGGAGAGTTTGCTAAATGAATATTATCTTTTCCATTATCATGAAATATAGTTTCGCTTCCATCATAGGAATTAAATGACCTGTAAAATTTATATGTTCCTTTGTATTCAGATAGTATTTTATATTCATTAGGGTCTATTAAAAAGCTTTTTACAAAATGCTTTTTTTTATTTCTAATGGTAGTATTTGTAGGGAAGTTATTCATACTAAATACTATATTTCCGTTTTGAGTATTAACTAAATTGAACGGACGATATTTACCTTCCGTATTAAACTCTATTTTTTTGCTTTGAGACCAAGATAGATTAACAAATAGTGTAATTAATGTTAGAAGCCTTAAATATTTCATTTTCTTAGGTTATAATTTTTGCTAACGTTCAGTGTAAGAAACGTAGGTCAGATGATAAGCGATACGTTTCGGATTGGTACTAAGCCAAATATAAATATTTTGCTTTTATCTTTTTTCTCATAAACGCCAAATTTTCTATTTGGCGACTTTGCAAAGAATCACAGGCCTTTTGATTAAGCATAAAATCCCTATGTTCTCTTATACATTGTTAGCTTTAGTTTTCCTCCATACCTTTCTATTAGTTCGTTTGTTACCAACTTGTTTTCAGTAAGATAATTAAAGTGACTTTTCATATAATCAAGAGAAGAAATCAGGTATATGTCATCAATATTATTATGATTGTCTAGATATTCCCCCGCTCTCTTTAAAAACATAAATGCTCCGTTATAATGTTTTCCTTTAGTTAAAATAATTGAATGATTGATATATGTTACAAAAGTATATTGAGTATGATTTCGTTTGAAATATTTAAGAGGAACTTTACTGTTTAGTTCTTCAATCCAGTATTCTATATCAAATTCCATTGTTTTAATTTGTCAAAATTTCGATTTTAGGATTATCTACAATTCCTTGTTTTATAATACTGTAAATTTTATTGATTGTCTCTTTTGTAGATATTTTTTTGAATAATTTTCTTTTGAATTCTTCCTTGGGGCTTATTGATATTAAAAATTCATTTTTTTCTCCGTCAATATTTCCTGTCGAGATGTAGACACTAAATTTAAATTGGTCTAACCTCAGTTCATAGCTGTAATCAGTAGAGTATAGGTCAGCCACGTCAATTTTTTTCTCTATTAAAAGACTTTTAGTAAACTCAGCAAGTCTTTTTCCAAATCGTCCTGGGTTAATATCATTTTCTTCTCCAGGATATGAAGGGAATAATTCTGATTTTATGTAGAGCTCAGTTTCCATTTTTTGCAATTAAAGCTAACGTTGAATGTATGTTTTCGTGAGTTGCAGAAATTCAGAGAATTTCAAGATTAGCATGAGCACATACTTTTTGTTAGTTGCTAACTTAATTCAAAGTAGCGACTAATCAAAATGGTATGTGCGACTACCATGATA
>CANMML010000027.1 GCA_947499005.1 uncultured Aquimarina sp.
AAATGAACAACCTATAAGCCAAAATAATTTCGATTGAGAGTTCTTTATTTATGACTCGCAGTTTTTGGTTATTTATTGTTAGAACTCTCCACGCTATTTTATCCAGAAAAAGCAATAGCGCTAAAAGGAAATATCATGAAATACTTATATAATAAGAGAAGGAATTCGTAAATGCTAGACTGAAGGTATTTCTTCTAGGGAGGAGATTCTGACCTGTGTCAAAATGACTCAGGATACCATAATCTCTAGTTAGCTTGTTGCCCTTCGACTGCGCTCAGGACGACAAACCAACATGAAATATATGACTTCAACTGCGCTCAAGGCGACAAGCCAACATGAAAATGCATGACTTTGACTGCAGTCAGGGCAACAAACCAATATAAAATGTATGACTTCGATTATGCTCAGGGCAACAAACCAAGGAAAGATATAGTGGATAAACCCACTTCGACCCCAAGGACACAACTTCAACCTTCAACTAAAACTATCAAATAACCGAAATGCGTGAGGGATAGGAGCGGCATCCTTTTATTGGCTTGTTATCCTTCGACTGCGCTCAGGGTGTCAAGCCAACACAAAAATGCACGACTTCGATTGCATTCAGGGCGACAAGCCAATAAAAGATATAGCGGATAGCCCGACCTCGACCCTAAGGAGAGGACACGCCATAAAACAAAAAAAGCCCAACTCACAATTGAGTCGGGCAATATCTTTATAGAGAAAGAAATACTATATGATTAACATCGCATCTCCATAACTGTAAAACTTGTATTTCTCTTTTACCGCTTCTTCGTAAGCTTTCTTCATTAAATCATGCCCCATAAAAGCAGACACCATCATCAATAATGTCGATTTAGGAGTATGGAAATTAGTAATCATACAATCTGCAATACTAAAATCATATGGAGGGAAAATAAATTTATTAGTCCACCCATTAAATTCGTTTAGTGTGTGATCGGAACTTACTGCACTTTCTAATGTTCTCATTACGGTAGTACCTACAGCACAAACTCTTTTCTTCTTTACCAATGCATTATTAACAACATTGGTAGCTTTTGTTTCTATTTCCGCCTGTTCGCTATCCATTTTATGTTTGGACAGGTCTTCTACCTCAACTGGATTGAATGTTCCTAATCCAACATGTAATGTTACTTCGGCAAAATCTACTCCTTTAATCTCTAAACGCTTTAACAAATGCTTAGAGAAGTGTAACCCTGCTGTCGGTGCTGCTACAGCTCCTTCATTTTTAGCATAGATTGTTTGATAACGCTCGTGATCTTCTGGCTCTACTTCTCTTTTTATATACTTTGGAAGTGGTGTTTCTCCTAAATCTTTTAATTTTTGACGGAATTCTTCATAAGAACCATCGTATAAGAAACGTAATGTACGCCCTCTAGATGTAGTATTATCAATTACCTCTGCTACTAATGAGTCGTCATCTCCAAAATACAACTTGTTACCAATACGTATTTTTCTAGCTGGATCTACCAACACATCCCAAAGACGTGTTTCTGAATTTAATTCTCTCAACAAAAACACCTCTATTCGAGCTCCTGTTTTTTCTTTATTTCCAAAAAGACGTGCAGGAAACACTTTAGTATTATTTAATACCATTACATCTCCTTCATCGAAGTAATCTATAAGGTCTTTAAATAATTTATGCTCTATTGTACCTTCTTTACGATTAATAACCATTAGCCTGGCTTCATCGCGATTTTCTGACGGATACTCTGCTAATAATTCACTTGGTAATTCGAAATCGAAGTGTGATAGTTTCATTCAGTCTATTTTTGAGTTGGCAAATATACAATCTGAGATAGGGGGTTGTCAAGGGATTTCTGCTTTTTTTAAATCACTATCATTTTAAGTATTAGATTACAGACTGCTTTGCAGACAAATAAAGAAATTACCTAAATAAAAACAGGCCTTTACCTCTAAATACTATTGTTCTTTTACAATAAAACCTACTTTTTGCATGTCCTTCCAGAAATCGGGATAAGATTTGCTTACTACTTCCGCTTCATTAATAATTAGATCTGTCCTTAACGCTAGTGGAGCAAATGCCATTGCCATACGATGATCTTGGTAAGTATCAATAGCAATGCCTGATTTTATATCAACAGAAGCCGCCAACTTTAAATCTGCATCTGTAATCTCTACATTACCTCCTAATTTTTCGATTTCTACCTTTAAAGCCTCTAAACGATCTGTCTCTTTTATTTTTAAAGTATGTAGTCCTATCATATGACATGATAGCCCTAATCCAAAACAAGTAACTGCTATGGTTTGTGCAATGTCTGGTGAGTTTGCTAAATCTAAAGCTCCACCAAATGCGTCAGTTCCTTTTTTTGGGTGACTTACTTTTTCTAATGTAATGGTATTATCACCATAAGTAGTTTCTACTCCTAAGTGTTTATAGATTTCTGCTAATGATGAATCTCCTTGGTAACTATTTTGCTTATAACTGCCTAATGTGATCTTCGCTGCTTTTGAAAGCGCCACCAAACTATAGAAATACGACGCAGAACTCCAATCTGACTCTACAACTAATGTCTTTTCTTCAACACCTGCTAAAGGTTTTATAATAATTGTATTATTTTCAAAAGCTCCTTCTACTCCAACTTCACTTAATAACGATAAGGTCATTTTTATATATGGCACCGAAGTAACTTTCCCTTCTAATTTAATTACCAACCCATTTTCCAAGGTCGGAGCTACTAACATTAATGATGAAATATACTGACTACTTACATTAGCTTTTAATGTCACCTCTTTTTGTGTGATTTTTTTTCCTTCAATCACTAATGGTGGCATTCCTTGATTTTTTTGATAACCAATTGAAGCTCCTAAATCATTTAAAGCTGTTACTAAAATTTCAATAGGACGTTGTTGCATACGCTCGCTACCTGTTAAAATGGTTTTTCTACCATCTCTCGTAGCGAAATAAGATGTTAAAAATCTCATTGCCGTTCCTGCATGATGAATATCTACTAATTCATCTGAACTTTTCAATGCTTTTTGCATTACTTCGGAATCATCGCTATTTGATAAATTTTCAATAGAAATTGATGGATACAATGCCTGAAGAATTAACAATCGGTTTGCTTCACTTTTTGAACCTGTAATTTGTAACTCTTGATTTGATATATCTTGTATTTGCTGTAAGTGTAATTTCATTATATGTAGTTGTCAGTTGTCTGTTATCAGTTGCTGGCTCTATATTATATACCTTTCTACTAAAACTTACAACTTTGTTTATTAACCAATTCTTAAGGCTTCGACTACGCCACCTTGACAATTTTCACTTGCTAAACTTAAATTTCCGATTGCACTTGAGTCAAAAATTATAACTAGGATAGCATTATAATATTGTTTTTTTATTTGTTGTTTTCTAAAACTTTTCTTCGCTGAAAGAAGTACGAAACAAATAGTCCATAAATCAACCCTCCTATAATTCTAGATCGAAAAAATGGGAACCACATTCCGTTATCAATATATTTGGCACTAAATACTCCCCAATTAAATTTTGCTTCTCCTATAAAAACAACTAAACTAAATACTATCGCGAATAAAAACGCTAAACGTAATACTGAACGCCAATAAGCTTCTGAACTCATTACGGTCTTGAACATTTTCCACATAACTATTTCAACTTTTCGTTATTATGATGTCTATCGTGATCTCTTTTTGTTTTGATATCTAATTTTCTATCAAAAGCATCCTGAAGATTAACACCTGTTTGATTTGCAAGGCACAAAACTACAAAAACCACGTCGGCTAATTCTTCTCCTAGGTCTTTATTTTTATCACTCTCTTTTTCACTTTGTTCTCCATAACGACGAGCAATGATTCTTGCTACTTCCCCTACTTCTTCGGTTAACTGTGCCATATTGGTCAGTTCGTTAAAATAACGTACCCCATGATTTTTAATCCAATCATCAACGGCTAGCTGTGCATCTTTGATATTCATTCTGGTTTTCTGTTATCTGTTTTCGGTTATCCGTTTTCTGTAACATTATAGAAATATAGCTACTGACAACTGACAACTTTATATTATTCTTTATTTTTTGAATCTATGACTATAGTCACTGGGCCATCATTTACTAATGACACTTTCATATCTGCGCCAAAAATACCTGTTTGTATCTTTTTATTCAGTTTTAGCTGTAATTCCTTTACAAAACCTTCATACATCGGAATCGCTTTTTCTGGCTTTGCTGATAAAATAAAACTTGGTCTATTACCCTTTTTAGTATTGGCATATAAGGTAAATTGACTAACAACAAGTGCTTCTCCATTTATATCTTGAATACTGAGATTCATATTCGCTTTTTCATCTGGAAAAACACGAAGCTGTGCTACCTTTTTCACTAGCCAATCTAAATCTTCTTTAGTATCCTCTTCGTGGATTCCTAATAGAATTACAAAACCTTGCTGAATTTCTGAAATTAATTCCTCCTCAACTTTTACTGAGGCTTCTAATACTCGTTGGATTACTGCTTTCATTTACCTATACGTTCCTACAAAAACATACTTCGACTGCGCTCAGTATGATTTCAAATTGAACGACAATTATTGTTCGTAAGAGTTTTTTCGATAATGTGTTTCATCACCTTCTAGCATTTGCAAATAACTATTATAGCGAGACCAAGCAATTTCACCTTCCTCTAACGCCTCTTTAACTGCGCACTTTGGCTCATTTTTGTGCATACAATTGTTGAATTTACAATCCGATTGACGTTCAAAAAATTCGGGGAAGTATCCTCCTATTTCTTCTGGCTCCATATTTACAATACCAAAACCTTTAATTCCTGGAGTATCAATAATCCCAATATCATCTGGAAGGTCATACATTTCTGCAAATGTTGTCGTATGCTGCCCTTGTTTATGCTGGTCGCTGATTGATTTGGTTTTTAAATGTAGGCTCGGTTCAATTGTGTTTACTAAAGTTGATTTACCAACTCCACTATGCCCCGAGAACATACAAACCTTACCTTTCATTAAATCATATACTTGATCGATATTCTTTTTCTCTTTTGCTGAAATCCCAATACAGGTATATCCTATCGCTCGATATAATTCTGCTAAGTATTTTACTTCTGCAAATTCATCGGGATTATACGTTTCAATTTTATTAAAAAGAAGTACTGTATCAATTCGATATGCTCGTGAAGTCACTAGAAATCGATCGATAAATGATGTAGAGGTTGGCGGATTGTTTAGAGTAATCACTAAAAACACTACATCAATATTAGAAGCGATAATATGTGTTTGCTTGGAAAGGTTTACAGATTTTCGAACGATAAAATTGTCTCGTTCTTCTATTTCCGAAATCACTCCTGTTTTTACACCATCTACCTCCTCAACTGAAAAACCAACCCTATCACCTACTGCGACGGGGTTGGTACTTTTAATTCCCTGTAAACGAAATTTACCTTTTATACGAGATTGATAGAAAATCCCATCTTCACCTTTAACACTATACCAACTTCCTGTTGATTTGTACACGGTACCTTTCATGACTTTATCGCTTTAAGCAATAGACTATAAGCCATAGGCAACTTAGAACTTAAAGCATTAAGCACATAACTATTAGGCATCAATATTGGCATATATCGCATTCTTTTCTATAAACTCACGACGTGGTGGTACTTCATCTCCCATTAACATAGAGAATACACGATCTGCTTCGGACATTGAATCAATGGTTACTTGACGCATTGTTCTAAATTCTGGATTCATTGTTGTATCCCAAAGCTGCTCTGCATTCATCTCTCCAAGACCTTTATAGCGTTGAATTTTACATCCATCACCAAACTCTTTCATAATTATATCTCGTTGATCATCATTCCAAGCATACTGTTTTTTAGCTCCTTTCTTTACTAAATATAAAGGTGGTGCCGCAATGTAAACAAATCCTTGTTCGATCAATTCTTTCATATAACGGAAGAAGAAGGTTAAGATTAAAGTTGCAATATGACTACCATCGACATCGGCATCACACATAATTACTACTTTATGATATCTTAATTTCGTAAGATTAAGTGCTTTACTATCTTCTTCTGTCCCTATCGTAACACCAAGTGCTGTAAAAATATTTCGAATCTCTTCGTTTTCAAACACTTTATGTTGCATCGCTTTTTCTACATTCAAGATTTTACCACGTAATGGCAAAATTGCTTGAAAATTACGATCACGTCCTTGTTTAGCCGTTCCACCTGCCGAATCTCCCTCCACTAGGAATACTTCACATTCAGCTGGGTCAGTTTCAGAACAATCGGATAATTTTCCAGGAAGCCCTCCGATACTCATAACCGTCTTACGCTGTACCATTTCACGCGCTTTTTTAGCTGCATGACGTGCTTGTGCTGCTAAAATTACTTTTTGAATAATGATCTTAGCATCTGCGGGATTCTCCTCTAAATAATTCTCTAACATCTCAGAAACAGATTGCGAAACCGCTGAAGTAACTTCTCTATTTCCTAATTTAGTTTTTGTTTGCCCCTCAAATTGAGGTTCTGCAACTTTTACCGAAACAATTGCCGTTAACCCTTCTCTAAAGTCATCTCCTGCAATCTCAAATTTCAATTTATCTAATAAACCTGAGTTGTCTGCGTATTTCTTTAACGTTGAAGTTAATCCACGACGGAAACCCGACAAATGTGTTCCTCCTTCGTGAGTGTTGATGTTATTCACATATGAATGTAAATTTTCTGCATAAGAGTCATTATAAATCATGGCAACTTCTACAGGAATATCATTCTTTTCCCCTTCCATAGAAATTACATGACCAATGATTGGTGTACGAGCACCATCTAAGAATCTAATAAATTCTTTTAATCCCTCTTGTGAATGAAAAACTTCTCCAAGGAATTCACCTTTCTCATCAGTATGACGTTTATCGGTAAGTGTTATGGTGATACCTTTATTCAAATACGCTAATTCGCGCATTCTACTAGCTAAAGTATCGTAATTATACTCTGTAGTTTGCTTGAAAATACTACGGTCTGGTAAGAAGGTAACCTCTGTTCCATTTTTATCCGTTTCTCCTGTTGATTTTACAGGGTACACGGCTTTACCTCTTTCATATTCCTGCTCCCATACTTTTCCTTCTCTAAAAACTGTAGCCTTTAAATGATCTGAAAGTGCATTTACACAAGATACTCCTACCCCGTGTAATCCTCCTGATACTTTATAAGAGTCTTTATCAAATTTACCTCCTGCACCGATTTTGGTCATAACAACCTCTAGTGCCGAGACTCCTTCTTTTTTGTGTAACCCAACAGGAATACCTCGACCATTATCCTTTACGGTAACCGAGTTATCTTCATTGATGCTTACTGAAATAGTATCACAGTGACCTGCTAAAGCTTCATCAATTGAGTTATCAACTACTTCATATACTAAATGGTGTAATCCACGCACTCCAACATCTCCAATATACATGGATGGTCGCATACGTACATGCTCCATTCCCTCTAGTGCTTGAATACTATCCGCTGAATAGCCTTTTTTAGCTTCTTCGCTCATGTTAATATTTTTTTAAGTACTTCATCCAAAGATAAAAAACCAAAATGGCGTTTTTTAGACTTCATATCAAAGTTATCAACAAAAGACTATTCAAAACCAAAAGTCTCTTAAATGAGCTAAAAACACCACAAGATAGATTTTATCTAATTTCTAAAAGGGGGTTGTTTTTTTATAAATTTCAAAAAAGCTCTTAGAGCAACGAAAAACAGTTCGGTTACCCGAGCTATTTTTCGTTATTCATTATTAAAAAAGTTATATCCTTTTAACAGTAACATCATCTATAAGAAAACTTCCATGCTCTCCTGCTACACCAAATTGTAACATTGCATTCTTATAGTCAAATAACTTTGTAGCATCAAAAGCTTCAAACGTCTTTGTAATGCGATGCCATTCACTATCTCCAGAGAAATAAACTGTCTGAATAAAAAGTTCTGTTTTGTAGTCTCTGCCTGAATAGATTTTAAATGCAATAGAGTGATTTTTTTCACTATTAGACTTTACCCAGAATTCCAATTCGTAGTCTTTTCCTTTTTTTAAAGGTTGTAGTCTTGTAGTCATGTGAGCATCAAAAGAGTCTCCATAATAATTGGCAGAGATTAATCGAATATTAGCAGATCGATTATCTCCATGTCCATCAGTAGAAGTTTTGAATTTCACTACGGGTCTTGCCCCATCTGCTACCCAAACTCCGTAATCCCAATATTCTAATTCTCTTTGAAAATCTGAATTAACGGGTGATACATCATTTTGGGCAATAGAAATTCCTGATACCAATAGGCATCCTAACGTAATTAGTTGTTTTAACATGTTTGTAGGTTATTTTTGAGCGTATTTATTTGATAAGACTGGGGTCTTATACTTTTATCCTAATATATTTTTTGTGGTTAACCTTCTACAATATCTCCAGTCCAGTTCATGAATCCACCTTCTAAGTTATAAGTGGTACCGAAACCAAGTTGTTCCATAATATCGCATGCTTGTCCACTTCTATTTCCTGAGCGACAATAGATATAGTAACTTTTAGTTTTATCTAGTTTTGAAATCTCTTCTAAGAAAGTTTGCCCTTCCAAGAAATCTATAGCAACCATATTGGCTATATATCCCTCTTCTATCTCTCCTGGAGTTCTAACATCAAGAATTACAGCATTATCATCTCCTTCTAACTGCTCTAACCATTCGTCTTGATCAATATCTTGTCTCATTGTTATATAATTTTTGAAATAATTTTCTCGAAAGTAAAAAAATATCTAAATTTGACCTATGTTTTTATTAGGAAATAAAAGTTGGTGGAATACAATACGGAAGTAATCGTGTTGTGTCACCTCGTTTATAATATTTTAAAGGTTTGTCGCACACGGCAAACCTTTTTTTAAATCCTATAAGCATCATAAATCAGTAGTTTCAAACACATATTTTGTGCCATGAGTTACCAACTAAAAAGTTTTTACAAGAAAATTATTGCTGACACTATTACACCAGTAAGTGTCTATCTTAAAGTCCGTGATCGCTTCCCTAATAGCTTACTATTGGAAAGTAGTGATTATCATGGGACAGACAATAGTTTTTCATATATCTGTTTCAACCCTATTGCCAGCATAAAGATTGCTGATGAGAAAATTGAAACGCAATTTCCCGATGGGACTAATTCTGTATCAGAAATTAAATCTGATACTAATATCCCATTGACCATAGAGGATTTTGGAAAACAATTTCAATCTGAAGATTTAGATTTCAAATTCATTAATAATGGACTGTTTGGATATATTTCTTACGACGCTGTGCGATATTTTGAGGATGTAGAAATTTCTGTAAAGCCTAATAAATTAGACATTCCTGATATTTACTACGCTGTATATCAAAACATCATTGCCATCAATCATTTTAATAATGAAGCTTATATTTTCTCTCATTCTTATGATGGGAAAAATAATGTAGATGAAATTGAATCTTTAATTCAAGTCAAAAACTTTGCTACTTATAGTTTCAATACTATTGGAGAAACTACCAGCAATATTGACGACGAAACTTTTAAAAAGAATGTAAGTATCGCGAAAAAGCATTGTCAACGTGGTGATGTCTTTCAATTAGTACTTTCTAAAAGATTTTCTCAGGAATTCAAAGGGGACGAATTCAATGTGTACCGTGCATTAAGAAGTGTAAACCCTTCTCCTTATTTGTTCTATTTTGATTATGGGGATTTCAAGATTTTTGGAAGTTCTCCTGAGGCGCAATTGGTAGTAGACGAAGGCATTGCTGAAATTCATCCTATTGCAGGAACTTTTAAAAGAACTGGTGATGATGAAAAAGATGCTGAATTAGCAAAAAAACTTTCTAAAGACCCTAAAGAAAATAGCGAACATGTGATGCTTGTAGATTTAGCAAGAAATGACTTAAGTCGAAATGGAAATAATGTTAATGTCGAGCGCTATCGTGAAGTCCAATTTTACAGTCATGTCATTCACTTGGTAAGTAAAGTTACCGGAAACAAACATGCTGATAGCTTGACTATGCAAGTAGTCGCAGACACATTCCCTGCAGGAACTTTAAGTGGAGCTCCAAAACACATGGCCATGCAATTGATTGAAAAGTATGAAACCATCAATCGAAGTTTTTACGGAGGAGCTATTGGGTTTATGGATTTTAATGGAAACTTTAATCATGCTATTATGATTCGAACTTTCTTAAGTCAAAATCATCATTTACACTGGCAAGCGGGTGCTGGTTTGGTTACCGATAGTGTTGAAGAAAATGAACTCCAAGAAGTTTACAATAAATTAGGTGCCCTGACAAAAGCATTAGAATTAGCGAAATCAATTTAAAAAGTACTAAGTATTAAGTATTAAGTACAGAGTATAAAGATTAAACAGAAAAGCTTACAGCTTACAGCCGAAAGCTTTGGCATAGCCAAAAAAGATGAAAAAAATTTTAGTTATAGATAATTACGATTCATTTGTATACAACCTAGTTCATTATTTAGAAGATTTGGGTTGTGAAGTAATCGTTAAACGTAATGATCAACTAGAACTTGAAGAAGTTGATGCTTTTGACAAGATTTTACTTTCACCAGGCCCTGGTATTCCTGATGAAGCTGGTTTATTGAAACCTATTATTGAGAAATATGGTGCTTCTAAAAGTATTTTTGGAGTTTGCCTTGGTCAACAAGCTATAGGTGAAGTATATGGAGGAACTCTAAGAAATTTAGATAAAGTATATCATGGTGTTGCTACTGCTGTAGAAACTGTAGTTGATGATGCTTTGATATTTAAAGGGCTTGACAAATCTTTTGAAGTGGGTCGTTACCATTCGTGGGTAGTGGCTAAAAATGATTTCCCTGATGTTTTAGAAATTACTGCTGTTGATGAAAACGGACAAGTAATGGCTGTACGTCATAAAGAATATGATGTTCGTGGTGTACAATTTCACCCAGAATCTGTATTAACACCCGATGGAATGAAAATGCTTGAGAATTGGGTGAATAACTAGATGTTAGATATTAGTCCAGATAGCTATCGGGATTAGACCGCTTCGTTATTAGAGAAGTTATCAGTTTATGGTTATCTGTTATCAGTTGTATTAGTACTGATAACAGATAACCGATAACCATAAACAATTAATATGAAAAATATTTTAAACCGCTTAATCAATCACGAGGTTCTTGATAAAGAAGAAGCCAAACAGATTTTGGTAAATATTTCTAATGGGGAATATAATCAAAGTCAAATTGCTGCTTTTCTTACTGTATATATGATGCGAAGTATTAAGATTTCCGAATTAGAAGGATTTCGAGATGCCTTATTGGAACTTTGTGTCGCTGTAGATCTTAGTGAATATAATCCTATTGATCTTTGTGGAACTGGTGGAGATGGAAAAGATACTTTTAATATTTCGACGCTTTCATCTTTCGTAACAGCTGGTGCGGGTATTAAAGTTACCAAACATGGAAACTATGGGGTTTCTTCTAAATGTGGAAGTTCGAATGTCATGGAACATCTTGGCATCAAGTTTAGTAATGATAAAGATTTCTTAAGAAAAAGTATCGATGAAACAGGAATCTGTGTATTACATGCTCCTCTTTTTCACCCTGCCATGAAAAATGTAGCTCCGATTCGACGAGAATTAGCTGTGAAAACATTTTTCAATATGTTAGGCCCGATGGTAAATCCTGCATTCCCTACCAATCAAATGGTAGGTGTATTCAATCTTGAATTAGCACGTATGTATGGGTACTTGTACCAAAACGGGAATAAAAATTTCACCATTCTCCATGCTTTAGATGGCTATGACGAAATTTCATTAACAGGAAAAACAAAGACCATTACTAGACATACAGAAGCCATGCTAGCTCCCGAAGATTTTGGAATTGTCGCACATGCGCAATCTGATATTGTCGGAGGAGATTCTGTCGAAGCATCAGCAAATATTTTTATGAATATTTTAAACGGAAAAGGAACTCAACAACAAAATAATGTCGTTTGTGCAAATGCAGGAATGGCCATTGCTACCGTTGAAGGATTAACTCCTATTGAAGGTTTTGAAAAGGCTAAGGATAGTTTACTTGGTGGTAAAGGATTAGAAGTATTGAAAAAAGTACAAGCTATTTCTTAGTACAAAGTATCAAGTAATGAGTATTAAGATTGACAAATAACAAAAAGAAGCCGATAGCTGACAGCTGATAGCTGATAGCAATTCGCAAAGCGAATTAAAATGAATATACTAGATAAAATAGTAGCTGATAAGCGTATTGAAGTTGATTTTAGAAAAGGGTTAATTCCTACTTCGCAACTAGAAGCCTCAGTACTTTTTAATAGAGATACTATTTCTTTAGCGAATAATTTAAGAAATAGTACTACCGGAATTATTGCTGAACATAAGCGAAGATCTCCTTCTAAAAGTGTCATCAATCAAAAAAGTAGCGTTTGGGATGTTGCCAAAGGTTATGAAACTGCTGGTGCTTGTGGAATGTCTGTTTTGACTGACGCAAAATATTTTGGAGGTTCATTAGATGATCTTTTAACGGCTCGTGCGAGTTGTAACTTACCGCTGCTTCGTAAAGAATTTATTGTAGATGAATATCAGTTATTAGAAGCGAAAGCCTATGGAGCCGATGTTTGTCTATTAATTGCAGCTTGTTTAACAAGACAAGAAATTAAACAACTTTCTGAATTTGCTAAAGATCTAGGATTGGATGTTTTACTTGAAGTTCACAATCAAGAAGAATTAGAGAAATCGTTGATGCCTAGCCTAGATATGCTTGGGGTAAACAACAGGAATCTAAAGACTTTTGAAGTTAGCTTAGAAACTAGTAAAAGTCTAAGTTCTTTAATTCCTGATGACTTTGTAAAGGTTTCCGAAAGTGGTATTAGTAGCATTGAAGCTATTAAAGAATTACGTCCTTATGGGTATCAAGGCTTTTTGATTGGTGAGAATTTTATGAAAACAGAAGATCCTGCTAAAAGTGCTATTGAATTTATTGAGAAATTAAAATGATACATCCAATTATACATAGTAATAAAGGAGAATTGATCAAACTTTGCGAAGAGTTTGATATAAAAACTATGTATGTATTTGGATCTGTCACTTCTATTGAAAAATTCGATACAGAAAGTGATGTAGATTTTTTAATCGCTTTCAAAAACGATATTTCTGCAGAAAAATATTCCGACAATTACTTTGACTTACATTACAAACTAGAACTTCTCCTTGGAAGAAAAATAGACTTAGTAACAAATAACTCTCTCAAAAACCCTTATTTTATCGAATCTGTTAACAAACACAAAGAATTAATCTATGAATGTTAACATCAAAAAATATCTTCTTGATATAAAAAACTCCATAGAAGCTATTTATAGCTTTTTTGAAGGAAATTTTGATTTCGAAAAGTATAAAAAAACTCTAATCCTTAAAAGAGCCGTTGAAAGAGAAATCGAAATAATTGGTGAAGCTACTAATAGAATTTTAAAGGTTGACCCTAAATTTCCATTACAAAATAGCCGAAGAATTGTAGATACAAGAAATT
Source organism: uncultured Aquimarina sp. (assembly GCA_947499005.1). Classification (GTDB taxonomy): domain Bacteria; phylum Bacteroidota; class Bacteroidia; order Flavobacteriales; family Flavobacteriaceae; genus Aquimarina. The sequence continues at coordinate 13,547 of CANMML010000027.1, forward strand.
GGGTTATCCACGCTTACGATAGTGTTGACGATAATATAATCTGGGGTATTATTAAAAAACATATACCAAAATTACATGAAGAAGTAATTTTGATTTTAAATAAAGAAGATTTGCAACTAAAAGTCTGTGGCATGAAGCATCCTGAAAACATTCAGGAAGTCGCTGCAATGCGCCCAGATTATTTAGGTTTTATTTTTTATCCTAAATCTCCAAGAAACTTCGATGGTAAAATCCCTGAAATTGATTCAAAAATCAAAAAGACTGGAGTGTTTGTAGATGCTGAAGTTGAATTCATTCTAGAGAAAGTTGAAAAATATGGTTTTAAAGCTGTGCAATTACATGGCAACGAAAGTGCTGAATATTGTTTGGAACTGAAGAAGGCTTCGACTGCGCTCAGCCTGACTGATAAATTAGAAATTTTTAAAGTTTTTGGAATTAAAGATACTTTTGATTTTTCTGTATTAAAACCTTATGAAAGTATCGTTGACTATTTCCTATTTGATACCAAAGGAAAAGCAAAAGGCGGAAATGGATATACATTTGATTGGTCCGTATTAAAAGAGTACCCTAGCACAACTCCCATTATTATGAGTGGAGGTATTGGATTGGAAGAGTTAAACAAAATAGAACAATTGCTAAAAACAGATTTACCGATTCATGCGTTAGATTTAAACAGTAAATTTGAAATCGAACCAGGGTTGAAGGATATAAAACTCTTAAGTGAGTTTTTTTATAAGATAAAAGAACATAGAGAATAGAATATAGATAAATGCTGATTGCTGATAGCTGATAGCCGACAGCAATTCGCTAAAAGCGAATTAATATGTACCACGTAGACGAAAAAGGATATTACGGAGATTTTGGAGGCGCATACATACCTGAGATGCTCTATCCTAATGTTGAAGAATTACGCACAAAATATCTTGAAATCATGGATCAACCTGATTTCAAGAAAGAATTCAATCAACTACTAAAGGATTATGTGGGTAGACCAAGCCCATTGTATTACGCTAAGCGTCTTTCTGAAAAATACAACACCAAAGTCTATCTTAAAAGAGAAGACCTTAACCATACTGGTGCGCATAAAATCAACAATACTATTGGTCAGATTTTAGTTGCCAAAAAGTTAGGGAAAAATAGAATTATTGCTGAAACTGGTGCGGGACAACATGGTGTAGCTACTGCTACCGTTTGTGCATTAGCTGGTATTGATTGTATTGTTTACATGGGTGAAATTGATATTACACGTCAAGCTCCCAATGTAGCACGTATGAAAATGTTAGGTGCTGAAGTTCGTCCTGCAAAATCGGGTAGTCGTACTTTAAAGGATGCTACTAATGAAGCTATTCGTGATTGGATCAATAATCCTGTAGACACTCATTATATCATTGGATCGGCAATTGGGCCACATCCTTACCCAGATATGGTCACTCGTTTTCAGAGTATCATTTCTAAAGAAATTAAATGGCAATTAAAAGAACATGAAGGACGTGAAAATCCTGATTATGTGATAGCTTGTATTGGTGGTGGTAGTAATGCTGCTGGAACTTATTATCATTTCTTAGACAATGAGGATGTCGGAATTATTGCAGTAGAAGCTGCTGGAAAAGGAGTTAATAGTGGTGAAAGCGCTGCCACTAGCAAATTAGGTAAAGAAGGGATTATACATGGCTGCAAAACGCTATTAATGCAATCTCCTGATGGACAAATTACAGAACCTTATTCTATTTCTGCTGGCTTGGATTATCCTGGTGTAGGACCAATGCATTCTCATTTAGCAAAAACAGGGCGCGCTGAATTCTTTTCTGTAACTGATGATGATGCGATGACTGCTGGACTAGAACTTTGTCAATTGGAAGGTATTATTCCCGCTATTGAAAGTTCTCATGCTTTAGCTGTTTTTAATGAGAAAAAATTCAACCCTGAAGACGTTGTTGTAATTAGTCTTTCAGGTCGTGGAGATAAAGATTTGAATACTTATATCGATTATTTTAAATTATAATTAGTCACTAGAAGTTAGTCACTAGTCTTTAGAAAACTAAGGACTAATGACTATCGACTAAATACTAAACTATGAACAGAATACAACAGAAATTACAAGAGGACAAAAAGCTTCTTTCTATATATTTTACTGCGGGATACCCTGCTATTGATGATACTGTTACCATCATAAAAGAACTAGAAAAAAGTGGTGTAGATATGATCGAAATTGGATTACCATTTAGTGATCCTTTAGCAGATGGGCCTACAATCCAAGACAGTTCAACTACCGCTTTAAAAAATGGAATGACTACTAAATTGTTATTTGAACAATTAGAAGGTATTCGAAATGAAGTTTCTATCCCTTTAATTATCATGGGCTATTTTAATCCAATGATGCAATATGGTGTAGAAGCATTTTGTGCTAAATGTCAAGAAGTGGGTATTGATGGTCTAATTATACCTGATCTTCCTGTTGCAGAATATGATGAACACTACAAAGCTACCTTTGAAAAGTATGGCCTAAGTAATGTCTTTTTGATTACCCCTCAGACAAATGAATCCAGAGTGAAATTTATAGATAGCGTTTCTAATGGATTTATCTACATGGTAAGCTCAGCTAGTGTAACTGGATCTACCTCTGGATTTGGAAATACTCAAGAATCTTATTTTGAACGCATAGCATCGTACAACTTAAAAAACCCTCAAATTGTAGGTTTTGGAATTAAAGATAACGAAACTTTCAATCAAGCTACTAAAACAGCTAAAGGAGCTATTATTGGGTCTGCATTTATAAAAATGCTAACTAAAGATGGTGTAAGTGGAATAAAAGATTTTATTGAAACCATTCGGTAACTAAATATTACTTCACATATTTAAATTTATAAACCTTTTGTTTTAATATAATATTAGAACAAAAGGTTATTTTTTTTGCACAAATGGATTTTAAGTTCTGTAATAAGTAACCATTCCTGCAACATATCAACTAATTATTATAGCGCATCGTTAAGCTTTGTAGTTGAATAATATAGCAATTGTAATTTTGTGATAATTCAAAAACATAATTATCATGAAAAAAATTACTCTATTATTTAGTCTATTGATAACGACTAGTTTGTTAGCACAAACAATTTCTTTGTCTAATGTCACAAGTGCTACTGTTACAGTAAATGCCAGTGATATCCCTGTTGGCATGACCCCTAACACCCCTTTCATTATCACTCTTTCTGATTTTACAGCAAATGCGAACTCTAGCATTACTATTTTTAATCAATTTAGAAATGAAGGAGGACAACAATTTGCTGGAGGTGGAATTGCTATTGCTTTAGATGGAGACGGAAACGGAACGTCTGCTGTTTTTAATCCTGGTTTCTTTGGTGGCGGAAATTTCACAATGGATCAAAATGTTACATGGAATGCTGAAATTGGAGGAAGCGCTGTAAGTAACAGCATTACTTTCCCTGGTACATATGACAATCCTACACTTAGCACTATCGAATTAACTGCTTTAGAAGAAGCAACTCTTTCTCCTAATCCAACTGAGGGAGTTATTAATCTAATTGGACGCAATGTTTCTTTTACTTCTGTAGAGGTTTACAATACTCTTGGTAGTCTTGTGGGGACATCTACTGATCTTTCTAATCTAAATGAAGGTCTTTATTTAGTTAAAATCTACACTAACGGAGGAAGCGTTACTAAAAAAATAATTAAAAACTAGTACAATTCTATAGGATAAAGACAAGTAGTAAGTTTCTATTTCAACTGAAAGTTGGTTAAAGCTGAATCATTCCACTACTAACAATACGCTTTAAACTTACCTCTTTTAAAGATTGATTTACAGAAGGCTGAAAGTAAAACTCACTTGTCTTCACCCAAAAGTCAGAGGTTTCTTTTACATCATTAGTCACTAAATGTCAACCTCTAAAAAAATAAAATCCATTAGTTTTTTAAAAAACTAATGGATTTTATTTTTAATAGTAAGGTATCTATATTTCCTTAATTATTTTACTTTCCCTTGATACCCCTGAAGACGTTTTAATCTTTTCTTCTTTTTCTTAACTCCTCTAATTTTACCCTCAAGCCTTTTCACTTTTACTTCTCCTTCTTGAGGACAACCAAAAGGACATTCGGCATTGTAAATCGTTTCTTCTTCCTCTTTTACTTTTGGAATTTTATGAAATATTGGAATTTTCAATCCAGCATAGACATCAAATGCTCTTGTCTTTTTATCTACAATGCTTCCCAATAAATTACCTGAACCAAAAAACACAGGCCCAATACGCGTCCCTAATCCCCATTGAACTCCTCCCAACTGAGTAACACTAAATGGACTATATACTGAGAGCCATCTTGTTTCTAATCTTGGGCTTAATGTAAATTGATTAGCATACCTAACCGCATCTCTTTTCTTTCTTGAAATTAATGATAATCTAGTAGCTGCATTAAGATAAAATTTATCGGAAATTGCCCAGTCTAAATCGAATCTTAAATTTGCTGGCAGAGCAATTTTTACTTCTTCATTTGTTGGCAGAACTTCTCTTATAGACGGATCCGCATCTTCATCAAATTTATTTAGTTCAACTGGAAAATTCCCTAAATCATAATTCTCTATAGTTGCCCCTTTATAAGTTAAACTACCTATATCTAAAATAGATACTCCTATTCGCAATTTATACGTATTTATGTGCCTAAATTTAATTTGCTTTATAACATTATCCTTAGATATATTTTTTCTAAAGCGCGGCCTATATTCGTATACAAATCCAATATCAATACCAAAACCTCTATTAGAAGGCAATGTAACATCTGTACTTCCTCCACCAACTCTTACTCCATTATCCTCTGGATCTAAAGTATTGCTTGCTTTTAACTCGAGATTACCTAATAATTCATTATCACTTGTATTATCAGGATCAAAAAATAAAAGACCATCCGTAAATTGAAAACTTGAAAAGTGAGTCCCTCGAATATACTTTAGCGTAACACCTCCTTTTAAAAAGTGCTGCTTCTCATCCTTAAGTACTCTAGCATAAGATGCTCCAAACTCTACCCAAGAAGCAGCCGTACCATAACTATTTTCATCAGCAAAAAGTAAAGGTTCGGTTCTATTAGAAAGACCTACATCAAATACAGGTCTGTAACGTCCATCTACATCATTAGCATTAGCAAACCCTCTAGCCCTAGTAAAAAAAGCAGCGCTATGTTTTTCATCGATAGAAAACATAACTGACGGCCCCAAAAGATCAATATTTACTACAGCCGAATTCTTTCGATCTTCTCCGACATAGTCAACATCAGTGTCTTCATCTAAATCTACACCATCTTTATAAGCTGACTTTATCCACTTCTTGAAATCTATTTCTGCATATTCATTAGTTCCAAAAGCACTTACCGAAACTAAATTAATATCGGCTCTCAACCTAGAATCAGCCATTGACGCAGGGTTTACAAGCACTCCATGTATTCCACTATAGTTATCGGAATTATATCCAATAAACGACTGTGCCGAACACCATACTGAATATAAGCACAAAACACCTAAAAAAATTCTATCCATAAAGATCTATACCCTTTCTGCTAAAATATTAACGTAAAACACCTTCTGATTATTGGCTACGTTATCATACAAAAATGCAAAAAAAAAGATACCTGCCCTAAGCATAGTCATTATTTAATATTTACAGTGAAAAAGCATTGCTAAAAAATCCACCTATTACTCTCTATAACAACAAATTAAAATACTTCACCTATATAATCTACACCTCTAATACACAAGCTTAGCTATTTACTTTAAGCTTTAAGATTCTCTTTCTTTTTTATATCAATTCAAAATACATATTGTCTATAGCCTCTTCGGTTACAAATGCTTAAATTTGCCTATTATTTCAGATCCAAATTATGTTTGATAATTTAAGCGATAAGCTAGATAAAGCACTTCATGTACTTAAAGGTCATGGACAAATTACAGAGATTAATGTTGCCGAAACCCTTAAAGAGGTACGACGAGCACTTGTCGATGCTGATGTTAACTACAAAATAGCTAAAGATTTTACTGCCCGAGTAAAAGAAAAAGCTTTAGGCCAAGATGTTTTAAAAAGCTTAAAGCCTGGGCAATTAATGGTTAAATTAGTTAAAGATGAATTGACTGATTTAATGGGGGGAGATGCTGCTGGTGTCGATCTTTCTAAAAATCCATCGATAATCTTAATGTCGGGTTTACAAGGATCTGGAAAAACAACATTTTCAGGAAAGCTTGCTAACTTTCTTAAAACAAAAAAAGTAAAAAAGCCTTTATTAGTTGCCTGTGATGTTTATCGTCCTGCGGCTATAGATCAGTTACATGTAGTAGGAGATGCTATTGATGTTGATGTATATAGTGATAAAGAAAATAACGATCCCGTATCATTAGCAAAAGCTGGTGTTGCATATGCTAAAGCAAATGGTCATAATGTTGTAATCGTCGATACTGCTGGTCGTTTAGCAGTGGATCAAGAAATGATGGATGAAATTTCGAACATCCATAAAGCGATTGAACCATCTGAAACTCTATTTGTTGTTGACTCCATGACTGGGCAAGATGCTGTAAATACAGCGAAAGCCTTTAATGATGTTCTTAACTTTGATGGGGTTATTTTAACTAAATTAGATGGAGATACCCGAGGAGGAGCTGCTCTATCAATTAAATCTGTCGTTAAAAAACCAATAAAATTTATTGGTACTGGAGAAAAGATGGAAGCTATTGACGTCTTCTATCCTTCTCGTATGGCTGATCGTATTCTTGGAATGGGAGATGTCGTTTCCTTAGTAGAAAGAGCACAAGAACAATATGATGAAGAAGAGGCTCGCAAACTACAAAAGAAGATTGCAAAAGATCAATTTGGTTTCGATGATTTCTTAAACCAAATCCAACAGATCAAAAAGATGGGTAACATCAAGGATTTAATGGGTATGATTCCTGGCATGGGAAAAATGGTTAAAGATGTTGATATTGATGATGATGCTTTTAAACATGTAGAAGCCATTATTAAATCTATGACTCCCGATGAAAGAAGTAAACCTCAAATCATTAATTCTAGTCGCAAAAAACGTATCAGCAAAGGTTCTGGAACTTCCATACAACAAGTAAACCAACTTCTAAAGCAATTTAACCAAATGGGGAAAATGATGAAGATGATGCAAGGAAGCGGAGGTCGTAAGATGATGCAGATGATGCAAGGAATGAAATAACACTAGTCAAAAGCACAAGAAAGAGTATAACGAATGGAAATTTTAGACGGAAAAAAAGTAAGTAACGATATCAAGGATGAGATTGCAGTTGAAGTTACTAAAATGAAAGCTAACGGAGAGAAAGTCCCTCACTTAGCAGCAGTTTTGGTTGGTGACAATGGCGCTAGTTTAACTTATGTAAACAGCAAAGTTAAATCATGTGAAAAAATTGGCTTCGATTCTACACTTGTAAAATTACCAGATACTATTTCTGAAGAGGATCTTCTTAAAGAAATAGACGCACTAAATAATAATGAAGACATTGATGGTTTCATCGTTCAATTACCTCTACCAAAGCATATCGATGAAGAGAATGTTTTATTAGCGGTACACCCCGACAAAGATGTTGATGGTTTTCACCCTACTAATTTTGGGCGTATGGCATTAGAAATGCCAAGTTTTATTCCTGCTACTCCTTTTGGCATTATGGAATTGCTAAAGAGATATGAAATCGAAACGTCTGGAAAAAATACTGTCGTTATTGGTCGTAGCCATATTGTTGGTCGCCCGATAAGTATTCTTATGAGTCAAAAAGGAGCTGCTGGAGACTCAACGGTTACACTAACACATAGTCGAACAAAAGACTTAGAGAATATCTGTAAGTCTGCTGATATTATAGTTTCGGCTTTAGGAGTTCCCAATTTTGTAAAAGCACCTATGGTAAAAGATGGTGCTGTAATTATTGATGTAGGTATTACTAGAGTTAAGGATGAAACTGCAAAACGAGGTTATCGTATTGTTGGTGATGTTGATTATGATAATGTCGCGCCTAAATGCTCATACATTACTCCTGTCCCTGGAGGAGTAGGCCCTATGACTATAGCTATGCTTCTTAAAAACACTTTACTTTCAAGAGAGCGCAGAAAAAACGCTTAGAAATAAATAATTAAACAGCATAAAAAAGCAGTTATTCTTTCGAATAACTGCTTTTTTTTTACAATCTAATGGGTTTATATGACTACATATCTTTAAGGAGTTTATCCTGATTTCCCAAACAAAAAAGACCTATTTCAACGAATCGAAACAGGCCTTTAATTATATAATATAAAAACGAAACTATGCTAACATAGTAACAGGATTCTCTAAATATATTTTTAGTGTTTGTAAAAACGCTGCTCCTGCTGCACCATCAATTGTTCTATGGTCACAAGCTAAGTTTAATGCCATTGTATTTCCAACAACAATAGCTCCGTCCTTAACTACAGGTTCTTGCACTATTGCACCTACTGATAAAATCGCAGAGTTTGGTTGGTTGATAATACTTGTAAACGAAGTAATACCAAACATACCCAAGTTAGATACTGTAAACGTACTACCACTCATTTCTCCTGGTGTAAGTTTCTTATTCTTTGCCTTACCAGCCAAACTTCTTACATTTCCACCAATCTGAGTTAATGTCATCTGATCTGTAAAAGGTAAAACAGGAACAACAAGTCCATCTTCAACTGCTACAGCCACACCTATAGAAATATGCTTCGCATAACGGGTAACATCGTCTTTCCATTGTGTATTTATCTGAGGGTGCTTTCTTAATGCCATAGCACAAGCTTTAACCACCATATCGTTGAATGACACCTTAGTATCAGGAATAGCATTAATTTGCTTTCTAGAAGCAATAGCATTATCCATATCAACTTTTATAGACAAATAATAATGTGGTGCAGAGAATTTAGACTTTCCAAGACTCTTCGCAATTGCTTTACGCATGTTAGAGTTCTTTGTTTCTTCAAAAACCTCTTCTCCAACTGGAGTATATACTTGAGGTGCTGGAGCAGAAGCTTTAGCTTCAGAAGCAGGTGCTGCAGGAACCACTGCTACTGGAGTATACCCTTCCACATCTTTCTTTGTAATACGTCCGTTTTCTCCTGTGCCTTTAACTTTAGATAAATCAATTCCTTTATCGGAAGCTATTTTTTTAGCTAAAGGAGAAGCAAAAATACGACCACCTGTAGCGACATTTACGGTTTCAGCAACAGGCGCTTTTTCTTCTTTCTTAGGAGCTTCTACTTTTTCTTCTTTAGAACCTGAAGCTGCTGCGGTAACTCCACCACTAGCTAAACCTGAAACGTCAGTACCTGCAGGGCCTATAATTGCTAATAAACTTTCTACTGGAGCTGTCTCTCCTTCATTAGTTCCTATATATAATAAAGTACCATTGTAAAAAGATTCGAACTCCATAGTAGCCTTATCAGTCTCTATTTCAGCTAAAATCTCTCCCTCTTCTACATTATCACCTACTTTTTTAAGCCATGATGCTACGGTTCCTTCCTCCATAGTATCACTTAAACGAGGCATTGTAATAATTTCAACACCTTCAGGAATTTCAGCAGACGCTTCAGCAACTGGAGCAGTTTCTACTACTTCTTCACTAGCTACTTCGCTACCTCCACCAGCTAAAGCTGCTGATATATCTTCTCCTTCTTCTCCAATTACACATAAAAGCTGATCTACAGGAGCAGTACCACCTTCTTGAACTCCAATATGTAATAAAGTACCTTCATAAAAAGACTCAAACTCCATAGTAGCTTTATCTGTTTCGATCTCCGCTAGGATATCTCCTTCTGCTACTTTATCTCCTATTTTTTTTAACCATGACGCTACGGTTCCTTCTTCCATAGTATCACTCAAACGAGGCATATTGATAACTGTTGCCATATTTCTTTTTATAATTTATGTGATAAAAAAGGATAATCTTCTTGCTCGTAAACCATGTCATAAAGTTGTTGCGTTTTAGGGAATGGAGATTCCTCTGCAAACTTTTGACATTCCGCTACCTTATCTTTAACTCGCTTATTGATTTCTTCAATTTGCTCGTCAGTAGCATATTTTTTAGACTTAATTACATCTAAAACTTGAGTAATTGGGTCAATTTTTTGGTATTCAGCAACTTCTTCTTTTGTACGATAGTGCTGTGCATCACTCATTGAATGACCTCTATAACGATATGTTCTTAATTCTAAGAAAGTTGGCCCACCACCAGTTCTTGCTCTTGTGATTGCTTCATCAAAAGCCTCGGCACAAGCTACAGGGTCCATTGCATCTACAGGTTTATTAGGCATCAAATACCCATCTCCTAATTTATGAATATCTGTATGGTTTGCAGAACGCTCAACAGAAGTACCCATTGCATATTGATTATTTTCAACACAAAATACAACTGGCAAATTCCAAAGCATTGCTAAGTTGAAAGCTTCATGTAACGAACCTTGACGTGCAGCTCCATCACCAAAAAAAGTTAGGGTAACTCCATCTCTTTTAAAATACTTATCTGCAAATGCAATACCAGCACCTAATGGAATCTGTCCTCCAACAATACCATGACCTCCATAAAAACCAAATTCTTTAGAGAAGATATGCATTGATCCTCCCATACCTTTAGAAGTACCTGTTTCTTTTCCGTATAATTCAGCCATTACTCTTTTGGGGTCTACCCCCATACCAATAGGCTGTACATGGTTACGATATGCCGTAATCATTTTATCTTTCCCTAGCTCCATTGCATGCAGAGCTCCTGCTAAAATCGCTTCCTGACCATTGTAAAGGTGTAAGAATCCTCTTACTTTTTGTTGAATATACACTTGGGCAAGCTTGTCTTCAAACTTTCTCCAGAAAAGCATGTTTTCATACCAGTTCAAGTAAACTTCTTTGGTAATTTTTTTCATACGAAATTTTCGTTTTAAAGAATCAGTTCAGTAATAGATATTGTTATATCTTTTATTAGAAAGAAACAATTCCAGCAAAAATAGCACTTTGCTTAAAAAGTTCTTGTTTCTAACTTCATAAAATTACGGATTCTTTTTAAGCCTTATAAATTCCTTTTTTATAAAAAAGTAAACTAATTGTCCAAAAAATTACATTTCTAATTAATCATACTGCTAAAAAAAAGGAGATTGAAAATTATTATATAAAAAAAGTGCTATTTCTAAAAAAATAGCACTTTAGTGTTTTTTTTATTTTCCCCAGTCCTAATACTCATTATATTCTTCCCCAAAAGAGAAAGTTAAACCTACTCTTAATGTTCCATCTAATGGACTAGGAATACTTGATGTATTAAATAGATAAGAAAGATCTACGCCTATAGATGTATATTTGAATCCTGCACCTAAAGAAACAAATTGACGACCTCCTTTACTTTCAAATTCATGAAAATAACCTGCTCTTAAAGCAAAAATGTTATTATAATCATATTCTACTCCAAAAGATGTAGTAATCTCTGCAAGCTCTTCTCTAATTCCATTTGGAGCATCATTTAAAGAAGAAAAAATAGATCCTATAGCACTTGCATCATTAATTTCCTGTTGTCTTTCTTCTCCACTTAGTCTTCTATCTGGTGTCGGAACTAGTAATTTAGAAAATTCTAAGGTTGTTTTCACTGTATTAAACGAATCTATCCCAAAATCAAATCCTCCACCTACTCGAATGTTTGTTGGTATAAAACTCTCTACTCCCTCACTGTAAGAAATTTTAGGCCCGATATTAGTAATCGCAAAACCACCTCGCCATCTACCATCGAAATTTCTATATGGAATATTTTCACTTTGATAATATCCTGTAATATCAACTCCAAACGAATTTCCTGCATCAGAATTACTTCCTTCTAAAGTCTGTAATCTAAGATCATCTCTCAAATAACGACCTGCAACAGCCATAGAAAATCGCTCGCTTAATTTCAAAGCATATGAAACATCTATTGCTAAAGAATTAGGGTTTTCTGTCCCTTGATCTCGACCATCTCGATCTCTTAAATTAATCTCTCCCAAGCTAAAATATCTAATACTTGCTGCAACAGCACTTCTCTCATCTAGCTTTTTATATCCTACTATATTACCTAATATAATATCATCAACCAATTGTGTCAAATAAGGTGTAATAGAAACACCTACCCCTAACTCTCTTTCTGCAAATGCATATTTAGAAGCATTCCATTGCTGAGAATACACGTCTGATGATGTTGCCACACCTTGATCTGCCATACCTCCAGCTCTTGCATCAGCAGTTACTTGCAAAAAAGGAAGTGCTGTCGTAATGGCACCTGTCAAATTACCTGAGTCCTGAGCTATCATTTTACCAGCACTAACTGCTAGCAGTAAACAAACAATAATTTTATATTTCATTTAGTTTAAGTTTGAAAAACAAATATAGATTTAATTATAAAATAACCAACTTTTCAATTTTAGTAACGGTCTTGTTCATTAACGGCGATTTTACAGAAATCTTGTATAGATAAGTCCCTTTTCCTAATTTTTTCCCAAAATCATCTCTTCCATCCCACATCAAAACACCTTGATAAGTATTTTGACCTCTTACTGGAGCTTGTGTTTTTAATGATTTCACAATTTTTCCACTAACTGTAAAAACCTGAACAAAAACCTCTAATTCGAGACTTGAACTACCTGTATGACTAAACCAAAAACCTGTTTTGGATGTAAAAGGGTTAGGATAATTAAGCACTCTTTGAATATCAAAATCATTAGAATTAGCAGAACTAAATGTAATCTCTTTAGAAGCAACATTATTATACGTATCAGACACTCTAATCTCTAAAGTATGATCTCCTTCTCCTACTCCTAAAAGCCTGTATTCTACTCTACCCCTAGTAAAGTCATCTATTTCTGAAGAATAAAATTCATTTAAAACAACTGGATTAGCTTCATCTCCATCAATTATAGCTATAATATCATGCCCTACTCCTCCAGAGGAATTAATTCCACTATCATCAGTAAATTTAACTATTACTAAAGGTTCTGAACTTACTAATTGTCCATCTTGGAAATTTTCATCATTTAAGAATATTTCTATTTGCGGAGGAACTAAATCCTCAGGAGCATCTTCATTAAGACCGCCAATAGTTATACTATCAATATCCAATCTATCACTAGCTTGATTTGCTCTTTCAACATATACACTAATAGTTCCTTCTGCCTCTAACTCATCAACATTTCTTGGCATAATAAATTCTGCCTGATACTTACCTTCTCGAACAGAAGATTTACCACTAAAAAGCAACCTACCAGGTACTGTAAATTCAAGTTGAAAAGGTGGATTACTTGAAGCATCATTGAATAAACTCCTTGGAAAAGAAAAGTTGGTCTCATCAAGCTCCCATATTCCTGTAAATCCATCATTGGCTAATGTAGACCTTGTTTCCTCTTTACCAAAAATTGAAATAGTTGCTATTCCATTGTAACTAGAATCAACTCCTTCCCCATTTTCATTTGAAATACTACCTTCTACGGTAACCCTTCCCAAACCTTGAAGCACTTGTTTAGGTTTTGAAGCTGTTTCTTGATTAAACTGAGTATCATCATTAATCGCATCTACACTTACGCCCTTTGGAGGTAATCCTGGTATTAGTGCAGGATCTCCAATACAAAAAACAGATCTTTTATTAGAACTTGACACTTCACTCTTTACCAATCTTAATGATTCTCCTATAGGTATTGGCTGATTATTTGCATCAAAAAACCTATCTACATACCTTGGATAAAAATCTAAAGCAACACTTACAAAAATATCTCTCACCGTAGTAATCAATGCTACGGAACCTCCTCTAGAATTCAAAAACATGAGCTCTCCTGCTGATAAGTCTACCGGATTATCGAATCGGGTCAAAACACAAGTAACTGTAACAAATATATTTGGCCGATCTTCATTCGTAAGACTTGAGGCTGTCCTTGAAGTAAAAATTGTTTCCCCCGCTAATCCATCTTCTCCTCCATGACCAAGATATAACGACACTAAACTACCGTTAGTAAACGAGTTAACTATCTCTTTTTCTGCTGTCGGGTATCTTGATCCCGCAGAAGTACTTTCTTGCACAAAAGCATCTGTTAGTATTTTATTAACCCTAAGTCTCGCTTCTTTTTCCTGTAATCTATCCGCAGAAAAGTTTGACATAATCTGTAATTGACCATCAAAATCCCTATTTGAACTACCATCTGGATCATCGGATATAAAAGTTAAATTACTTTTCCATACTCCTTGAGTCCTTTGAGCATCATAGTTTACAATTTTATCAATCATTTGATTTGCTATTGTCAAATTACTAGAAATAATTCTACCAACAGCAACATCCATAAAATCGCTTACAATATTTGCTCCTTCAGATTCATCTAACATTACGAAAAAGTCATCAGATGGATAACTATCCGTATTTCTATTCCCTCTTTCTGCATGAAAAACAGGTACTAGATTTACATTCCCAACAACTCTATTCTTGTAATCATAACTTGGAGTTCCTAAAAAACAAACAAACTTTAACCTTTCAGAATCTGAAGCAGCATTTTGATAAACATATCTAATTACATTCCTTATTGCTCCTATGTCTTGCTGTCCATTACTAAACTCATTATAAATAGACTCTACAGTTAATATTTTTGTTCTTAAGCCTTTACCCTCTCTATAAGTAGCTAGCCTTTGTGCTGCAGACACTAAACTACTATGAGTGATAATTAAATAATCAATTGCCTGATCTACTCCTTGATTATTTTCAAATACTGTTCCTTTTATATTTTGATTTTGAACATTTGAATTACTCGGTACCGAAGGACTAAAAACATCATCCCTATCGAAAACACTATAAAGACTTTCAGAACCCATTGCAACTTTAAATGAAGCTTGAGCACTATTATCATGAGATTTCTTTGTTGGATTAAAAGGGTCTGAAACATCCCAAATAGCACCAATACCTTGAGCGTTATTAATAGTGTATTGTGCTATACCACTTCCTGTCAATTGCCCATTATTAACAAAAGTAAACTGCCTGCCTGATCCTTGTAATTTACATCTTGTATTAAGAGTGATATAATCTATATAGAGAATTGAAGAAGGATCTCCTTGCTTATCAAAATCTAAATTCAAAATTAAATTTTCTAAAACTGGATTATTTACGATACCTCCATTAACATCTGTAACAGCGTACTCCCTACTAGAAACACTCGTTAAAGTAAAATTTTCAACAGCCTCACTACTATTACTTCCTATCGTAACCACTGGTCTTTGATTATAATCCCCTCCAAACCTTATATCATATGTAATATTTCCCTCTACTCCATCAACTCGTTCGGGCAACATAAAACTAAAAGACCTAGACAATTCAATATCAATAGGAGCTCCAAACCATTCTCTACCCTGCTTAGCTATATTTACTTCATCTTTTTCATAAAAGGTCTGAAAATCATAACTATCAAAATTAATAGTTGCTGGATTTGTTGGCTCTACCAAATCAGCCATTTTTTTATTTTGCCCTTTATCTACACTTATATAGTAATACGCATCATCTGAATATGGATTAATAAAGCTATTATTATCTTCATTCCATCCTCTTGTACCGACTCCATAAAAATAAACTCGATCATTAGCATCAAAACTTCCATCTCCTCCTCCAACAACATCAACAGCTATTTCTGGGGGATCAAAAAATTGATTTTCACTATTAGCCAACGGAAGTGATTTCCCTCCAAAGCCAAAAATTCTGACATTATTTGGATCTATTGAAGTAGGGTTAATCCCTAAACTACTCAAAAGCTGAGGAGTAATTTGGTAAATACCTGTAGTATCTATTTTAATTCTCTTCCAGCTTCCTGTAGCTAAAAGTGAATTTGTTTTGTTTAGGTTAAAGCTTTTTTGTGAAATAAATCTATTATTTCTACTAGCACTTAAGTTTTCTTTGACCTCGAAGCTTACTAGCTTTTTACATCCATTGCCCCCACAGATAACAGGTGTCAATATTACAGAATGTATATATTCGTTTCTCCCTTTCCCTGTAGAGAAAGATGAAATCATCTTATCAGAAAACCGAATCGAACCAAATGCTTTAAGTTCATCACTATCAATATTTTCATATTTAGGATTAACTATTTCTAGTCCTCCATTATAACTTTTATATTGATTAATAATTATTCTTGCTTCATAAGCTCCCGATTTCCCTATGAAATTTTCTGCATTGATAATGTATTTAGATGCTACATTATCAGCAATTGATGAGTCTTCTCTTTCATTAGACCAATTCAACTTTACAGTGTTTTGACCTGCAATGTTTTGTATAAGTATTAAAAAAAGACTTACAAATAATAAATACTTCATATTATATTAATCATATATTATTCTACAATTACACAAAGAAAAGATAAGATTTTTAAAAACCAATTGTTGTAAGTCCTAAAAAATAAATATTTTCACAGTTAAAAATAAAATTGAATTCTGGTCGTTAATTATTATATTGCAAACCCTATTAGTAAAAGGATTACCCTTATGAACAAAAAAAATCTTTTTAACCTACTTGTAACCTTAGGACTAGGTGTTGCCTTTGTCAGTTGTAATACTTCTGAATCTTTTTCAAATAGATCCAGAGGTACAGGTTCTTTATTTAACTCTAAAGATGGTGTTTTTGAAGTAAACACAAACTACAAAGAGCAAGAAACACCTATAGGAACCGTACCCATTGAAGGTGGTACATTTACTATGGGTCGTGTCCAAGATGATGTAATGCATGATTGGAATAATACTCCTAACAGACAGCATGTTCAATCATTTTATATGGATGAGACTGAAGTTACGAACTTGATGTATCTTGAATATCTAGAATGGTTAAAGCGTGTATATGATCCATCGGATGATCGCTACAGAAACATATATATTGGTGCTTTACCTGATACTCTTGTATGGAGAAATCGCCTAGGATTCAATGAAGTAATGACTAACAATTACTTACGTCACCCAGCATATCGCAACTATCCTGTTGTTGGTGTATCTTGGATACAAGCTGTAGAATACAGTAATTGGAGAACAGAACGTGTTACTGAAAACTTATTGATCCAACGAGGGATTTTCCCAAGAGAAGCGGTTCAACAATCAGTAGCCCAAAAGACTCCTTTCTTTACAGAAACTTATGAAAATACTCCAAAAGATGCTTACAACGGTGATGAATCTTTAACTCTTGGTGGACCTGAGTCTCAAAGAAACCTGAAACTAGCTGAAAGAGATAGTTTGTATACTGGAGGAAATTTCCAACAACGTAATTCGGGAAACATCCCTCCAAAATACCGTCTTCCTACAGAAGCTGAGTGGGAATATGCTGCTCTAGGTTTAGTAGGTATTAGAAATTATAATATTTATAGAGGAAGAAAGAAATACCCATGGGATGGTCAATATACAAGACAACGTCAAGGAAAGAAGAATCGTTATGGCGATCAATTAGCTAACTTCAAACAAGCCTCTGGAGATTACGGTGGTATTGCTGGATGGAGTGATGATGGAGCTGATATTACTGCTGAAATTAAGAGCTACCCTCCAAATGATTATGGATTATACGATATGGCAGGAAATGTTGCCGAATGGGTTGCCGATGTTTACCGACCAATTGTAGATGATGAATTCAACGATTTCAATTACTATCGTGGTAATGTTTATACTAAAAATGCTATTGCTGAAGATGGTACTGTTACTGTTTTAGGATTAGATGAAGTTGAATATGATACTTTAAGTAATGGTAAAATCATTGCAAGAACACTACCTGGGGAAATCAAAAAAGTGCCAATCGATGAAGAAGACACTTATTTAAGAACTAATTTCTCGGAGAGTGATAACAGAAACTATAGAGATGGAGATAAGCTTTCTTCTAGATACTATGAATCATTTAATGACATAGAAGGAAACCCTACTAAAGCAATGTATAATTCTCCTACTCATAAAGTAACAGCAAATGAAGACGGAACGCTTAAACGCGAATACGACAAATCAACTAAGCGCAAAACACTTGTAGATGATAATGTACGTGTTTACAAAGGAGGTTCGTGGAAAGATCGAGCTTACTGGTTAGATCCTGCACAACGTAGATATTTCCCGCAAGATATGGCAACAGATCATATAGGATTTAGAAATGCTGTTTCGCGTGTAGGTAATAAGTTTACTAAATTTAAAAAACCAACTAATTAATATTAGTTATATTGAAATATTCAAAACCCTAGCTTGTCTAGGGTTTTTTAATACCTAAAAAGTAAATAATGGAAATTGCTAGTCTTCATTCTATTTTCTTAAAATCAGGAGGAGTAAGTACTGATACTCGCACAATAAAACACAATCAACTTTTTTTTGCCTTATCCGGAGAAAACTTTGATGGCAACAAATACGCAAAACAAGCTATTGAAAAAGGAGCTGTTTTTGCTATTGTTGACGACAAAAAACTACAAGGTGATCAATATATCTACTTTGAAAATGCATTACCTGCACTTCAAGATCTTGCCAAATACCATAGAAAATATCTTAGCATCCCTATTCTTGCCCTTACTGGTAGCAACGGAAAAACGACTACGAAAGAACTTATTAATGCTGTATTGAGTAAAAAATTTAATACAACAGCGACCATTGGTAATCTTAACAATCATATCGGAGTCCCTTTAACGTTACTTAGTATGACTGAAAATACAGAATTCGGTATTGTTGAAATGGGTGCTAATCATATGAAAGAAATTGCTTTGCTTTCCTCAATAGCTCAACCCAATTATGGATTAATAACTAATGTTGGTAAAGCTCATTTAGAAGGTTTTGGAAGTGAAGAAAACATCTTAATTGGAAAAACTGAACTTTATGATTTTTTAAAACAAGATCTTAATTCGATTGTATTTGTAAACTCAAAAGATGATCGTCTTATTAGTCGTTCTTCTGGATTACAGTCCATCTATTTTGGTTTGAACAACAATGAAAAGAATCTAAAAACCATAGAATTAATAGAAGAAAACCCTTCGATTAAATTGAAATGGAATGGGATTATACTTCAAAGCTATCTTATGGGAGCTTATAATGCTGAAAATATAGCCGCTGCTATAACCATTGGAGAGTATTTCAATGTCAATTCGAGCGATATAAAAGAGGCCATTGAAGAATACTTACCTAGCAATAATAGATCGCAAATTGTAAAAACCAATGCTAATGTAATTACTCTAGATGCTTATAATGCAAACCCTACTAGTATGCTATTAAGTATTAAAAACTTTGAAAAAGCACCTAAAACTAATTCTAAAACAGTAATACTTGGAGATATGTTCGAGCTAGGCAAAACCAGCATCTATGAACATACGTCAATCATAAATTATTTAAAAGCCTCTGAGGAAATTGACCGAATTATTTTAGTTGGGTCATACTTTAAAGAAAGTGCTAAAAACAGCAATCTCGAAACTTTTGAAAAAACTGAAGAGGTTATCAATTTCATTAAAGAACACCCCATAAAAGAACAACAACTTCTCATAAAAGGATCTAGAGGCATGAAATTAGAAAGCCTAATGGATTTTCTTTAGTTTTAAAAAACACAAAAGAGAATTCTTAAAAAAGAACTCTCTTTTGTGTTGATCAATATTAATGTTATATAAAAAAAGCGACAAACTTTCTTAACTATTCTCTCGCATCCTTATCTAAATAAGCTGGTATTACTCCATCTTCTTTTACTAGTACAAAGTCATCATTCACAATCCCATTACAATCCTCATCCTCATCCTCATCTAAATCTTTCAGAAGGTCTGTACCAACCAACTCAATTGCAGTGAGAACACCATCTCCATCATCATCTCCATCTAAATAATTAGGGGTTCCATCTTTATCTGTATCAACATAATCAATATTCCCATCTTTATCTATTTCAGTTTCTTCATACTTAGTTAGTATTCCATCACCGTCAGGATCCGTTCTTTCTGTATTAATTATAGTAAAGACGAATGCAAAACTATTAATATTATTAGATGATGGTAATCTTACAGTTGAAGTCCCTGGAACAATTAAGATTCCAACACCTGCATTTTTTTGAATATCTAAATTAGTCTTGCTGACATCTCCATCAAAGCAATCTTCTGGCCCACCAAATTCGGAAACCCCAGATTTCATTAAACTTCTAACATCATCAAATGCTAAAAACCATGCTGAAGAAGCAGGTGAATTCCATGAAACATCCCTGTTTATACTATCTGACATTACCAATAACTTGTCTTTTTCTCCTACTGCACTATTTATATTTGGAGCTTTTAATCCGATTAAAGCAGGATCTCTACTATAAACTTGCTTACCATTCCCTTTTCTCAAAATCAGGTAAAAGTATTTCTGTGTTGATGAGGTTGTTACATTAACACTTCCTTCTTCTAACTTAAAAGGTAGCTTTATTTTGTCAGCTTCACTTTGATCCATTAAGTCTATTAGCTTAGTACCCGAAGTTATATCCTTAGCTTCTTCTGGTATAGTACCATCATCATTTAATTTCACAAAACGTATATCAAGCTCAGTGACATTATCTTTTAAACTACCATTCTCAAAAATTTCCAAATCATTAATCGTAAATGTATCTAGAAATCCACTAACATCTGTATTAGTAAGAGTGACCGTTTCCGCTAATGTCCGTGCATTTAAATTATCATCATTATTACAACCAACTATTCCGATTGCCAAAAAAGCAATACCTATTAGATATTTCACGTTCTTCTTCATAAAATCATTTTTATAGCAAACGAAGATACAATTTTATCGTATTTTTGATCTTTTAGTTTTTATAGAAAATATTAATGCGTGTAGATAAGTATTTATGGTGTATTCGAGTTTTTAAAACAAGAAGCATTGCAACAAATGCTTGTAAGCAGGGGAAAGTAAAAATAGGAGGGCAATTAGTAAAACCTTCTAGAGAAATATACCCTACAGATATTATTGATGTTCGTAAAAATCAAATTGACTACGAATATCATGTTCTTGACTTACCTAGCAGTAGAGTTGGAGCTAAAATAGCCGGACTTTATGTCGTTGATAAAACTCCCAAAGAACGTTTTGAAAAATTAGAGCTTTTAAAATATTCTCAGGATTATTACCGTAAAAAGGGAGCTGGTAGACCAACAAAAAAAGATCGCAGAGATATTGATGACTGGTTCGAAGAGCCAAATAATTCAACAACTAATAAAAAAGAAGAGTAAAAGAATTATGGAACAAAAAAACATTATTCTAAATAGTACCGAAATCTCAAACAAAATAAGACGTATTGCTTTTCAGATATACGAGACTAATGTCACCGAATCTGAGATTGTCATTGCGGGGATTGTAGACAAAGGTTTTGTTTTAGCTGAACGAATTGCTAGTATCCTTAAAGAAATTAGCACTATGAAAGTAATTCTTTGTAAAGTAACGATGAACAAAGAAAAACCATTAGGCTCTGTAAAATCCGATTTATCTAAAGAAGAATACTCTAATAAAGCATTAGTTCTCGTTGATGATGTTTTAAATACGGGAAGTTCTCTTGTATACGGTGTCAGTTATTTTCTTGATGTTCCTTTAAAAAAATTTAAAACCGCTGTCTTGGTTAATAGAAACCATAAACGTTTCCCTATAAAAGCCGATTTTAAAGGAATTTCTTTATCAACATCATTACAAAACCATATTACGGTTCATCTTGACGATGACCCAATTAACGACCATGTTTATTTAAATTAAAAACTCGTCTTTAGATTAAAGAAAATGTTTCTCGATAAATATCGAAATCCTATATCGCTTTTAAAAGGAGAAAGCGCCATCCCATAATGTGAGATGACGCTTTCAATCAAACAAATACTACCTTACTACGCAAAAACTACTTACTGTTTTACTATTATAAATTCACTTCTTCTATTCAATTGGTGTTGTTCTTCTGTACAATCAACTCCATCAGCACATTCATTGGTCAATTCTATTTCTCCGTACCCTCTACCAGTTAATCGATCTTTAGCAATACCCCCTTTTTCAACAATATACTTTATCGTATTCTTATTTCTACGAGTACTCAAATCTATATTATATACAAATGGAGCTCTACTATCGGTATGACTTCTAACATCAACTTCTAGTTTAGGATATTCCTTCATCACTGCTATAACTTTCTCTAACTCTACTGCAGCATCTGGACGAATAAAGTCTTTGTCAAAATCAAAATAAATTGGATTCAACTGTAAAATCTTTGCCAAATCGTCGCCAATCTTTGTTTTAACATTATTTATTACAGGAGTACCTTTGCGCAATTGCAATGGTTGATTATGCTCGAATTCAAACACAGTAGTGGAAGCAAAATCAACTTCAGTTGGCTTGTAATCCCCTTCTTCTGCTCTAATTACATATTTCTTATCACATTCTATTGGCAATTCATAATTAGCCTTTCTATCGGCTATTGTCGATGTTATTTTTTCTAATTTTTCATTAAAAAGTGTCACTCTAGCCCCTGGTAATAGATCTCTGGTTTCTGCATCCGTAACCGTTCCTATTAAAGATTGATTACACGTAGTGATCAATTCTCCTATTTGCTCAAATGCATAAATATCGTCATTCCCCAATCCCCCTAATCGATTACTCGTAAAATATCCAATCTTATCACTCTCATCTAAAATAAATGAGAAGTCATCATCTGGACTATTGATTGGTCTTCCTACATTAAATGGTTCTTTATATCTCCCCTGCAAAGAAGGTTTAGATACAAATACATCTAGTCCTCCTAAACCGATATGTCCATCACTTGCAAAAAACAAATCTCCTTTTTCTGTAATGTGTGGAAAAGTTTCCCTTCCCTCTGTATTAATATTTTTCCCAAGGTTAATAGGTTCACTATAAGTGTTTGAACCTTGAATTTTTACAAAATACAAATCTGACAAGCCCTCTGTCCCTGGCATATCACTTGAAAAATACAACCTTGATTCGTCTGGAGATAGCGCTGGGTGAGCTACTGAATATTCATCACTATTGAAGGGTAATTCTTGTATATCTGTCCACCTATCATTTCTTAAACTCGCTTTATAGAGTTTAAGCTTTGTAGTACCGTTTGCATCCGATTTTCTCTTTTTATCTGTATAATTATTCCTAGTAAAATACATTGTACGACCATCTTTAGTAAAAACCGTTGACGATTCGTGAAACTTTGTATTTACAGGACCTTTAGTTTCAATAGGATTAAATAAGCTAGCCTTTCCACTCTCATCACGATCTGCCTTAAATAAGTTTAAGAAAGGTGCATTAGTCCAATCATGGATGTTTTCCGAAACACCATTTGATCGATCGGATGCAAAATAAATAGCATCTTTTCCATAAAAACTAGGACCAAAATCAGAACCTGCAGTATTAATATTTTCAGCATTAAAAACTTTAAATTTCCCAGACTGCTTATCAATTAGATCTAAATAGTTTCTGTCTTTTCTAAATAATTTAGCTCTACGCTCGTCCTTACCCGTTTCTTCATCGAATTGTTCCATCACGGTGTCTGACAACGTATAATCTCCAATATTTTTCAAAGCATGACTATATCTAAACAAATATTCGGGTTTCATGGTACTCGTATATTCTTCATACAATTTACCATACCATTTAGATGCATTGGCCAAGTCTGCATTATAATAATAAGAATCTCCTAATTTCTCATATAAATCTTGAGAGCTATATCCTTTTTTTGCAACCGATAAATATGCTTCTCTAGCATCTATATATGCATATTGCTCAAATTCCTTATTAGCTCTTTCTATTTTTTTCTCTTGAGCTAATACTATATTAAAAGCCAAGGAAGTTACTAATATGACTACTTGTATATATTTTTTTCTCATGACTAAAATTTTAGAAGAATCTAGGTGTTACTAAACGAGTTTGTTTTCTAAATAATTCGAACCGAACCATTACCTCATAACTTCCGTCATTAAAGGTTGTATTACCTAAATCTGTTGTTTCTTTATCATACCCAAATCCTATCAACATACTATCCGAAATTTGGAAAGCAGCTAATGCACTCCATGCTGCACTCCAACGGTATGCTGCACCAAGTGTAAATTTCTCCCAAAACAAAAAGTTAGCCGATACATCTATTTGTAAAGGAGACCCAAAAACAATCTTTGATAAGGCTGCTGGTTTAAATTTCACATTACTAGATAAATCAAATGTATGGCCTGCCATGATGTAGTAATTCACTCGCTCCTCAGCTAAAAAGCTTATAGCATTGGTCGAATTAATATTTATATCATCAAAGTGTTTTGTTTCTAATAAATTAGGTGCACTTAATCCTAAATAAAAACGTTCGGTATAGTAATAGAAACCTACTCCTACTGTTGGACTGATCTTATTATCAATATTTGTTCGGAAATTTTGATCTTGAGAAATACCATCTAAAGCATTTAACTTTGTAAAATCTACATTCAAAAGGTTTGCCCCTGCTTTTAACCCAAAACTAAGCTTTCCTTTTTCTGAAGTTGGAATTGTATAGGAAAAGTCTACAGCAAAGTACGTCTCTTGAGAAGGCCCTATTTCATCATGAATGATATTACCTCCAAGACCTACACGACCGATTCCTATTGGTGAGTGAATTCCTAATGTTTGTGTTCTAGGCGCACCATCAATACCAACCCACTGGCTTCTATGCAAACCAACAATACTCATAACCCCTCTCGAACCTGCATAAGCAGGGTTGATTGATTGTGGATTATACATGTATTGAGTATACTGTGCATCCTGCTGTGCAAAGACTAAAGTACTAAACAACAGTCCAATCGCTAGTATTAGTTTTTTAAAATAAATTTTTCTCATGGTCTATGCTTTTTAAATTAAGGCTCTACTAAAGCAGAGCCTTAATGTTTCTAGGATTTTAGTTTAGATATATATAACCTGCTTTACTTACTGATCTACCATCGATCACATAGTTCAACACATAGAAGTAAGTTCCTGTAGCTAACTTCTGGTTTTGATCTACGGTTACTCGTCCGTTAGAGAAACCTCGGAATACATTTCCATTAGCTCCATAGTTCTGTGTTTCATAAACTTTCACTCCCCAACGGTTGTAAATAGTTATGTCATTTGAACTTGTTCTATCTAAACCTCTAATCGTCAATAGGTCGTTAACTCCATCTCCATCAGCAGATACTGCGTTGAAAACTTCTACTTCTCCACCATCATTAGTGTTTGGCTCTAAATAATCGGGAATACCGTCAAAATCAGTATCGGATGCATTAATTGGATTTCCATCTACAACATCTGGCCCTAATTCATCTAATGTTGGCGTTTCATCTCCATCATCGTCGTCATCTAAATAATCTGGAGTACCATCACCATCTGTATCTTGTCCATCATTTGGATTTCCATCAGCATTCGGATCAGGATTTTCGAATTCAGTATTCACTCCATCATTATCATCATCAACATCTAAATAGTTTGGAATACTATCTCCATCTGTATCTCCTAATGGTAATTCATTGATCGTAGGAATAGAGTCATTATCATCATCCGTATCTAAATAGTCTGGCATATCCTCTCCATCTGTATTCTGAGCATCATTTGGATTACCATCGCCATCTACATCTGGATTTTCATCTGCTGTAAGTACGCCGTCATTATCATCATCTGTATCTAAATAATTTGGAATACCATCACCGTCACTATCATCATTCGTTGGATCTCCATCACCATCGATATCTTCGAATATGGTTAAGATGCCATCGTTATCATCATCTACATCTCGATAATTAGGTTGTCCATCAGCATCAGTATTCATTAATGTCTTAATACCCGAACCTAGATTTCCTCCATCAATTTCATCATTAACATCAAATCCATCACTAAGATCTCCTCCTTCATAATCATCTAATAGTCCATCATTATCATCATCTGAAAGTGGTGCATTTGGATCAAATCCTGCTTCTACAACATCAGGGATACTATCTCCATCAGAATCTGTATCAAGATAATCTGGAATACCATCTGGTATCGGAGTACCACCTATAGTAGTTTCACTGTCAACAGCTGTTCCTAAAGGAGTTGCATCATAAGCATCATCTACTCCATTCATATCTGCATCGACTCCACTTGGCGCTACATAATTGTCTGAAGGTTGTACTTCAACATTATCTGGAATACCATCATTATCCGCATCGATATCGAAATGATTTGGAACGCCGTCCCCATCATTATCATATGGCGCTTCTACAGTTCCATTATCATTTCCAATCGCTGGATCATTATCATTATCATCTACAAATGCAGGAACACCATCGCCATCATTATCTTCTAATGGGTTTAATCCTGGAACTTCATCTACATCTAAGATTCCATCATTATCATCATCAAGATCCTGACTATCTGTTACTCCATCACCATCATTATCATCAGCATCTAAGTAATCCGGAGTACCATCGCCATCGGTATCTACTGATGGAGTACCTGTATTCGGGTTACCATCTCCATCTGGATCTGCACCTTCATTTACCGTTGGCACACCATCATTGTCATCATCTGGCTCTAAATAATCTGGAGTACCATCGCCATCTGTATCTTGAGTTGCCCCTGTAGTTGGATCACCATCGCCATCTGGGTTTGGAGTCTCATGCTCAGTTAACAATCCGTCATTATCATCATCTGTATCTAAATAATCTGGTGTATCCGTTCCATCTGTATTTTGTGCATCAGCTGGATCACCATCATTATTAGGATCTGGATTCTCATTGATTGTATTCACACCATCTCCATCATCATCTACATCTAAGTAATCTGGTGTAGTATCCGTATCCGTATCTTGAGTTCCTCCTGTGTTTGGATTACCATCTCCATCTGGATCTGGATTCTCTTCTGCGGTCGGAACGCTATCACCATCATCATCTGTATCTAAATAATCTGGAATACCATCGCCATCTGTATCTTGAGCATCTTCACTATTTCCATCGCCATTAGGATCTGGATTTTCAAATATGGTATCTACTCCATCATTATCATCATCTTCATCTCGATAGTTTGGTTGTCCATCAGCGTCTGTATTAGGTAAGTCATTCGCTCCTGTACCTAGATTCCCATTATCAAGCTCATCATTCACATCAAATCCATCATTTAGATCAGCTCCCTCAAATCCATCTAACAATCCATCCATATCATCATCAGATATTGGTGTGTTAGGATCGAATCCTGCTTCAACTACATCTAGTAATCCATCATCATCAGAATCTGTATCTAAATAGTCTGGAATACCATCTGGTGTTGCTTCACTATCTACAGGTGTACCTAGTGGAGTAGCGTCGTAAGCATCATCAATTCCATTCATATCAGCATCCATTCCTGTAGGTGCTACATAATTGTCTGAAGGCTGTACTTCTACATTATCTGGAATACCATCATTATCCGAGTCGATATCTTCGTGATTTGGAACTCCGTCACCATCATTATCAAATGGTGCTTCTACCGTTCCATTATCATTTCCTACCGTATCGTCATTATCATTATCATCAACATAAGCTGGGATACCATCGCCATCATTGTCCTCGAATGGATCTAAACCAGGCGTTTCATCTACATCTAGAATACCATCATTATCATCATCTGGATCTATATTATCTTGAACACCATCTCCGTCATTATCATCAGTATCTTGATAATCTGGAATACCATCTCCATCACTGTCTGTAGCAGGTGTACCTGTTACTGGACTTCCGTCTCCATCAACATCTGGCATTTCATCTACTGTAGGGATACCATCATTATCATCATCTGACTCTAAATAATCTGGTGTACCATCTCCATCCGTATCTAATACATCACCCGTATTTGGATCACCATCACCATCTGGATTTGGAGATTCATTCTCCGTTAACAATCCATCATTATCATCATCCGTATCTAAATAATCTGGTGTATCAGTTCCATCAGTATTTTGTGCATCTGAAGGATCTCCATCGTTATTAGGATCTGGATTCTCATTGATTGTATTCACACCATCTCCATCATCATCATCATCTAAATAGTCTGGTGTACCATTCATATCTGTATCCTGAGTTCCTCCTGTGTTTGGATTACCATCTCCATCTGGATCTGGATTCTCTTCTGCTGTTGGAACACTATCTCCATCATCATCAGTATCTAAATAGTCTGGAATACCATCTCCGTCTGTATCTTGAGTAGCTCCTGTGTTTGGATCCCCATCTCCATCTGGATTTGGATTTTCAAATACGGTATCTACTCCATCATTATCATCATCTGTATCACGATAATCCACTTCATCTGCTCCATCTGAATTCGGTGTATCTAAAGAACCATTTTCTAATTCATCGTTAACATCAAATCCATCATTTGGATCATCACCTTCGTATTCATCTAACAATCCATCACCATCAGTATCGGTAGTTGAAGTAGTAAGTGCATTTCCTGATTCTACAACATCTAATACTCCATCATCATCAGAATCTGTATCTAAATAATCTGGAATACCATCTGGTGTATCTTCACTATCCTCTGGTGTTGTATCGATTGGCGTAGCATCATAAACATCATCTACTCCATTCATATCAGCATCTACTCCACTCGGTGCAACATATCCTACCGTAGGTTGAACTTCAACATTGTCTGGAATACCATCATTATCGCTATCAATATCTTGGAAATTAGGAATACCATCTCCATCAACATCGAAAGCTTCCTCTACCATTCCATCATCATTTCCTACTGCTAGATCATTATCGTCATCATCTTGATATGCTGGAATACCATCTCCATCAACATCTGCAAACTCATCTAAACCTGGAGTTTCATTTACATCTAAAATTCCATCATTATCATCATCTAAATCGGCACTATCTGGAATACCATCACCATCATTATCATCGATATCTAAATAATCTGGAGTACCATCTCCATCCGTATCAACAGCATCATCTGGAGTACCATCTCCGTTATTATCTGGTTGCTCTGTGATTGTTGGTAATCCGTCATCGTCATCATCTGTATCGATATAATCTGGAATACCATCTCCATCTGTATCTTCAGCTGCTGGGTTACCCGTATTTCCACCATAAGCTTCTTCACTTGTCAATAACCCATCGGCATCATCATCGATATCTCTAAAGTTTACATCTTCTGTCCCATCAGTATCAACTGTACCATCAGCACCTGTATCTAAAGCTTCATTAACATCAGAATATCCATCTGAAACAGTCCCATTTTCATAATCATCATATAATCCATCTCCATCATCATCACCGATATCATTTGCTTGAGTAATACCTGCATCAATCGTATCAACAACATCATCTCCATCACTATCCGTATCTAAGTAATCTGGTAAATTATCAGCTACTGCTCCTGGTATGATAGCATCACTATTCACAGGTGTTAATCCTACTGATAATGTTGTATCTCCTGTCGTTATATCACTATCATATGCATCATTCAATCCATCACCATCCGAATCTATTATTGCTACTACTGCCGGATCCAATGGTGCTATATAACCTACTGTTGGTTGCGCTTCAACATTATCTGGAATACCATCATTATCAGAATCTAAGTCTAAGAAATCAGGAACACCATCACCATCAGTATCAAACACATCTACGATTCCATCTCCATTCGCATCATCAATTGGATTTTCAACATCTAAATAATTTGGAATTGTATCTGTATCATCATCTCCTACTGGACTTACTGTAGACCCAACTGGAGTTTCATTTACATCTAAGATTCCATCATTATCATCATCGATATCAACATTGTCTTGGATACCATCTCCATCAACGTCATTCATGTCTAGATAGTCTGGTGTACCATTATTATCCTCATCTGCTGGATCTATAGTATTTGGATCTCCATCTACATCAGGCATTTCAGCTACAGTATCGATACCATCATTATCATCATCTGTATCTCTAAAGTCAACTTCATCTATACCATCTGTATTTTCAGTATCCTCAGCTCCTCCATCAAGACCATCATTCACATCAAATCCATCATTTGGAGTACCATCCTCAAAATTATCATCTAATCCATCACCATCTTGATCTGTTCCCGAAGGAATGATATCTGGTTGACCATCTTTATTCGTGTCAAATGCTTCAATCGTATCATCTACACCATCATCATCACTATCAGTATCTTGATAATCTGGAGTACCATCAATATCCGTATCCTCAGGATCATTCAACGGAGTACTTCCTACAAAATCAGGATCATAAGCATTATCTATTCCATCTTCATCATCGTCATTATTTGTTGGAGCTACATATCCTGTAGTAGGTTGTGCCTCTACATTATCTGGAATACCATCATCATCACTATCAATATCCAAGAAATCTGGAGTTCCTGTGCCATCTGTATTTGGATTCGTTAATGGAGTACCTGTTGTTACTTCACCTGGACCACTTCCGCTATCAACATCATCTACTTCATCTGCAATACCGTCGCCATCAACATCTATCATTGACGTTGGGTCTCCTGGTGTTGGGTAATCAACTTCCCCATCACCGTCTGTGTCTGTTCCTCCTGCTTCTGTAATATCTGGAATACCATCATTATCAGAATCTCTATCGATTTGGTTTGGAACACCATCGCCATCTGTATCAAATGGTTCTTCTACAGTACCATTGTCATCTCCAATAGTTGGATCAGTATCATCATCATCTAAATACGCTGGAATACCATCTCCATCATTGTCAACATTTGGATCACTTGGAACTTCATCTAAATCAGGAATGCCATCGTTATCATCATCTAAATCAACTACATCAGCAACGCCATCTCCATCACTATCCATGATCTCTCTAAAGTCAACCTCCAGAGTAGCTGGCTCATCGATATTTTGAGTATCAACTGCTCCATTATTTAACTCATCATTTACATCGAAACCATCTACATTATCTAATCCTTCAAATGTATCTAGTAAACCATCATTATCTGAATCAGCTGTAGTACCATCATCATCTAAACCTGCTTCATTAGTATCAGGCAATCCATCATTGTCCGAATCCTCATCTATATAGTCAGGTTCTGTATCTCCATCTATATTAGAAGGATTATTTAATGCTGTACTTCCAGGAACATCTATATCGTATGCATTATCGATACCATCGCCATCATCATCTAAATTCGTTGGTTCTACATAACCTGCTGTAGGTTGAACCTCTACATTATCTGGGATACCATCGTTATCTGCATCGATATCTAAGAAGTTTGGAATACTATCTGTATCACTATTCGGATTCGTAAGTGGTGTACCTCCAGTTACCGTTCCTCCTGTATCATCAACACTATCAACTAATCCATCATTATCTGCATCGGTAGTATCATCTATTACTCCATCTCCATCGGTATCTGTACCGCCTGCTTCTGTTACATCTGGAATACCATCGTTATCTGCATCTAAATCTAAATGATTTGGAACGCCATCACCATCGGTATCAAAAATTGGCTCTGTACCATCATTGTCATCTCCAACTAATGGGTCTGTATCATCATCATCTAAATATGTTGGAACGCCATCACCATCTGCATCACCATCTGGATCAACTCCTCCTGTTTCAACTATATCTGGAATACCATCATTATCATCATCTAAATCAACGGCATCTGGAATGCCGTCACCATCCGTATCCATTGGCTCTCTAAAGTCAACATCTCCTGATCCATCTGTATTTGGAGTATCAACTGCTCCATTATTCAGCTCATCATTTACATCAAAGCCATCATTTGGATCAGATCCTTCAAACGTATCTAACAATCCATCGCCATCGGTATCTGTAGTTGTACCATCATCTGTTAAGCCTGCCTCATTTGTATCTGGTAACCCATCATTATCTGAATCACTATCTACATAATCTGGTAAGTTCTCTGCTACATCACCATCCGTATCCTCTGGAGTATTTAATGGAGTACTTCCTACTTCATCTGTATCGTAAGCATCATCTATACCATCGCCATCAGTATCATTTCCTGTAGGACCTACATAACCTGATGTAGGCTGAACTTCTACATTATCTGGAATACCATCGTTATCTGCATCGATATCCAAGAAGTTTGGAATACTGTCTGTATCACTGTTCGGATTCGTAAGTGGTGTACCTCCAGTTACCGTTCCTCCTGTATCATCAACACTATCAACTAATCCGTCATTATCTGCATCGGTAGTATCA
Organism: uncultured Aquimarina sp.; assembly: GCA_947499005.1. Lineage (GTDB taxonomy): Bacteria > Bacteroidota > Bacteroidia > Flavobacteriales > Flavobacteriaceae > Aquimarina. Next base: position 45,688 of record CANMML010000027.1, read on the forward strand.
TCTATTACTCCATCACCATCGGTATCTGTACCGCCTGCTTCTGTTACATCTGGAATACCATCGTTATCTGCATCTAAATCTAAATGATTTGGAACGCCATCACCATCAGTATCAAAAATTGGCTCTGTACCATCATTATCATCTCCAACTAATGGGTCTGTATCATCATCATCTAAATATGTTGGAACGCCATCACCATCTACATCACCATCTGGATCAACTCCTCCGGTTTCAACTATATCTGGAATACCATCATTATCATCATCTAAATCAACTGCATCTGGAACGCCGTCACCATCCGTATCCATTGGCTCTCTAAAATCAACATCTCCTGATCCATCTGTATTTGGAGTATCAACTGCTCCATTGTTCAACTCATCATTTACATCAAAACCATCATTTGGATCAGATCCTTCAAACGTATCTAATAGACCATCGCCATCGGTATCTGTAGTTGTACCATCATCGGTTAAGCCTGCCTCATTTGTATCTGGTAACCCATCATTATCTGAATCACTATCTACATAATCTGGTAAGTTCTCTGCTACATCACCATCCGTATCCTCTGGAGTATTTAATGGAGTACTTCCTACTTCATCTGTATCGTAAGCATCATCTATACCATCACCATCAGTATCATTTCCTGTAGGACCTACATAACCTGCGGTAGGCTGAACTTCTACATTATCTGGGATACCATCGTTATCTGCATCGATATCCAAGAAGTTTGGAATACTATCTGTATCACTATTCGGATTCGTAAGTGGTGTACCACCAGTTACAGTTCCTCCCGTATCATCAACACTATCAACTAATCCATCATTATCTACATCGGTAGTATCATCTATTACTCCATCTCCATCGGTATCTGTACCGCCTGCTTCTGTAACATCTGGAATACCATCGTTATCAGCATCTAAATCTAAATGATTTGGAACACCATCACCATCGGTATCAAAGATTGGTTCAGTACTATCATTATCGTCTCCAACTAATGGGTCTGTATCATCATCATCTAAATATGTTGGAACGCCATCACCATCTGCATCGCCATCTGGATCAACTCCTCCTGTTTCTACTGTATCTGGAATACCATCATTATCATCATCTAAATCAACGGCATCTGGAACACCGTCTCCATCGGTATCCATTGGCTCTCTAAAATCAACATCTCCTGATCCATCTGTATTTGGTGTATCTACGGCTCCGTTATTCAACTCATCGTTTACATCAAAACCATCATTTGGATCGGATCCTTCAAACGTATCTAACAATCCATCTCCATCGGTATCAGTAGTCGTACCATCATCACTTAAGCCTGCCTCATTCGTATCTGGAAGACCATCGTTATCAGAGTCTAAATCCAAGTAATCTGGCAAGTTCTCTGTAGCGTCTCCATCTGTATCTTCTGGTGAAGTAATTGGAGTACTTCCTGCCGCGTCTGGGTCGTAAGCATCATCGATACCATCGCCATCGCCGTCATCTCCTGTAGGAGCTACATAACCAGCTGTTGGTTGCGCCTCTACATTATCTGGAATACCATCATCGTCTGCATCAATATCTAAGAAGTTTGCGCCTCCTTCACTATCTGTATTCGGAGTTGGTAGCGGTGTACCTGTAGTTACCGCTCCACCTACATTATCAACGCCATCTTCTAATCCATCACCATCTAAATCCGTCATTGAACTTGGATCGCCTGGGGTTGGGTAATCTACTTCACCATCGCCATCAGTATCTATTCCTCCTGCTTCGATGATATCTGGAATACCATCGTTATCTGCATCCTTATCTAAATGTGATGGAACTCCATCTCCATCTGGATCGAAGCTATCTACAACGCCATCGCCATTAGCATCTGGGCCAAAGGTAGGGTCCAAATAATCTGGAACACCATCGCCATTGGTATCATTGTTTGGATCAACTCCTCCTGTTTCTACCGTATCTGGAATACCATCGTTGTCATCATCTAAATCAACACTGTCTGGAACACCATCACCGTCCGTATCCATGATCTCTCTAAAGTCAACCTCTGGTGTCGTTGGCTCATCCACATTTGGTGTGTCAACTGCTCCATTGTTTAACTCATCGTTTACATCAAATGGGTCACTTACATTAGTACCTTCAAACGTATCTAATAAACCATCATTATCTGTATCGGTAGTCGTACCATCATCACTTAAGCCTGCCTCATTCGTATCTGGCAATCCATCATTGTCTGAGTCTAAATCCAAGTAATCTGGTAAGTTCTCTGTAGCGTCTCCATCCGTATCTTCTGGGGAAGTAATTGGTGTACTTCCTGCCGCATCTGGATCGTAAGCATCATCGATACCATCGCCGTCTGCATCATTCATTGTAGGTGCTACATAACCAGCTGTTGGTTGCGCCTCTACATTATCTGGAATACCATCATCATCAGCATCAATATCTAAGAAATCAGCGCCGCCTTCACTATCTGTATTTGGAGTTGGTAGCGGTGTACCTGTAGTTACCGCTCCACCTACATTATCAACGCCATCTTCTAATCCATCGCCATCTAAATCTGTCATTGAACTTGGATCACCTGGGGTTGGGTAATCTACTTCACCATCGCCATTCGTATCTACTCCACCTGCTTCGATGATATCTGGAATACCGTCGTTATCTGCATCCTTATCTAAATGTGATGGAACTCCATCTCCATCTGGATCGAAGCTATCTACAACGCCATCGCCATTAGCATCTGGACCAAAAGTAGGATCTAAATAATCTGGAACGCCATCGCCATTGGTATCATTGTTTGGATCAACTCCTCCTGTTTCTACCGTATCTGGAATACCATCATTGTCATCATCTAAATCAACACTGTCTGGAACTCCATCACCGTCCGTATCCATGATCTCTCTAAAGTCAACCTCTGGTGTTGTCGGCTCATCCACATTTGGTGTGTCAACTGCTCCATTGTTTAACTCATCGTTTACATCAAATGGATCACTTACATTGGTTCCTTCAAACGTATCTAATAGTCCGTCATTATCCGTATCGGTAGTCGTACCATCATCACTTAAGCCTGCCTCATTCGTATCTGGCAATCCATCATTATCAGAGTCTAAATCCAAGTAATCTGGTAAGTTCTCTGTCAAATCGCCATCCGTATCTTCTGGACTAGTAATTGGTGTACTTCCTGCTGCATCTGGATCGTAAGCATCATCGATACCATCGCCATCGCCGTCATCTCCTGTAGGAGCTACATAACCAGCTGTTGGTTGCGCCTCTACGTTATCTGGAATACCATCATCATCAGCATCAATATCTAAGAAATCAGCGCCGCCTTCACTATCTGTATTTGGTGTTGGTAGCGGCGTACCTGTAGTTACCGCTCCACCTACATCATCAACGCCATCTTCTAATCCATCACCATCTAAATCCGTCATTGAACTTGGATCGCCTGGAGTTGGGTAATCAACCTCTCCATCGCCATTCGTATCTATTCCACCTGCTTCGATGATATCTGGAATACCATCGTTATCTGCATCCTTATCTAAATGTGATGGAACTCCATCTCCATCTGGATCGAAGCTATCTACAACGCCATCGCCATTGGCATCTGGGCCAAAAGTAGGATCCAAGTAATCTGGAACTCCATCGCCATTGGTATCATTGTTTGGATCAACTCCTCCTGTTTCTACCGTATCTGGAATACCATCATTGTCATCATCTAAATCAACACTGTCTGGAACTCCATCACCGTCCGTATCCATGATCTCTCTAAAGTCAACCTCTGGTGTCGTTGGCTCATCCACATTTGGCGTGTCAACTGCTCCATTGTTTAACTCATCGTTTACATCGAAGCCATCATTGTTATCTCCGCCTTCAAACGTATCTAATAATCCATCATTATCCGTATCGGTAGTCGTACCATCATCACTTAAGCCTGCCTCATTCGTATCTGGCAACCCATCATTATCACTATCTAAATCCAAGTAATCTGGCAAGTTCTCTGTAGCATCTCCATCCGTATCTTCTGGGGAAGTAATTGGCGTACTGCCCGCCGCGTCTGGGTCGTAAGCATCATCGATACCATCACCATCTGTATCATTTCCTGTTGGTGCTACATAACCAGCTGTTGGTTGCGCCTCTACATTATCTGGAATACCATCATCGTCAGCATCAATATCTAAGAAATCAGCGCCGCCTTCACTATCTGTATTTGGTGTTGGTAACGGCGTACCTGTCGTAACTGTTCCTCCTACATCATCTAAACTATCATCTAATCCATCGTCATCTAAATCAACCATAGAGGTCGGATCGCCTGGAGTTGGGTAATCAACCTCTCCATCGCCATTCGTATCTATTCCACCTGCTTCGATGATATCTGGAATACCATCGTTATCTGCATCCTTATCTAAATGTGATGGAACTCCATCTCCATCTGGATCGAAGCTATCTACAACGCCATCGCCATTCGCATCTGGACCAAAGGTAGGATCCAAGTAATCTGGAACGCCATCGCCATTGGTATCATTGTTTGGATCAACTCCTCCGCTCTCTACTGTATCTGGAATACCATCGTTGTCATCATCTAAATCAACACTGTCTGGAACTCCATCACCGTCCGTATCCATGATCTCTCTAAAGTCAACCTCTGGTGTCGTTGGTTCATCTACATTTGGAGTGTCAACTGCTCCATTGTTTAACTCATCGTTTACATCGAAGCCATCATTGTTATCTCCTCCCTCGAACGTATCTAATAAACCGTCATTATCTGTATCGGTAGTCGTACCATCATCACTTAAGCCTGCTTCATTCGTATCTGGCAATCCATCATTGTCTGAGTCTAAATCCAAGTAATCTGGTAAGTTCTCTGTAGCATCTCCATCTGTATCTTCTGGGGAAGTAATTGGCGTACTGCCCGCCGCGTCTGGGTCGTAAGCATCATCGATACCATCACCATCTGT
>CANMML010000028.1 GCA_947499005.1 uncultured Aquimarina sp.
AAAAAAGTAAGGTAGCAACTTAAAATTACTACCTTAACTGTATATTAATTTTTGTAACGATTATTCAGGACGTCACAGCTTAATTGGTATTATCTTCACGTATTCCCAAATAAATATAAAACGTAACCAATAGTATAAATTGATTTTCATGATAATAGCTATGTTATTCCTTCTTTTAGGAGCTTTCTTGATATATATAATTTCAAAAAAAATCTTTAAAAGAAAGCAGATTTCTTTACCTAAGGATGCACATGATTTTTATAGCGAAGAAGTGTTTTTTTACCAAAATTTAGAAGCCAAACAGCAACTACGATTTAGGAATAGAGTTGAAAAGCTACTGAATGAAATTTATATAGAAGCTATTGGTTTCGAGTTAAGTGAGAAAGATCGATTGTTGGTAGGAGCAAGTGGTGTTATCCCTGTATTTTGTTTTGAAACATGGAATTACCCGAATCTTAGTACCGTTTTACTATATCCAGATCATTTTAATGAAGATTTAGAATATGAAGGAGAACAGAGGCAGATTGCAGGTATGGTAGGAACGGGGAGATATGAAAACCAAATGATCTTATCTAGAAAAGCTTTACATCATGGTTTTAGCAACAAAACAGACAAAGGAAATACAGCCATTCACGAGTTTGTACACCTTATTGATAAAATGGATGGAGAAGTAGATGGTATTCCTAAGTTATTATTAAAAGACCATAGTTACACGATCCCATGGTTAAATATGATCTATGAAAAAATGGAAGATATTAATAATGATGATTCTGATATTAGAAACTACGGTGGTACTAGTAAAATAGAATTTTTTGCTGTAGCATCGGAGTATTTTTTTGAACGCCCCAAGCTTTTAAAACGAAAACACCCCGAACTTTACGACATGATGCAAGAGTGTTTTTGTAGTGTAGTTAGAGCTTGATTTTCTGCAGTAAATACTTAATTTAAACGATCTGTAGCTCGAATCATTCTTTGAAAATAGAGTTTAACCTCTTCGCTAGCTCCTTGAGGAATATTTTCAAATTGTATGGTGTTTCGACCAGCAGGGGTTTCGTATTCGAATACATAAAAATTAGCCAGTCCTTCCAATCTTCCTTGAAATTCCAGAAGAGAAGAGCTTTCAAAATCACGTAAACCTCTAGGTAAATTTTCTAAACCCTTAGCGAACTCAAGGCTTAAGATATTCAATTCGGTATTATCAAATGTCCAAATTTCATCATTGGGAATATTTTCTAAAATGTCAGTTTTAAAAATAGCATTTCCTGTATATCTATATACGCGATTGCAATCATCGATATTAGTACTTATAGCAGCACATTCACGATCAACTAAACCAAAGACAATTCCTGTTTCAAGATTTAGATTGGCAACATCCTCGGGGAATACTTTATCATCATTATCATCGCCACAACTTAAAATAAAAACACAACTAAGTGCCACAAAGGAGATGTATTTGAAAAAATCTGTCATACTTTTATAACTGCTAAAACACATATTTATTGAGTAAAAATAGAGAAAAATTATTGGTTATTGGTCATGTTTGGCCTCAACCAAATGCTACAGCAGCAGGAGAGCATATGATGCATTTGATAGAATGCTTTGCGAGTATGAAATATGAATTGTTTTTTGCTTCCGCAGCAGCTATGCCTGAAGGCTTTGCATTTGGTTTAGATCTTGAGATCAAGTGTTTTAATATTTTGATTAATGATGAAAGCTTCGATGATTTTTTAAAGGACATTTGCCCAGATGTAGTGCTTTTTGATCGATTTATGGTTGAAGAGCAATTTTCGTGGCGTGTTCGGTCTATTTGCCCAAATGCTATAAGGCTTCTCGATACAGAAGATCTTCACTTCCTAAGAAAAGGGAGGGAGGATATTAGCAAAGGAAAACATAAAGAAGGGGTATCGGATGTCATAAAGCGTGAGTTGGCAAGTATATACCGATCAGATTTATCATTGATTATTTCTCAAGTAGAGCATCAATTGTTGATTGATCAATACAATATATCACCATCAATCTTGCATTACTTACCATTGTTAAGCGATGGAAAAAAGTCAATCCAGCATGCTTTTAATAAAAGAAAAGATTTGTTTTTTATAGGGAACTTCTTGCATGAGCCGAATTGGCAAACAGTTTTGCACCTAAAAAAAGAAGTATGGCCTATTTTGAAAAAGTTGTTACCAGAGGTTCAACTACATATTTATGGGAGCCATGCACAGCAAAAGCATTTACAATTAACGAATCCACAGGAGCGATTTTATGTAAAAGGCTATGTAGAAAATGTTGAAACTGTCTTTTTGAATTATAGATTGCTGATTGCACCGATCCCTTTTGGGGCAGGACAAAAAGGAAAGTTGCTTAAAGCGATAGAATATCAACTTCCTTTTGTAACTACTGAAATAGGTGCAGAAGGTATGTTTTTAGATGCAATTTCGGATAAAGTGATAGCCAATAATACGAAAGAATTTATTGAAAGTGTTTGTCAGCTGTATACTAATCAAGAGGAATGGGAGCAAGTTCAAGAAGATTTGTCCTTAATCATTGATAAACATTTTGATAAGGAGTATCATTTTAAAAACTTTAGGCAACGACTGAAGGAATTAGAAAATGAAATAGCGTCTCATAGAGAAACTAATATTGTTGGACAACTGCTTTGGCATCATTCGATGCGATCTACAGAATATATGAGTCGATGGATTATAGAGAAAAATAAGAACCTTTAGTTTTTAATGACAACTATAGTGCCTTTAAATCCTTTACTAACTGACAGAACATTATCGGCTACTTTTTTCTTTTGGTCATCCTTAATAACCCACTCGACAGTATTAGGATATAACCTACCATCAAAAATACTATAGAGATCAAGTTTAGTAAAGCCCGACTTTAGATATAATCTCACCGATTTATTGTTAGATCCTAAAACAACTCTTTCAATAAAAGGAGCTTCATCTACATCTATTTTAATGATATCTCCATCAACTTGTCCGTGATCTCGGTAATATATATCCAAATATTCACTCTGAGTGATAATTTCCCCTAAATTTTGATCTGTGAAAATAAGTTTAGCTCCTCCTTCAAGATTTCTAACATGTTTTGGAAGTTGTTTAATTTTATAGGTGGCGACATCACTTTTTTCACCAAAAGTATCTATGTTTCTAGGTTTTGAAGAACCAAAATTATCTTTATCAATAGTGCTATTCAAAATAAAACCAGCATTATTGATATCTGTAAGACTTGGGTTTGATCGTTTAAAATCTATAAGATTAGGAGATTTTAACGGTGTTGCTTCCTTGGGCTCTTCCTTAGGTTCTTCTTTTTTTATATTGAAATCAGAGAAGTCAATATTATATGTTTTTTTTTCTCCTATCTGACTAAAAGCAGGTTTTAAGAAAAAAATAAAGAGCCCTATAAAAATAAATATTTTTTTATTCATCGATTTTTTCCAGAGTTTAATAGAAAAATGTGCATAAATTCTGCCTAATATTCATACATGTAAATATAGCCTTTTGTATTTTCGTTATATTGAGAAAAACTCATTAGACAATATTATGTTACAAGTTTTCTTTATTGACGACGATAAGCCTACTACTATTGTAAATAAAAGGTTAGCCAAGCGTTCTGAATTATTTGATCGTATAGAGGTTTTCAATAATAGTGCCAAGGCATTCGAATATCTTTTAGAACATAAAGAAAATACAGAGAATTTGCCAGATCTTATTTTTTTGGATGTAAATATGCCTGCTTTTAATGGTTGGGAATTTCTAGAAGCATTCCAAAAAAATAATTTTAAAAAAGAAATCCGTATTGTTATGCTTTCTACAAGTGATAGTAATAAAGTAGTCGGTAAAGAGGATATCTCCCATATGCTATCTCATTACGAAACTAAACCCCTAACTATTGAGAAGATAAAGAATCATGCAGCTAAGATTATATAATCTAAATATATTTTTTTAATGAATTGAATATGCAACTAACTTAATTACAGTAAAATGGCTGCTCAATTTCAAACTCCGAAAGATTTAGTTATTTCTTATTTAACGATTAGAAGAAGTATTGGTTTTATAGCCCTGTTACTCCCTGTAGCATTAATAATATTGCCTAAAATATTGTATGGTTGCAATCAAATACATATTTCGTTTAGTGATTATTATCATACGGGAATGCGCAACTTGTTTGTTGGTGCTTTGTCTGCGGTTTCATTATTTTTATTTAGTTACAAGGGAACACCAAAAGGGAAAATAAAATGGGAAAATATTTTTGGAAACCTAGGTGGCTTTTTCTGTTTGGGCGTAGTATTATTTCCTACTAGTAGTGCTTGTGGAATTAGTTGTAATACGATTACAAGTACATTTTTAATACCACCATTTGACTTTTTGACTCACTGTTTTAGTACCATTCACTTTACTAGCGCTATATGTTTTTTTATTGTTTTAATGATTTTCTCTTTTAAACTCTTTCAAGAAGAACTAAAAGATGATTATGATGAGCATCAAATAAAAATAACGAAGAGAAGGAATGTCGTTTTTAAAGTCTGCGCGATCATTATGTTGATTAGTATTGTTATTGCGGGCTTTTGTTTACTTTCTTTAGGGGATGAATGTGATTTGTTAAGAAAATATAAACCCGTTTTTTATGCAGAATTAGTTGCTTTGTGGGCTTTTGGTGTTTCTTGGATTGTAAAAGGTCAGCTTTTCTGGAAAGATGTGGATACTAATTATTTGAATTGATATTTATAGTAGATTTCATTAACTGCTATTAATAACAATATCGGAGTTTATACTATTAGAATTTTTCGAAGACACCTAATCCAAATAGAGCAAAGTCATATTTGACAGGATCGGTAGCATCTAAGCTTCTTAAAGAAGTATCGAGTTCTAACAATGCTTTTGCATCATTTTGTTTACGTTTTAATAGCCCCAGCTTGCGAGCAACATTTCCCGAATGTACATCTAAAGGGCAGGAAAGAACACTTGAAGGAATCTTATTCCAAATTCCAAAATCGACCCCTTGTTGATTTGAACGTACCATCCACCTAAAAAACATATTGATGCGTTTCGCAGCTGAATTTTTTAAAGGATCACTAATATGCTTGGTAGTTCTTAAAGGATGAGGAATCGAAAAGAATGTTTTTTTAAACTCATGAATGGCGAATTGCATTCTGTTTTCTTGAATGCAATTTTCAAAAAAATCTTCGAGCGAATTATATTGAGAGTAGATGTATTTAAGGGCTTTAAAAAAATAAGCAAGGTCTTCGTTATTAAAAGTACGATGTACGAATTGTAAATCTTCGAGATCAGTTTCATTATGATTTAGTATGAAATCATATGGAGTATTCCCCATAATACTCATTAACTTTTTGCCATTATTAATAATACTCTTGCGATTTCCCCAAGCTATAGTTGCTACTAAAAAACCACTAATTTCGATGTCTTGTTTTAAAGAAAATTGAGCTGGTATTTGTATCGGATCAGTATCTAAAAAATCGGGATTCTCATATTGAGCAGCTTTTTCATTAAGAAAGGTTACTAGTTCGGGCTTTATTTTTTTGGTTTTAGGCATTGGTTTTTATATTTTCAAGAAGCGTTAATAGATAAAGGGAATCCTAAATTAATTAACTATATCAATTTACCGTCTGCCATAGTAATTTTACGATCTGCCATATCTGCAAACTGATTATTGTGTGTCACAATAACAAAAGTTTGTCCGAACTGATCTCTTAGTTTAAAAAATAATTGGTGGAGATTTTCTGCAGAAGCACTATCCAAATTTCCTGAAGGTTCATCTGCAAAAATTACTTTAGGGTCATTTATCAATGCTCTTGCTACAGCAACACGCTGTTGTTCGCCACCAGAAAGACTATCGGGTTTGTGATCTAAACGATGTCCCAGGCCTAGAAATTCTAGAATCTCTTTAGCTTTCTCATAAGCTTCTTTTTTAGAAACCCCTTTTATAAATGCTGGAATGCAAACATTTTCAATGGCTGTAAACTCGGGGAGTAGTTGATGAAATTGAAAAATAAATCCTATTTCTTCATTCCTAAATTTGGCTAGATCCTTATTCTTCAATCGAAGAATATTTTTATTATTAAAAGTTAAAGAACTATTGGTATTATTATCAGGGTTGTCTAAAGTACCTAAGATTTGTAAAAGTGTTGTTTTACCAGCACCCGAAGCACCGACAATTGTAATCACTTCTCCGGATTTAATTTCAAGATCTACTCCTTTTAATACTTCTACGTTACCGTAGTTTTTAAAAATATTTTTAGCCACTATCATAGTTTCAAAAATAGGTATTCTTAAGACTTTATTTGGATAACTAGAATCTAAATTACTCATAAAACGAAGTTGACGACTAAAAAAACGTAGTCATTTATACATATACATAGTACTCAACGCATAGAATGGTTTAAATTCAACATATATTTTAACTAAATATATTTATGAGCAATTATACATTGACAGTAAACTTCTCTAATGAAGATTTGAATAGAATACAAAATAGAGGTCAAAAAATAATTATTGCTAGATCTAGCGATGGTCAGAGGCCAGATGTTGTTTGGCTTGATTTTGATCCGTTATCAAGAAATTCTATTGAATGGGAAGAAGAATATGGAATCTATACAAGTAGTATAGATTTACGCAATGATGCGATCATTGAGAAATCTGTAAGTGTAAATGCTCCAGTATCTAGCAATCAATCATATATACTTGAAAGTAATGGGCAAATTGTTTCGTCTCCAGGAGGTATTGGAGGAGATAGCTTTACTGTTGAAAATAAAGCAATACAAATGAAATCAATCATTACAGGCCTATTTCAAGAGGCAAACATCAATGGGCAGATTATACCAAACAATATAGTTTCTGCAAAAAGAATGATTGGGTCTCAAAGTTTATCTATTACTCCTAATAAGACTGTATTTATTTTATTAGGAAATTACAGTGCTAATAGCTATCAGTCAGATTTACAGAATAATGCTTTAAAATTAGATTTTACAAGAACCAATACTATTACTGTAGAGTATAAAGCACAAGCGGGAGGATTTGTTATTGTATAATTTCTAAACTTATTATTCGTTCCTCTTTAAAGTTTAAAATAAACGTTTTAAAAAGTCATTTAAAAATAGTCCATTAGGGTCTAATTCTTGACGTAGTTTGGTAAATGAGTCCCAATTAGGATATAAAGAACTTAATTCTTCTTTAGTATAATAGGTGACCTTAGCCCAATGCGGTCTTCCTTCATATTTGGTGTAAATATTATGAATGTCTTCGAAATAAGCATCATAATTAATATCCTTGCCAAATGGCTTATAAGCAATGATACCAATGTAACAACTTTTTCTTCCATAAGCCATACTTAGTGCTGCTTCATTGCTAGGGGTGAAGCGTACTTCAATTGGCATATGGACTAAATATTCCTTGTTTTTTAGTACTTCTTTTATTTCTTGTAATACAACCTCAGTATGCTCGATAGGAATAGCATATTCCATCACTTTTTGCTTTACTAATATGGGTAATGTAAAGCCATTTAAGAAATTGGTAACTGTTGTGCGTTCTTTTGATAATAAAAGCTTGTACATCAGTTTGTTTAAAGAAGGAATTTGCTTCGGGATAAAAGAAGTAACCCATAAACCTAATTCGTGTAAAAAATTCCCTTTAAATAAATCGTTTATATAATGATTCCATAAGGAAGGAGTTGAAGGTCGATCACTTGTTTTATGTGCTTCCCAGTAATGTACACGATTTGTATGTGGTGCCCACCAAAAGCGTAAATAATCATCGGTATAAGCTTTTGGGATATGAGCGATCATTTGATCGAAACTCAAATTTTTGGTAGTGATTTTCATATTGAAATCTGCTACCAATTGAATAGTTACGGTAGATATAATTCCTAACGCTCCAAGGCTTACTACAGCCAAATGGAATTCTTCCTTATTAGTTCTCTTATCAAAAATTTTTAAGCGTCCATTGCCTGTAATAATAGATAATGTCAAAATGGATTGATCTACAGCTCCATGCGTAATTCCAGAACCATGTGTGCCCGTAGAGATTGCGCCAGAAATACTTTGATCAACGATAGTACCAAGGTTATCTAAGGCACAGTTGTTTTCTAAAGCAAAATCGGCAATCTGCCTTAATGAAGTTCCTGCTTTTACAGTTAATTGCCTTGTTTGCTTATCAAAATTGATAATCCCTTGATAATTGGTCTGTAAATCCAAAAGGTACCCATTATCAACACTACCGATCAAAGAGCATGAGTGACCAGAACCAACAGCTTTTACTACTTTATTTTCAGCATTTGCTTTTTGGATGATTTCAATTATTTCTATTTCAGAACTTGGTTGAAATATCGCAAATGGAGTAGTGGTGAATGATTTTGACCAATTTGTCCAGCGTAATGATGTTGACATTTATTTTTATTTCAAATTAAAGTATTATCGAATTGTAATTTAACAGTTTTAACTTTTATTGGTCTCAATAATAGTTAAAACTATGTACTTTAGTACATCTCACTTTTAGTTTCTAAAAATTTTGTTTAAGGCTATAGGCATTAAGCTTTAAGCAATAAATTAGAAAATAGGAATAGACTTTTAGTCGTAAAAAACTATGGATCTTTCAGTCCATAGTTGCTCATTTATCAAGGTTACAAGTTCTTAATTGATGGTTAGTTTATAACAAGTGAAATTGCATAACCCTCATAATAAAGAACTACAAACCAATACTAATTATCCCATCTTATCCGCTAATTCCATCCAACGCATTTCTTTTTCTTCGATGTCGTTTACAATAGCTTTTAGTTTTTTTGATAGTTCAATAAGTTTATCGCCCTCCAAAGTTCCTTCAGCAAAAATAGCTTCGATATCCGTTTTTTTGTTTTCTAATTTTTTTAGCTCCCTTTCAATTTTAGAAAACTCCTTTTGTTCATTATAAGATAATGTAGTGCTATTGTCTTGTTTCCAATGCCCTTTTTCTTTTTTGGATACTTCTGTAGTTTTTACAGCTACAGCTTCTTCTTTTTTAGGGGCACTTTTATCGTAAGCTCTATAATCGGAATAATTTCCAGGGAAATCACTAATTATTCCTTGCCCTTCAAATACAAACAAGTGATCAATAATCTTATCCATGAAATAACGATCATGCGATACTACTAGTAAACAGCCAGGGAAATCCAATAAAAAACTTTCTAATACATTTAATGTCACGATATCCAAATCGTTTGTAGGCTCATCTAAAATTAAAAAGTTTGGATTTTGAATTAATACAGTACACAAATAAAGTCTTTTTCGTTCCCCACCACTTAATTTTTCTACAAAGTCATATTGCTTTTTTCGGTCAAACAAAAAGCGTTCGAGTAGTTGACCCGCAGAAATGATTCTTCCTTTTTTAAGCGGAATATATTCTCCAAATTCTTTAATTACCTCTATTACTTTTTGACCTGGTTTAATTTTGATACCACTTTGGGTATAGTATCCTATTTTGACGGTTTCCCCGACGATAACTTTTCCGCTATCCGGAAGCTGATTTCCTGTTAATAGATTAAGAAAAGAAGATTTACCAGTACCATTTTTTCCGATAATACCAATGCGTTCCCCTTTCTTAAATACATATTCAAATTGATCGGAAATGATTAAATCTCCATATTTTTTTGAAACCTTATGTAGTTCAATGATTTTACTACCTAAACGTTCCATGTTAATTTCAAGAGTTACTTGATGATCATCACGACGTTGCTTTGCTTTTTTCTTTATTTCAAAGAAATCGTCAATTCTCGATTTGGACTTTGTGGTACGTGCTTTTGGTTGTCGACGCATCCAGTCCAGCTCTTTTTTAAATAACTGTTTAGTTTTTCCTAATTCGGCAGCTTCAGCAGTTAGACGTGCATCTTTTTTTTCTAGGTAGTAGGCATAGTTTCCTTTATAACTATACATTTCACCTTGGTCCAATTCAACGATTTCATTACAAACATTTTCTAAGAAATAACGATCATGTGTTACCATAAATAGGGTGACACTTTCACGTGCAAAGAATTCCTCTAACCATTCGATCATTTCTAGGTCAAGGTGGTTGGTCGGCTCATCTAAGAAAATCAATTGAGGTTTACTCAATAATATATTGGCTAATGCCAAACGTTTTTTCTGCCCACCAGATAATGATTCAACTTTTAATGATAGATTATCGAGTTTTAATTTGGATAGAATTTGTTTGTATTGAGTTTCGAAGTCCCACGCTTGAAGACGTTCCATGGTATCGAATGCTTTTTGCATACGATCGGCATCATCGGGATTTGCCATAGCACCTTCGTATTCGGCCATAGCACGTAAGATTTCATTATCTCCAGTGAAAATAGTTTCTTCGATGGTTAAATGCTGATCTAGTACAGGATCCTGTGGTAAGAAAGCTGTTTTTAACCCATTTCTGTATACTACTTGCCCATGATCGGGAAGATCGGTTTTGGTAATGATGTTTAGTAAGGAAGTTTTTCCTGTTCCATTTTTAGCAACGAAACCTATTTTTTGGCCTTCATTGATTCCAAAAGATATATTTTCAAACAACACACGTTCCCCAAAAGCCTTGGCAACGTTTTCAACAGAAATGTAATTAATCACTAGATGTATTTTTTAAACAGTAAAAGTACGAAGTACTTCGGTTAGCTGGAAGAGTTATTTTTGTTAGTTGTTAGTTGTTAGTTGTTAGTTGTTAGTAAATAGTATTCGGTACTTTTTCCTTTATGCCTTAGACTTCTTACTTTTTTTTCCATAAGCCAACCATTCAAGATATAATACGATGGCTATTCCGAAGACAATCCACCCAATCGCAATCCATGTGTCATTTGATAATTGTGGGATATAAGAATTATAATGATCCAAAACAGGATTTCCATTTGCATCGAGAAGCGAATTCCCAGAGGTATTTTGTTTAAATACTTTTTCCTTCCAAGGCCATACGACACTCAATGACCCTACGATAAAGCCTATTATACAAGCAAATGTAGTGGCTTTATGCTTTTTTAGAATGGCACTTAAAACATGAGATAGACTGACAAGTCCAAACATAGAACCTAGGGTGAAAACAAAAAGTACGATGAGTAATCGTTGTTGTTCGGGATTATTCCAGAAAGAAAAATTGAAGCTTAATAATTGCGGGAATATGCTATAAAGGGCATTTACAGAGTCTACTAAGAGCAATACATAATTTCCCAATAGAATTAAGATAAATGACCCTGAGAGTCCTGGTAATGTCATTCCGGAAACACTTATAATACCACAAAAGAAAACAAACCATAGGTTATCATTTTCCTGCTCGGGACTTAGATGTGTGATAGCAATACCGGCTAAAGTTCCTAATAGTACAAAACCAATATTTTTCCAACTCCATGATTCTTCGAAACCTTTAATAATATATATCAATGATCCGATAATCATACCAAAAAATAATGCCCAAACATGAATTTCATAGAGTTCGAGCATATAATCTATTAGTAGAGAAATACTAAAGTAACTAACTAACATTCCTAGGATAATATATCCTAGAAAAGATCCATTAATATATTGCCAAAAAGATATAAACCGAAAACCAACAAGTAATCGAAATGCCTTAAAGTTAAATTTCTTAAGCGAATAAATGAACTCTTCATAAAACCCTGCGACAAAAGCAACAACGCCACCAGAAACCCCTGGTACTTTGTTAGCTGCTCCCATGGCAATTCCTTTTAATACTAAAAAGAATTTATCTAAAGGATTACGATCTAAACGTTCTTGCATTAATTATTTTTTGGAGCTACTTTTTCAAGTAATAAGATAACTAAAACACCTAAAATAGCCATTGTTATTGCGAGTAAAATTTGAGGATCTCCATCAAATTGTGTTGGCCAGATGGATATTTCTTTAATTGGAACTACTTTATCCTTTACAATGGTAGTAGCAAGTACTTTTTTCCAAGGCCATATTTTATTTAAAGATCCAAATACAAAGCCTCCTAATAATGCTAAAGTGGGTTTTTCGTAGTTTTTAAATAGCCATTTTAAGAATTTAGAAAAGCTAAGAATTCCTACAGCGGCTCCTAATCCAACTGCTGCAATTTTTTTGATTTCAAAATTATGAACAGCTTCACTAATTGCACTATAAGCTCCTAATAACACCAATATGAATGAACCTGAAATTCCTGGTAAAATCATGGCACAACTAGCTAAAGCTCCTGCCATAAAAAGAAAGCCTAGAGAGCTATTTCCTGAAGTTGTGTTTAAAAGAGTAATACCAAAAGCAATGGATGCTCCTAAGGCAAAGAGCAATATGTTTTTCCAGTTCCAGTCTTTTACTTGTTTCGAAATAAACCAAGTACTGGCTAAAATTAACCCCCAAAAGAAAGCCCATAATGGAACAGGGTGTTCCGTTAATAAATAATGCATTAATCGCATTACACTAAAGACACTAATAAAGATTCCTGCCATTAAAGGAACAAGAAAACTTAGGTTTGCTTTTTTCCAGAAAGCGCTAATGCCTTCAGTAAATAACACTTTAATTAGTGCAATATTGAAGTTTGAGATACTCTCAATTAATTCTTGATAAATACCTGAAATAAAAGCAATAGTCCCTCCAGAAACGCCAGGCACAACATCGGCAGCACCCATTCCCATTCCTTTTAATGCTAAAACTATATAGTCTTTTGTAGTACGACTCATAATACTTTAATAGTTAAGCCTCAAAAGTAAGTATTTGCTAGAGGTTAGCAAGATTAAATTTTAGTCAAAGTTTTCATTTTAAAAATTGCAGAGCAATTTTTCAACCATCAACCATCAACCATCAACCATCAACCATCAACCATCAACCATCAACCATCAACCATCAACCATCAACTAAATAGCAATCCCTCCAGCATTAGGTTCTAACAGCTGAACTTGATCTTGCAACCTAGAGATAAGAAGGCTCATCATTCGTTTATTAATCGCCGATGAGTTTTTTATGTATTCCTCATATTCCTCAACCGTAAATTGACCAATGATAATACCTTTTAAACTGTTTCTGAATTTGATATCCTTTTGAATAGCATGCTCTATATATTTAAGACGCTTTTCTATATTGATTTCATAAAAGACATTCTTATTCTTTTTAATGTAGTTTTTAAAGACAGCAATAAAAAGATTGTTTTGAAGCTTTAGTACTGGACGAAGTATTTTGTTTTGGAAATACTCTTCACTACTCATGTTTGGAGTAATGCGTGCAGAAAGAATCTGAGGTCTTAAACTGACTATGGAGTGATCTCTATTTTTCATAATTCTAGAGGTTTACTAAAGATACCTAATTCATGCAGCAGAATTACAACGAACGTAAAACATATTCACAGAGTTGTAAACAAATTCAATGAGACCCCTTTGTTGTTTGTAAAAACCAAATTCTAAAGACTTTTAATCAACGAGTTTTCATAATTTAGATACCACTAAATTTTAATTATGGAAAAATTACCAAAAATTGCAGTACCGGTAGTTGTAGCTGCGGTATTACTATTTATTCTTTTAGCGAAGTCTACTGTCACTATAGATGGAGGAGAGGCAGGAGTATTGTTTAAGCGCTTTGGCGGAGGAGTTGATACAGAGACAACATATGGAGAAGGGTTTCATATTGTTGCTCCATGGAATGATATGATAGTATATAAGGTAAGACAGCAATCTATTTCTGATCGTATGCAAGTATTGTCTGTAAATGGACTAGAAGTGAATGTAGATGGTACAGTTTGGTTTCAACCTAAACATGACGAGTTAGGAAAACTGCACCAAGAAAAGGGAAGAAACTATGTTGATAATATCCTAGCACCAGCGATTAGTGCAGCAGCACGTAGTGTCGTTGGACGTTATACACCCGAGCAATTGTATTCTAGTAAACGTGATGTCATTCAACAAGAAATCTTGGAAGAAGTGCGTAATGAAGTGAAAGATCAATACATTGTAGTGAATAAAGTTTTGGTACGTGATGTTACTTTGCCATCAACCATTAAAGGAGCTATCGAACGAAAACTAAAACAAGAGCAGGAATCATTGGAATATGAATTTCGTTTAGAAAAAGCAAAGAAAGAGGCAGAGCGCCAGCGTATTGATGCAGAAGGAAAGGCAGCAGCTAACCTTATTTTAAGCGCCTCTTTAACGGATAAAATTCTTCAAGAAAAAGGAATCGAAGCGACTTTGAAATTGGCTGAATCTCCAAATTCGAAAGTAGTTGTTGTAGGTTCAGGAAAAGATGGATTGCCTATAATTTTGGGAAATAACTAATCTAATATTAACCTGAGACCAAAAAGAGGTTTAAATTTTTTTAGACCTCTTTTTTGTTTTAGCTTTTAATTTTCTACATGAAACTTTTTGTAAGTGTCTTTGTTTTTCTAAGCACTTGGATTATAATAGCTCAGGAAAAACCTAATATTTTATTGATTATATCTGACGATGCCGGATATGCAGATTTTGGTTTTCAAGGAAGTAAAGAAATGAAAACCCCTTATCTAGATGTGCTCGCTAAAGAATCTGTGATTTGTAAACAAGCTTATGTTTCTGCAGCGGTTTGTGGACCCTCTAGGGCAGGGATTTTAACAGGGAAATACCAGCAGCGTTTTGGGTTTGAAGAAAATAATGTTCCTGGATACATGAGTACTTCGGGTACTATTGGTGATGATATGGGATTGCCCGAAGAGGAGAAAACAATAGGAAATATGAAGGAAAAGCTATGAAGCGTATGGATGCTTATAGGGATCCTGCTCCATAAAAAAAACTTTTGCAAAAGTTAGTGAGAGTTAAAAAAACACCTTTCATATTGTAGTGTTTTGTTGGAGTGATTTCTCACTAAATTGTATTATTCGATCAACTCAATTATCTTATTTTTAGTTAAATCACTCATTGTCTTTATAGCACCGGGTTTATAAATTCCTT
This sequence comes from uncultured Aquimarina sp., assembly GCA_947499005.1. Taxonomy (GTDB): domain Bacteria; phylum Bacteroidota; class Bacteroidia; order Flavobacteriales; family Flavobacteriaceae; genus Aquimarina. Next base: position 14,905 of record CANMML010000028.1, read on the forward strand.
TTTTATTTATAAAGGCATAACTAGGGAAACCACTTGTAGAAAAAAGAGACATTAATTCGCTTTCTATTTCTTGTTCAACAAATAGGTGTGTTCCTCCAATTTTTAATTTTTCAATCATAGATTTCCAGTTTTCAATGCTTGAATTTTGTGATGTGCATAAATAAATAAATTCTATAGGTAGATCTTTTGTTTCGTTTTGAAGCTTTTTGCTATGAGGCATTTCCTTTATACAAGGACCACACCATGTTGCCCAGAAATCAATTAACATAGCCTTCTGGTTATTAACTATTTTTAAATTAGCGAGTAGCTTTTTAGCGTTTAATGTGTCAACTTTATATAGCTTTGCTCCGAAAGGTGTTCGAGTAATTAGCTGTCCTAGATTTGCTTTAGAATTAGAAGGATTAGCATTTTTTAAGATTTCTTTTATAGAAGTAGATTTTGCGAAACTCTCATCATACTCTTCTTGCAATAATTTTTTACACCAATTTGTTTGTATACTTTTCATAGTGACTTCCATCATTACCTTCTTTTCATTTAGTTTTTTATTTCTAAGATGAAGTTTTAGTACATCGGATTTGGATTGAGGAAATATACTGTCTAATTTTATAATTAATGTATCTATAGATTTTAATCCAGAATTTCTATTCGGATCTATAGTGCCATAAATGTAGTTGTATAAATAATTATTAAAAAGCACCCCACTATTTGACATTAAATGTACAGGATGATTTTTTATTTTGTCAAATAATTCAGGTGACATTGTTTTACCCCAATTTTTCACACATATGCTACCATAATAATCAGATTTTCTCTCATTTACGATAAGTTTCGAATAGATAGAAGGATTTAATTTTATAAATTCATTGTCAATATCATTTAGTAGGGAATATAAACTGTCATTTTTTTTATTGAACTCGTTATACTCCACATCTTCATTTATCATTAACTTGTTTTTTTTACTTGAAATGTCAAGTTGTTCTTCCCTTTTAAATAGTACATGATTATTTAGATATTCATTCATTTTACCATCAGCGCCAAGATACCTTACTCCATCTCCATTCAAGAAAACCTTTCCTTTGTTTTTGATTGTTTTAGCATCTAATTCAATGAATAAATCTGTATGGGCATAAATCCCAGCAAAAAACAATTCGCCAAGAGTTAGCCATATTTGTTGGTAAGGAAAAGCATTATCAAGTTGAAGTTCAAAACTACCATCGGCATTTAATTTGCAGTTTTTCTTACTTTGAAAATTAGCAAATGGAACTACTATTACATAATTTATCTTAAATTCTTTTATATCTTCTTTTGATAGATTTAATATTTTTCCTTTTACTGTTGCGATATCTCTATTTTGAAAATAATTATCAAATTTTTCGTCTTCAATTGAAATATAGTCTTCTGATATTTGCCCCCAAATGGTTATTGATATCAAACTAAAAAATAGAATAAAATATGTAGTCTTCATGAAATTATGTTTGATTAAGTATAGTAGAGATGCATATTATGAGGCATAATTTAGGAACCCAGCTATAGAAAAAGAGATATCAATTCATTTTTTATTTCTTGTTCTAAGAATAGGTAGATTCTCTCAGTTTTAACTTTTTAATTGTTGAGAAATGGCTAAACGTTGGGGATATTTATTTCAGTTGATCTAATTTGTTGATAAATGACTTTCCGTTTCCAATTTGTAGTTCTTTACCAGGGTGCTGTTCATATGGAATTCCATATTCAGTAAATTTTACAATTCCGTTTTTATCTAGAAATAAATTAGTTGGATAAATTTTTAAATTTAATTGATCTGTTAAATTCTTTGCATTTACGATGTGAAGAAATTTATAAGGGTGTTTTTTTAAAAAAGCATCAGTTTTCTCTTTGTTTTCATATGTAATAGCTACGAAATTGAACTGCTCTTTGTAATTATCGTAAATTTTGTTAAGTACAGGCATTTCATCAATACAAGATTTGCAATTTGTAAACCAAAAATTAATTAAAGTTGGCTTTCCATTTAAAGTATTTATCGAAAATTCTTTACCATCAATGTCTGTTAAGGTTATTTCAGGGAGTTTTTTATTGACATACTCGTTAAGAGGGCCAGGCATTTGCATGTCTAAATTAACGAAGTGAATAATTGAATCTTTTTTCTTCTCTGTTTTTGTTGTTCTTGCGAACACAGTAATCTCTTGACCTATATCTTTTTGCCACAATTCTTTCTTTTTAGAAATTACTTTTCCAAATTCTGATGCTGTAAATCTGTTGTTACCATCTGTGGAAAAATATTCTGTTTGTGATAAGCAAGTGAATGATGTTATTATTGATAAAGTTAATGCTATTAGTTTCATATGTTAGGTGTTGTAATTGTTACCAATGTTATTGTTGATATAGCTATTGAGATATGAGGTTGTTTTGGTACATAATAACTAATAATATTTGGTTATTAGTATTATATCTAACGAGTTATTTGGAACTAAAGTAATTTAAAAATTGAATGAAAATTTGATGTGTTAAAAAAATAGACAAATAACTCTTTAAAGTAAAAAAACAAATATTCCTCAATAGAAAATGATTGTTGTTAGATTCAATTATGGAAAAATAGAGTTATAAATAAGTAAGCGGCGAATCATTTAATTGAATGACTTCTCCAGATTGCATCGTCCCGATATGTTGATTTCCTACTCTCACACGAACCAAACGTAGGGTAGGGAAACCGACAGCAGAAGTCATTTTTCGAACTTGTTGAAATTTTCCTTCTGTCAGTGTAATGGAGATCCATGTTACAGGGCCATGTCTAGCGTCTCGAATCTTTTTTTGGCGAGGAGGTAAATTAGGATCGGAACTTAAAAAGGAAGCCTTACAAGATTTTGTTTGATATTTTTTTCCATTGAAACCAATTTCGACTCCGCTTCTTAATTGTGATAATTCTATTTCAGTAATCGCGCCATCTACTAGTGCATAATATTCTTTTTCAAACTTATTGCTGTTAATTTCGTTACTCACTTTCCCATCAGTTGTTAAAAAGAGGAGTCCTTCGGATTTTTCGTCTAAGCGACCAATAGCCATAATATCTTTAGGAAAAGTTCCTAATTCGCCTAATAATTTTTTGCTGTTTTTTTTAGGCCCATTATTAACGAATTGACTTAAATAACCGTATGGTTTGTAAATCATGAAATGGGTGTGTGCTGTATTTGAGGTCATTGAAAAATATAGGTTTCGTAAATGTTGTTTTTATATTATAATCCGTCAAATATTCCTCCAATAAAATCGCCAATTCCTTCTAGTAAGCCATCAAACATATCGCCGAAATCAAGCCAAGAAGTATCAATGTCAATATCAGGAATATCTGTCCAATCAGAAGTTGGAGAAGTAGATAATCCACTTAACATTTCAGTTTTCATTCCTACATAATTACAAACTTCACCAGTTTCTTCATGATGCTTATTAAAGTCAGAATGTGAGGAAAAAGTACTCATTGCCCAACAAGAGAAATCTAAACCATCATACCATTTACTTTTTCTATGGGCTTTTTTAACCTCTTTCGGTGTATAATATTTCTTTTTTCCATTTTCCTTAACTAGTATTTTCCCTATATCAGATATATATTCTTTTTTATTAGTTGGGGGAGGAGTACAAGTGTTTTTCATGTAATTAAATTAACGCTTTAGTATAGAGTCCAATATTAGTCACTTTTTTGAATATTTTTCATTCCTGTTGCCCACCCAGATTTGATTCCTTTTTTCGCTTTTGTCTTCTATAACTAAACATTCATTAGATCCAAATTAACCTAAACTACGTTGATTTTTATGTTGAACTAGAATTTAAAAAGAGGATTTACCTATGGAAATTCACAACACAAATGGTATTACAACACTTGTAGTGAGCTTCTTTCAACTTTTTCCATCCTTGCATAAAGAATTTGCTCATTTACATGTAGCAGGTTGATTAAATGAAGTGCTACAAATACAGCAATTCCGATAGTTCCCTTTTTATTATCACCAAATTCAACCTGTAGTCCAATATTCTGAGCATGGTCATCATTAGAAACCCCTTCAGGGTCTTTCCATGTTCCAGTAGCATTCACTTCCGTTGCAGATTTTAGGAAAAACAATGAATCTGATTTACTAAGCGGTAGTATCATAGTCAAAATCTCTTCTTGTCCGCGTGTTATGTTTACATTAATGGTTTTATCACCATATAAAGCCAAATAGAGAACATCTCGAGCTTTTTCTAGGAGAGCTTCACCTGTTTTCGATCTTTGATGAGATTCAATACTACCTAAGCCTGTGTGTGGTGGATTTAGAAGGAATCTAGCTGTTTCTAATTCCTCTCTATTCATTTTTTTATATTGATCAATAAAATCTACGAGAGATTGATCATCATAAGCTGTTTTACCAATTCGAATTAGGCGCTTGCGCATATCGTCAAGGCTTTCCTTTTGTTCGTGTAAACTGTGTCTTTCACATGTTAGATAGATAATTTGATCTATAAGCCAATCTTTATCTTTCTTTTCTAACTCAGTACGAATTTTAGCTTCTAATTCAGGAAATAAATCGTTTTGAGCCTTTTTAATAATACTACTTATGTTATCCATCTAATTTTTACGTTTTCTTATATGCTCCACAGCGTTACATGCAAATGGCTTTGCAGATAGAAAGTGAACAACTTCTAGTAATGTAAAAAGCGTCACACCTTTAGTTTTTTAGTTATAGGAGTTAAAATAATAAAATTTGTGGCGTTGACTAAGTAAATGTGCAATTAACTTGGAGGTGGTACTTGAGAGCCTTATGATTAGTATATAGACTAGGCTAGAGAAACCTATATTTTCTAATGTATTTTTAGTAAATGGCTATTTATTTCATCTTTTAATGATGTAAAATTAAAATATTCTTGCCAATCACCTTTTTTTTCTATGAAATACATAGTTCCATATTCATCAGGCGTAATTTTAAAAAACAAGTCATTAATATTACCATATCCGCCATAATCATCAGATTCATATGTGTATATTTTAAACCTAAACTTGCAAATGGGAGCCTCTCCTTTATATCCTATGTGTATAGGTACAAACCAAATAAAACTAAATCCAATAATAGAAATTGATAAACATATTTTTTTGACTAATGTTTTTATGTTTTTATGTTTTCTATATTTAATAGAAATAATGATAATATTTACAATTATCAAAAAGAAAATAAAAACAAATATTAGCTCTGGATATCTCATATTAGTAATTACTTAGACCTTTGAATTGAATTCCTTTTTCTTTCAAATCTTCGATCAATGTTTTTAATTTGTTCATCTCAGAACTTCCTTTTTTTTCATAAGATTCAGTATACCTAAAAGCTCTTTCGTGCATTAACAAAATTACTTTTTTAAATTTTTCTCTTTTTGAGTAATATCATATAACCTACAAACATCAATGTATTTGTTGTTTTTATTTATAATAATAAGTGTATCAAGTTCGTAAGCTTTATCTGTAAAATAACTTATTTCTTCTGTAATTTTTGTAATATGAATTTCGTCGTTTTTAATTTCAAAATCCATATAAAACTCTCCTCTATTTATTCTTGAAAAATCAAGTTGGCCTTTTGAGTTGGATTTTTTTCTTATCAATGGAGACGATCTATGTGTATATAAGTCATATGGATCTATATCTCTGAAAGAAAAATCACAATAACCATAAAACGTCAATTTTTTGTCATTATTAGAATCTTTTTTTAGAAATATATCATTGATACTAAACATGTTTTTACCTGTCTTATAGAAATCTAAAAAACGAGACTGTTGAATTTCGAATTTTGAATTATTAATGTTGAATGTAAGAGTCTTATAAGAATCCACAGTCCATTTACGAAAAAGAACAGTATCTAATTTTTTAACAGGAAGTGTATATATTAACTCTTCATCAAATCCAGAATTAATGCTATCATTTGCTTCAAAATAGCTTATAGTTTCAATACCACTATAGTCATATGTAATAGTATCTTTTTTCTTGAGAGTTTCTTTTTGTGGTTTATCCGAATGTATTTTACAAGACACTATCAAAAATAAAAGTATAAATAAGTAACTACTGTTTATTTTTACAATTGTCATAATCAAGAATTTCTTTTAGGTTTTGAGTATATTCTCTACGTTTGTCTATCCCTTTACTTCCTCCATTAATTTTATTCGTTAATAAATCGACATCATCTGCATCAGCTGCTTTGTAAACTCCTTTTTTATAACTCCAGAACCAACCTGCACTATCACAAGCTCGTTGCAAATCCGTAGCCAAGGTTTTTGCAAAATCTTTTAAAGTATTTAAAAAGTCCTTAGGGAAAAGTGTAGGTTTTGTATTTATTGTTTCGATTACTTTTGTAACCGTTTTAGTTTTACATTTATCTAGATAAGAAGTTGTACTCATATTATTCGTAGCATTCCAGTAATCATAATAAGCCAAATAATTTTCGTCATGAGTAATTTGTTTTATTCCTCTACCTATAAAGTCTTTGCCTCCAATAGGTGTGGTTACTGCATTGTCTCCTTCATAAGTATGAACAAAACTTCCAGTTTCATGATAGCATTGTGCTAAAAAATGGATTTTTCTAATACAGGTGTTTATATTATGAGTATTAAACGTAGCATTTAAATAAGAAGTGAAAATGCTGTAATTAACATTACCAGTTATTTTTTCATTTCTATTAGAATTAAACAATTTATCACCCATTTCTGTAAACTTGTTTTCTTCTATAGCATATCTTGTCGGGGGGTGCTCTAATTCACTATCTTCAATTTTTTCGGCTGTTTCTAGATTATAATATTCATTACCAAAATTTAATGCCAATATATTGTTTTGAGTTACCCAAATCCACCTATTTTTCTGAGTACTTATGGCTTCATTTAAGTATTTTATATTTATAGGTCTATTTTCGGGATTTTTTTTATTAAGTGTAAAAACATTTTGCTTTATATACCAATTTTTTCTTCCATTTGGGGTAATATTACTTGTTTCTCTTTTACGAAGTTGGATAACAATATTCCTTAATTCCTTTTCAGTAAAATCTCTATTGCAAAAGCATTTTTTCTTAACTGTTGGTAGGTTTAATATTAATTCTTTATTAGGGTAATCATCTAAATATGCTATTGCCATAATTATACTTTTTCTTCTACAGCTTTTATTTTTACTCTCATTACATCTCCTTGTATTATGATGCCTGTAATTATATCGTTTTTCATGTATTTTCCATTGTATTCATAGTCTTTAGAAGTATCTTCTAAATTAATACTCATACTTTTCCCTTTACAATATTCGCTTTTTATAACAATATAAAATTCTTCATCAATATCAATTTCATCTTTGGTTACTTCATTATATTTCAAATCTTCTAAATGATAACCTAATAAATTTGGTTCTTCTTCATCCTGAGAAGAATGCACCACTGTATCTTCTGGTAAAGGCCCCTGTGCCCAATTTTCTCGATAAACTGCTGTAGAGGTATTTGTTTCATAACGCCCTGCCGTGACTTTACAATGGTAAGTCGTTTGTTCTTTACTTTGACGGTGATATTCTGTTGTAAATTCTACTAGGAAAGCTTCGAACGCTCTAATGACTCTCGTTCTACCACCACCTAAAATATTGGGGATGATATGTACTTCGAAGTCCTTTTTCATGAAATTGGCATACGCCCAAGCTTCAAATAACTCATCTCTGATCATGTCTAGGCTAAAGAGCATCATCTTTTGACGTATTTTGTTAGAAGGATTACCATCGTAGTTGGTACCTTGAGAAAATCCCCATTTGAATTTTTTCAAAGGAAATATTTCTCCATCTATATGTAATTCTACGTGTACACTCATATCTTGTAACTAGTTAAATTCTAAACTACTAAATAGTCTAAATATTGTAATCGTGTATCAGTAGATATTTTTGTGCGAATTTTCTTAATGTTTTGTAATAGTAAGCATGAGAAATGTAAAGTAGGGGGCTATATATTATTGTTTTGTACTTATCTAAAAAGTATGCGAGAACAAGCAACTACTTATGGTAATTCTGCACTTAGTTTTTGGTGATATAGGTTTTGAAGAATAGTGAAGAATTGATTTCTAAAGGTTTTAAAAAAACAACTTCATATATGCCTTATTTTCTAAATTTTCTTTTTTGATATAAGTATTTCTTATTATTTACGATCCAATACTTTTTAATCCAAATATTATCTTCATTATAAACATATTCGAATTTTTCATTTTTATAATGAGGTAAACCTCCTAAAATAATACTAGGATATTCTATTTTATAAGAAGCTTCTCTGTTTAATTCAATAACGTTATTAAATTCATCATATATAAATTGAGTAGTATTGGTAATGATTTTATTATCAATTTTTGAGTATACCTTTTCTTTTATGATATTACTTTTAATATCATATTCTAGTTTTGTTTTAAACCCAATTAATGAATCAAAAGAAGTAGTTCCTGAAGTTATTGTTTCAGGTAACTTAAGCGTATTATAGTCAGAAAAATACTCTTCTATTACAGTATTATATTCTATTAATTCTCCTTTTGCTGTTATACAGTAAGAGAAGTTGATTGTATCTCCAATTTCTTCTTTAATTAGGCTAAATTTTTTAATCTTGAATTTTTTATTCTCATAGTAGTAGTCATCTGTACTTATTAACTTTGATTTATTGAAATGATTTACTCTACGGATTCTCCCATTTTCTAAAAAAACTCTTTGTGACCAATGCGACTTTTTTCCATATGAATAGTTCAAAATTTCGATCTCTTTATATTTCTTTAAAGAATTTATAGAGGCATTTAATTTTGAAGTTTGACTAAAAATTAAATTGAATGTAAATAGATTAATGAGAATAAGTAGGATCAATCTTTGGCTCATAAATTTTTATTATAAGATTCTAACCTCTTTTTTTCTAGATTTATCGCATATGCTTTTAATAGCTTACCGTAAAACCCTGATGAAAATCCAGAATTATAATTTTTCCATTTTTTTCTATCTAGCATAAAGTAATTAGAAGTTGAAGGGGTAGAAGTTTCTATAAATCCAGTACTTTGGTTTTGGCTTATGGTTGCACCAAGGTTTCCTGAATTATAATCAAATACATATCTGTATTTATTTACATCTTCATATTTTTTTGAATAGAGTTCCATTGTTTCAATAAACTCGACCTTTCCATGATATTTTTTAGTAAAAGCCCTTCCAGTATATTTTCTCCTACTATTACTGCCCTTTAGAATACATAACAATACAGTGTCTTCATTTCCAAACTCAGGAGGTATAGCATTTTTTTTTACAGAGTAATTATTTAAAGCCATAGTTTTTACAATTACACCACATGAATTAAAAGCTAATAAAGAAAATGTGAGTATCAATAGTAGTTTACTTTTTTTCATGGTAGTTTAATGTGTTATAACGGTATAATTATAGTGAATAATTAAAGAGCTATGAGTTTGGTATTGTTTACATTTTTATGGTAGATAAATAAGTATGAGGATACCAATCACCCCTTCAAAGGACTAATAATCTTAACATCCTGAAAAGCAATAGCCCCTTTAATTACACTAGAAATTAAATCACGAAGCGAGTCTATGATTTGAATTTTCAATTCGCTTTTATGGTAAATTAAAGAAACTTCTCTAGCAGGTTTAGGTTCTTTAAAAGGTAAAAGATTCCCTTTTTCTATTTCTTTGATATCTTGAGTGTGTAAATAGGGAAGTAGCGTCATTCCCAAACCTTCATTAGCCAACTTCACTAAGGTTTCAATACTCCCACTTTCTAGAGTAAATTGCTCTTCGGCATAGGACTTCTTGGTTTTACAGATATTCAATACATTATCTCTAAAGCAGTGCCCATCTTCCAATAATAAAATCTCATTAGGATCAAGATCATCTGCAGTTAAATTCTTTTTTTGAGATAAAGGATGTTGTTGAGGAACGTATCCGTAAAAAGGTTCGTAATACAACGGCTTTTCAACAATTTGTTCATGGTCTAAGGGAGTCGCGGCAATAGCAGCGTCTATGTGTCCATCGAGGATTTTTTCAATAATAGTTTCCGTAGGTAATTCAAGAATCTTAAGTTTTACTTTTGGATATTTCTTGATATATGTATTCAGAAACATGGGAAGTAATGTGGGCATTACTGTCGGAATGATTCCGATAATAAATTCCCCCCCAATAAAACCCTTTTGTTGATCAACGATGTCTTGCATACGCTCACTTTCGTTGACAATATTTTTGGCTTGAATGACTAACTTTTTACCAACTTCGGTAAGCTCGATAGGTTTTTTTGTGCGATCAAAAATTTGAATATCTAATTCCTCTTCCAATTTTTGAATTTGCATACTCAATGTAGGTTGAGTTACAAAAACATTTTTAGCAGCTTTAGTAAAGTTTTGGTATTCTGCTACCGCAAGAACATATTTAAGTTGAGTAATGGTCATAATTAGGCTTTAAGCATTAGGCAATATGCTATAAGCAAATCTAATAGTTTTTTCTTTATAATTAAGGAAAAGCTTATTGCTTAGAGCTTATCGCCTAAGACTATTTTATACTTGCATGATGCCAAGATTGTAGCGCTCTGTAATTGGAGCTTGGTTAGCAGCTTCTATTCCCATACTAATCCATTTTCGAGTTTCTAGAGGGTTTATAATGGCATCCGTCCATAATCTGGCAGCGGCATAGTAAGGCGAAATTTGCTTGTCGTAACGTTTTTTAATTTCTTGAAAGAGTTCGGTTTCTTTTTCAGGAGTTAATACTTCTCCTTTAGCTTTTAAGGAAGCTGTTTCTATTTGCAATAGTACTTTAGCAGCTTGAGCTCCTCCCATTACCGCTAGTTCGGCGCTTGGCCAAGCGACCATCAACCTAGGATCATAGGCTTTACCACACATGGCATAATTTCCAGCGCCATAAGAATTCCCCATGACTACTGTAAATTTAGGAACTACCGAATTTGCCATAGCACTTACCATTTTGGCACCATCTTTTATAATGCCTCCATGTTCACTTTTACTGCCTACCATAAAACCAGTAACGTCTTGAAGGAATACTAAAGGAATTTTCTTTTGGTTACAATTTGCAATAAATCGAGCTGCTTTATCGGCAGCTTCCGAGTATATAACTCCACCTACCTGTAACTCTCCTTTCGCATTTTTACTAACCAAACGTTGATTAGCAACAATACCGACAGCCCAACCGTCGATGCGAGCATACCCTGTTAGTATGGTTTTTCCATAATCTTTTTTGTATTGCTCAAATTCAGAATTATCGACCAAACGCTCTATAACAGGTAAAACATCATAAGGTTTATTACGTGCTGCGGGCAGCAATCCAAAAATTTCTTCTTGTTGTTCTTTTGGGAGTTCACTTTCTATGCGATCAAAACCAGCATTGGCCGAAGCTCCTATTTTAGAAACAATATTTCTAATTTTATCTAAAGCATCCTTATCATCTGTTGCTTTATAATCGGTAACACCCGATATTTCGCAGTGTGTCGTTGCTCCCCCTAAAGTTTCATTATCAATTTCTTCACCTATCGCTGCTTTAACTAGATAACTTCCTGCTAAGAAAATGCTAGCTGTTTTGTCAACTATAATAGCTTCATCACTCATGATAGGTAAATAGGCTCCTCCAGCAACACAACTTCCCATGATGGCAGAGATTTGAGTGATTCCCATACTGCTCATACGCGCATTATTACGGAAAATACGCCCAAAGTGTTCCTTGTCAGGAAAAACCTCATCCTGTAAGGGTAAAAAAGCTCCTGCGCTATCTACCAAATAGATAATAGGAAGATGATTTTCCATAGCTATTTCTTGTGCGCGAAGGTTTTTCTTGGCTGTAGCAGGAAACCAAGCACCTGCTTTTACAGTAGCATCATTGGCTACTACAATACATTGTTTTTTATGAATATATCCTATGACAACAATAACCCCTCCACTAGGACAGCCTCCGTATTCTTGATACATATCTTCTCCTACAAAGGCTCCAATTTCAAGTGTTTGGGCTTTATCATCTAATAGATATTCAATACGCTCACGAGCAGTCATTTTACCTTTAGCATGTAGTTTAGCAATGCGTTTTTCACCGCCTCCTAGGGCTACTTTAGATAGTTTTTGTCTTAATTCTGAAGCTAATAATCTATTGTGATCTTCGTTTTTGTTGAAGTTGATGTCCATAATACTTAAACAAGATAATGAAAAACAAAAGTAATAAATGACAGTAGCTTAATCACTCTTTATCTAATCTAAAAATTAACAAAATTATTACAGATGACATTTAGTGTTAATCCTTTTAGATATTCTTCTTCATCTAAAATATTAAAATCAAATATTACTTTCAGAATTTGTTCCATTTGGTGATGAGCGCATAAATACATTAACAAATAAATGTGAACAATAAAACCCGAATAAGCTTGCATTAATAAAATGTAAGCCAGTATTTTGCCTTCTTGAAACGAAGTAGTAGATGAAATTGGATCAAAAAGTAGCAGCTCCCATAGCAAAACGTATTCCTGAGAGGTTAGAAAAGCATGGAGATATCAGAATAGACGATTATTTCTGGTTGAATGAAAGAGAAAATCCAGAGGTTGTAGATTACCTAAATGGAGAAAATGATTTTTATGAATTTTCTACATCACATACGAAGAGTTTTCAAAAATCTCTATTCGAAGAGATGAAAGCACGAATCAAAGAAGATGATGTTTCTGTTCCATATAAATACAACGGATATTGGTATATAACCAAATATGAGAAAGGGAAGGATTATCCTATTTATTCTAGAAAAAAAGATACTCTAGATGCAGAAGAAGAAATATTGTTGGATTGTAATATTGAAGCTGAACACCACGATTACTATAAAGTAAGAGGCTTATCGATCAGTCCAGATAACAAGTTAATGGCTTATGGAGAAGATACGGTAAGTAGAAGGCAGTATATTATTCGAGTAAAAAACCTAGAAACAGGAGAAATCCTAGAAGATAGTATAGAGAATACCACAGGGAGTGGAACATGGGCGAATGATAATAAAACCTTGTTCTATACCAAGAAAGATCCAGAAACACTTCGGTCATACCTTATAAAGAAACATTACCTAGGCACAGCATCTGATAAAGATGTATTAGTCTATGAAGAAGATGATGATACGTTTGACACTTTTGTATATAAAACAAAGTCAGAAGAACTAATCGTTATTGGATGTAGTTCTACATTGACTTCGGAGTATCGTTTTTTGGATGCCGATACACCAGAAGGAGAATTTACAATTTTGCAAGAAAGGATTAGAGGCTTAGAATATGGTATAGACCATTATAATGGGAATTTTTATATCCTAACCAATATAGATGAAGCTACTAATTTTCAATTAATGAAAGCTTCTGAAAAAGATACCAAAAAAGAGGCTTGGGAAGTAATTATTGCTCATCGAAATGATACATTGATAGAAGATATTGATGTATTTAAAGATTATTTAATAATTACAGAGCGTAACAATGGATTAACTCAAATAAGAATTAAATCTTGGGACGGAGCCACAGATTACTATTTACCATTTGATGATGAAACCTATATGGCGTATTCAAGCATCAATATGGATTTTGAAACAGAATGGTTCCGTTATGGATATAGTTCATTAACAACGCCAACTTCTATTATAGAGTTTAATATGAAGACTCAGGAGAAGAACGTGTTAAAAGAACAAGAAGTCTTAGGCGGTGCTTTTGATAAAGAAGATTATACGTCAAAAAGAGTATGGGCTACAGCAGAAGATGGTGTTAAGGTTCCTATATCGTTAGTATATAGAAAAGATACCTTATTGAATGAGAATACACCCTTACTTCAATATGCATATGGGTCTTATGGGCATACGATAGACCCTTATTTCTCAACCACGCGTTTAACTTTATTAGATAGAGGTTTTGTCTATGCTATAGCTCATATTCGAGGAGGAGAATATCTAGGTCGTCCTTGGTATGACGAAGGGAAAATGTTGAAGAAAAAGAATACGTTTACCGATTTTATTGCATGTTCTAAATATTTGATAACAGATAAGTTTACTTCTGAAAATCATTTATATGCCATGGGAGGTTCAGCAGGTGGATTGCTTATGGGAGTTATTATGAATGAAGCCCCTGAACTTTACAAAGGAGTTTTAGCTGCGGTACCTTTTGTAGATGTTGTTACCACTATGTTAGATGAAAGTATTCCTTTGACAACTGGTGAGTACGACGAATGGGGTAACCCTAATAATAAAGAATATTATGAATATATAAAATCATATTCGCCGTATGATAATGTAAAAAATCAAGCTTATCCTAATGTGCTAATTACAACAGGTTTTCATGATTCGCAAGTGCAATATTGGGAACCTGCAAAGTGGATAGCAAAGCTAAGAGCATACAAAACCGATTCAAATCAGTTATTTTTACACACGAATATGGAAACTGGTCACGGTGGTGCATCGGGAAGATTTGAAGCCTTGAAAGAACTAGCGCAAGAATATGCTTTTGTGTTTGATTTGGAAGGTATTACTGTATAACAAAAAAAATGTAAATTCGCAGGAACTCTTAGGATATAATATTTTATTATATTTAGAGTAACAAACCGTCTTATGGAGCAGGAAATAAAAGCCTATAATAATGTTCTTGAGTTAATTGGGAACACGCCTCTTGTTAAGTTGAATAGAATTACCGAAAATTTGAAAGGCAATTTCTACGCAAAAGTAGAATCTTTCAACCCAGGGCATTCTACTAAGGATCGCATAGCTCTCTATATTATAGAAGAAGCAGAACGAAAAGGAATTTTAAAGCCTGGAGATACTATTATCGAGACTACGAGTGGTAATACAGGATTTAGCCTAGCAATGGTTAGTATAATCAAAGGCTACGAGTGTATTTTAGCAGTGACTTCAAAGTCTTCTAAAGATAAAATTGAAACATTGAAAAATCTTGGTGCAAAAGTTTATGTTTGTCCAGGAAATGTAAGTGCCGATGATCCTAGATCTTATTATCAAGTTGCAAGAAAATTACATTCAGAAATAAAAGGTTCGGTATATATCAACCAATATTTTAATGAGTTAAATATAGACGCCCATTACCGTAGTACAGGTCCAGAAATTTGGGATCAAACTAATGGTAAGATTACACACTTGGTGGCATGTAGTGGTACTGGAGGGACAATCTCTGGTACAGCTAGATATTTAAAAGAGCAAAATCCAGACATTAAAATTTTAGGAGTAGATGCTTTTGGTTCAGTGCTGAAAAAGTATCACGAGACTAGAGAATTTGATGAAAAAGAAATTTACCCTTACCGAATAGAAGGTTTAGGTAAAAATCTAATACCGACAGCAACAGATTTTGATATTATAGATCAATTCGAAAAAGTAACAGACGAGGATAGTGCTCATACGGCAAGGGAATTAGTGGTTACTGAAGGAATGTTTTTAGGATATACTTCTGGTGCTGCCATTCAGGGATTAAAGCAGTTTGGAGAAAAAGGAGCATTTGATGAAAATAGTAACGTAGTTATTATTTTGCCAGATCATGGATCTAGATACCTTAGTAAGGTGTACAGCGATGATTGGATGAATAAGCAAGGCTTTTTTGATAGCGTACGTGAAGAAAATGCAACAAAAATAGAAATAGTAAAATAATAACATTACAACTAACTAAACTAAATTATTTTACGCATAGCCTTCGTTTCGAAGGCTTTTTTGTTTTGTTCAATGGCTAAACAAAATAATTGATTTATTTTTGAACCTAAATGAGATTGACTATTATTAAATAGCTTATCGGATCTTTGTTTTTTTATTTTGATCATATTATAAAAAAGCTGAGGTTGTTATATCGAAAGCAAGTATTTTAATTTTAGTTAGCTTTCTTTTAGAATTTATAACTAGTGAATATCTAGATACATGAAAGATTTATTTGAAAAGATTTATGCAGACAAAGGACCTTTAGGAAAATGGGCTGATCAGGCAGAAGGTTATTTTGTATTTCCAAAGTTAGAAGGGCCAATTTCTAACCGAATGAAGTTTCAAGGAAAAGAAGTTATTACTTGGAGTGTTAATGATTATCTGGGATTAGCAAATCATCCAGAAGTTAGAAAAGTGGATGCAGAAGCTGCAGCTAAGTATGGTTCGGCATATCCAATGGGAGCTCGTATGATGAGTGGGCATACAGATTTACATGAGCAATTAGAAAATGAATTAGCAGCCTTTGTGAGTAAAGAAGCGGCTTACTTATTAAATTTTGGTTACCAAGGAATGGTATCTACTATTGATGCTTTGGTAAGTAAAGATGACGTAATCGTATATGATGTAGACACACATGCATGTATTATTGATGGTGTTCGTTTACATGCAGGAAAGCGATTCGTATACAAGCACAATGATGTAGAAAGTATAGAGAAAAACTTGAAACGTGCGACTAGGCTTGCAGAAAAAACAGGGGGAGGAATCCTTTTGATTTCTGAAGGTGTATTTGGAATGCGTGGTGAGCAAGGGAAATTAAGAGAGATTGTTGCTTTAAAAGAAAAATACAATTTTAGACTTTTTGTTGATGATGCTCATGGTTTCGGAACATTAGGAGCTACAGGAGCAGGAACAGGAGAAGAGCAAGGAGTACAAGATCAAATTGATGTTTATTTTGCCACTTTTGCGAAGTCTATGGCAAGTACTGGTGCTTTCATAGCTGCAGATCAAGAAATTATTGACTATTTGAAGTATAACCTTCGTTCTCAAATGTTCGCGAAGTCTTTGCAAATGCAGTTAGTTGAAGGAGCATTAAAGCGTTTAGATATGCTTCGTACAATGCCAGAGCTTAAAGATAAACTTTGGGACAATGTTAATGCATTGCAAGGAGGATTAAAAGAAAGAGGTTTTGATATTGGTACCACGCAGACTTGTGTGACACCGGTATATTTAAAAGGTAGCATTCCAGAAGCAATGGCTTTGGTAAAGGATTTACGTGAAAATCATGGTATTTTCTGTTCGATTGTTACTTATCCAGTAATTCCAAAAGGATTGATATTATTACGTTTGATTCCAACAGCTACACATACATTAGAAGATGTAGCAGAGACTCTAGTCGCATTTTCTGATATTAGAGAGAAGCTAGAGACAGGAGTTTACAAACGTCTTACAGCGGCTTTAGTAGAAGAGATGGGAGAATTTTAAACTCTCGTAAAATATTGTTTTATATCAAAGGTCTATTCAAACTGAATAGGCCTTTTTCTTTTTTATAGACTTCCCAAGTTTCCTATATTGTTACTAATTCTATTCTAATAAAAATTAAAACTAAAGATTGTTTTTAAAAGGTAAAATATTACTACTTCATATAAAATATAGTTGACAATAGGTTGTCACACCATCTTATTAAATTTGATGTAGGTTATTTAAATGATGTATTATGAACAGGCTTTCGAGAGTCACTGCAATTCTAACTCAGTTACAATCAAAAAAAATTGTAACAGCTAAAGAAATTTCGGAACGCTTTCAAATTTCTTTGCGTACTGTTTATAGAGATATTAAAACTTTGCAAGATGCTGGTGTGCCAATAGGTTCGGAAAATGGAGTAGGTTACTTCATTGTTGATGGGTACTCTTTACCGCCAATTATGATCACCGAAGAAGAAGCTAATGCCTTGTTAATTGCAGAAAGATTTATATCCAGTCAAAGTGATTCTTCTTTGATTAAAGACTTTACGTCGCTTCTTATTAAGATTAAGTCAGTGTTACGAGATGCGGAGAAGAAAAACCTATCAAAACTCGAACATAGAATTATTCCATCCTATATAAAGAGCACTATTGAAAGTGAATGGCTTTCCATGATTCAAAAGGCGATTGGTAATAATAAGGTTTTAGAAATCAATTATCACTCAATTTATAAGCAAGAGAAAACTACTAGAAAAATAGAACCTCTAGGAATTTATTTTACAGAGAATAATGCATGGGTAGTAATCGCCTATTGCAAGCTAAGAAAAGAATTACGAGAGTTTAGATTGGATAGAATTATACAAGCGAAAACTGTTACAGAAACTTTTGAGTATAAAGAGGACTTTACTTTAAAGAAATATTTCCAGAAATATTTTGAGTACTAGTTGACATAAGGCTGTCATACTGTGAATTTACTTTTGTTTTGAACATAATAAAATTTACAAATGATGGAAAAAAGCATTCTTGAAGTAGCTGCAACATACCCAGCAGCTTTCAGACAAATGGATACCAATTTAATTGATGTCTATTTCACAAAAACAGCAACGAAAACAGGTTTCATATTTGATTATGAAAATGATAAATGGTTAGATATTTCTACAGTTAAAATTCCTGAAATAAAAGAATGGGTGGCGGTATTTAATAAAGAAGGGATTATGCCTGATAGTCTACCTGAAATAAAGATTTTAGATGCTCAAGACAGAATCGCAGTTGTAAAATTGGAAATGGAATGGTTAACCGATAAAAAAGGTTGTGATTATATTCTTTTGATTAAGGAAGACAGTCAGTGGAAAATTGAATCCATAATTTACCAAAGCGTCTTATAATATTTAAGGGAGAATTAATAGAATATGAATCTATAGTATTAATACAGGATAAGAAATTACCTGCGCTCTAAATTAGAACAACCAAAGCATAGAAGTCTTTTGCTTTTGAGAATCACTTAAGATCATAATTTATCAGTGGAACTAATGTATTCCATTTTAGAAAATTGCTTAAAAATGAGAATAGAGAATAATAAAGTGAATATAAATTCATTAAAATATATAACCAAAAGAATACTAAATAACACATATATAGTATCTCTTGTAGATGCTAAAGGTTTTGCTATAACAGTAGGTTATGGAGATTCTCTTGAAGAAGCCATCAATGATCTACATAGTAATTTGATATAGATCTACTAGTATTGGAAATTGAAGTAGCGGTAGAGTAGAATAAGTAGACGTTCTGTGTCTACTTCTAATGAATACCTCAAGTATTCTAAAATATAACAGAGATCTCATTACAATTTTTATCAAAATAGGTGGAGAGGTGTTACTTAGTCACAACATTTCTATTTGGTTCTTTTCTTAGAACGTTACCAATAATATTAGAGGATATATAAAAAGAAAAACCCTTGCGATTGCAAGGGTTTTAAAGGTCTGCGGTGAAAGAGGGATTCGAACCCCCGGAGGTGTGACCCTCAACGGTTTTCAAGACCGCCGCATTCGACCACTCTGCCATTTCACCAGTTTTCGACGCGTTCCTAGCATTGCTGCTAGGCGGGTGCAAATATACAACCCTTTTTTAGTTTGGCAAATAAAATAACAGCAAAATGTGTTATTTTTAGAGGATATTTTTAATTCTATTATGACAAAGAAAATTAAGTCTTTGACAACCATCTTAATACTTGTAATTTTAACTTTTAATTCATGTAAAAGTTTAAATGAAGAAGACAGAAATATTACTACTCATAATATTTTTGATAAAGAATCGGTAGATATCGATACAAGAATCCTAAACTTAAGTAAGGAAATTTCTATAGATAGAATGAAAAGTAGTGTTAGAGTACTTTCTCATGATTCTATGGAGGGAAGAAATACAGGGAGTATTGGACAGAAAAAAGCAGCAAAGTTTATAAAAGACTTTTATATAGCAGAAGAAATAGATTCACCTAAGGGTTTAGAGTATTATCAAAAAATCCCAGAACACTATTTTAATGGAAAGACCGATTGCGATTCGGAAAATGTAATGGCCTTTGTTGAGGGAACAGAATTAGCAGAAGAAGTGATTGTTATTTCGGCTCATTATGATCATTTAGGAATTAATAAAGACGGAGAAATCTTTAATGGGGCAGATGATAATGGATCAGGAAACGCTGCCTTGATGGAAATGGCAAGATTATTCAAGAAAGCTAAAGATTCTGGTTATGGGCCAAAAAGAAGTGTTCTTTTTTTACATGTTACAGGAGAAGAGATAGGCTTATATGGTTCTAAATATTATGTAGAACATTCGATTTACCCTCTTAGTAAAACTTTGGTCAACCTAAATGTAGATATGATTGGTAGAGTAGATGAAAAACACTTAGAGAACTCAAATTATATTTATTTAGTGGGGAGTGATAGATTAAGCCTAGAATTACATGACTTAAATGAAATTGTTAATGAAAAATACGTGGGATTAGATTTAGACTATAAATTTAATAAGCCCAATGAGCCTAAGCGGATCTTCTATAGAAGTGACCATTATAACTTTGCGAAAAATAATATTCCAGTTATTTTCTTTTTTAGTGGTTTACATAAAGACTACCACAAAACAACGGACACCTTTGAAAAACTATCTTTTGACTTAATTAAAAAAAGAAGTCAACTTATATTTCTTACAGCTTGGGAAGTGATTAATAAGCCAAGACGCTTAAAAATTTAATTTATACTGTATTTAAATAAATGAATTTGAGAATGATAATTATTCTCAATATTAAAAAGAAGCTAAAATACTTTAAATAAAAACGGAGAGCTTTTAAGGCTCTCCGTTTTCTCAACACAAATCATTTTAATTTCGGGGCTTAATCTAAAATTAAAACATTAACTCTAACTTAAAATCAATCAATTACTGTTTATTGGGTAACAATAATCACTGGTACAAAGATACATCGTATTAGCCTATTACCCAAACTTTTTGGCGGTTTGTCTACAAAATTTAACACTTAAACGTTTTTTTTAAGCTTTTTTGTCAAAATAATTTTAAGCTGGCAAGTGATTTTTTATATGCTTTTAAACAATTTTAGATAAATGTTTAAAAATTAAGTATTTCCATTTTTTTGAGAATGTATTACTGGTTTGTAGTATTCTTTGGGGTAATATTTACGTTATATTTTGTGAGAATTCAATATTTATTAATTGAATAAAGAAAGTATCAATAGCTTATTTGGAATAAAGGAAGAATAATCCAATATCTAGAGAATATAATTCTAAATCAAACAAAATCCCAGTAAAATAACCTAAAATAAAGTCTTATTTTTGTAGCCTGAATTTTTGAAAGTACTTAAAATCGAATGACGCAGGAAGCACCAAAAACGTTGGAACTATATCCTTACCAAAAGGAAGATATAAATAAGATTTTTAATAAACTGAATACAAAGGAACAAGGTTATAACTTTTGTTATCAGTTACCTACAGGAGGAGGGAAAACCGTAGTGTTTTCTGAAATTGTCCGCCGCTATATCGAGGAGCACAAACAGAAGGTATTAGTACTTACTCACCGAATTGAACTATGCAACCAAACTTCAAGAATGCTGAAAGGTTTTGGGGTTAACAGCATGGTAATCAATAGTAAGGTAAAGGAAATACCAGACGAAGAAGATTATAATTGCTTCGTTGCTATGGTTGAAACATTAAATAATCGACTTAACGAAGAAAAGGTAGAGTTTACTAATCTTGGTCTAGTAATTATTGATGAGGCTCATTACAATTCATTTAGAAAGTTATTTAGACATTTTGAGAACTGTTTCATTTTAGGAGTTACGGCTACGCCATTGAGTTCTAATATCAAGATGCCTATGAAGGATAGCTACCGTGAACTAATTTGCGGTCAGCCAATAACTAACTTGATTGAAATGGGATTCTTAGCCAATGCTATTACATATAGCTTCGATGTTGGTTTGAGTACTTTGAAGGTAGGTATTAATGGAGATTATACCGTAAAATCATCAGAAGAGCTTTACTCTAATGCCTTTATGCAAGAAAAACTGCTTTTTGCATACGAACAAAAAGCAAAAGCAAAGAAAACCCTTATTTTTAATAATGGTATCAATACCTCATTGCAGGTATACGAAACCTTTAGGGCAGCTGGTTTGCCAGTACGTCATCTAGACAATACGAATAGTAAGCAAGAACGACAGTCTATATTACAGTGGTTTAAAGAAACCCCTGATGCCATATTATCTTCTGTTGGAATTTTAACTACAGGTTTTGATGAACCAACAATTGAGGTTATTATACTAAATAGAGCAACTAAATCATTGACGTTGTATTTCCAAATGATTGGACGAGGGTCTCGTTCGTTACCCAATAAGAAATACTTTAACGTAATTGATTTAGGGAATAATGCAGCAAGATTAGGACTTTGGAATTCCGATGTAGATTGGCAACGT
Organism: uncultured Aquimarina sp.; assembly: GCA_947499005.1. GTDB lineage: Bacteria > Bacteroidota > Bacteroidia > Flavobacteriales > Flavobacteriaceae > Aquimarina. Next base: position 37,006 of record CANMML010000028.1, read on the forward strand.
ATTTTTAGATCACCAGACTATTATCTAGAAAATTTGGTGAGTGACGATGAAATAGAACGTCAATTTAAATATATCATGCCAGATGATGTTCGCGAGCAATTTAAGAACTCGGAAAATATAATATTTGATGTTAAAAAAGAATACGATGATATTGTAAACAATGGTGAAAAGTCAAAACTTTTACTAGAGCGTTCTATTGAGCAACATGCACAAATGTGTGTTGAAAATAGCGAGGATGTTTTTGATGCCCGTATTTTATCGAAATTATTAGTAGAAGATGTTGAATATAGAATTCGAATGTATTCTTATTGTATTAGTAACAGTACGAAAAATTATCGTTCTTGGTTAGAGGAAGAATACATGCGCAAATTGCGTCAACGAATCAATGTATTAATGGACTAACAACATTTTTTGGCACTGTCAAAGGATATAAATACCCATGAGGTTTGCCTTAGAATTAAAATTTTATTTCATATAAATGCCTCGTAGGCTTGTCTCGAGGTAGTTTACTTAATTAAAAAAATGCACAATGAAACTTTGGAGTAAAGGATTACCGACAGATAAAAAAATAGATTTTTTCACCGTAGGTAATGATCGTATTCTTGATATGGTTATTGCTAAATACGATGTGCAAGCAACACTTGCACATGGAAAAATGTTGTATAAAGTTGGATTACTTTCCAAAGAAGATATAGAGGGAATCGAAAAAGGCCTAGGAGAATTAGCTGAAGAAATTGAAAATGGAACTTTTTCAATTGGTGATGAGTTTGAGGATGTTCATTCTAAAATAGAATTTGAACTGACTAAGCGTATTGGCGATGCAGGAAAACGTATTCATACAGCGCGCTCTAGAAATGATCAGGTTTTAACGGCAATGCATTTGTACTTGAAAGATGAATTGGATCAAATAAAATCTAGTACAAAAGAACTGTCGGAAGTCTTGTTAGCCGCAGCCGATACATATAAGGAAGATTTACTTCCAGGGTATACACACCTTCAAATAGCAATGCCAAGCTCTTTTGGGTTGTGGTTTTCTGCTTATGCAGAAAGTTTTATTGATGATTTGTATTTTGTGAATGCAGCACTAAAAGTAGTAGATCAAAACCCATTAGGAAGCGCAGCTGGCTACGGGAGTTCTTTTCCTATAGATAGAGCTTATACAACCGAATTACTAGGTTTCGAAACGTTAAAATATAATGTAGTTGCAGCTCAGATGAGTAGAGGAAAATCTGAAAAATCGACTTCTTTTGCAATGAGCGCAGTTGCAGGGACTTTATCTAAGCTTGCTATGGATGTGTGCTTGTATATGAGTCAGAATTTTAATTTTATGAGTATACCATCAGAGTTTACTACAGGCTCTAGTATCATGCCTCATAAAAAGAATCCCGATGTTTTTGAATTGATACGAGGAAAGTGTAATCGTATTCAATCCTTACCTTATGAGTTATCTTTATTAACTAACAATTTGCCAAGTGGTTATCACAGGGATTTACAATTGTTAAAAGAAGGCGTTGTTCCTGCTATTCAAGATTTAAAGGCCTGCTTAGAGCTAGCTATTTATGCTTTAAAGAATGTAAAGGTGAATACAGGGATTTTAGAAGACGATAAATACGATTACTTATTTAGTGTAGATACATTAAATGGGTTAGTACAAGAAGGGATGACTTTTCGAGATGCTTATGTTAAAATAGGACTCGATATCGAAGCGGGAAAGTATAAACCAGTAAAAAATGTTAAACATACACATATAGGGAGTATTAATAATTTGTGTCTTGAAGAAATAAAGGATAAATTGGCACAAATTTGAAACAACAGACTTTACTAAATGAAACAACTTTATTTTATTCCCCTATTTCTATTGTCATTACTTTCTTACTCTCAGAGTAATATAACCTTAAAAGCAAAGGTTGTAGATGAATTTGAGATTCCTATTTCGGAAGTAAACATTAAAGAGTTAAATTCTAAAAACGGAACCATAACTGATGAAGACGGTAATTTTGAAATTGAACTAAATTCTTTGGAAGATGCTGTTCTTAAATTTTCACATATTGCCTTTCGAACTATAAATTATTCGGCAAAACAATTACAACAAAAAAAAGTAATTGTATTAAAGAGTGCTCATGGGCAATTGGCAGATGTTGTTATTGCGAAAAGAAAAATCGAGAACCCTTCAGAAGTAATTACGATTCTGTCTGAAGATTTTTTAGAACAAAATCAAATTACCGATTTTGAGTTAGCAGCTGATTTTGTTCCAGGCTTAGAAATATATGCTCAAACAGCAAATTTGCCTAACTATGCCGTTAGGGGTATTACTGATGAAACGATTACACCTTCTGCAAATTCTAGAGTATCAGTTTTTGTTGATGGATTATTCAAGAGCAAACCAGGTGGGTCGTTAAGATCTGTGTTTGATGCAGAAAGGTTAGAGGTTACCAAAGGCCCTCAAGTAGCAAAATATGGTAAAGGAACTCAGGCAGGAGGTATTAACCTTATTCAGAATAAAGCACAAAATAACACATCGGGTAAAATAACACTTGGTGCAGGTAATTTTAATGAAAAATTTGTTAATGGTTATTTTAATACACCAATTGTAAAGGATAAACTATTCTTTAGAGTTAGTGGAATGCACCAATTTCGAGAAGGTTATGTAGAAAATACGGGAGAAGGTGAGGATTTTAATAGCACTAATACATTTGCTTTTAGAACTGCTTTTAAATATATGTTTTCGGAAAACACTTCTATAGATGTAATAGCCAATTATCAAGAAGATAGTCCATCTACAGTTGCATTTAAAAGTTTAGTGATTCCACAAAGAGATGGTAATTTGGATCGTTTTTCTGGAGTTGAACATGAAAGAGCAGGAGATTTACTGGGCTTAGAACGATATGTAAGAGGGGTTACAGCATTGTTCAATCATAATTGGGGACAGTGGTCTTTACATGGGAATGCTGCATATGAAAAGTTTAGAGCGAATGAATTTTTAGAAGTAGACGGTTCGCCAGCTACTGCAGCGGTAATTCAGGATCTTTCTTTAGGTGAAATATTTAGTACAGGTTGGAGTGTAGATTATAAAGGAGATAAAATTTCTAGCAAATTAGGAGTTAATTTTCAAAGTGATTACGGTAAACAATCCCTTGCTTTAGATCTTGATGAACAAAATACTTTTTTCGTTTTACTAAATCCCGAGAATGCAGTATTTAATGGACAACCATCAAGAAGACCTAACTTTTTAAGTCCTACAGAATTTCTAGGGCTTTTATTTAGTCTAGAACAAAGTGGAAGAATAAGTCTTGCTGAAAGGCAACAATTAACACCTTTAGCCGCAGTCTTGGGGAATACACCTTTGTTTACTTCAGTTGTAGATAGACAAGTCAATGGCTCTCAAAATTATTCTGGTGACGTTTATGGAAATTTTGCCTATAAAATTACAGATAAGTTAAAAGCAGATTTAGCATTAAGGTTGACTTATGATCGTATTGAAGGTTCGCTTTTTGTTCCAGTAAGTGAGCAAGGGCAGGTAATTCCTAGACCATTGGGAATTTTAACGGGTGCTTTCCCTAATAATGTTTCTATTGCTACAGCTGGAGTAGAGAGATTAGATGACAACTTTTTAGCCTTAACAGGAAGTTTAGCTATAGATTACCAAGTCTCTAATGATATTAATGTGTTTACTTCGGTATCTAGAGGACGTAGACCTCAAGGGATCAATTATTTTAATGGAGATTTTTCAATTTTTGAAGAAGAAATTGTTTGGAACTATGAAGCTGGTTTTAAAGGGTTCTTATTTGATAATAAGTTAAGTTTAAGTGCTAGTGCATATCTGTTAAGGTTTACAAATTTTAGCACTTCAGTTTCCGATGTTTCAGAAAACCAAACGGGACAAGTTAACTTTAATGTAGATGATACAGGGAAAGCTACTTATGAAGGTTTTGAAGTAGACTTTAATTACTTTTTAAATAAGGAAACAACCATTTTTGGAAACTATAATTATATAGATGCTACCATCGATGATGAGGATGTTAATGGTAATCGTTCGCAGTTTGCAGGAAACCAAGTGCGTTTGACTCCAAAGCATGCTTTTACGACAGGTTTTAATTGGAAAAAAGAATTTACTAAAAATTGGGATCTATACATACAGCCTAATTTTACTTTTAAATCTGATATCTATTTTACAACAACAAATGAAGAGCAGTTAAGACAACATTCATATGGTCTTTTGAACTTTCGAACAGGAGTTATCTTTAGTAAAAAGTATGAATTGAATTTCTTTATGCGTAATGTTTTAGATAGAAGATATATCAATGATGCAGGAAACTCGGGTAATCAATTTGGAATACCTACTACGATTGCTGGCGCACCAAGAATGTTTGGATTTAGATTATCTGCTACGTTTTAATTAACTAATAGTATTATTTAATATAAAAAAGGGAGTTATGGAACAACATAGCTCCCTTTCCATTTATTGTCTTGTAGGCTAAACTTAGCTCGTATATGATGGGGTTTCTCAATTTTTAAGTAATCTATTTCGGTGAAATTAAATTTCAATTTACAGAAATAGTTGACATCTGTATCAAATGCAATTTCATTAAATCCTTCAATAGAGTCTCCAGGCTTTTTTACCGCAGTGTAATCTTCCTTTGCTTTAGGAGATAAATTCTTCCAAAAAGATGCATCGAAATTTTTATCAATTTCTATGATTCCTTGTAAATGAATTTGGATCATTTTATTAGGGTCATAAAATAATAAGGAAGTGTTAGGATTTTCTTTTAATTGAACAACTTTAGGTGTTCTTTCGTCAGTATATAATGTAATGATATTATTTTCAATTTCTCTAAATATTACCATTCGCTGAAATGGCATTCCATGACTTTCTGTTGCTAATGAAACGTAGCGAAAAGGATGTCTAGGAGTTGATTTCCCTTTTTCTAGTGTAATAAAGATGTTTTCTAAAAGTTTTTCAATGCCCATGCTTACTGTTTTAAAGCAGTTACTTGTATTTCTATCTTCATTTCGGGATTCGCTAATCCGGCAGAGAACATTGTGGCTGCAGGTCTAATTTCTCCTAAATATTTCCGAAGTATAGGCCAACAAGTAGAAAAGTTAGCACTATTAGGTAAAATATAAGTTATTCTAACAATATCTTTTAAAGAAGATTTTGCTTCTTTTAATACATTTTCGATATTAATAAAGCATTGTTCGGTTTGTTCTATTATATTATCGGAGATCGTCATCGTTTCATAATCATAACCAGTAGTGCCCGAAACGAATATCCAGTTTCCATCAACTACAGCACGAGAGTAGGCCATTTGATCTTCAAAAGTAGATCCAGAACTTATTTTTTGTCTCATAAATAAAGCTTTTAAGGCAGTCAATAAATTAATAATAAATCATTCACAAACTCATTTTAAGAAAAAGATAACATCCATTTTTTAAGAATCAAAGAATTGGTATTTTTGCGCATGCAAAATAACGTCCTTATTCTTGATTTTGGATCGCAATACACGCAGCTGATAGCGCGAAGAGTGCGAGAACTTAATATTTATTGTGAAATTCACCCTTTCAATAAAGTACCAGATTTAACAAATTATAAAGCAGTAATTCTTTCAGGATCACCTTCTTCGGTAAGAAGTGAAAATCCTCCGCATATCGATTTGTCTGCAATAAGAGGTAATAAACCTTTATTAGGAGTTTGTTATGGTGCTCAGTATTTAGCCCATTTTAATGGAGGTAAAGTTGCTCCTTCTAATATTAGAGAATATGGAAGAGCAAATCTTTCTTTTGTAAAAAAAGAAGAGACTTTTTTCGAAGGGATAGCAGCAGGCTCTCAGGTATGGATGAGCCATAGCGATACGATAAAAGAATTGCCAGAAAATGGTGTGAAACTAGCAAGTACACATGATGTGGAAAATGCTGCCTATAAAATAGAAGGTGAATCTACTTATGCCATTCAATTTCACCCAGAAGTATATCATTCTACTGATGGAAAGCAATTGTTAGAAAATTTTTTGGTTAAGATCGCAGAAGTATCTCAAGAGTGGACTCCAAGTTCGTTTGTAGACACTACAGTAGCCGAGTTGAAGGAAAAGATTGGTGATGAACGCGTAATCTTAGGTTTAAGTGGAGGAGTAGATTCTACAGTTGCTGCGGTATTATTACATAAAGCTATTGGAGAAAACCTTTATTGTATTTTCGTTAACAATGGGTTATTACGTAAAAATGAGTTTTCTGGAGTACTAGAACAGTACAAAGGAATGGGTCTTAATGTAAAAGGTGTAGATGCTTCGGCACGTTTCTTGGGAGAGTTAGCAGGAGAAAGTGATCCAGAACGTAAGCGAAAAATCATAGGTAAAGTATTTGTTGATGTTTTTGATGACGAATCGAAATTAGTAGATGGTGCTAAATGGTTAGCACAAGGAACTATTTATCCAGATGTGATAGAATCTGTTTCTGCTACAGGGGGACCTTCGGCAACTATTAAATCTCATCATAATGTAGGAGGATTGCCAGATTATATGAAGTTAAAGGTAGTAGAGCCTTTACGAGCTTTATTTAAAGATGAAGTTAGAAGGGTAGGAGCATCTTTGGGGATTGATCCTCAATTATTAGGAAGACATCCATTCCCAGGGCCAGGATTGGCTATTCGTATTTTAGGAGATATTACAGCAGAAAAAGTTGCCATTCTTCAAGAAGTAGATGCTATCTTTATTGATGGATTACGCGAAGCAGGTCTTTATGATAAAGTATGGCAAGCAGGAGCTATGTTATTACCTGTTAATAGTGTAGGTGTAATGGGAGATGAGCGTACTTATGAAAAATGTGTAGCTTTACGAGCTGTGGAAAGTACAGATGGTATGACGGCTGATTGGGTAAATTTACCTTATGAATTTTTACAAAAAACATCTAATGCCATAATAAATAAAGTAAAAGGCGTTAATAGAGTAGTATACGATATTAGTTCGAAACCCCCAGCAACTATTGAGTGGGAATAAATAAGACTTATGATAAAAATTGCTGCATTTTTCATTGTTGCACTAGCTTTTTTTCAAACAGCTAGTGCACAATTTAATTTTAGAAAACACAAAGTACGAGTAGGTGAGGATGTGTATTCTATAGCAAAAGAATATAGTACGACTTCCGAAGCTATTTTTGATTTAAATCCTTCAGCTGCTAGTGGAATTTATCCAGACATGTTCTTGGTAATTCCTCATTCATTAGATGTACCTGATATTCCACCTGAGGGGCTTATTTTCAAAAAGCATAAAACCAAAAAGAAACATACTCTTTATAGTATTGCGAAGAAGTACAAAGTTGAAATAGCAGATATAAAGAAGTATAATCCATTTCTAAAGGACGAACCTTTGAGAAAAGGCGATATTCTCCGAATTCCGTTACCTAAACCAAAATACATTTCTGTAGTTCGCACTTTAGGTGAAAAGCGTCCTGAAACACAAATTTATACTGTTCAGCCTAAAGAAACTCGTTATGGGATCGCTAGAAAGTTTGGAGTTACAATTCCTGAATTGGAGAATATGAATCCTAATTTAGGAGAAGATTTCCCTATAGGAATGAAGATTTTAGTTCCAAAAGAGGTAAAGAATGAGACTCCTATAGTTAAAGAAGATTTTGAACTATACGAGGTGCCAGCTAAACAAACCATGTATAGTTTAAGTAAGATATATGGTATTCCCCAAGATTCAATTGTTACTTTAAATCCAACGGTTCAAGAGGGATTAAAAGTGGGAATGGTTTTAAAACTTCCTCGTATTAATCCAGTAGCTTCAGATGAAGGAATATTAGATTTAACTCCGTTTATTACTGTCGGAAATAAAGCTTCAATTGCTTTGGTACTTCCTTTTTGTGTTAACAAATTTGATACAGAAGATCAAGTAAAACTAAAGTCGCAATTATCTAAGAATAGGGTGACACAAATTTCTGCAGATATATATTCTGGAGCAAAATTGGCTATTGATAAAGCTGCTTCACTAGGGGTAGAAACAGACGTTGTAGTATTAGATTCGGAACGAAATGAAACAACTATAAGCAAGCTTGTTGAGAAACATAATTTACAATCCAAAGACGCTATTATAGGGCCAGCATTTCATAAGAATGCAGTTAAACTGGCAAAAAAACTAGTTGATGTCCCGGTATTTTCTTTTTCAAACAAAAGCACTGGATTTCAACAGAACTTATATCAAACCTTACCTTCAACAAATACCTTACAAGAGAAAATTATTGATTTCGTTAAGGCAGATACTTTGCCTAAGCACATACTTATTATAACGGATAAAGATCATGAAGCAACAAAAAGTAAACTGTTAGCCGCTTTTCCTAATGCTAAAACAGTAACACCAGTAGTTAATAAAGTAGGTGATAGTTTTGTTAAAGTAAGTGATCTAGAAAAAACAATGGGAGAAAAGGAATCTGATCTTCCATATTGGGTGTTTTTAGAATCATCGGATGTAGCTTTATTAAGTAATGTAGTATCGTTGCTAAATGCCCGCGTACAGACTCATAAAGTGACTTTGTTTACTACGGATAAGAATAAGTCTTTTGATAATGAAGCTGTTCCTAATTTACAATTATCGAATTTGCACTTTCATTATCCAAAAGCAAATAAGTTGATCGAATCTGGTGAAGGTTGGTTTTACACAACGTATAAAGAAAAACATGGAGTAAACCCTAATCAATATGCTGTACGCGCTTATGATCTAACTCTAGATGTATTACTGCGCTTAGCTTATGCTAAAGGGGAGAAAACATTATTACTTTCGGGAAGTACAACCGAATATTTAGAGAATAAATTCAATTATGAATTGAATGGAGGTAGCTTGCAAAACAAAGCTTCTTATATTATAAAATATGGTGATGATCTTACCTTTGAGGTATTGAATTAATGAAATTTCTAGTTGTATTATTAATCTCTCTACAAGCTGTATCTCCTTTGTGGGCACAAGCTACAAAGCAAGGGTGGAATAACTATGCTGTTCATCCAGAATTAGTATGGGAAGATTTTAAAGGTAAAAACCCTAATATTAATACAACGACTGCAGCTGAAGTAAATACAAGTTTAGAGTTAAAATGGGGGTATAAGACAGAGGGAACAGAAATAGAGTTTATATATGAAGTTTATGCCTTACAAAATCCAAATGCTTCTTGGGTAGAAGTTACTCAAAAAACAGAAAGAGTTTTGTCACATGAACAGCTTCATTTTGACATAACAGAATTACATGCTCGTATATTTCGTAAATGGTTATCGGAGTTTGATTATCTAAATACAAGAAACCTTCGAAGACAGGTGAATAGAAAATATACTGAAATTAAAATTGCATGGAAAAGGATGCAACAGGAATACGATCTAGATACCAACCATGGAATTCTTTTTAAGGAGCAATCTTTGTGGAATGATAAATTAGAGGTATTATTAGAGAAATATTCCAATTTTAAATCTTAAGTGTTATTATACCTCAAAAAGAATTTCTTTTAGAATTAGCGAAAGCAAAAATGCCTTTTGGAAAATATAAGGATTACTACCTCATAGATATTCCCGAATATTATTACGTTTGGTATAGGACTAAGGGATTCCCTAAAGGAAAACTGGGCATGCAAATGCAGAGTATGTATGAAATTAAGTTGAACGGTTTAGAAGACTTGGTGCGTCCTTTGAGGTCCATTAAAAATTAATAAAGCAACATTATAGAAGTCTATATGTCAAAAGAATACGTCATCTTAGTTGATGAGAAAGACAATCAAATAGGTACAATGGAGAAAATAGAGGCACATGAAAAGGCTTTATTGCATCGTGCTTTCTCTATTTTTATCTTTAATGATCAAGGACAGTTAATGCTTCAGCAACGCGCTTTTAAAAAGTACCATTCTCCAGGCTTATGGACAAATACCTGTTGTAGCCACCAAAGAGAAGGAGAGGATACACTAGAAGCAGCCCATAGACGTTTAGTAGAGGAAATGGGCTTTGATACAGATCTAGAAGAAAAATTTGCTTTTGTCTATAAGGCAGCTTTTGATAACGGCCTTACCGAACATGAATTTGATCATGTATTAGTAGGTAACTATAACAATGCACCTGTTTTAAATCCAGAAGAGGCTGCAAATTGGCGTTGGGTTTCTCTTGAAGAGGTAAAAAAAGATATTGATGCTTTCCCTCAAAATTACACACCTTGGTTTCGTATTATTTTTCAAAAATATTATGAGTTTATAGGATAAGGTTTGGACACTTAAATTGCATTTGTGAATTGATGATTGTTTTTTGAGGATTGTTTTTTGAGGATTGTTTTGAAGAATACAATGGAAAACCCTAAGCTTAGGAATTTATTGTTGATATATTGTTTTTACTTTCTCCGTTCTATATAAGCAATAACAAGTCCATATAATAAGTATAGCTTGTGCCAAAATACAGGTGTTATATCGTATCTTCAATCTGTTTTAAATGTCTTTCAGTATGCAATGGAATAAAATTCAGCCAGTCTGTTATTGTGAATTCTCCTAACAAAGGATGATTATGAATTCTATTGTCAATTTTTATTTTTTCGGTTATAAGGTCATTTTTTAAAGAGTTCCTTAAATCGATAAACGCAGAACTAAAGCTTGAGAGGTTCTGAAAATGGCCTTTAGGATGAAGGAAATATGGTGATTGAATTTTTTTGTCTCGTTGGTCTATTAAAATAATTTCCAATTTATTTTGTCCAAATAGCTCTTTATCCTTGGATTCCTTGTCAGATGATTTAGAAACAATACTATAAATAACCTTGTCAGTAATATAAATATGTTCCAGAATTTCTAATAAACTCCATTCCGAGCCACTTTTTTTAGCAAGCTTTTCAATTGGATATTCCTTAACGGTTTCCAATAATTTATTTGTGTTTTGTTCAAGCTCTTTAATATATCTTTCCATTTCTGTTTTTCTTATGTTTTACAATGTTAAATATATGGCGAGTAGTACAGAATAAACAATTATTTTCGGTTTAGCACAAGTCAAATCTTTTGCATTTAATTTTTCTTTTTAATACCAAATCAAAAGATTTGGCGACTTTGCAAATAGACAACAGCTTTTGGATTAAGCACTAATCGACCTATTTGCTATTATATGGCTTATAACTTAAATAAGTATCTAAGATTCCTTAAAAAACATGCGAAAATAGGAGTAGGAGTACTCGGTATATCAAAAGTACTTAAAAACATCATTGAGGACTTAAATAAAAGCTTTTTAAGGGGTGTAAATATTTTGACAACTTACTCAACTCAACCCATTATTCTTCCTTAGAAAGCCATTTTTGAAATAGGTTTTTAGTGAATTTAATGGGTGGTGCAACGGTTACCAGTGTTGTAAACTGTTTACTTTGTGTTCTCTACTTTAATTAATCGATCACTTAAATTTTGTATTAGTTTTTGCTGTTGAATAGTATAAAGAGTTAACTCCTCAATTTTTTGAAGTAATTTGATATTCATCTCAGCTAGATTAATTCCTTTTTCATCCATTTCTTTAGCAGAAGCAATTTCAGGTAAATGCTTATTTTTCTTAATATAAGATTCTACAGTCTTTAGAGACGGTAAATTATAATCATTTTCGAAAACAAAATCAGCGCCTCCTGCTGTTGCAGTTACTAATACCTCTTGCGAATGTATTTTACCAGCAACAGTAAGCATTGAATCAGGGTTTAGAGTTCCAATTCCAACTTTTCCATTTACAGCTAAATGAGTTCCAATATTTAAATTAGAATCTCCTTTATAGCCAATAGCAATTCCTTTATATTGAGTTTTATCACCAGTATCAGGCTGTAAGTGTAGTGTAGAGTAGTATCTTCCAAACTGACCAGACAAGTCAATATGTCTAGATAAAATCCATGAACGCCTTGAGTTTTCTGCTCCTGCAACGCCCATTTCTAGTGTGTTATTGGCATTAGTATATAGTTGAAAAATATTTCCTCTAGAAGTTGTAGTTGGGTGACTGGAAGAAGAATCGTATCTGTTTAAGTGTAATTGAGCCTCTGGATTTGTTGTTCCAAAACCTACATTTCCATTTACAGCTAAGTGAGTTCCTATTCCAAGGTTGGTGCTAGCATTGTATCCAATGGCAATTCCTTTATATTGAGTTTTATCACCAGTATCAGGTTGTAAGTGTAGTGTAGAGTAATACCTTCCAAACTGACCAGACAAGTCAATATGTCTAGATAAAATCCATGAACGCCTTGAGTTTTCTGCTCCTGCAACGCCCATTTCTAGTGTGTTATTGGCATTAGTATATAGTTGAAAAATATTTCCTCTAGAAGTTGTAGTTGGGTGACTGGAAGAAGAATCGTATCTGTTTAAGTGTAATTGAGCCTTTGGATTTGTTGTTCCAAAACCTACATTTCCATTTACAGCTAAGTGAGTTCCTATTCCAAGGTTGGTGCTAGCATTGTATCCAATGGCAATTCCTTTATATTGAGTTTTATCACCAGTATCAGGTTGTAAGTGTAGTGTAGAGTAATACCTTCCAAACTGACCAGACAAGTCAATATGTCTAGATAAAATCCATGAACGCCTTGAGTTTTCTGCTCCTGCAACGCCCATTTCTAGTGTATTATTGGCATTAGTATATAGTTGGAAAATATTTCCTCTAGAAGTTGTAGTTGGGTGACTGGAAGAATCGTGATTTTGAGTAATATATAATAAGCCTTTTACTGTTAATTTTCCATCTACTATTTCATCCTGAGCAAAAGTTGATATAAATGCAGAACAAAAGACGATTGTCAAAAATATTTTTTTCATTTGTTTTTTAATAGTTTACAACGTTAAATATATGGCAAGTTGGACGGAAAACAAGCAATTATTTTTAGGTTAGCCATAAGCCAAATCTTTTGCATTTTGTTTTAATTTTTCTCATTTAACACCAAATCAAAAGATTTGGCGAATTTGCAAATAGATAACAATCTTTCGATTAAACACTAATTGCCCAATTTGTTATACATCGTGTGTGTGCCTTGAATGGTAAATATAGTTCATTTAAAGAATGTCCCAAAGGGTGTAAATACATGATACGAGGAAGTAACGGTCCTAAGTAAAGCAAGTGGCAAGGTTGATTGGGGTGACCCAATGACTGAAGTAAGCCAGACTGCGTGGTTGGTTCTGAGGAACACGAACTGGATATGAGGCTGTAAGGTTGGATAAGTAGGCACATAACTGCAACGTCCCAAACGTTTTTTTTAAAACGATAACCGAAGCAGTAGATTCAGCAGATATTGACCAAAGGGTATTTACCTTACCAAGGGAGGTC
>CANMML010000029.1 GCA_947499005.1 uncultured Aquimarina sp.
TCTACCTTCTACCTTCTACCTTCTACCTTCTACCTTCTACCTTCTACCTTCTACCTTCTACCTTCTACCTTCTACCTGACAACTCCCAACCCACAACTAAAAATCATTTCCCAAGTACATTCAAGCGCCAATGTGCTCCGTCTTCATTAAAGTGAGTAACACTACCATCTAATTGACGTGTTAAGGATTTAATGATTTTCATTCCAAGGGAATCTTTCATTTCGGCATTTTCGTCGAAGCCGACCCCGTTGTCCCAAATGTGGATGGCTAATCGTTGTTCGGGTAACACACTAATTTCAACTTCAAGAGAAGGGCAGTCAATGCCTTCGTAAGCGTATTTTAAGCAGTTGATGATAATTTCATTGACGATTAAGGCAAGTGGAATGGCACTATCGATATTGACACTCACATCGTCGCTAATCGTAATTTGAGGTTTAAAGTTGGCATTGTAAGCATGGAATAAACCCAAAATCAATTCGGTAATATAATCTTTGATGTTGATACGGGTATCGACGCCTTCTTGGTATAATTTACGGTGTACTAAGGATAAGGCTTCTACACGTTGTTTTCCTATAAGAATGGCTTCTTGCGCAGGGTGCCCAGTTAATTTATTGCTTTGTAGGTTCAATAAACTGGCTACCATTTGTAAGTTGTTTTTTACACGATGATTAAGCTCTCTTAATAGCCAAGCTTTCTCTTGTTCTCGTTTTGAGATTTCTTCTTTTTGTTGTGCTAAAACAATATTGGCTTTGCGTACTTTTCTACGACTTATAAATAATAAAGAAGCAAGTAGTATAAAACTTAAAATACCAACCCCCAGTGAAATCAACCACTTTTTCTGAGTGCTATTGACTTTGTGTAGTAACCCAATTTGAGTTTCACGTTTGTCAATTTCATAACCTGCTTTTAGTTGCTCTATCTTTTTGACATTTTCTTTATTAACTAAACTGTCTTGATAGATTTGAAATTGCTGTTGGTGGTATAGGGCTTTTTTGTAATCTTTTTGGGTAGAATAAAAGTTGGAAAGGAGTTTGTTGAAATCTCTGATTTGTTCTTTTAGTCCAGCCCTTTTAGCGATTTCAATAGCTTCCAAAAATTTTTCATTAGCAATAGAAAATTTATTTTCTTTTAAATAAATTTTCCCTAATTCAGCTTTATAATAAGAAATAGAGTAAGAGTCTTCAAATGGAGATAAAATTTTTAAAGACTTATTCAAATATATTTTAGCACTATCAAGTTTATTTTCTGAGAAATATATAATTCCTAGATTTCCAAGTGAATAAGCTCCTAACTGTTTTTGATCTTCACTTAAAAGTCGGTTTTTATTTAGTGCTTTGTTTAGATAACTTTTTGCACTATCTTTTTTTTGAGATAACCTGTAGGCTTCTCCAATATTTGTAAGACAACTAGCTTGGAGATAGATTTCGTTACTAGGTAAAATTTTTAAAGCTCTTTTAAAATAAATTATTGCTAATTCTGATTCTTGATTAGAAAAATAAATAACTCCTAAATTCAAAAATGATTCTGAAATTCCAATTTTATGATTTAGTTTTTTAAATATTTTTAAAGAACTTAAATGAGACTCAATTGCTAAAGTTTTGTTCCCTAGTAAGTCATGAAGCGTTCCTATTTTTGAATAAGATTGTGCAGTCAAGACTTGATTATCAATTTTTTTAGATAAGAGTAAAGCCTTTTTAGCATACTGAAGAGCTTTGTTTTCATCGGAACATTCTTCTGAAAGAGATAATAATTTGTTAATTGATTTTATTTCTGAATCAAGAGTTTTATCTGTCCCTATAACTTCGAATTGACAGTTAAAGGAACAGATAAGTATGTAAATAAAAAAATAAAATAATTTTTTCAATATTTATCTTCTTCTTCGATTTACTCTAATAAACGGATCAACACTAAAACAACAAGTAATGCTACCTATTTCCATAGTGAAAATAGTAGTAAAAGCATTAAAATTATAATTTCCTGCAGGTTCTAATGGAGAATTAAGGTTGTATTCTAAAAGGCAGTCAGTAGTATCTGTTGAAGCTGTACATAATAATCTCCCTTGTACTGTTAAATTGGTGCAATCAAAATTTACATCATACACATCGTCGACTAATTCTTGATCGGGCATGATTGTATGTGCTTTGGTAACGTCTAACAGATTTACGCAAAGTAACTTTAGTGTTGGGTTCGCACCTGCTACTTTTTCTTTAAGGTTAAATTGAATCGCTTTTACATCAAAAGTATTCCTGCTGATGGTTTGTTGTAGAGGGACTTCAATTAAATCTTGTACGTCTGCAAAGCTATCTGCAAAAATAGGTTCTTCGAAAGTTCCTGCAGCCAATGTACAATTATTGATTACTTCTTCCAGTCCTTCAGTATCGATAGTAATATCAATATTGAAAATTTCATTAGGGTCTAATGACATAATGTAAATATTTAAAATATGGTTAATAATTGAAGTGAAGCTATAAAAAAAATAAGTCTTTGAAAAATTAGGGGTAATGATTTTTTAATAAAGGATGCTTGTTTTTTCATAAACTTCAAAAAATTAACCTTTTACTAAGAAAAAAAGCCCATTCACTATTTTGATGATTACAAAATAGATAAAGTGATGTAGTATTGTCTTAGAAATCAAATAATAGCGCTAATTAATTGTTTTTGAAGGGGTTCTGAAAACCTTAAATAGAGTAGGAATATAAATTAACCAACATTAAAATAAAATATCATGGCATTAGTAGGAGCATATTCATTATACACATGTAAAATTTCAGCAGAAGCAAAAAAAGCATTTGAAGAAGCTATAGCTGGATTAGTAGGAGTTAACTACAGCCCAGTAGCTGTTTCGATTCAGATCGTAGCAGGGACTAATTATCATTTCTTTTGTAATGCTACACCAGTAACGGCTAAACCAATTAATGGAGCGGCTATCGTTAGTGTATTTGCGCCATTAGAAGGAGAGGCACATATTACTAAAATCCAAGATGTATAATAGTACTATTAAGTAACCAACTAACTATTATTCATTAAAAGCCACCAAGAGAATCAGTAAATCGTATTGTTTCTTGGTGGTTTTAGTTTATTGGCACCGCCAAAGGGAATAATACCCCCAAGGCTTGCCTAGAAATTAAAATTTTATTTCATATAAATGCCTTGTGAGCTTGTCTCATGGGTAGTTTACTCAATAATTCACACTCTAAAACAAAAATTATTATGCAACCAATTCCAGTAAAAGTAAAGAATGTAAGTATCTATCCATATTTAGGGGTAGGGCCAGTAGGACCAGTTGTTGAACCTATTATGGTTGATGCAGAAGGGACTTATAGTGTAGGGACATTAGCACTAAGTGTATTCTATAATTTAGATATTTCGGGAGGAGATGTAAAAGGTTCTTTTGTCGTTCATGGTAGATATATAGCTACTGGTGAGTATGAAGATGGGAGTCCATTTTCTACGACTTGGATGTTCTGCACAGAAGCAGGAGATACTCCAACATTTGGAAGAACAGTGGCATTAGGAGCTGCCACTAATGATGAGCAACCAACGACCTATGTCCCTAAATATTTTAAAATAGGGCCATTAACAGATATTACCGTTTCTCAATTATTCGTGCCACCAGCGATTGGTCAACGTACTATTATTGAAAATGGAGCAGGAAATATTATCGGAACCGTATTAGGAACTCCACATACTTCTGGAGTCGAAGTAACTAAAGGAGATCGCGTAGGGGAATTTCATGTAGGCGAAAAGCGCGTTATCATTACAGGTAAAAATGCTGATGGTCATATTGTAACCATGGATCACTTAACTACGGTTAGTACAGGGGAGCCAGCTGTGTTTTTACGCTTGTTAGATTAATTCGATGTATAAATTTCGGTGTTGTTGTGTTGAGTAAAATCAACATATCATAAAGTTTTTACTAGTAAGAAAAGCCCAATTCAAAAAAATGAATTGGGCTTTTTTAATGCCTGTTTGAAATAAATAAATCGTATGACTAGTGGATAGATAAATGTGCCTTTAATATGTCTCAAATTCGATTGAAGTAATGTCTGGGCTTCGACTGCGCTCAGCCTGGATTTGACTGCGCTCAGCCTGACTTTATCTTGATTTTTCAAAATGAGATGGGGAAAATAGTATAGGTTTTAACACAATTTCATTTTGTTTCTCTCCGTGAAACCACTTTATGCAGTAAGTCTTTCGTTTGAAGTATTATTCAGGCTCAGATTATTTCCTAGTCAATTGTTTCAAATTAATCCAGATTAGGCTAATGATTAGAGGAAAGAACGCAGGGATATATCCTTGTTTTTTTGTAATTCCAATCACTATAGCTATGCCAATACAAATCAATAATGTTAATGCCAGTGCTCGGTGTATTTTTTTCCATTGGGTAAAACACAATGCAAAACTGAATAAATATAATGGGTTACACCAGAGTAAATTATAATTAGCTTGTACTTCTGGGTGCCCCGAAATAAAGTGAAGCCCTAGCATGAAAACTCCTGTAAGTCCAATAATCACTGTGAATGTTTGGATAATTACACGAGATCTTCCCAGTACGATGATTACAAATAGAAAGCTAAATAAAATAAAGGGAGTTAACTTCCATTTAGAATCGTTTGTAGGACTAATGTTTTTAAAAATTGGCTGTTGTTTACTCGCTAAAGGATTGCCGTTGATGACTGCTTTTTCTGCTTCTTTGGATAAGAAATCAGGGAGAAACATTAATTCCCAACTATTGATATTATAATCGATTTTGCTTCCCAATAATAGATTGGCTCCAAATTTATACCATGGAGTAGGTTGCATATATTCGTTAATATATGAACGATAGGTGCGATCTGTTTGTTCTTTTTGGTAGGTTGTGTTTTCGAAACTTGTAAATAAAAGGTCTCTTGCTTTGGTACTGCAATTGTTTTTTAAAAAACCATAACGATAATAACGATTTTCGGGTCTGTAATTTTCTTGAAGCAATCGAAGTAGTTCTTTACTTTGTGTGTCTGTAAGGTTAAGTTTCTGCTCAAATACCTGTCTGTTTTCATTAAAATACCCACGAATAGCATCATCAAATTCTTGAATTCCTAATTTGTATTGAGCTGTTCCTTTTGCAAATTTTAATAAGAAAAAGGGAGCCTCGAAATCGAAAATACCATGGTTATATACCCAATCCGTTTTGTAGATAGGATCTTGAATGCGAATAGCTGTGTGCCCAAAAATAGAGTGAGATTGGTCTCCTACTTCATAGGTAAGTAAACTAATTTTAGGGGCTTCAGACCCAGTAGCTGATAAAATGCCTAATGCAAAGATTAGGAAACAAACATATTTTTTCAATCAATGAGGTTTAGACATGTACGTCAGTTAACACTTATCTTTGTCACAAATTTAATTACAAAATTTAGCAATTGAGGTACTTTATTGAACTTTCATATAATGGGGCATCATTTCACGGTTGGCAAATTCAGCCTAATGCAAGTTCTGTACAAGAAACTATCGAAAAAGGCTTGTCTTTGTTATTAAGAGAGTCGATTACTATAGTTGGTGCAGGAAGAACTGATACGGGGGTGCATGCAAAATTCATGATCGCTCATTTTGATACTGATGTGGTATTTAATGCAAAGGATTTAGTATATAAGTTGAATTCATTTTTAAAAGATCCTATAGCTATTTATGAGATTTATAAAGTAGCCAATGAAGCACATGCGCGATTCGATGCAACACGAAGAGCTTATGAATATAGAGTGGTCACTAGAAAAAATCCTTTTGAAACACAAAGTGCATACTTGGTAAATCAGCCCATAGATCTCGATAAAATGAATCAAGCAGCAGCTTTGCTGTTGAATTATAAAAACTTTAAGTGTTTTAGTAAAAGTAAAACAGATGTAAAGACTTATAATTGTGATCTATTTCGAGCAGAATGGATTAAAGAGGAAGATCATTTATTGGTTTTTCATATTGCCGCTAATCGTTTTTTGCGAAATATGGTTCGTGCTGTAGTAGGAACCCTAATTGAAGTAGGTACAGGGAAATTAGAACTCTCCGATATTGATCGTATTTTACAATCAGAAAGTAGGAGCAAAGCAGGGTACTCTGTTCCAGCGAAAGGCTTGTATTTAACTGAAGTAGTCTACCCCAAAAACATCATGTTAGATGAGTAAAAAGAAAGAAAACCCATACGATCTTAGAGTTTTAGGAAAGCTTTTGGTTTATGCCAAGGCGTATAGATTTGTCTTTGTATTGTGTACTATTGGGGCAGTTCTATATGCAGGGTTTGTAGTAGCTCGTCCTTATTTTTTGCAATATGCCATTGATGAAGGGATATCTACAAAAAATTATGGAAATCTTACTGTTTACATCTCCTTGATGTTTACGATGTTGATGTTAGAAGTGATAACTCAACTTACCTATATCTATTTCGCAAGTTGGTTAGGTCTTCGTGTAGTTAAAGATATTAGGGTCAAACTGTTCAAACATATTCTTGGTTTTAAAAAACAATACTTCGATACCAATGCCATAGGTAAACTAGTTACAAGAGCTATTAATGATATGGATCGCATTGCCGATGTGTTTAGTCAAGGCTTGTTTATGATTATAGCCGATTTGCTAAAAATGTTTGCGATTTTAGGGTTTATGCTTTACAAGAGTTGGCAATTAACTTTAATTGTATTGGCAGTACTTCCAATTATTGTAATTGCGACTCGTATTTTTCATATAAAAATGAAATCTGCTTTCGAGCAAGTTCGCACACAGGTTTCGCACCTTAATACATTTATCCAAGAGCATCTTTCGGGGATGAAGATTGTCCAGATGTTTGCACAAGAGGATCGAGAATTTGAGAAATTTAAAGCTATTAATGAAAAGCATAAACAAGGTTGGATAAAAACGGTTTGGTATAATTCTATTTTTTTCCCAATTGCTGAGCTTTCGGGATCATTGGCCTTTGGTTTTTTAGTGTGGTATGGAGGGTTGAAAACGATTGAAAGTGATGTGTTTACTTTTGGGATTGTTGTGATGTTTATCGAATTGACCAATATGCTTTTTAGACCTTTACGTCAAATAGCAGATAAGTTCAATACTTTGCAAATGGGGATGGTAGCCGCAAAACGAGTATTAGGTATTCTTGAAGAAGAAAACAGTATCCAAGAAAAAGGAGAACAAAGCTTAGATCATGTAAGGGGAGAGATCTCTTTCGATGCTGTGAAATTCGGCTATTTAAAAGATGAATTAGTGTTGCGAGATGTTTCTTTTGCTGTAGCGCCGGGGCAAACCGTTGCCATTGTTGGAGCTACTGGAGCAGGGAAGTCTACTATTATCAGTTTACTTGGGCGTTTTTATGATATAAATTCGGGGACAATTTCTATTGATGGAGTAGATATTACGAAGCTTTCTTTAGGAGAATTAAGAAGTTATATTTCGATAGTATTACAAGATGTTTTCCTTTTTGCAGATTCTATTTTCAATAATATT
Organism: uncultured Aquimarina sp.; assembly: GCA_947499005.1. GTDB lineage: Bacteria > Bacteroidota > Bacteroidia > Flavobacteriales > Flavobacteriaceae > Aquimarina. The sequence continues at coordinate 7,459 of CANMML010000029.1, forward strand.
ACACTTGGTGATGAGCGTATAACAAAAGATGAGGTAATTACTGCTGCTAAAAATATTGGTCTTCACGAATTTATTGCGAGCCTTCCTGGTGGGTATGATTATGATGTAAAGGAAAGAGGAGCTATGTTATCTTCGGGGCAACGTCAATTGATTGCTTTTTTAAGGGCATATATTGCGAAGCCTAAAATTTTAGTGTTAGATGAAGCAACATCTTCTGTAGACACACATAGTGAACAACTAATCCAAGAAGCTACAGATAAAATTACTGAAGGGAGAACTTCTATTGTAATTGCGCATCGTCTGGCTACGATCAAAAAAGCCGACCTTATTTTGGTAATGGATAAAGGAAAAGTAGTCGAGCAAGGAAATCATCTCGAATTACTTCAAAAGTCAGAAGGTTACTACAAAAACCTGTATGAAGTGCAGTTTGGGGAAGTAGAGCTAGAGGGTAAAAGCTAGAGGGTAAAAAGGAGATTGTTTTGATAAAAGAATTTTCAAACCTTCAGCAGGGTAATTTCATTTAACTTTTTCTGGAAGAAATTATATCTTTTGGGGCGTCATGCTGAATTTATTTCAGCATCCCACTAGCTTTTTTTATTATAGGGTACTGAAATAAATTCAGCATGACGAAACTCCAAAGAAATTTCTTTAATAAAAGTAGTTTTACTTTTAAATGAAATTGCTCTGAATCCTTCAGCCTTCTACTCCTTACCTTTAACCAAAAAAGCATATATTTGCACCCACGTTTATTTAACATGTTGTTGTTATCAAGAAAGGTTTAGGGAATAGACCCAATAAGACCTTAGCAACCCTCTGTTGTATTTATCAGCTGAGAAGGTGCTACATTCTACCACTATTTGTGGATAGATAACAAGAAAGTTTCTTTTTTAGAAATTAGCTTCCCTTTGTGTTGCATTCTTGATACCAGTAAAAACGTAACAAGAATTGTGAGTTCAATTTTATCATACATATCGATTGACAACTACACCACTTTTGCTGGTGAAACTTTAAGTGTAGAATTATCCTATCAAGTGTTTGGCCCTTCTATAGGAACAGCCCCTGTGGTATTGATTACGCATGCGCTTACAGGAAATTCTCAAGTTAGTGGAGAAAATGGTTGGTGGAAAAGTTTAGTAGATGATGGTAAGGTCATCGATACGCAAAGGTATACTGTAATCGCCTTCAATATACCAGGGAATGGATTCGATGGTAACCCCAATAACCTATTCGAAAACTATCGCATTTTTACAGCAAAAGATATTGCTAGATTAATAGCATTGGGATTAGAAAAGTTAAACATTCAAAAGTTATTTGCCAATGTAGGTGGGTCACTCGGTGGAGGCATTGCTTGGGAACTTTCTGTATTAAAACCACATCTAGCAAAAAACTTAGTGGTAGTAGCTACAGATTGGAAAGCTACAGATTGGGTTATTGCAAATACTCAAATTCAAGGAAATATATTGTTGAATTCTTCGAATGCATTGCATGATGCACGAATGCATGCTATGTTGATGTATAGAACACCAGAGTCTTTTACCATGAAATTTAATAGAACGGTAAATGAGAGTTTAGGGATGTTCAATATTGTAAGTTGGTTGAATTATCATGGTAAAAGATTAGGAGAACGTTTTACGTTGAGTTCATACAAGCAACTGAACTATATATTAGGGACTATTGATATCTCTAAGAATTTCTCGAACTTTAAGGAAGCCATATATGCTGTTTCGTCTGATATACATATTGTTTCTGTAGATTCGGATGCATTATTCACCTTAAAAGAAGATAAGGAAACGGTAAGGCAACTTAAAGAAATACGTCAACGTTCAGGACAAAAAGTAACGCATCAAGTAATTCGATCGATACATGGTCATGATGCATTTTTAATAGAATACGATCAATTGGATAATTTTTTATATCCGATTTTTGAATAGCAAGCAAAGCTTGCTGCTGTTAGCGTTGAGCAACCAGCAACGAGCTATAAAATAATATTTGCTGGATGCTGGTAGCTGGTAGCTGGTGGCGTTTGGCTGAAAGCCATAACAAATGAAAGTAACTTTAAACCGAGTAAACGAAAAATTCCATTTTCAGGTAAAAAATGATCGTGGATATGTAGTAGATTTAGATAAGCGAGCTTCACAAGGCGGAGACGATTTAGGAGCAAGTCCGATGGAACTATTGCTAATGGGAGTTGCAGGATGTAGTGGAATAGATTTAATAGGGATCCTTCAAAAACAAAGACAAGAGATCGAATCTTATAGTATGGAAGTGGAAGGAGAGCGCAAACCAATGGGAGAAGCGAAGCCGTTTACGCAAATACATGCTACGATTTTTATAACAGGAAAAGTAGCACCTAAAAAAGCACTGAAAGCAGCTGCTTTGTCATTTGAAAAATATTGTTCGGTATCAAAAACACTAGAGCCTACTGCCACTGTTACCTACAGTGTAGTAGTCAATGGAGAAAAAGTAGAAAATGAATAAGCATTTTGAAACAATTGCAGTTCGAGATCAAATCGAACGCACAGGAAATAAAGAGCACTCGGTACCGTTGTATCTTACTTCGGGTTTTGTATTTGATGATGCAGAAGAAATGAGAGCTTCATTTGCAGAAGAAAAGCAACGAGATTTATACAGCCGTTATAGCAACCCTAACACAAATGAGTTTATCAGTAAAGTGTGTAAGTTGGAAGGGGCTGAAGCAGGTTTTGCATTTGCTTCTGGGATGGCTGCAGTATTTTCTACTTTTGCAGCTTTGTTAGACTCTGGAGACCATATTGTTTCTGCACGTTCGGTATTTGGAGCAACACATGGATTGTTTACGAAGTATTTCCCTAAATGGAATATTGAAACAAGCTATTTTGGAGTAAATGATGTTGATGTAGTTGAAAGCTTAATCAAGTCAAATACCAAATTCATCTATTGCGAAACACCTACTAACCCTGGTGTAGATGTGTTGGATATGGAATATTTGAGCGCTATAGCCAAAAAACATGATATTCTATTGATTGTAGATAATTGTTTTGCAACACCATATTTGCAAAATCCAATGAAATTTGGAGCAGATTTGGTGATTCATTCTGCAACAAAATTAATCGATGGTCAAGGGCGTGTTTTAGGTGGTATTACAGTAGGAAATGCAGATTTAATTAGAGAAATCTATTTGTTCTCTCGTTTGACAGGACCAAGCATGTCTCCGTTTAATGCTTGGATACTTTCTAAAAGTTTAGAAACTTTAGCAGTTAGAGCAGATAAACAATGTGATAATGCATTGAAATTGGCAGAATATCTTGAAAAACATCCTAAAGTGAAATGGGTTAAATATCCATTTTTGAAGTCTCACCCTCAATACGAAATAGCTAAAAAGCAAATGAGACTAGGAGGAACGATTGTAGCTTTTGAAGTTGAAGGAGGGGTACAAGGTGGGAAAACATTCTTTGACAATATCCAGATGTGCTCACTGTCTGCAAATTTAGGTGACTCAAGGACTATTGTAACACACCCTGCATCCACAACTCATGCTAAATTAGCAGAAGAAGATAAGTTAGCTGTGGGGATTACTCCTGGTATGGTAAGATGTTCATTGGGCTTAGAGCATATTGAGGATATCATTGAAGACATAGAACAAGCGCTAGGTGAAATATAAAGTGCTAAGAAATTATGATGCCAAGTAAATTGTATAAAAAGGAGTTTGCTGAGGTATTATAACATAAAAAGAGCGTCATGAAATTTAAATTTTATGACGCTCTTTTTATGTTATTGTGTACACTTTAGTTGATCGTTATTGTTTTTTCGAAAACTTGACCTTCAATGGTTATAACGGTGTTGTAAGTGTTATATCTCGGTAATGAATAGAATTTTTGTACAACAGAGTCTTTTAGGTCTTTGTCCTTAGTTAAGTTATTGCTTGTCCCTTCTTTGTAGATGTAAATATCTATTTCATAGTTTTGATTGTTTTCAACCTCAATCGCTAACCTGTTTTCATCGGTAACGTAAATTTCAGGTCGATTAATAACCTTAGGCTCTCCTTTCATTATCTTTTTCATACTAGGGACAATGATAAATGGAGTAAACTCAATAGATGTATTAGTCACTGTTTTTACTTGATATAAGCCTTGTTTGAATTTTTTGAAACTAAAGCTTTTTGAAAAGATTTTAGATTGTTCTAATACTTCTTCAAAAATCACTTTTCCTTCCATATCAATTAGGGTGAATTTTTCTCCTTGTTCGATTCCTTCTAGAGTAATGACTAATTCATTAGAACTTTCATGAGTATCTAATGTTATTTTTTTTGAAGCATAACTATTCAATGAAAAAAGCAAAGTAATTAATACAGCAAATGGAGAAACTAAAATTTTCATGACTTAAATATTAGAAATGGGGTGCAAAAGTAATTTCAAATAGAACCTTTAAGGTAGTTAGTATTGGTATGTAGTTGTGCTTATTTAACCGAAAACGTTTTTTTTAGCATTCATCTGTGTTAAAATAATTATTAAGTACTGAACTAATAGCGTCTTGATAGTTCCTTATGCGATTTGCTGATAAGAATTTCGTGTTAATATGCTGATCCGATAGCTATCGGATTATTTTTTACTAGTCTAAGGAAAAAATCAAGGGTAGCCTAAGTTACGGTTGCTTTTTTTAACGAAAGAATAGTGAAAAAGAAACGGCAGATATGCGAATTTTTTGTTAGTAAATCGTATTAGGTAGGGTTTATGGTTTGCTTAGCGTTTTATACTTAAAGCTCAATAGGCTAACCCAGTTTTTTTGATATAAAAGAAGATAATCTAGTTCAAATAGGCATATTGTAAATCGATACTTTAATAATAGGTCTAGTGTATTGATGCTTAATAAATAGATTCAAAAAACACATTCATCATTTTAATAGATGGATGTTGAGTACTAGTTGATATGTTGTTGTTGAACCATCCAATCCCCTTGGGTGGTTTTTCTTTTGATAGTAATCAAACAAGGAAACAGGTTAAAATGTAACTTAGCATTTTATTTTTAGTACGAATGAGTAAGAAGAAAGACATTAGAGCTTTAACAAAAGAGCAACTGCGAACGTTTTTTGTGAATCAAGGAGATAAAGCCTTTCGCGGAAATCAAGTATATGAATGGTTATGGCAAAAAGGAGCTCATGATTTTGAAGCAATGACTAATCTTTCTAAAGCTACTCGTGCCTTAATGGAAGAACATTTTGTAATCAATCACATTCGAGTAGATCAAATGCAACGTAGTAGTGATGGGACGATCAAAAATGCAGTTCGACTTCACGATGGTTTGGTGGTAGAATCTGTTTTGATACCAACAGCATCGAGAACAACGGCTTGTGTTTCCTCGCAAGTAGGTTGTAGTCTCGATTGTAAATTTTGTGCAACAGCACGCTTAAAACGTATGCGGAATTTAAATGCAGATGAAATTTACGATCAGGTAGTTGCAATTGATAATGAAAGTAGATTATATCATGGGCATCCTTTAAGTAATATTGTATTTATGGGAATGGGAGAGCCTTTGATGAACTACAATAATGTAATTAAATCGATAGAGAAAATAACTTCCGAAGAAGGTTTGGGGATGTCTCCAAGACGTATTACCGTATCTACCTCTGGAGTTCCCAAGATCATCAAGAAAATGGCAGATGATGAGGTGCGTTTTCATTTAGCCGTGTCTTTACATTCGGCAATTGATGAAGTGCGTACTCGTATTATGCCGTTTAATGAAAATTTTCCGTTAAAAGATTTACGAGAAGCTCTTGAGTATTGGTATGAGAAAACAGAGCGTCGCATTACATACGAATATGTAGTATGGGATGGCATCAATGATACTAAAAAAGATATTGATGCTTTGGTAAGGTTTTGCTCTTACGTTCCCTGTAAAGTAAACCTTATTGAATACAATCCTATTGATGATGGCGAATTTCAACAAGCTCCTAAAAAAGCACTAGATGCATATATTGCTGCTTTAGAAAAGAGAAATATAGTTGTTAATGTGCGTAGAAGTAGAGGAAAAGATATTGATGCAGCTTGTGGTCAGTTGGCTAATAAATCTTAAAAGAAAAGCTCGAGTAAGAGGATAGGAATACACTACGGAAAGGACTATCTTCGTACATAGAAGAATATACCAAAAGCACAGCTGTATCTTGAAGATAGTTGAACAAATTAAGGCCCCTATTCGAGAAGAAATGGACACTTTCGAAAGAAAGTTCACCAGCTCTATGGATTCTAAGGTGGCTTTACTGAATAGAATTACACATTATATCGTAAAACGAAAAGGGAAGCAAATGCGTCCTATGTTTGTGTTTTTGGTAGCGAAAATGCTTTCTGAATCCAATGAAACAAATGAAAGAACATTTCGCGGAGCTTCAGTAATCGAGTTAATTCATACGGCAACTTTGGTGCATGATGACGTTGTTGATGACTCGAATATGCGTAGGGGATTTTTTTCCATAAACGCATTATGGAAAAATAAAATCGCAGTGTTAGTTGGAGACTACTTACTCTCAAAAGGATTGTTATTGTGTATTGATAATGATGATTTTGATTTGTTGAAAATCATATCAGTGGCGGTAAGAGAGATGAGTGAAGGGGAGTTGTTGCAAATTGAGAAAGCTAGACGTTTAGACATTTCGGAAGAGGTTTATTACGAAATCATAAGACAAAAAACAGCTACATTGATTGCCGCTTGTTGTAGTTTAGGAGCTGCTTCAGTTCAACCTAATACTAAATTTGTTGAGGAAATGCGTCTTTTTGGTCAGTACATTGGTATGGCTTTTCAAATTAAAGATGATTTGTTTGATTATGGGGAGACAGCGATAGGGAAACCTACGGGAATAGATATCAAAGAGCAAAAAATGACGTTGCCTTTAATTTATACGTTGAATACGGTAAGTGAAGCAGAAAAAAAATGGCTGATAAATAGTGTTAAAAATTATAACACAGATAAGAAAAGAGTAAAAGAAGTCATTCAAAAAGTAATTGATGCAGGAGGTCTTCAATATGCCGAGCAAAAAATGAATGCGTATAAAAACAAGGCGCTTGCATTGTTAGAAAATTACTCCGATTCAGAATATAAAGAAGCGCTAAAACTTATGGTAACTTATGTTATCGAGCGTAAAAAATAAATCACTACATATTGATTACTCGTGAAACAATAGATGCTGTATACGAAGCTGCTCGGGTAGAGGAGGTGATAGGTGATTTCGTGCAGCTAAAAAGAGCGGGAAGTAATTATAAGGGGTTAAGTCCATTTAGTGACGAAAGAACACCTTCTTTCATGGTGTCCCCAGCCAAACAAATTTGGAAAGACTTTAGTAGCGGGAAGGGAGGAAATGTGATTGCTTTCATCATGGAACACGAGCATTTTAGCTATCCTGATGCTATTCGATATTTGGCCAAAAAGTATGGAATCGAAATTGTAGAAACCGAGCAAACTGACGAACAAAAAGAGCAAGCTAGCGAAAGAGAAAGTATGTATCTCGTTAGTGATTATGCCAGTTCTTTTTTTCAAGAACAATTATATCAAACAGAATTAGGAAAAGCCATTGGTCTTAGTTATTTCAAAGAGCGTGGTTTTACAGATGAAACGATCAAAAAGTTTCAATTAGGATATTCTCCTGATCAATGGGATGCTTTTACGAAAGCTGCCATTGAAAAAAAATATCAACTAAAATATTTAGAAGCGACAGGTCTTACAATTGTCAAGGAGCACAAACAATTTGATCGATTTAAAGGGCGTGTTATGTTTCCGATACATTCTATGTCTGGGAGAGTGTTGGGATTTGGAGGAAGAATCTTGACGAATGAAAAAAAGACTGCTAAATATTTAAACTCTCCTGAAAGTGATATTTATCATAAAAGTAAAGTGCTTTATGGTATTTATTATGCCAAACAAACGATAGCAAAAGAAGATAATTGTTATCTCGTAGAGGGGTATACCGATGTTATACAGTTCTATCAATCGGGAATATTGAATACTGTTTCATCCTCAGGAACGGCCTTGACTTCAGATCAAATTCGGTTAATCAATAGGCTTACAAAGAATATCACGGTGCTCTTTGATGGAGATGCAGCAGGGCTTCGAGCAGCAATTCGAGGAATAGATTTGATTCTAGAGCAAGGAATGAATGTGCGCGTTTGTACTTTTCCTGAAGGGGAAGATCCAGATAGTTTTGCTAAGAAGAATGATGAAGAAGGGATTAAAAAATACCTTTCTGAAAATGCACAAGACTTTATTCGTTTTAAAGCAACACTATTACAAAAAGAAGCAAAGCACGATCCAATAAAAAAAGCAGAATTGATTCGTGATATGGTCAATAGTATCGCGAAAATTCCAGATCCAATAAAACGAGAGGTCTACATCAAGGAATGTGCTGGAATCATGGATATTTCGGAAGAAGTGCTTTTTGCGACCTTGGCACAGCAAGATGCTGTTAATAAAACAGAAAAGAAAAGAGGAGGGAAGAAAGAAGCTGCAAAGCAATCTGCCAATCCATTATCCGCGGTTAAAAACGAAAAAAGTACTACTGCTAAGGTGGATCCTGTGTTTGAATTGGAAAGTAGGGTTATAGAGGTGTTACTACTTTATGGTAATGAAGAAATTACCTATAAGGATACGGTGTATAAAACCAATGAAGAGGGCGAGGTAATTATGGAGGATGAAGAAGTGTCTGCTAAGGTTTACGAAAAGATATTCTTAGACCTACAAGTAGATGAGATTAGTTTTATGAACCCTCATTTTGGAGAGTTGTATACTGTGTTGATAAATACATACGCCGAACAAGGGGATCAATTTAAAGTAGAATTATTTATTCAACTATTGAGCCCAGAGCTAGTACAAACCGCTACTCATATTTTAATGCAAGATGAAAAGTACCATTTAGACGATTGGGCTAGAAAAGAAATACAAGTCAAACAAAAAGAAACCTCAATTTCAAATTATGTTTCAGATGTAATTCTGAATCTACGTCGTCAGTTAGTATTCAATTTAATTAGTAATAAAATGAATACCATACAAACTTTAGAAGCCAGTGATGATAGAATGGAAGTACTATCTGAAATTATGGACTACCAAAATTTGCAAGCAGTACTTTCAAAAAAATTAAAAAGAGTCGTGCTATAAGTACTGGTCTTCTCCAACATCAGTCCCTTGTAAAAAATTGGATTGATGTATAAGATCAGCAATATTATCGGCCTTTAATTTTTTTAGCAACCTTGTTTTGTATGTACTTACCGTTTTTTCGTTAATTTCCAAACGATTGGCAATTTCTTTATTACGAGTTCCCTTTGCTAAAAGATCAAGCACTTCTACTTCTCTTGTAGAAAGTTTTTTGAAATTATTATAATGACTTTTCTTATAATTTCTCTCATTAAGCTCTTTGGTGAGATTTTCGCTTAAGAAAATTCCACCTCTCATTACTCGAATAAAGGCTTGGGTGAACTCTTTCTCACTACAAGTTTTGCATAAATATGCAGATGCACCAGACTTTATAGTGCTTAAAGCATAAATTTCTTCTGGTTGTCTACTCCATACAAAAACCCTCATAGAGCGATTGATTTCCTTAATTTCCTTAATGGTTTGTAAACCATTAAAATCAGGAAGGTCCAAATCTACTATAACGATTTTGGGTTGCTCTCTTTTTATGAGGCTTTTTAATTCACCAGTTTCGTTAACTGTAGGCGTAAAAGATAATCCAACGTTCAAGTTATCAAGAACGCTAGCGATACCGATACCCATGAGCGGATGCGGATCAGCAATTAATATTTTCATAGTTGGCGTACTTCGTTATTAAGTTGGTTTCTATAAAATTAGCTAAAACTTAATTGAAAGTGCCTATGTATGCATAGTATTTCTACGAAATACCGTTATTTTAGTTCAAAGGGTATTTCACAGACCGGGATAGGGTTCATTTTGTGTTGATTAGCACGATTTAAGCGTAAATAAATCTCATAGACTTCACGTTGTCTACCTTCAAAGTCATTAGGAGATTTGCCTTCATCTTGTTGAGACATGGCCCACTCCAATTCGTCGTAACTAGCTCCTATTTGATCTTCATCTGTTCTGCTGTCTCCAAAGAGTCCATCTGTAGGTGCAGCGTTTTGTATAGCGTCTGGCACGCCGACTTCAGCAGCTAAAGCATATACTTCCGATTTCATTAAATCTGCGATAGGGCTAAGGTCAACTCCACCATCACCATATTTAGTGTAAAAACCAACTCCGAAGTCTTCTACCTTGTTCCCTGTTCCAGCAACCAATAATCCATGTAAGCCAGCGAAATAATACAGCGTAGACATACGTAAACGCGCTCTAGTATTGGCTAGTGATAAAAATAAGGTGTCACTATCACTAACCTCAGGAACTTGATTTTTAAAGCCTTCAAATACAGGAGTCAAATCTACTCGTTCGTCACTTACATTAGAAAAACGCTCTTTAAGTTGGGTAATGTGTTCTTGCGCACGAGTAACTTGAGTCTCGTGTTGATGAATGGGCATTTCTAAACATAATGTCTTTAATCCAGTTTTAGCACATAGCGTAGAAGTTAATGCACTATCAATACCACCACTAACACCTACAACAAACCCATTTACACCAGCTTTTGTAGCATAATCTTTTAACCAGTCAACAATATGATCGATAACTTTTGCCTTATTCATCATTTTCAAAATTTATGTAACACTAAAATAGCTAAAAAGTAGTTATACATGAAGCTTCAAGGAGTCGGTTTAATTATTTTTGTGAGATGTCTAAAAATCAACAAATGAATTTTTCAAAGTGTCGATATTATCTAATGTCAATTTTGGTACTGTTAATGATTGGTTGTCAAAAAGAATATAAAACTCCAGAAGCTATAGAGCGAATCTCTGTTGATATCTCGATGAAGCGTTTTGATCGAGAATTTGCTGAGTTGGACAATGCTAGTCTTAAAGTATTGAAATCAAAATTTGACTATTTATTTCCTGAACAATACCCAGATACTTTTTGGATCAAAAAATCAAATGATAGTATACAATTAGCCTTAAGAAAAGAGGTTTTTAATGTATATCCCAAATTGAGTGCCATTGAAACAGAGCTAGAATTGTTTTATAAGCATTTGTTGTTTTATTATCCTCAAGTTAAAGTGCCAGAGATAGTCGCTATTACGAATGATGTGGATTATAAGAACAGTATTGTTCAGGGAAATGCTAAATTGATTATTGCTTTGGATTGTTACCTAGGGAAGGAACACGAATTCTATCAAAATATATCGAGTTACATTGCTAATAATTTGCATGAGAATCAAATTATCCCTGATGTAGCGGCAGAATATGCTCGTAAAATTATAGGACGCAATACTTCGAGGGATTTTATAGGACAGCTGATCCATTACGGGAAGCAATTATACCTTACAGAAGCTTTTGTGCCATTTAAAGAAGGTTATGACATAATGCGTTATGAAAAAGCACAGTGGGAATGGGCAGAAGTAAATGAAAAATTTATGTGGGAGTATTTTATTGATAAACAAATACTTTTTAGCACAGATAAAAGTTTATCCAGTCGCTTTCTTCAAGAAGCTCCTTTTACTAAATTTTATTTAGATTTTGATGCAGAAACACCAGGTAGGTTAGGGCAATATATGGGCTATAAAATTGTGTCGGCATTTATGAAACATAATAAAGTATCTTTGCAGCAACTTGTCGAATTGGACAATACATATATTTTTGAACATTCTAAATACAAACCCAATAAATAATGGCAGTAAAGCATACTTCTAAGATTAGTTTGAATGTAGGTCTAGATGAAAATAAGATTCCTGAGACTTTAGCATGGACCGCAGAGGATGGAGGAATTTCTAATGAAGAGGCTAAAGCTTTTATGCTTTCGGTATGGGATTCGAAAGCCAAAGAAAGTTTGAAAATTGATCTTTGGACTAAAGATATGCCAGTAGATGAAATGCGTATCTTTTTTCATCAAACATTAGTTTCTATGACAGATACTTTTTACCGTGCGACTCAAGATGAAAAGATGGCGGCAACGATGAAAGATTTCACAGACTATTTTGCTGAGAAGTTAGAGTTGAAGAAGTAAGTTTTAATTTAAACGGGGTTATAGGCTAATTATCTATAGGATACGCAGTACCATCAGGATGTACGCCTAATATCAACTTTTTGATTTTATGCTCTATGATAATGTCTCCTCCAAGTTTGTGCTTAATTACAACCCAATTATGTTTGTCTTTTATAAGTTTTTTTGCTTCCGTATATTCACTATCTGAAAAAACGGTAGTTATTGAAGCCCTACGTTTGTAGGTATGGGATTTTTTTTTCTTCTTTGACTCAGGTAAGTGGCTTTTCCCAAACGTTTTTAAAGGGCCGTTGTATTGAGAACCAATAGGGTATTTATCGCTTACAGATTCTTTTTTGTTTCTTTTTGCTTTTTTCTTTTTGGGTGCCTCGCTAGTAGAATATTTGGCGAAATAGGCAGCCATTCCTTCCTCGGTTGATGTATCAAATTCATTAGTTGATGAGGGAGGAGCGCTAGATATTCCAAAAGCGGACTCTTCTGATTTTTTTCTTTTTCTTTTCTTTTTTTTGCCTTCATCTTTAGGGGTATGCTTGATAGAAAAAGCTGGGACTTCTTTTTCAGTAGATAAGTCAAATTCTGTAGTTATTGAAGAGGGGAGAGGAGCACTAGGTTTTCTAGATGTTTTTTCTTTGGCTGAAAAAGACATGATGTGTTCAGCTTCGTCACTTTCGTTATCACTACCGTTTTGTTGTGACCTTTTTTTTCGAGCTGGCTTGGGGGGGCTTTGGGTAATTGGGTCGCTTGGGTTTTCCGAATTCCATTCAGTGATAATTGCCTTTCTATGTGATGGGTTTAAAACTTTGGGACTTAAATATCTAACTACATCATCTTTAGTGATAAGACCGTTTTCATTCATAATTTCTCCCCTTTGTATTACAGGAGTTCCATTGCTTGGAATAGAAGTAGAGGGTTTATAGAGGTTATTTTTTACTCTTTGTATGGGGCTGCTTTTTAGAAGTGTACTTTTATTAGTCGCTTCTTGTAGTTTTCGTTGTGTGACAGTTGTAGATCTATTATCAATAAAATGGAAACCTAAAGTTCCAGCATTCTTTGTAGTAGCATTTCTGTCAGCTATTAGTTGATTTTTACTTTTAGTTGTTTTAAGAGCATAGGTATTCATGACCAATTACTATTATATGCTATTAAAGATATAATATTTAAGGCCTGTTTTTCTGTTTTACAGATGATTGTCTATGAAATGTAACAAAAAGTGATAGGTTTAATGTCTGCTCAAGTACTTTTCAATCTCTTCCAGTAGCATTTCAAAAGCCTTGTTAGTTGCTTTTCCAATAGTACGTTGTCTGTGATGACTCATGATAAATTTTTCGCAGTTTAAAAGGTAAATTAAAAATAAGCTCGAAGTTCTATTGTTTTAAAACAGTATCTACTAAACTCTACTTTTTTGAATCTGAAAAAGAATTTGTAATTTTATAATTATGAGAAAGTTATTGTTAGTTTTAGGGTTGGTTTTAAGTACTTATTTATGTTTTGGACAAGATTCGTGGTCGGAACTTTTGTGTGATGATAAATGTATGATGAGTAGCCCATCATTCTTTGGGCTTGTAAAGACGGAAAGTTTTTCAGGAGAAGATTCATTAATAAACCTTTATTTAACCTCTAGAAAATTAGATAATATTAAATCGCTAGATACCATTAACCCTGAGGCGGGGGTTTACTTTTATGAAGGTGATTTTGTTAGTTCTAATCAAGATGAATTGTTTTTTTGTGCATATTTTAGAGCAACAAAAAAATCATAGATCAATTGTTCCAAGCATTCTAATTCAGGATTTATTGAATTCTGAAGTCTTATGTAATTTATTAGAGTATCATTATTATGCTAATTTTCTTGTAAAGCCCCAAAAAATATCTTCTATTTGAAAGAGAGAAAAAGTGCAAATCATAGTTGCACTAAGCTCAGATTTTTTTCAATCTCTTCCAGTAGCATTTCAAAAGCCTTGTTAGTTGCTTTTCCAATGGTACGTTGTCTGTGATTACTCATGATAAATTTTTCACAGCGAATTCCATTTGGCGTACCAATAGCAATAAAGACGGTGCCAACTTCAGCATCACTATCTCCTTTTGTAGGGCCAGCATTACCTGTTGTTGCAATACTAAAATCACTTTCAAATACTGTTTTTGTACGATCGGCCATACTTGTGGCTACTGCTTCACTTACAACCGAATGTGCTGCAATGGTTTTCGAATCTACACCTAATACAGTGCTTTTAATATCGGTCGCATACGGAATCATACTCCCTCTAAAGTAAGCAGAAGCACCCTCCATTTTCGTAAAAGCTTGTGTGATTTTACCTCCAGTACAGCTTTCAGAAATGGAAAGAGTTAATCTATTTTTAGTAAGGATGTTGGCAATTACCTTTTCGATATTCTCATCTTCATCGTAACCAACAATAATATCCCCAATAAGTGGTTTTAAATCTTCAACAGCTTTATTAATTCCATCTTCTAAGGCTTTAAGGTCTTTTCCTCTTGCGCTTAAACGCAAGCGAACCCTTCCTAGGTTAGGTAAATACGCAAGTTTAATAAAAGGAGGAAGGTTGTTTTCCCAGTCTTCAATCATTTCAGCGATTCGGCTTTCACCAACACCATAGGTTAATATCGTTTTATGTTGAATATATGGGCGTTCGAATTCGCGTTGTAATTTGGGAATCATATGGTTGGTAACAATTCCTTTCATTTCAAAAGGAACACCAGGCATAGAAACGAATACCGTGTCGTTATGCTGAATCCACATACCGGGAGCTGTTCCGAATTCGTTATGTAGTACTTCGGATTTCGATGGTATTAAAGCTTGTTGTTTGTTTACTTCGGAAATAGGAGACTTGATGTACTTATCAAAAAGTCCCTCTACGTGTTTAAGCACTTCTTCATTTTTAACCAAAGTGTCTCCAAAGTATTCACACAGCGTATGTTTGGTAATATCATCATTTGTTGGGCCAAGACCACCTGTAATAATGACTAGATCTACGCGCTTTTCTGCTTCTAAAAGTGTATCGAGAATATGTGTTTTTTCATCACTAATGGAAGTGATTTGATATATATCTATTCCGATGTTATTTAATTCCTTACTAATAAAGGCAGAGTTGGTGTCGATGATTTGTCCAATAAGGATTTCATCACCAATAGTTATGATTTCTGCTTTCATGCAAAATCTCTTTTTAAGGCATTTATGGCTTCAGTAGCCACATTTTCGATGTGAATTAATGCAGGGTCTGCATCTGTTTTAGGTAAAGCTCCTTTGCTCCAACTTTCTATAATTTTTACTTGTTCTACAACATCTATGCAAAACAATTTGAAGTTTGGCTTCATTTTATGAGCATATTGATATGCCGAGTTTGGATCATTTTTTTTGACAGCTTGTATCATATTCTCCAAATCAAAAGGAACTTCCTCAAGAAAAGCTTCCACAAGAGTTATTACAAACTCTTTATCTCCATCTGCCAATTCATTAACGTTTTCTAAAGAATATATTTGGGTGCTCATTTTTTATTTCACTTTGATATTAAAAAGTTCTTCTCCATCCAAAAAACCAATGAGTTTGTCATCTGCTTTTACAGGGCCTACTCCAGCAGGAGTTCCAGTAAAAATAATGTCTCCGATTTTTAAGGTGAAGTACTTTGAAATATACGCAATTAATGCATCAATAGAGTGCAGCATATCGCTAGTATTGCCCTTTTGGACGATTTCTTCGTTTTTTTGAAGATTGAACTCTAAGTTGTTGATATCTTGGATTTTGTCTTTTGAAATCCACTTGCCGATCACTGCGGCTCCGTCAAAAGATTTTGAGCATTCCCAAGGTAAGCCTTTGATTCTTAATTCATCTTGAACATCTCTAGCCGTGAAATCGATACCAACACTTATTTCGTCATAGTACTTATGAGAGAACTGAGGTTGTATATGTTTTCCGATTTTATTGATTTTTACAATCACTTCTATTTCGTGATGTACATTTTCACTAAAGTCTGGAATAAAAAAAGGTTGCTTTTTTAATAAGATAGAAGTATCGGGCTTTAAAAAAACAACAGGAGCATCGGGAGTTTCGCTATTTAGTTCTTTAATATGCTCGGTATAGTTACGTCCTATGCAGATTATTTTCATGATAAAAAGATTTAGGATTTTGAGTGCCGATAACTATCGGTGCTGATCCTAATTAGTAGAAAGTTTTCTTAGTCGAATCGCTGTAAGTACTTTTTTTGTGTACAGAGGGAAATCTGCATTTTGAATCCAGCTAAAATACCCAGGTTCTTTTTCTAATATTTCATCTACTAGCTTTCCTTTATGCTTTCCGAAAGAAAATACTTCTTGGCCTTTGTCATTAAGTGCTATAAATCCAGCAAAATCTACTACTTTTTTACGCTCGCTAAATTCAGCTAAAAATTTAGTGTCATTCTCCAATTCGGGATAGCGATCTAGTTGCGCGCAAAGCACCTCGTAAGTCGCAGTGGTATCGGCTTCAGCACTATGGGCGTTTGTTAAATCCTTATCGCAATAAAAGCGGTAAGCAGCGACCAAAGTACGCTGTTCCATTTTATGAAATATATTTTGAATATCAACAGCAACTCGTTTGTTCATGTCAAAATCCAAACCAACTCGTAACATCTCTTCAGCTAATAAAGGAATATCAAATTTGTTCGAATTGTATCCTGCCAAATCGGAACCAGCGATCATCTGATTCACTTGAGGAGCTAATTCTTTGAAAGTAGGTTCGTTTTCAATCTTAGCATTATCAATACCATGTATTGCTGTCGTTTCAGCAGGTATAGGCATTTCGGGATTTACGAGCCAAGTTTTACTTTCTTTATTTCCGTTAGGGAATACTTTTAAAATAGATATTTCAACAATACGATCTTTAGAGATATTCGTTCCTGTTGTTTCAAGATCGAAGAAACATATCGGACGCTTTAAACTTAATTCCATACTAGGTATTTCAACTTACACTACCAAAGTTAAGATTTAAAATTTACGATTTAATCTATATGTTAATCTTTTTAACGGAAATAGAGTGTCTCTAGCAGACTTTTGATAAAGCTTCGCGAAATGTATTGGTAGAAATATATTTTTGGGCTTATTTTTGAGGTAGTTAGGTTAAATTTTAAATTGTATTGAATGCGTGTTTTTTTTCTATTATATTTTATTCTGGGTATTGCAAGTGTAAGTATTGCCCAGCAAAATGGAGTCACTATAGTCGAAAAGAAAGGACCTAAACGTCATTTGTTATATGCAAAAAATGATGCTGATGCTTCGCGTAGTGTTTTTTTAAAAGTAGTAGCAAGCGGATATCGAAGGAGAGCTGATCGTCCCGTAATCAAATTAATTCCGCCCAAGAGTGAAGTACTCATGATGACCTTAATCCCTTTAAGAGATACTATTTCTTCCTATACCTATATTTATGTAGCAAATACAGAAGAAGAGAATTTGGGAATCATTAGAGAAAAGAACCCTACAGAGAGTCTTGGTATGAATGATTTTATTGAGTCCCGAAATTTAATTTTTACCAATAATGGATGCGATAAATGCGATTTGTTGATTGGAATGCTACAAGAAAAACGCAAAACCTTTAGAAAAGTTGATATTCGAGAAAAAGATTGGGCTTTCGATTATGCTGTTCGCTATCTTGAAAATAGAGGCGAAAAGTTAGATACCATTGCACTTCCTATGGCGTTATTGAAAGGAAAAGTAATACAGCCAATACCAGACTTAAGTAGTTTTGTGAGAGCGGTGGAGGAATAGTTATAGATCGCTTTATGTTGGAATGATTTTTAGTAGAAGTAAGTGTGCAAGAAATTATTTCCCTAAACTTTCTAGTAATAATTTTTTAGCACGTAATAGTTTTACCTTGATGTTATTCATAGATTCTTCAAGCTCATCGGCCATTTCTTGATAGCTCATTTCTTGAAAAAAGCGCAATTGAATCATCTTTTGATATTTAGGCTTTAGTGTTTTTATGTGCTTTAGTAATTCGGCAAGATTTTGTTTGGTGATCATGAGATCTTCTGGCGTAGGAGCATCATCCAATAAAGTCTCGGTCATTTTAAGCTCTTGATCTTCTGTAGCCGATTGCCATTGGTTTTTTTGTTGACGAATAAGATCAATATGAGTGTTTTTAGATATCGTTAACAGCCAGCTTTTAAAATCGTATTGCTCATCGAATGAAGAAATTTTATCGAATGCTTTAGAAAATGTTTTAATCGTTACCTCCTCGGCATCAAATTCATTTTTTGTGCGATTTAGTTGAAAACGATACACATCATTCCAATAGGTATTCAATAAATAATTGAACGCAGTTTGCTGTCCAAGTTTTGCATTGATGATATGTGACGCTTCTGATTCAGAAATAACGATTAGTTTTTCTTTGTGGATAAATGACTTAAAAGTAAATATACGCCTAATAATAAAGAAACTAATTCAATAAAAGGGTAGAAAAATAAGCATTCCTTTTCGTTGAAATCTTTTCCGTTTTTGATAAAGACGATTGTATTAAGGATTAGTCGAACGCTTGCTGCGATAAATAAAATGGGGTTGGGGAAAAAGATACAACCCAAAATGAATAATGCCCAAAACAAGTACTGGGAGCTATTAAAGAGAATCCATAGCAACTTTGTCATTATTGAAGACTTAGCAAATGTTTGGTTTCTATTTAATTGATGCTGTTTCCAGCGAGTCCAAGAGTAAGCTTCACGAATATTTAGGTCTTTAGAAATATAGGTAGTGCTTGTCGATCCAATATCTTGGTATAGTAAAGATTGAGTGCCAACATATTGTTTTATTCTTTTGTTGAACCCATTATGCTCAAAGAAAAGGGAGCTCGTATATCCAATGTTGTTGTCATTGAGTATGATAGATTTGCCTAAAGAGCCAAGCCCTAGGTGGTAAATTTCTTGAGAAAGTGTGTAGAAACGAGCAAGGATGTTAAAGAATCCTTTTTCCTTCGTAAACCCATTATAGCCAATCAAGAAATCATTATATAACGCATGAGATGTGTTGGTCAACCATTCGTTATTTTCGAAAAAAGTATTGGGTGAAATAAAGATTAACTTTTCATTACTGGCTTGTTTGATGCCGAGTGTAATGGCGTAACGTTTAGAGCCCCAGAAAGCCTCTTTATTTTCGACGTTTACTAATTTTGCATTCGAATATTTAATCTCAAATTGTTCTAAAATTTCTTCGGAATCATCATAAGAGGAGTGGTTGACAAAAAGAAACTGATGTTTTTGAAAATCTTCTAATTGAATGATACGTTTTAAAAAATCTTCTAAAACAGCCGCGTCATTTTTTATGTAAATTAATACAGATAGAGGAGCTACAGTAGTAGCATGTTCCGCGTTATTCTTTTTGAAAGTAAATGGAAGTAGTAACAGTAAATAAATACAATTAATACTACAAATAGTAATAAATACTATTAGAAAAACAGTAAGCCCCATAAAAAGTATTAAGCGTGACTATCTTCGTTACAGTCTTTGTATTGGTCAGGAGTTTTTCCGCAAAGCGAACAAGACTCACCACTTTCATTAAGAAAAGGGCTTTGACTGGCACAAGTACCTGCAAACTTACCGTCTTTTTTTGCCCATATTTTAATGGCAATTCCAGCAAATGCTATTCCTAATAAACCGATGGTAACTAAAAGTAACTTCATAATCTTTTCTGTAGGGTTACAAAATTATTAAAAATAAGGAGAAAAGATTCTTAAATTAACGTTCAATTATAGATTTTAAAAATAATTTTTTGTGAAAGCATTGTTGGTAATTGATATGCAGAAGGTTTCTTTTACAATAGAAACACCAAGATATGACGCCGAAAAAGTAGTAGCGAACATCAATAAATTAGTACGTTTTTTTAGAAAAGCATCTCATCTTGTAATAAATATTCAGCATGATGGAACAGGTTCGGGAATTTGTGAAAAAGGAACGGAAGAATGGGAGGTTTTAAATACATTGGAATTTGTAGACACAGATATCAATATAGATAAAACAGCAAATGATGTTTTTTATAATTCTGAGTTGTTGGAAGTTTTAAAACGACAAGGTGTACATGAAGTGATTGTAACAGGTAGTGCAACCGATTTTTGTGTTGCTGCTTCAGTTCAGTCAGCTATTTCAAAAGATTTTAATGTTACTGTAATTGCTGATGCGCATACTACTGCGGATAGGCCACACGCAAAGGCAAATGAAATTATAGAACATTACAATTATGTATGGAATAATATGTTGCCAACAAAAGGGAAGGTTAGAAGTATTCGTTGCAATGAATTTTTAGAATCATGCGTATAGCTTTAGCTCAAATAAAACCCTTGAAAGGGAAGGTTGATAAAAATATTCAAACTCATATACGATATATAGAAACTGCTGCGGTAAAAGGCAGTCAGGTTATTTTCTTTCCCGAATTATCAATAACCAGTTATGAGCCTTCATTGGCCAAAGAGTTAGCGTTTCAATTTGGAGATGAACGATTAGCTGTTTTTCAAGAAAAAAGCAATCAATATCAAATGATTATAGGGGTAGGTATACCACTTTTAGTTGATTCAGAAATTTACATAGCAATGCTAGTTTATCAGCCAGATAAAGAAGTAAGTGTGTATCGGAAACAATTTTTACATGACGATGAGTTGCCTTACTTTAAAGAAGGTGCTGAGCAATTGTATGTAGATGTTGAACAAGAAAAAATAGCACCAGCTATTTGTTATGAAAGTTTAAAAGAAGCGCATCTAGAAAATGTAATACGCCATAATGCTTCTGTGTATTTAGCAAGTGTTGCTAAACCTAAAGGAGGGGTAGAGAAAGCAGCGAACTATTTTCAAAAAGCTTCAGTAAAGTATAATATCCCGATTTTGATGGTGAATGCTATTGGGTGGAGTGATGATTTTAGGTCTTATGGGAATTCGGCAGTATGGAATAAACAAGGAGAGGTCGTTGTAGCGTTACATGAAAATGAAGAAGGAATTCTTATTTATGATAGCGATAAAGAGGTAGGAATTATCGAATATTTATAATTTAGCCAATAGCAATAGTCAATCATATATGTCTGATATTTTACAATCATCCATAGCTTACTTAAAAGGGGTAGGCCCTGCACGAGCGAAAGTGCTCGAACAAGAGGTGGGAATTAAAGTTTGTCAAGATTTATTGCATTTTTTTCCACACCGATACATCGATAAAACCCGTTATTATAAAATTGCTGAATTACAACAAAGCAGTGCCGAAGTTCAGATTGTGGGGAAGATTACTGGAATTAGAAAGATAGGCCAGCATCGTGCTAGTCGTTTGGTGGCCACTTTTGTTGATGATACTGGGAAAATGGAGCTAGTTTGGTTTAAAGGAATCAAGTGGTTAAGTGAAAGTCTACAATTGCATACCCCTTATGTGATCTATGGGAAGCCAAAATATTTTAAAGGATTTCAAATCGCACATCCCGAAATGGAGTTATTGGAAGCACATAAGTCAAGTATGCAGCATTTGATGCAGCCAGTATATCCTTCAACAGAAAAACTGCAAGCAAAAAATATTACGCACAAGACCATTTCTAAGATGGTTCAAACGCTTTTTTTGACTCAAGGCTTGCAGTTATTAGAAACGCTGTCCGAAGAAATTATAGAACACCTTAGTTTAATTCCTAAAGGAGATGCTTTATTGAATTTACATTTCCCTAAAAGTCAAGAGTTACTTGCTAAGTCTACGTATCGAATGAAATTCGAAGAGTTGTTTTATATCCAATTACAACTGGTAAGAAAGAATGTCATTAACAAGCAAAAAATAAAAGGATACGCTTTCGAGCAAGTAGGAGAGCATTTTACAACATTTTATAATGAACATATTCCGTTTGAATTAACAGGGGCACAGAAAAGAGTGATTAAGGAGATTCGTACCGATGTTAAGAATCCTGTGCAAATGAATCGATTGCTGCAAGGAGATGTGGGTTCGGGTAAAACCATGGTGGCCTTAATGACCATGCTATTGGCGATTGATAATGGGTATCAAGCCACATTAATGGCGCCAACAGCAATTTTAGCAAAACAGCATTATGAAGGGATTAGCCAATTGCTAGAGGGAATGCCTATTCGAGTGTCATTGCTAATGGGAAGCACCAAAGCCAAAGCGAGAAGGGAAATTCATGCAGATCTAGAGAACGGTCAAATTCATATTTTAATAGGAACCCATGCATTGCTAGAAGATAAAGTGAAGTTTAATAATCTAGGCTTGGCTATTATTGATGAGCAGCACCGTTTTGGGGTAGCTCAACGGGCTAAGCTTTGGAGAAAAAACGAACTGCCACCGCATATTTTAGTGATGACCGCAACACCTATTCCGCGAACGTTAGCCATGAGTGTATATGGGGATTTGGATGTTTCGGTTATCGATGAATTACCTCCGGGGAGGAAGCCTGTAAAAACGGTTCATAAATTTGATAGCCAGAGACTGAATGTATTTCATTCTATTAGGCAAGAAATAGAAAAAGGGCGTCAAGTATATATCGTGTATCCATTAATCCAAGAATCGGAAGCTATGGATTACAAAGATTTGATGGATGGTTATGAGAGTATTTCTCGTGATTTTCCAAAACCAAAATATCAGATATCTATCGTTCATGGGCAGATGAAGCCAGAAGATAAAGATTATGAAATGGAACGTTTTGTAAATGGAGAAACCCAAATTATGGTAGCTACCACAGTAATCGAAGTAGGGGTGAATGTGCCTAATGCAAGTGTTATGATTATTGAGAGTGCCGAGCGTTTTGGGTTATCTCAATTACATCAGTTACGCGGAAGAGTAGGGCGTGGAGCTGAACAAAGCTTTTGTATTCTAATGTCGGGAGTTAAGCTTAGTGAAGACAGCAAAACACGTTTGGATACGATGGTGAAAACCAATGACGGTTTTGAAATAGCTGAGGTAGATTTAAGACTTCGAGGTCCAGGGGATATTATGGGGACACAACAAAGTGGAGTGCTAAATTTAAAGATCGCTGATATTGTGAAAGACAATCAAATCTTGCAGGTAGCAAGAGCTTGGGCGCAGCGCATATTAAAAGAAGATCCTGACTTACAATTACCTAAACATCGCATGATTAATTATGCATATCAACAATTGGTGCAACATAAAAATATTTGGAATTATATCAGTTGATAACCATCGAGACTGCCTTAATGGCTATTTTATTAAAAGATAATCTCGATGGTATTGTAATTTGATCTAAGCTTCCTCGGGTTCATCATCGTCTTTGCCTAGGTATCCGTATATGATAAGACCTATTACAATGAGGTATATGATTTTTCCTCCTATTTTTTTCCAAAAGGACAAAGGGTTGGGAGAAAGCTCTAGATTGTATTGTTCTTTAAGTTTTGCTAGTTCGTCTTCGCTAACATCATAATATGTAGTTTCGTCTTCGTTAGTTAAAACATACTTCCCTTCTTTATTCCATGCAGGAATAAAAATAATACCATACTCTTCATATAGATACCCAAGATTTAAATAGCTTCCTTGTTCTAAAAGACTCTCATCATTAGGTAAGTCTTCTACCAAGTGTATTTTTTCGCAAGGTAAACAAGCAGGGATCCTCCTTCTTCTAGCATAAATATTAGTGGTAAAGAAAATAGCAGCAGTAATTAATAATAGCTGTTTCATAGTTATAATAGTTAGTGTTGTTATAAATATAACATTTTAACTATAGCTAAGAAGAAGTTTCAATTCGAGCCTTACACAAATTAGATGAATAGTTTGATAGTTTCGTTGTATAAAGGATGTTTTATCGCTTTATAAAGAGAATTAGTAGGAAGGAATTGTGGATGATTTTAATTTAGATAAGCACATCAATATTAACGGTCTATTGATTCAGGTTTAAACTTGGTTCTAAAACCCAATCGTTGTGTCCAAAATAGTTCCAAGAAACAGAAGTGAGATCTAGGGTAGGATCAATAAGTTGAAATGTAGTTTTGTTGTTTACAGTAGTTTTATTTTTAACAAAAACCTTAATGTTTTGTCCCTTTTTAGCATGAAGAGATTTTAATTGTTGAGCAAATTGCCATATGATATCTGGTTTTCCAGTCATGGATCTAATCTGCTTAGGCGTAAGATATTCTTCTAAAGAAATCAATTGCTTTTTTGTTTCCCCTTCTTTTTGAATAAAAAAACGATTATACCCCGATTTTGATCTTAGCATCATTCTCCAGCTTAGGCGATGCCCTTCTTCGGTGTATAAGACATTTCCGTCAATAAACCAATGTCTAAGGGGAAGCATTAATTGTATTAAAAGCCAGGTAAAAACAAAGGTTTTTATCAATGAAGAATCGGCATATTGGCTGGCAATTGTATTTTGAACCTTCTCTTGTTTAGGATAAAACCATTTTCTAATGTTGTCTCTGGGAAAAAAGAATACAGTAAAGCCTAAAGCTAAGTATGGGAAAATACCTATTTGTAAAATAATAGAATTGTATAAATGGAAAAACAGCGCTAGCCCGAAAGCTATTTTACGAGTAGGCTTCCACAATAGGGCGGGAATGATAAGTAAATCGAAAAGAATACCAAACCATGTAATTATCTGGTGTGCCCAAGATTGTTGTAACAAGTCACCAATGATAGGTAAATTGTACTTGTTAGACATTAAATTTTTAGCGACACTGCCATCTAACCAATCTGGGTATAGTTTGGCAATTGCAGCAAATGTGTAGACAAGTAATAGTTGACCAACGATTAAAAACCAAACCCAATTAGGCATCCATTGGCTTTTGCTAACCCTGCCTTTTTTTGAATCTATTGATAAGTCTTTGTGTGCAGGAAGGGTGGCCATGATGATAGCAAGTAGCCATAGTAGGTAGTAATGATTGTTATATGCGCTTTTTTGCATCAAGTATACACCTGCCCAAAAAACAGCAAATAGTATAGAAGAAAGACGGTAAAAATAACCAAGCATAATACCTATTCCGCAAATCCCCATCAATACAAAATAGACATACATTCCTTTTCCTGGTAAAGGTTGAAGGAAATCTAATCCTATGAAATGAAATGTAAATTGAGGCTCGATCAATACCCTTCGTACCCAACCTGTAGCAATGGCACCCCAGCTTTCACAGAGTACTAAAAATCCAAAAATTATTCTGAAAATAATGAGAGGACTATTGTCTGTAGCTTGAAATAACCAGCGTTTCATAAAGTTGTTTAGATCAATTCAGCAAGATATTCACGAGCATAGTCTTCATCTTGAGACATAGCTTCTTTAAGGTCATTCAAAGAATCGAATTTCTTTTCATCTCGAATACGTTTCAATAATAATAATTGAATCTTCTTGTCATATAGATTAAAATCTACGTCAAAAAAGTAAGTTTCTATGGTTTGCTTTCCGCCACCAACAGTGGGGTTGTTGCCAATATTCATCATCCCGTAATAGATCTTTTTGTCGATACAAGACTTAACAATATAGACTCCATTTTTAGGGATCAATTTGTAAGTTTCAGGGATGTTAAGGTTTGCGGTTGGGTAACCTAGTGTTCTGCCAAGTTGTTTTCCTTTGACCACTTTTCCGGTTAACATAAATTGATAGCCCAAGTAACTATTTGCCTTTTCAATTTCACCAGCCAATAGTGCTCTTCTGATTTTTGTTGAGCTAACAGCAACATCTTCAATTTGTTGCTTGGTGATTTCTTCGACTTCAAAATCGAAGTTGTCTCCATATACTTTTAAATCGTATAAATCTGCAGTGCGTCCTTTTCCAAAACGGTGGTCATATCCAATAATTACCTTTTTGGCTTTAAGGTATTTGGCAAGCATTTGTTGTGCATACTCTTTAGCAGATAGTTGTGCAAATTCAACACTAAAAGGATGTACTACAAGATGGTCTAAGCCTGTTTCTTTTAAAATTTGCGAGCGCTCATCCATTGTATTGATCAATTTGATATCAGCATCTTTTTGCAATACCATCCTTGGGTGAGGAAAGAAAGTCAATATGATAGATTCTAAATCTTGTTCTGAAGCTACCGCAGTAAGACGTTCTAATATTTTTTTGTGACCTATATGTACGCCATCAAAAGTGCCAATCGTGACGACACTACGTTTGGGGCTGTTGTAGGTACACGCATTTTCGTGCTTTTTCAAAAGAAACTATTTTATACAAAATTACGATTCTATCTAGTTAGTACAAAGTATTAAGTGAAGAGTATTGAGACTTATATGAGGCTTTCTAAAAAATCATTATTCTGATAATGCCAGACAAGATCAAGTACTTCCTTGGTGTAAATGACTTTTTAGAAAGCTTCAATAGTTTATTATCCTCTATGACGTTCTAATAGAATCATCATCATAAGGCTTAGAAGGATACGATCATCATCTTCTCCATTTAGAGGGTTCAATGCTTCGATTTCGAATTTTTTACCCCAAAAAGAAGGTGTTTTCTTCAGGCGAACGATCTCTTTTCCTTGTAGGTCTTTTAAAATGTAAGAAGGGTTGAATAAGTAGCCAGTAAAAATACCAAGGAACGGTATTTGACCTAGGATGCTGTCAAGTACTTTTGTCCATGGGTTTTCCTCGTTAATTTGATATTTAATCTTTTCGTTGTTATCAACTACTTGGTATTCGGCTTTCCAAATGGATTTCCATCCTTTTCGAACTACTTTTCCGAAAGCAATATTCTCAGCATTATAAAAGTCATAAGCGGTATTAAAGTCTAGCCACTTATTCGCTCGAATTTTATAATTAACTTTCGTTTTAGATTCATCATTATATACAGAGATATCTTCTTTTAGCTTAAATAATTTTTGTTTTACATAAGCGATGACTTTTTCGTTTGCGTCGTAAGCTGTAAAGTCATTAGAAAGTGTAGAGATATTAAAATCTAATTTTACAGGAAATTTGATGTCTTGCATGAGTTTAGTTTGAGTGTATTTGTTTCATTAAATATACTAGAACATTTTACAGGACAACTTTTTTTAGATTATTTTTAAGTAATAAGTAGTAATTTTGATTGTGCTCTATACAACAGTTGATTGAAAACTATTTTTCCATCTTTCCATTAAAACGATTCATCGTTTGTGGGAGCCCAGAGAATACAAAGCTTTTTAAAGCTTCGGTGGCATCTTGTAGTCTAAATGCTAAATCCTTTTCTTCTGCGGCAGACCATTCTCCAAGAACATAGTCTACTTGTCTTCCTTTGCTAAATTCGCTACCTACTCCAAATCTAAATCTTGGGTAAGTGCTAGTGTTTAATTTGATCTCAGTATCTTTTAATCCATTATGTCCGCCAGCACTTCCTTTGGCTTTAATTCTAAAGCTTCCAAAATCAATGTGGATGTCATCTGTGATTACCAAAAGATTATCAATAGCTACGTTTTCTTTCTCTAACCAATATTTAATAGCCTTTCCGCTAAGATTCATAAAGGTGTTGGGTTTTAATAGGGTGACACTTCGTCCTTTAATTTTGATTTTACAAACATCCCCTAATTTATCTGTTTCAAAAGAAGCATCTTGTTCTTTGGCTAATGCTTCAATGACTTTAAAGCCAATATTGTGTCTTGTTTCTGTGTATTTAGGGCCGATATTTCCGAGTCCTACTAAAAGGTATTTTTGCATATCAGATTCTTTAGGTTTTTTAGAGAAAAATGATTTTAAAATTTGAAACATAGGTATAAAAAAAGCACTCCAAATATAGAGTGCTTTTGTGTTATATAAAAAACAAGTTTTATTCAGCAGCAGCAGCTTCAGCAGCAGCTTCTTCTTCATCAGCGATTGCGTTACGAGAATTTTTAACTTGACATACTACAGTATTCTCAGGGTGTAAGAATTCAAACCCTTCAGAATCTAATTGAGTAATATATAGTTTGTTCCCGATTTTCAATTCAGAAATATCTGCAGAAATTTCGTCAGGCAAGTTTGCAGCTAAACCTTTAACTTTTAAACGACGAGTGTTGAACTTTAAGTTCCCCCCTAAAGCAACCCCAGGAGATTTCCCTACAGTACGTACAGGAATTTCCATAGTAATTGGCTTGTCGTCAAAGATTTGTACGAAATCGATGTGTAGGATGGCATCAGTTACAGGGTGAAACTGAATGTCTTGTAATACAGCGTTAATGCTAGTTCCGTTATCCAAAGTGATCGTTACTGTGTGTACGTCTGGAGTATAAACTAACTTTAAAAAGTTGTTGTTAGGAGCAGCAAAATGTGTTACAGTGTCACCACCATAAACAACACAAGGTACCTGTCCAGCATTACGTAAGTCTTTCGTTGATTTCTTCCCTACGCTTTCTCTTTGAGATGCATTGATTGTTAATGATTTCATTAAAAAATATTTAAAAAATTAAATTACATTAAAAATTTACCGCTAATCGATCTGTTTTCATTCACACTTTTCAGTACTTCTGCAAACAATTCGGCACAACTAATTACGGTAATCTTATTAGTTGGTTTATCTTCTTTTAAAGGAATCGTGTCTGTAACGATTAACTCCTCTAGTTTCGAATTTTCAATTCTTTCATAAGCTTCTCCTGATAATACTGGGTGAGTTGCTATGGCGCGAACCGATAAAGCTCCTCTTTCCATCATCAAATCAGCTGCTTTCGTTAATGTCCCAGCAGTGTCTACCATGTCATCCACTAAGATTACATTTCTTCCTTCTACATTACCAATAAGTTCCATGAAAGAAACTTTATTTGCTTTTTCACGTTGCTTATAACAAATTACGACATCGCTTTCCATTTTCTTGGCATAAGAGTATGCCCTTTTAGAACCTCCCATGTCAGGAGATGCGATGGTCATATTGTCAATTTTCATAGCCTCTAAATGAGGGATGAAAATGGTGGAAGCAAAAAGGTGATCTACGGGCTTTTCGAAAAAACCTTGAATTTGCGCTGCGTGCAAATCCATAGTAATGATCCTTGTTGCTCCTGCTGTTTCTAACATTTTTGCAATCAGCTTAGCGGCAATTGGCACTCTAGACTTGTCTTTTCTATCTTGGCGGGCCCATCCGTAATAAGGGATTACCGCTGTGATGTGTCTAGCAGAAGCTCTTTTTGCAGCATCTAGCATTAATAGCAATTCCATTAAATGATCTGCACTTGGATTAGTAGATCCTATTAAGAACACACGTAATCCTCGGACAGACTCTTCAAATGAAGGCTGGTATTCTCCATCACTGTAAGTGGATGTAATTACATTTCCTAGTTTGGCGCCATATTTCTCGGCGATTTTCTCGGCTAATACTTTACTTTGTTTACAAGCAAAAAACTTAGCTTCTGGAAATTGTTGGCTCATAATTAAATCCTTCTTTTACAATGTTGTAAATGCAAACTGTTCTAACAGGTCGCAAAAGTAGTTATTTATTTTTGGATAACATGAAATAAAACTTTGTAATATGGTTGCGGAATCAAAACTTTTTATATTTTTGCCGTCCGATTGAAGCTCAAGTGGTGGAACTGGTAGACACGTTGGATTCAAAATCCAATGCTTTCGGGCGTGCGGGTTCGATTCCCGCCTTGAGTACAAAAGCCTTTTTAATCTGTTGATTAGAAAGGCTTTGTTGTTTTTTTTGTGGAATATTTATAGAACCAAAATGGATCAAGACCAATTGTTGTGGTTAAGCAAATATTTGAGTTAATCTATATAGAAGAATTAGCACCTCCTTACTTTCCTATTTTCCTTCAATACTATTCTAATGCATAATTCGGATTAAATTTGTGCAAGCTTAAGAATAAAATGAAAAAAACGACAACACCTTCTGGTATTCCAAAAGTTAATCTAGCAATAATAACCCTTATTGGTTTTGCAATTTCATTTTTGATTAATTTGAGTAAATTTCTCGCATTCATAGATCCCGAATTATCTTTTTTCGAAGAATCAGATATTGGAGTATTACCTGTATACATTTATAGACTTTTATCATTTACCGTTTACTGTAGTCTCATTATATACATAAACGCTTCTTCGTATCTAGATATAAAGTTGAGTAAGCTTAATAATTATTTAAAAACAGTAGTCAAAGGTGTTATCAATGCAACGATTTGTTTTTTTACTTTTCTACTATTCTTTTACATAAACGATGTTTTAATACATAAAGTTTCAGCACACGAGGTTACAGGGCTTCGCTTTATATGGATTTTTATGTTACTATTATGTATTCTAATAGCTGCGATAATAAAGCTTCGGTTGAAGCAACACGCTGTCGAATTAGAAAAAGAACAATTATTAAAATATAATATTCAAAATGAATTAAAAGCACTTCATAATCAACTCGATCCACATTTCTTGTTTAATTCTTTGAATTCGTTAAATTATGTCATTAAGAATTTACCAAACGAAGCAACAAATTATGTAGATAAGTTATCGGTAATATATCGATATATTTTAGAGAGTAAAAATAGAGATACAGTTTCGGTTAAGGAAGAATTAGATTATTTATCCAATTACAATGATTTAATGAGATTTCGATATGGCGATAATTTTAAAGTAAGTATCGATTTGTCTCCTGAAGTTTTGGAAATACAGATCCCAATACTAGCTTTACAGATACTTGTTGAAAACGCAATAAAGCATAATGAGATTTCTAAAGAATTCCCATTACTGATATCAATTTACAATACGTCAAATGCCATTGTAGTTGAAAATAAAATTCAGAATAAATTAAGTCCTGTCAATAGCTCTAAAGAAGGTTTATTAAACCTTTCTAAAAGATATCGGTTACTTAAAGGGAGGCAAGTAGGAATTAGAAATGATCTTTTTTTCCAAGTAAAATTGCCTTATTGACGATGTTTTCTTTTTTTGTATATTGATGCTAACTAACCAACTATTACAATGAATGTATTAATCATTGAAGATGAGGAGTCTGCTAGCATTCATTTGCAAAATTTATTGCAAGAAATCGATCCCCAGATTATCGCAGTAAAAGTTTTGGATAGCATAAAGTCGGCTTTAAAGTATTTGAAACAGAATACGAATTTCGAGCTTATTTTTATGGATGTTCATTTAGCAGACGGCTTGTGTTTTGAAATTTTTAAAAAAATAGAAATTAATAAGCCAATTATTTTTACATCGGCCTACGATCAATACGCATTAGATGCTTTTTCTGCAAATAGTATTCATTACGTATTAAAGCCAATTACTTATGATTCTATATCAACTGCAGTTCATAAATTCAAACAGTTTTATGCGAATAAGAATCAATTAAACTTTGATACAAGAGTACTTTTAAACTTATTACAAGCCCATTCAAAAAAATACATTCGATCCTTATTAATTTACTCTAGAAATGGATTAATCCCTATTGATTGTGATGAATTCGCAGATTTTTATATGGATGAAGGCATTGTTAGAGGGGTTACGTTTAACAATATTACATATACGATCGATAAAAAAATGAGTGAACTAGAGGAGGATCTTGATCCTTGTGTTTTCTTTAGAGTTAGTCGACAGTTTATTATTAATATACGTGCTATCAAAAAAATTCAACCATCGGCATATGGTAAATCTGTTTTGCAAATAAAACCGAACTATGATGGACAAATTGTAGTTAGTAAAGCTAAAACTCCTACTTTGAAAAAGTGGATAGAATTTAGTTCAAATGCGATATAAGGCACCTCGTTACTTATTTTGTCTACTTCATGTTATTTTATAGTACTCCCGACTCTAATACCATTTAATTTTGATAGTACCAACTACTTCCATTCTGCTGTCAAGGTGTTCTATATGTTTTATATAGAATAGTTTCGAGAACTGTTGGCTATGTTTTTAACTGTAAAAATATTGAGTCATGAAACAGGATTACTATGCTTATCAAGTATCTAGTATTAATAAGTTCATAATAGAGATACAAAGTACAGGTATTAATGTATCTAAATACATTTCGAAAAGCAATTTAAAATACTTTGACCTTTCATTTCCATCTAACATAGTACCCTCAAAAGTATTACACGATTTTTTGCGAATCATAAGGCGAAGCGGTAATACCCAAGTTGCAGAAATTATTGATAATTTAAATTTAGATAGACTTGTGTTTAATGATTATCAGAAGACAGGAATTACAGCATTAGTAGAAAAAGTATTAGAAAGTTATCAATCGGGTTATATCCCAACCTTGAAAATTCTATCCGAACATTTCAATACCTCAGAAAGTACCTTCAAAAGATTATTAAAATCAGAAAAAACACAGTTCTCTAAAATATTAGAAGAAATCCT
Organism: uncultured Aquimarina sp.; assembly: GCA_947499005.1. Lineage (GTDB taxonomy): Bacteria > Bacteroidota > Bacteroidia > Flavobacteriales > Flavobacteriaceae > Aquimarina. The sequence goes on from CANMML010000029.1 coordinate 39,669, forward strand.
TTTTCATAAGGCGGTTACATTACTTTCTAAATCCGATTTAAATATAGTCTTAGTTAGTGAACAACTAGGGTATAGTGATAGCACAAACTTTATTAGGTCTTTCAAAAAATGGACTGGAATAACGCCAGCTGTATATAGAAACAATTTTATTTATTAAAACTTGAAATATGAAATATTTTATTTCCCTTCTTTTATTTATTTCTACAATTACTGTCTTTGGACAAACTTTTGAAGAAAAATTAGCCGAACGTGCTTTAAACAAAGTAGACCTATATACTTCCAAAGAGAATGATAATCTTCAAGCCTTTTATGCAGAGGAGATAGAAAAAATGGAACTATCAGAACAAATTACAGAAGAGTATTATATGACGCTAACCTATTATACAAATAAAATGGAGCGTCTTGGATCTAAGGATAAAGACTATAGCGATTCGGAATTGAAAACGAAATTCGACGGATTAGTTGCTGATTTAAATACAGAAATGCACGAAATCTTAACGGATAATCAATTTAAAATACACAAGGAAGCTTTTAATAAAATCATCGAAAGTGTATATGTACGCAAAGAGTGGAAGAAATAAATTCTTTAAATAGTGTATGTCTTTTTAAAGAAATAAATCACCAACCCAAAACGAACTAAAAATGGAACCCCTGTAACTATCATAAGTCATAATTGTCCCTCGCAATCTGTTTAAGATTTTCATTATAAATCATTACGATAAGTATGATGAACTTTCAAAATGAATTCGGCGTGATGTTTTAAATGACAGTAGTATTATGTAAGACAGGTTTCCGCTATTAAAACTAGCTAAATGAAACAAATACTAACTATTCTTCTCTTTTTTATTAGCATAGCCAGTTGCTTTTCTCAATCGAATACTACAGTTAAGATTGGGATACTAAGTGAAAAAAAGATAGAAGATCACCAAGTGCTTAAAGAAAAGTTACAGCAAGAAATAAGAGCGGTTGCTGGAAATGACGTTACCGTAATTTTCGAGCCTACTTTGTATAATAATAATGACATCGAAAAAGCGAAAAGCAATTACGATAGCTATATTAAAGCCGATGTCGATATTATACTCTCTTTTGGTGTAGTCAATCATTTTATGCTTGAGGAGAAAGATACCTTTCAAAAGCCAACCATTATAGTAGGAAGTGTAAAAGCTGATTTTGGGAAAAAAATTGACGAAAAAACAACTTCGGCAATTAACAATCTTACGTACCTGATTACTCCAATTTCTTATAAAAAGGATTTGGACACGTTTTCAGCTCTCTATGAATATGAAAATATCGGGATTGTTGTTGATGATTATTTGATAGAATTATTGAATTTAAAGGAGACTTTCGATAATTACTTTTCTAATAAAAAAGCAAAATACACGCTTATAGCCGCGACCAATGTTGAAAATGCAATACATCAATTAAAGAATATTGATGCAGTGTATTTAGCAGAAGGCTACGAGACCTCTTCGGAAAACTTTTTAAAATTAATAGATGCTATTAATAATGAAAAACTACCTTCATTTTCTTCTTTTCGTAGGGCCGATGTCGAAAAAGGAATATTAGCAACCAACCAACCCGAAACTAATTTAGATCAATACTTTAGGCGAATAGCGTTAAGTATCGAATCGATTATTAATGGAAAAAACGCTAAGGATTTACCTGTATTTATTACTTACGATCAAGAGTTAACAATTAACTATAATACGGCTAAAAAAATAGGATTTCCACTTCGTTACAGTATGTTAGGGCAAGCTAATTTTATCAGTGGTGTCAATAATAATACCGCAGATGAAGTCTATTCAATTATAGATATTATGAAAGGAGTGGTAGATGATAACCTATCCTTAAATGCTCAAGAAAAATCAATTGATTTAAGCAATCAAGATCTTAAAATAGCTAAAAGTAATTACTTGCCAAATGTATCGACAGCAGTGTCTAGTACGTATACCGATCCTAAAGTAGCTTCTATTATTAATCCAGAATTTGCTACTGCTGGAGCCGTAAGCTTACAACAAACGATATTAAACGAATCTGCCAATGCTAATATTAGTATTAGTAAAAGTAATTTGAAAGCACAGCAAGAAAGCTACAATGCTACAGAATTAGATGCGATATTAGATGCTTCATTGGTGTATTTTGATGCACTTATTGCAAAAACAAATGCAAATATCCAAAATCAAAACCTGCAGCTTACCAAAAAGAATCTTCAGATAGCAAAGCAAAATTTTGATGCAGGAGCTTCTGGGAAAAGTGATGTACTGCGATTTAGAAGTGAACTTGCTCAGAATACACAGAGTTTAGTGGAAGCTACAAATAATTTACAGCAGCGTTTTTATGCGATAAACCAATTAATGAATAAACCTATAGATGGGCTTATCGATGTCGAAGATGTATTTTTAGAAACAGGCGTTTTTAAGAATTATAATTACACAGCATTAAAAGAAATTTTAGACAATCCTAAACTAAGACCTTATTTTACTGAGTTTTTAATCGAAGAAGCTAAAAAAAACGCCCCAGAATTAAAAAATATAGGCTACAATTTAGAAGCGAATGAGCGTAATTATAGATTAAATAACACAGGAAGATTTATACCTACTGTAGCATTACAAGGTCAATATAGTTTGGTGCTTAATCAATCGGGAAAAGGTGCGCCATCGGGTGGAGCTCCCGACCCTCGAGGTACATATAATTTAGGGTTGAATTTATCCTTACCTATTTTTCAGCAAAATCAACGAAATATCAATAAGCAGACTGCATTAATTCAAAAAGATCAGCTTAATTTAAACAAAGAAAGTATCGAGTTGAACCTTGATAAATCGGTAAATGACTTGGTACTAAATTTAGTGAACCAAATAGCAAATATTGAAATTTCAAAGATAGCAGAAGAAACAGCGAAAGAAAGTTTAGCACTTTCTCAAAACGCATATACTAAAGGAGCAATTCCTTTAATACAACTTATAGATGCCCAAAATAATTATTTGCAATCTCAGCTCAGCAATGCAACAGCAAATTACAACTATCTATTAACGTCAATGCAATTAGAAAGATCTATTGGTTACTTCTTTTTAATGAATACCGAAGAAAGTAATAAAGATTTCACTCAAAGAGCTACTCAATACATTCTAAATAAAAATAATTAACGATTATGAAATTCGTAAAATATATAGTACCCGTAATTTTTTCCTTTTTACTATTGAATGCTTGTAAGGAAAAAGAGGTAAAGAAAGAGGAAGTACTTCGCCCTGTTAAATATGAAGTTGTTGGGACTTCGAATATTCAAGGAAAAAGAACCTATAGTGGAACTGCAAAAGCTAGTGATGCAATAGGATTAAGCTTTAGGAGTGGTGGAATTATTACCAAAGTAAACTATTGGAAAGGAGATAAAGTTAAAAAAGGAGCAGTTATTGCTAGATTGGATAACGTTGAAGCGAATTTAGCTTATGAGCAATCAGTATCGGCACTAAATTCAGCCAAATCAGCTATGAATACAGCTAAATCTAATTTGAATAGAATAAAGTCTCTATACGAAAAAGGAAGTAATTCATTGAGTGATTATGAGCAAGCTAAAAATTCATATCAATCTGCTTTAGATCAATATGAATCTGCAAAACGAAATAAAAGTATACAAGCGACTCAATTGAGCTATGGTATTATTAAAGCTCCTAAAGACGGAGTTATTGCTTGGACGGATGGAGCGGTTAACGAACAAGTAACTGCAGGACATCAATTTGCTGAATTGAATGCAGGGAAAGGCATTAAAGTAGAAGTAGGTTTGCCAGAAGCTGTAATTAACAAAGTGAAAGTTAATATGTCTACTAAAATAAAGTTTTCAGTTATTGAGAATAAAGTTTTTGAAGGTAGGATTTTTGAAGTTTCACCAAGTATAGATCCTAATTCTTTAACCTATATAACTGCGATAGAAATTATCAATCCAGTTCCAGAAATCAAACCAGGAATGGCCTCCAATGTTACGTTTGACTTTTCGCAAAACAGTACTAACACCAGTAACAAATTGATTATACCTGTTAAAGCTGTCGGAGAAGATGGTAAAGGGAATTTTGTTTTTGTGGTAGAATCGAATGACGGAAAAATAGGGAAAGTTAAAAAGCAGCATATAGAAATAGGAGCACTTACATCGTCAGGATTTGAAGTTAAAAAGGGCTTAAGCTCTGGAGAAAAAATCGCTACAGCAGGTTTACAAACCTTGTTAGACGGTCAAAAAGTGAAATTACAATAATCACTATCAAAAGAAAAACATATGAATTTTGCTAAATTTTCCATTGAGAAAAATAGAGTTGCTCTAAGTATTCTTGCCGTAGTGATGATTATGGGAATGGTCTTTTATGGTTCACTGTCGAGAGATAGTATGCCTCCTTATACTATTCGTGTGGCTTCTGTTGTTTCTTCATTTCCAGGAGCTAGTCCCGAACGTGTCGAGGAATTAGTAACCGACAAAATCGAGAAAATTGCTCAAGAGCTTCCTGAACTTAAAAAAGTAACTAGCACATCTAGAACAGGGCTTTCTGTAGTTCAAGTAGAGCTTAAAATGGAGGTGACACCCGAACAATTGCAACCTGTTTGGGATCGATTACGACGTAAACTAAGTTCAATTCAAGGTTTGCCGAGTAACGTACAACCACAATTGAAAGACGACGGAATTGGAGAAGTTTTTGGTATTGCACTTGGGATAACAAGTGATGGATTTTCATACGCGGCTATGAAAGAATATGCAGATGACCTAAGAGACGATTTAATTAAACTAGAGGATGCTGCAAAGGTAGAATTAAACGGGACACAAGAAGAACGTGTTTTTATAGAGTTTGAAAATACTAGATTAAAAGCTTATGGATTAACTTCTAGTAAATTGAAAAATATTATTAGCAGTACTAATATCTTAAGTTCAGGAGGAACTGTTAATGTTGGATCAGAACTTATCATTCTTGAACCTACGGGGAATTTTAGTGATTTGAAATCGGTAGAAGAGATGCTTATTCCTATTGGACAGAGCGGACAAGTTGTAGCCCTTAAAGATATAACTACAGTTAAAAAAGGATATATAAACCCTTCCAAACAAAAAGTGCGCATCAACGGTAAAGATGCGATTTCGCTTCATGTTTCTTTGAAAAAAGGGAGAAATATTATCAAGCTGGGAGAAGAAATAGATGTATTACTGACCGAGTGGCAAGGGAAATTGCCGGTAGGTTTAGAGATCGATCGATTGGCATCTATTGATAAATACATAGATATTAAGATTAGTGATTTCCTAGGAAACTTATTACAATCTATTGGTATTGTATTAGCCGTAATGTTAGTGTTTCTTGGTTTTCGTACAGGGATGGTTATCGCAAGTTTAATTCCTATTGTAACCATAACAACATTAATGGTTATGGGGCTTATAGATGTTGGTCTTAATCAGATTACGTTAGCTGCTTTAATTATGGCATTGGGGATGATGGTAGATAATGCCATTGTGGTCGCCGAATCTATTATGGTCAAGATGGAAAACGGAATTGATGTTAAAAAAGCAGCTATAGATTCTTGTTCCGAATTATTTATGCCTTTGTTGATTTCGACATTAACAACATCAGCTGCATTTTTAGCCTTCTTTATGGCCGAATCTGTAATGGGAGATATTATGGGGCCTATTTTTGTAGTGATTACTATTGCATTGCTATCCTCATGGATTATTTCATTAAGTATTATTACGCTTTTCTGTGTGTTTTTCTTGAAAATTAAAAAGAGAGAAGATGGTAAAATTGGCTTTTTAGATCGTATGATTAATGGATTGAAATCCAAATATAAAGATCTTATTTTGTTAGCCTTAGCATGGAAGAAAACAGTATTAGTGGGTGTAGTATTATTGTTCTTTTTATCGCTTTATGGTTTTACAAAACTAGCGTTTGTATTCTTCCCTGATAGTGATCGTAATATGATTACGATTGATATCAACTTACCCGAAGGCACTAAAATAGAAAGTACTACAGAAACGATACTTGCTATAGAAGAATTCATTATAAAAAACTTAAAAGTTACAGCCGATAGAACCACAGGTATAGTTGATTGGTCTTCTTACATTGGAGAGGGACCATCTTCTTACGATCTAGGATATAATGCAGACGAACCGAATTCTAATTATGCCCATATTTTAGTAAACACTTCTTCTTTTTTAGTGAATAACGATATGGTAAAACAATTAGATGTCTTTTGTTTTAATGCATTTCCTAATGCAGATATTAAAGTCGGTTTATTAGGTTCTGGTGGAAGCGGAACACCTATCGAAATAAAAGTTTCGGGCGATAACCCAGATAAACTAGCCAGTATTGCAGAGGAAATAAAAGCAGAACTCTTTAGTATTTCGGGGACAAAAAATATCAAAGATGATTGGGGGCCTAAAGGGAAAAAATTTGTGATCGATATCAATCAAAATAAAGCACAGTCTGCGGGCATTACAAACCAAGATGTAGCAATATCATTACAAACCGTATTAGATGGTTTTCGAGCAGGTGAGTTTAGAGAGAATGACAAGTCTATCCCTATTATAATGACTAGCAATCAAGGGAAGCAACAATCTCTAGGGACATTAGAAACGCTAAATATTTATGGACAAAATTCAGGGAAAAGTGTTCCTTTATTGCAAATAGCGAATATTATTCCACAATGGCAATATTCTAAAATAAAGCGTTTAAACCTTACCCGAACAATTAATGTATCTAGTGAATTGACTGCCGATGGAAATGCTTCTGAAATTACAGCAAAAATAAAACCATGGCTACAAGAGCAAGAATTAAAATGGGGGAAAGCCTATACCTATAAATTAGGAGGTGATGCTGAGAATAGTGCCGAAAATATGGGAGCCGTAGCAAAGTACCTGCCGTTGTCAGCTTTTATAATTGTAATGTTATTAATCATACAATTTAATTCTTTTAGAAAAATGACTATGGTCGTTACTACAATCCCTTTAGGCGTTATAGGAATGGTAATAGGACTGTTATTGTTTGGTGTTCCTTTTGGGTTTATGGCTTTCTTAGGAGTAATCTCTTTGGCAGGAATTGTAATTAATAATGCCATTGTACTTATTGATCGAATTGAGATTGAAGAGAATGAATTAAAAAGAGTCCCTCAAGATGCGATTATCGCAGCATGTATTCAACGTTTTAGACCTATTCTATTAGCCACTTTTACCACTGTACTTGGTTTAGTGCCTTTGTATTTAGGAGGAGGAGAAATGTGGGAGCCTATGGCAGTTACCATTATGGTCGGTTTATTATTTGGTACCGTAATTACGTTACTTTTCATTCCTGCATTTTATAGCGTATTGTATAAAGTAGATTACACAAATTATCAGTTTAAAGAAGAATTATTGGATTAAAATGAAGCATAAACAAATTATTATATTAGGAATCGGATTATTGTTAGCCAGTTGTTCATCGCATGTGAAATTAGTAAAGTCTTGGGATGCAGAAGCATTTAATCAAGCTTCAACTAAAACGGTATTAGTCGCTGCGAGGACTCCCGAGACAACAGTTCAAAAAACATATGAAACCGCTTTAGTAAAACGTTTACAATCAAAAGGAATAAAAGCAGTTGCACTACATCAAAAGTTTTCAGATTTGGTGTATAAAAAGGAGCGTTCTGAAGCTGAAATCACTGAGATTTTGACTCGATTTAAAAAAGAGAATATCAGTACTATTCTAGTAACTTCATTAAAAGAACAATTTACTACTGCAAAAGTAATAACCGATCAAACAATTGGTCATATAGATGATTATAGAGGGAAATACTTTTTTGTTTTCGGTGCTGATGAGATTACAAAATTGCCCGATTTAAGGAAATTAGATAATGGGACTACTAAAATTGATAGTGAAATAAAAGTAATTCGAGAAACTACTTATGCGTTAGAAGCATTAACATATGATATTTCATTACCAAAAGAAGAGCAATTGGTCAATATACGTCTGGTAAATATTGTGAACCCTCAATCTTCAGAAAAAGTATTAAAGAAATTTACAAGTATAGTAACTAAGCCTTTCTAAAGTGATGCAGATCGTATTTAATGTAAAAATCATTAGAATCGTACTTATTTTCCTTGTATATAATAATGCGTTTTATGCTCAGGGAAATTACCGAACTGAGAATCATGGAAATCGCTCTATATTACTTAATGGAAATGTAACAGGAAGTGTCGATGATTTGGGGCTTACTTTTTATAATCCATCACGCTTAGCAGTAATTGAAGACCCAGCCTTTTCGGTAGGTGGTAAGGCATTTGAATTTAGTAATATAAAACTAAAAAATGCTTTTGGGGAAGGGCAAAATATTACCCAATCTACATTTAATGCGATACCAAGTTTTGTAGCGGGTACTTTTGAAACGAAACTGTTACCGAAAGATAAATTTGCCTACGCATTTATATCTCGTACCAATAATGATATTGATTTTGGTTACGATACAGGTATTATTACTGGACAGTCAAATACAGGTATTCCTGATGCAGAAAATTTTATTGGTCGTATTAATTTACAGGACAAAGTTACTGACGAATGGATTGGAGGTAGTTGGGCAAGAAAAATAAATGATCGTTTTGCAATAGGGGCAAGTGGTTTTTTGTCCATTTATGAAATGAGAGGGCTTGGATCTACTTTGTATACTGGAGAAAATAATCAAGGTGATGTTACTACTTATAATAGTCAATTGACTTATAAACAAAGCACGTATGGATTGTTTTTCAAAGTGGGTATGTCTTATAAAGTTCCAAAGTTAGAACTAGGGTTGAATATTCATTTACCGTATATCGATTTCAATAATTTAAGTTCAGCATCTTTTACTGGAGAAGAGTTTTTAGCAGGTAATGGAGCGGATAATATTTTCAATTTTATAAGCTTATCAGGTGTTGAAAACAAAAGAAGAACACCTTTAGGAGTTGCCTTTGGTATGGGATTACCAGTTAAAAAAAGTAAGCTACATTTTAATGTAGAATGGTATGACAAGCTAAGTAAATACAAGAGAATAACGCTTCCTGATTTTGTGATTTCTAATAATACAGGAGAGCCATTAGATTTTGATGAACAACGAAAATCTGTAATTAATTTTGGAATGGGAAGTGAAATCTATGTTTCACCATCAGTTAAAGGTTTTTTAAGTTTTTCATCTGACTTCTCTTCTTATGTAGAAAACACGAATCTCTTTGACGTAATCAATCAGAACGAAGGAGAAATAAATTACGAGTCAGATTATTGGCATTTTGCTGCAGGAGTCGATTTAAAATTGAAATGGGGTAAATTTTTATTAGGAACCAATTACTCTAGAACGACTTCAACTTTTGTGCAACCTATTAATTTCCCTACCCAAGATATAAATACACAAACCCCAAGTAGTTCCGAATTAGATATTAGTTCTTGGAGGGTTATTGTTGGTGTCGAGATTTCTTTTATCAAAGAGAAGCTTAATAAACTAAAAGAGAAGTTAAATAAAATTGAAGAATAGATTCAGAATAAAAGAGAGGGCCAATTATGCTAGATAGATTATATGCATATCGATTTGAATTATTTTTTATCAGCCAAGTAATATTACTTTTTGGTTCATTGTTACCTATACCAAGTGGTGTAGTAGAATCGATACTATTTCCGCTTTCAGCTATTATAAATAGCTTAATAGGGATCGTGTTGTTACGATTCAAGCCGAAGTCTAAATGGTTCTTAGTCATTTTACTTTTTATCATAGTTATACTTTACATATTACAGTCTGTCGGCTCTATAAATCAAGGGGCAATAGGCGTTTTATTAATGATCACTAATTTCATTTTTTATAGCATCATTACTATCGAAATTATAGAACAAGTATGGAATGCTACCTTAATAAATCAAAAAATCATTTTAGGCCTTATTAGTGGGTATTTGTCACTTGGTTTGATAGGGTTTTTTATTTGTGTTTGTATTGAAAGTGCAAACCCTGGTTCATTTCATGGAGTTACTATTGACGCGGCTCAGCCCAATCTTCTTATAGAGGATTTAATGTATTACAGTTATGTTACATTATTAACCATAGGTTATGGCGATATGTTACCAATTACGCCACTATTAACCCGACGGCAATAAATAGAGATTTTTTATGCTGCGTATTTTATATCCTTATGGTTAAAATATTTAGCCACT
>CANMML010000030.1 GCA_947499005.1 uncultured Aquimarina sp.
CTATCAAAACTCTTACGCATATCAGTCGCAGGCAAGTATAATTCAAATTTACAATTACTGTGTAATGTCAACATAATCTATAGTTTAAAATACAAAACTATAGTGAATAGTAAAAGTTGTCAAGATGGGTTAGTCGGGGCAATACAGCTTAACTGTTAACCTTATTTATATAAAAAGGGTATTTAATTTAATTAAATACCCTTTTATTATTATTTATAAAGATTGTTTGTTTTACTGTTTTACCACTAGCCTAAAGCCTTCTCCATGGATATTCAATATCTCTACATTTTCATCTCTTTTAAGATATTTACGTAGCTTGGCTATATAAACATCCATACTTCTAGAAGTGAAGTAATTATCATCCCTCCAAATCTTGGTAAGCGCCAATTCCCTTGTCATTAAATCATTTAAATGCAATGCTAATAAACGTAATAAATCATTCTCTTTTGGAGATAGTTTCACAGGCTCTTCTTGCTGATATGATAAATGACGTAATTTAGAATTAAGAAAAAAGTTACCTATAGTAAATTCAAATTGCTTGTTATCAACTGTACTTTCTGGAGCTTTACGTTGTAATATAGCTTTAATTTTCATTAACAAAACTTCACTATCAAATGGCTTGTTAAGATAATCGTCAGCACCAATTGCATATCCTTTAAGAACATCATCTTTCAATGATTTTGCTGTCAAGAATATTATTGGAACCGAAGCATTTTTCTCTCTAATCTCTTTAGCTAAAGTAAAACCGTCTTTGTATGGCATCATAACATCCAAAATACAAAGATCAAAGTCACTTCTTTTGAATTTCTCGAAACCTTCCATACCATTTTTGGCATGGGTTACTTCAAAATTATTAATTGTAAGATAATCTTTAAGAATGATTCCAAAATTTGGATCATCCTCTACTAGTAATATTTTTTTTGCTTCATTTTCCATCGTCAAGCGATTAGTGGTAATTTAATGATGAACGAAGTACCTTTTCCTTTGGTACTCTTTACAAATATTTCTCCTTGATGGTCTTCAACCACTTTTTTTACGTATGAAAGACCAAGACCACAACCTTTAACATTGTGTATATTACCTGTTTGAGCTCTAAAGAAATGATCAAAGATTCTTTTACGAATTTTCTTACTCATTCCAATACCTTTATCTTCAACTGTTAAGATAATATAATTTTTAACATTTTCTGTGAAAATTTTAATTTCAGGCCGTTTTTTACAGTATTTCGTCGAATTGTCCAATAAATGGACTAAAACTTCTTTTATGCTACTAAGATTTCCTAGGATGGCACTTTGACTTGCTTTTAAGTTTGTGTTTAACTCACCATGAGTGGACATCCCCGTTTTCAGATCATTAACTACTTCCTGAATGATACCATGGAGTTCTAGTCGCTCCTTGTGCATGGTTAGGTGATCATTCCCAAATTGAGACATTCGAAGAACATTCTCAACATGCGCGTTAATCCGCTTATTTTCTTCAGAAATTAAACCTAACTTATCTTGTAACATCTGAGGATGCTCTAGTACTTTAGGGTTCTTTAGAAAATCTAGTGTTAGATTGATCGTCGCAATTGGAGTACGCAATTCATGCGTCATGTTGTTAATAAAGTCATTCTTTAATTGTGAAAGCTTCTGCTGCCTACTAATAACTAATATTGCATACAAGAACGTAGCAATCACTACAAATAAAAGAACAAAAGATAAAAACAATACTGTACCCAAAGACTTAAAATAATATTTTCCTGTTTTAGAAAAGTGTATAATTAAATTTGTCGTCGTAGTATTATCGATGTCTTCATAAACAGGAACTTCAAAAGTATCATGCTTAGGCAATTGTTCTACAGAGGTATTACTAAAAATCACTTTCCCTTGATTAGATATAGCATACTCATATGGCAATAATATATCCATACGCTTTAATTCTTGATTAATTAAATGCGTGATTAAAGCATGGTTTATTCTTTTTTGTACAGGATGTTTTTGTAAATACTCTGTGATTATAGACTCGTAAAGCCAAAATTCATGTTTACTTGTAGATGCTAATTCATCAGTTCCATAATCTAAATTTAGCTCATGAAAACGTACTGTATTATAATTCTTTTTAGAAGTACGATCCAAAATAGAATTTACAGTTTGATAATAGTCTTTTGTACAGGTAAAAGTAGAATCTAGTGTTGAAGATCGCTTCCCTTTTCGATTCTTTAAGCTATCCATTGCTTGTTTTAATGGATGCACATAATGAAGATATTCTCGTTTGTTTAATAAATGAGATACGTTGTAAAGTGCTTTTTTAGCATTAAACTCGAAATATTCTCGGTTTTTTTTAACAGCACTATGAATCAAATATCCCTGCAGACCAATGATCCCTATTAAAGATAGGGTCATCATAGCTACTAAAATGATATAGAACTTCTTCTGCATAACCGCGAAAATACTCATTTCATCGACTAAAAAAAGAAGGTTTAACCAATTGTTAACAGCATATATTAACTATTAGCTAATGTATCAAACACATTTCGTACTTGATTCATAGTTGCTTCTCTTTTAATGTTTTCTATAACAAAATCAGACAATGGGATGCGTTTACTGTCTTCCCATTGATTATCTATTCTTTTTTTTACATCGTGTTCGGAAGTGTTATCTCGTTGAATAACTCTTTCTATTCTTAGAGACTTCGGAGCCGTAACTAAAATTACTTTATCACATTTCTTATATCCTCCACTTTCAAAAAGAATCGCCGATTCTTTAATAACAAATGGTGACTTTTGATTTTCATACCAAACAGAAAAGTCTTTTGCTACAGCGGGGTGAACAATAGCATTCAATTTTTGCAACAACTCTTTATTAGAAAATACTTGTTTTGCAATCCATTTTCTATTCAAGTTCTCTTCATGATAAGCTTCCTCTCCTAACAAATTGATAATTTGATTTCTAACAATAAGATTAGAATGCATTAACTCTTTAGCCTTAATGTCCGAAATATAGACTGGAACGCCTAAATTTTCGAAGATAGAAGCCACAAAACTTTTACCACTACCAATCCCTCCTGTTAGACCAACAATCATTTTATATGTATAAATTGCACCTCGGTTTGTTCTAATTTCACATCAAAAACTTGCCTAGGATGTACTGTTAACTTTAATGGCAATAAAGACTTATCACCTCTTTCATCAAAATTAGCTTCTACCTTAAAATCAGTAGCTTTAATTTTAGAGAACTCTTTTAATGCTACTTTAAAAATAACATCAACTTCTTTAGGAAATATCTGAATCAGTAATTCCTTGTTTGAATTTTTTAATACAATAGGAATTTTAAATGTTCCTTCCGTTAATTTTTCAACCTCTAGACTATAAGTTACTTGGTCAAATTCAGTAGATACTCCTTCAGGTAAATCATTTAAATCTAGATTTAATTTTCCTTCTTGGCTATTAGAAAGGGATGATAAAACCAATGATTCTGTAGTGATGCTACTAATTTGCTCTAACATTTTTGTAGGGCCAATAATTTTAACTTTAGAATTTTCTAATTGCACTCCTTTCAATGATTGATATCCTGGTTGAAACTTTAAATTGCTTTTAACCTTTATATCTACTTCTCGCTCTGCTAAAAGATCGTAAGAAATAAATAAGGAGTCTTTTGAAATACTAGAAATTTTCCCTTTGTAATTAATAGCCTCCTCTAGAACCTTTTTTAATTTTTTACCTGTAAGAAATAATCGGGTATTCGATAAAGCCGTTGCTTCCTTAGCATCAATATCTATAGTCTTTTCTAAAAAACTGAATTTTAACAACTGTAATCCACTCCCCTCCAACTGTAGTGTTACTTCTTTATCACTATCATCTAAAACTACTTTATTGATATCATTGTTTGTATAATGTAGCTTGAATTCAAGCTCTTGATTATATTCTTTAGAAAACTGAAGTGCCAACCACAAAAATGAGGTGAACCCTAAAAAAATTAGATATGTTTTATAATTTTTATTCAAAATCAATGGTTTCAATTAAAAAATAAGTTTGGAAACACTTTTTCTGGATTCTTTTTTAACCAACCAACCTTAAAAGTCGAAATTAAAAACCCTCTTCCATAACCCAAAAACTGAATTAAAGCAGCAAAAATAGACATCAAACCAATTTTTATGCTTCTATACTTCAATATGGCTATTATTGATAAACTAAAGAAATATACTGCATAAATGTATAGTAATAATGAGTTACCTATGAAAAACAAACCAAGGGCTGATATTAACCCTAAGCTAAAAAATGTCGGAAACCAATAAGTGATTTTTTTACTAGAAGGATGCCAAGAATTTAAAATCGGACGACACTTCCCAAATTTTGTAACCTGCTGCCAAAATTTCTTCCAAGAAATACGGCGTTTATGAAATACTTTGACTGTAGAAAACAGAGCTGTTTCAAAACCTAAATCCCATAAGCGCAAACTTAAATCGGGGTCTTCACCTGGGTGAATCTTTCCAAAACCTCCTGTAGTTTCAAATGCTTTTTTTGATATGCCTAGGTTAAAGCTTCTAGGTTGAAATTTACCCAACTGCTCCCCTCCTCCACGAATACCACCAGTTGTCAAGAAAGAAGTCATCACAACATCAATCGCTTTTTGTAAGTCCGTAAACGATTCATGAGCTGTATCTACACCTCCAAAACAATCAACATATTGTTTTTCTAGAGAAGATTTCACTTCTTTTAAATAATCTTTAGGCAAAATCACATCGCTATCAAGTACTAAAAAGTAATTTCCTTTGGCACGTTTCATTCCATAATTTCTAGAATCTCCTGGGCCCGAATTCTCTTTAAAATAATAACTAATCGACAATCGATCTTGATACTTATGTACAACGTGTTCAGCTGTTTCAGTAGACCCATCTTCGATGATGACAATCTCATAAATTTCATGAAAGACAAGCATAGTCATGCTCTCTAAAAGCTCCTCTATTTCTTGTGGGCGATTGTACACAGGGACTATAAATGAAAAATACGGATGCTGCATTTAATTCCTTTTTGCCAGAATGTTTATTAGTCTGTTAATAATATATAACGGCATAATTAATTTCTTACTGAGAAGGTTGTAAATTTAAGTAATTATAAAATGTTATATATGTTTTTAGATTATAACGAGGAGGAAAATATGTCTTTGAATAAATACGAAGAAATGCTGAAATCTAACCGCGTTCTATTTTTCGACTCGAATGAATTTGAAAACATCATTCAGCATTACTTGGATAATGGGCTGGTAAACAAAGCCAAGAATGCTTTAAAAATAGCATTACAACAACATCCTAACAATATTTCTTTGCGTTTACTTGGGGTTGAAGTCCTCATTTTCGAAGGACAGCACAAACAAGCCACTCAGCTTTTAGATGAAATTGAAATTATTTCTCCCGAAAATGAAGAGGTTTATATCCAAAGAGCATCTTTAAAATCTAAAGATGGCGAACACAAAAAGGCTATTTCATTACTTTTTGAGGCGCTAGAACGCACAGAAGACCTTGCAGATGTACATGCGTTATTAGGAATGGAATTTCTAATGTTAGATGACTACAGCAATGCGAGAACACATTACGAAGCTTGTTTAAAATATGATCCTCAAGATTATACAGCTCTGTATAACACAATGAATTGTTACACATTTATGGAGGATACCCAAGGTGCAATTCTTTTTTTAAATGGATATTTAGACCTAAATCCTTATTGTGAAGTCGCTTGGCATCAACTGGGAATGCAATTTGTAGAATTAAAATCTTACGAAAAAGCTTTAGCCGCTTACGATTTCGCCATATATAGCGACGATACTTTTGTTGGAGCTTATATCGAAAAAGGAAAAGTGTTAGAATCTTTAGAACGATATGAAGAAGCTATAGAAAACTATACCTTAACCTTACACTTAGAAGACCCATTATCATTTGCTTTATTACATATTGGAAAGTGCTATGAGAAGCTAAACATGAATGATATGGCGCTTCAGTACTACAACCAAACTGTTAACGAAGATCCTCTTTTAGACAAAGGTTGGAAAGTAATTACTGATTTCTTTTTTAGAATTGGCGAATATCAAAAGGCTTTATATCATATCAATAAAGCTTTAGATATTGATCATGAAAATGCCGAATACTGGATTCGTTACGCTAAAATAAATAGCCGTCTTTCTTATTATGAAGAAGCAGAAAGAGGATACAGAAAAGGGATTGAATATGGAGATGATGGTCTTAATAATTGGTTAGAAAGAATTGATCTATTACTTAAACTTAATGAAAATGAAGCTGTAGAGTTAACAATACAGATAGCATTAGATAAATTTCCCGATAACCCAGAGCTTATTTTTAGATATATTGGTATTCTCTACACTAACCAAAAATCAGCTAAGGCAATAGATTTACTAAAAAAAGTAGTAATTGCACATCGAGAATTCAGCATTATACTTGAAGAATTATTTCCTAAAACTTATGCTATAAAAGAAATTCAAAAATGGGTAGCTTAGGGTTATAAGCCTAGTTTAAGATCTTATGTTTCATTATTTATTAAGAATATACTCCTTGTCTTTATGAAGTTTTAGTTCTGTTTTAGATATGACTGTTTTTTTAAAGTCTATAATTTTCTTTTCAATTGCTGTACTTTCATTAGGAATTACAACGCGCAAAAAACAATCAATGACTATAACTAGAGGACTTGAACCAAATATTACTCATTTCGGTGATTTGGAACAACAATTCATTATAGCTATTGCCAAAAAGTTAGAAAATAATGGTTACCCATTAGATCAATTGACACGTATTCATCTTAAAAAAAGAATTACTACGATCCAGGATTATTATACCTATAATGAAGTGACTTTTATCATTAATCCTTCAATTTACCTTCAAGGAAAATCTATTTCTGAAATAGAAAATATAGGAGTTGGTTGGGAAGACCCTAATACAAAAACTTACCCCGATGGCAGCATCGAATTTGAATTTGGAAAAAAAGTTGACCCAGACGATCTTGTGATGACGCTATATCGCTTAAATGATTCCTATAACAATTACCCTCTTCTTGAAAATCACAATCAAATCCTACAACAAGTAAATGATGTACTTATTGCAACAGATTTAGAAGACATTAAATTCTTCGCTTCAAAAGGCATTTTAGAATTAACTCAAAATAATTGCATTTCTTTATATAGAGACCTAAAAAATGAGGAAGTATTTATATTGAATATAAAAGGGTTAGAATACATTGAAACAAATCCTAATTATTTGGAAAAACTGAATACTGTTTATGAATTAAAAATAAATATTGAAACCTCTAAAATTGAGCTCATATCATCTTATGATCCTACATTTTTTCCGACACCAGCTGCTGATATTCCTAAACCAATTATAAAAAAAGGAGACTAGAATACTTCTAGTCTAAAATTACACTAACTCCCAAAAAACCTAATAATAAAGACTGAAAATGAAAAAAAACTCCATAAAAATCTCTCTTTCTCTTTTTATTTTAGCCGTTCTAGCGTTTACTCAATATGATAACAGTAAAATACTATCTCATAAGATAGATTTAACCCAACAAAACCTTGAGTTATTTTGGAAAGATGAAGCGGATCAAAAATTTCTAAACTTTCAAAATCTAAATGCTTGGCTAAACAAACAAGGCAGAGAATTAGTCTTTGCCACCAATGGAGGGATGTATCTGAAGGATCGAACTCCACAAGGTTTATTTATACAAGATGGGGTTATAAAAAAGCAACTCGATACAATACAAGAAGGTTATGGCAATTTCTACCTGCAACCAAATGGGGTATTCTTTATAAATAATAAAAATGAAGCACAAATCTGTACCACAACCGATTTTTCAAATAGAGAAGTAAAATTTGCGACTCAATCAGGTCCAATGTTGGTAATTGATGGGGAAATTCATCACAAATTTAGAAATGGATCGAAAAATCTAAATATAAGAAATGGGGTGGGTATTTTACCTAATGACAATTTGATATTTGCTATGTCAAAAGAAGAAATTAACTTTTTTGATTTTGCAACATATTTTAAAAACTTAGGGTGCAACAACGCATTATATCTTGATGGCTTTGTATCGAGAACTTATTTACCAAGTAAAAATTGGGTTGATACCGATGGTAAATTCGGAGTTATTATTGCTGAAACAAAAAAACAATAATTGTAAATCTATATAAACCTGCTAGATAAGATTCATTAAAAAGAATTCACAATTACATCCCTATTTAACAGGCTTTCATATTTTTGTCTTAAGGGCACTTTCTTAAAATATCAAGAATGCTTTAATGTTTTCAAACTTTATGTAATGTTATCTATAGATATAAACTGCGATGTTGGCGAAGGAGTCGATAATGAAGCTTTATTAATGCCTTTCATCTCCTCTTGTAATATTGCGTGCGGTGCACATGCTGGAGATGTTGAAACTATTGATAAAGTAATACAAATCGCTCAAAAGTATCAAGTCAATATTGGTGCACATCCTTCCTTTCCCGATAAAGAAAATTTTGGGAGAAAAATAATGGACATTTCATTAGAAACATTAAAAGCAAGCTTAATACACCAAATTCAATTGTTACAAAAACGATTGGATATTCATGGTGCTAGCTTAAACCATATCAAAGCACACGGAGCATTATATAATCAATCAGTTGTAGACCCTAAAATTGCAAAAGTGATCATTGATTCCGTAAAAAAAACAACTCCCAATGCTGTACTTTATGTACCATTCAATTCCGTAATAGAGCGATTAGCTATTCAACAGCAAGTAAAAATAAAATATGAAGTTTTTGCTGATAGAAACTATGATGACAATTTAAGATTAGTTGCTCGTACTGAAAAAAATGCTTTAATCACAGATAAAGAAGAAGTAGTTAACCATATATTAAAAATGATTACTGACAAAAACGTTAACACGATATCGAATAATCTAATTCCTATAAAAGCAGAAACTTGTTGTGTGCATGGAGATAATGAAGCTGTTATCGAAATAGTACGATTTATACACCAATCTCTTACTAAAAAAGGAATAACCATTGCTTGATCAACTAACATATAAATCATTCGGAGACAGAGCTATTTTAATTGAATGGCCTGCCGAAATAAACAATAAAACCGTAAAAGAGATTCTTCAATTCAAAGAAAAGGTCATTCAGTATAAAAAAGACTTTGTTGAGGATTGCATTATCGGTTACCATTCGTTAACAATCCTATACATAGATGATGTTATTGATTTTAAAACCGAAGTGGGAAGTTTAAAATCAATTCATTTAGAAGCAAGTGCTACTCTTGAATTAGAAACCACTTTATGGAAAATACCTGTTTGTTACGATGTTACATTTGGTATTGATTTAGAAGAAATTTCGAAAACCCTAAAAATTTCAAAAGAAGAAATCATTCAATTACATTCTGAAACGATCTACACTATTTTCTTTATTGGTTTTTTACCTGGCTTTTTATATCTGGGGGGACTAGACAATCGATTAATCATACAAAGAAAGCCTAGCCCAAGATTATCAGTCCCTAAGGGTTCTGTAGCTATTGGAGGCTCCCAAACAGGGGTTTACCCTATGGATAGTGCTGGCGGTTGGAATATTATAGGGAAAACGCCTATTTCTTTTTTTGACATTGAAAAAATAAATCCATGTTTTGCAAAACCTGGAGATCAAATTCAATTTGTACCCATCAGTCTAGATGAATTTAAGAAGGTCGAAATGCAAGTTAATATTAGATTATACAAAACTTTAAACTCCCCTTCTAATGATTAAAGTTTTAGCATCAAATTTTGGAGCAACCATACAAGACTTGGGAAGAACAGGTTTTGGAAGTATTGGTGTTCCAACATCAGGAACTATGGATCGTTATTCTTCTCAACTAGCCAATCTATTGCTTAATAACGATAAAAATGCAGCTGTATTAGAAATTACATTTGGAGGTTGTAAGCTGTTATTTGAAACGGAATGTACAATCTGTATTACTGGGGCAGATTTTTCTGCTAAAGTTGATGATAAAAGTATTGCCTTAAATACGGTACAACACCTTAAAAAAAATGCAATACTATCATTTGGCAAGCGGATATATGGTACACGTACATATATTGCTGTAAAAAAAGGATTTCAAACAGAAATAATACTGGGTAGTAGAAGTTTGTATAAAGGTATTACTTCGGAAAATGTTATTCGTAGAGGAATGTATTTACCTGTTCATTCAAATCAATTGGTAGTAAACAGAACATTTACTTCCGTCAAAGTAAATCCTCTGCATTTCAATTCGGAAATCATAGAATGTCATAAAGGGCCAGAATTTGAATTCCTATCAGAAACTCAAAAAAAGGCATTACTATCTACATATTTTACGATATCTTCTAACAACAATAGAATGGGATATCAACTGGAAGAATTGATTAAAAATGACTTAGCATCGATGTTAACATCTGCTGTTTTACAAGGGACAATACAATTAACTCCTTCAGGAAAACTAATCGTATTGATGAGAGATTGTCAAGTTACAGGTGGATATCCAAGAGTATTACAATTAACAGAAAATGCGATTAATCGTTTAGCCCAAAAAACGACTGGAAGCAACATTCAATTTGTTATAAAAATTAAAAAATAAACACAAAGCATTATACAATATCAAAACCATACATTGTGAATCCCTTTTTAAGACGCATATTGAACTTAATTGCTATTGTAATATTGACTCTGGTGACTCAAATTGGAGGTGTCGTTTATCTTTTTTCTATTCTAATTTCTAGATTATTACATTCTAAAACTAAGTTGCAAAAGATTGGAGTTTTTACAATACTTTATTTGATTATCAGCTTTTTAATAGTACCATTTATAGCTCCGAAATTTGGAAGGGAAAAAGTTATAAACACAGCATATGTAAAACCTACAAACTTCATGACAATAGTTCTTAATAGAAACTACGTCAAAAAAGAGCTTAATACGCTTCTAATTGAAACTAGTAAAAGGCTAAAAAATGATGGCATAACTATTCGTTACTTAGATGCCAATTTTCCTTTCATAAACAAGTTTCCGCTTCTGCCCCATCTAAGTCACAACGATGGTAAAAAATTAGACTTGAGCTTGATTTATCAAAATGGCCAAGGAAAGATTATAGATAAGCAAAAATCAATTAGTGGCTATGGGGTCTTCGAAACACCCAAATCCACAGAAATTAACCAAATAGATACATGCTTAAGTAATGGGTATTTTCAATACGATTACCCCAAATACTTAACTTTTGGTAAAATCAATCAAGACATTGTTTTTTCAGAGCTTGGCACTCGAAAATTAATAGCAGCACTGCTAGAACAACATCAAATCGGTAAAATATTTATCGAACCACATTTAAAAAAACGATTGCAATTGAAAAATAGTAAAATTAAGTATCATGGATGTAAAGCTGTTAGGCATGATGACCACATCCATATACAGTTAAAATGATACTTATGAAATGGTATAAATACAATTTACACCGTACTTTTGTTCAAACTTAAAATTACAATGCCATGTTTGGAGATATGATGAATATGATGAGTAAGTTGAAAGAATCTCAACAGAAAATTGAAGAAACCAAATCCAGATTAAAGACCGTTCTTATTGATGAAGTTAGTAGTGATCAATTACTAAAGGTAACGGTTACTGCTTCTGGTACAATTAAGGCCTTAAACATAGATGATCAATTATTAGCTGACAAAGAACAATTGGAAGATTATATTATTTTAACCTTCAATAAAGCTTTAGAAAAGGCGAACACCATCAAAGAACAAGAACTTGCAACAGCTGCCAAAGAAGGAATGCCTAATATTCCTGGTTTAGATAAGTTTATGTAGTATCAATTTAAACCTAATAAAAAGGGACCGATTTTTATAGAAATCTGTCCCTTTTTCATTTTCAAAATATTGCTTAAATTGAACTTATTCAAAGAGTGATAAATGATTACAATGAAACACATGTCCAATAAATCAAATATATTTAAGGCTTTCCAAGCTATTTCATCAATAGTGGTCATTACTGGCGCCATTTTGATGATTAAGCACTACGAATATGCAAAATCAATTTTGAGTATCGGGTTTATACTTTTTTTCCTTTCTATTTTTTTTGAAATAAATATCCTTGAAAAAAGAGTAAAATCTTTAGAAAGGCTTTTAAATAAAGACTTAGATTCAAGAGAGAAATAAGAATTCTTTCTTTAAAATAACTATCTAAAAAATTCTCATACTCGAAAAGCTTTTAGATAGCCATTTTAATACAACTTATTTTTTCAAAAACTTTAATACAGTCTCCAAATCTGTTTCTGTTTTTACCAGTGCAAAATATACACCAGGCGTCAGTACCGAAATATCAACTGGAGAAGTTATTGATTCGAACACCAAATCTCCTTCCAAATTATAAATCTCTAGAGTTTTAAAGCCCACAGACACATTCATAATTTCATTTACAGGGTTTGGAAAGATGGTAACATTCTCTTGTTGCTTACTTGATAATATAGCCGTTGACAAGGTTGCTTCTTCAACTGTAATAGAAATAGTACAAAAAGCAGAATTGTTATTAAAATCTGTTACTGTGGCAGTAATATCGAATGTTCCCAAATCTGCCATAGTAAAAGTATCCTGAGAAAGTACGATGTTCGAAACTCCACAATTATCAGAAGTACTATTAACTACATCATTTGCTGTAATGCTAGCATTGCCACTATTTAGCATAACTATAAAATCATTAACACAATTAATAGTAGGGTCTACTACGTCTTCATAAATAGCTATTGCCGTATTAGTACACCCTCCTCCATCAGTAAAACTATATGAAATAGTATGTTGACCTGCTCCTGCTGTTACGGCATCAAAAGTAAAACTAGTACCGTTACCATCATCTGTTACACCTGTACCACTATAAACTCCTCCTACAGGAAGTCCACCATTACCTCCAGAACAGATATCTACAGGCAAATTCAATGTTACACTAGGACCGAAGACTTCTACAGTGTCTGTAGACGAATTACTACAGCCATTCGTATCTGTAAATGTGTATGTTATTGTATGCGTTCCTAACCCTGCATCTGATGGATTAAAAGTATATCCTATCCCTGTTCCTATATCTGTTACTCCTGGCCCACTATAAACACCACCTGTTGGCTGTCCTTGAAAAGTTGAAAGTAATATGCTATTACTAACACATTGATCTACGAAATCTACACTAAAAGTAACTGTAGGAAGTCCAAATATTTCAACAGTATCATTAACCGTGTTATCACCAACTGTATACGAAATTATCGACATACCTACACCTGCAGTAGAAGGATTAAAAGAATACGTCATACCATTTCCATCATCAGTAACCCCAGATCCAGAATATACTCCACCAATTGGTGATCCACTCCCTAACCCCGTTTGAACTCCTGCATCTATACACAAATCAGCCAATGCCGTAAACATAGTACATCCTAATGTACCTATGTTAAATACCTCTACATCATCTGTAACAGAATTACTACTTTCAGTATACGTAATTGTATGTGTACCTACTCCAGCCACTGAAGGATCAAATGAATAGGTCATTCCATTTCCATTATCAGTTACACCAGGCCCAGAATATACTCCACCTGTAGGAAATCCTCCTGTTACATTCGTTTGGACTCCTTCACTAATACACAAATCATCTAAAGCCGTTAATGCTATTGAAGGAGCAATACTTTCTCCACAAACTTTAAGACCTGTTTCAAAACCATCTATGCATCCTGTACCTGTTGGGTTATTTGATACAAAAATCAAGCATTTATCTGCTCCAAGACCTGTAATTTCACTTCCCATCAAATCTCCACTAGAAGGTCCAAAAACAATAGTACCAGATGTTCCTGACCCCATATCACCTTCATATACGGTTAGTGTATTTCCAAAATTCATATCGAAAGTTCCTGCTTCTATAGTAGCTTTAGCAGCCATTCCGCTATCAGGACAAATTTCAAATACTACCAAATCAGTTTCAGTAGATGCCCCTCCACAAAAGAAAAAACTATCCAAACCTCCTGTACACCCACAAGCTTCAGTAACTTCTACTTGCTGTGTAGTGGTTGCCCCACATACTCCTGGCTCGGTATAGGTTATTGTATGAGTTCCAATACCAGCAAACTGAGGATTAAATGCTTGTGTAAAAGAGTTTACCGTTACCACTCCTGTACCAGAGAATGTTCCTCCACTTGGCGATGCACCTGTTAAGTTTACTCGATCATCATCAACACATAAACTACCTATTGAATTAAAACTTACGGAAGGCTCAGTAACTACAGTAACATCATCTGAGTCTGAACCTCCATTGGTATAAGTGATTGTTATATTTCCAGCACCTGCTGTCGCTGGATTAAATGAATAAGTCATTCCATTTCCGTCATCGGTTACACCAGAACCAGAGTATACTCCTCCAGTTGGAGTTCCTCCACTTAAGCCTGTTTGTACACCTGCTGTTTCGCACAAATCATTAAGTGCAATAAAGGTTACTGTACTAGCTTCTAAACTTCTACTACAAACACTCATTTCTACATCAAAACCTCCTTCGCAGCTTATAATTCCAACTCCATTTGTAAAAACAAAAGTTAGACAAAGGTTAGCTGCTGAAGCAGTTATTTGTGTTCCTTCTAAAGTAGTTGAATTACTATTTTCGGGTCCATATACTATAGTCCCTGAAGTACCAGAACCTGAGGTTCCTTCATATACTGTAACATTCATTAAATTTTCTGGTAAAGCCACAACAGTAGATAAGGTACCTGCCGTAATCGTTGATTGTGCTATTTTTCCTGCGTCAGGACAAAACTCGAAACCTATATCATTTATGACAACACCATTGGTCAAACAATAGGTATTTAAGGTCTCACCTGAAGCACACTGAGAGATTACAGGTGTAATCGAAGTCAAGAAAAAAAAGGCACTTACTAGTAATGTAATGGGGGAAATGGTTCTCATCGTAAATAGTTTAAATTGGTGCTACAATTTACATTATTTAGCATAAATACTAACTTTTGAGCTTAATCAATAAAAAAGGGTTCAACTTAAATAAAGTTGAACCCTCTTATATATTTTGTGTTATAATTTTACTTCTCTACAAAGTATTCCATAACCTCCTGAGAAACTCCTGTATTAGAGAATCCTCCGTCATTATATAAATTTTGTAATGTTACACGCTTTGTAAGATCCGAGAATAAAGTAACCGTGTAATTTGCACAATCCATTGCTGTTGCATTTCCTAATGGAGACATTTTATCTGCATAAGCAATAAAACCATCAAATCCTTTAACACCCTGCCCTGCAGTTGTTGGAGTTGGTGACTGAGAAATGGTGTTTACACGTACATTTTTATCTTTTCCGAAGAAATAACCAAAACTACGAGCGATAGACTCTAAATAAGCCTTATTATCAGCCATATCATTATAATCTGGAAATACACGTTGCGCAGCCATATATGTTAAAGCAACAACACTTCCCCATTCATTCATAGCATCTTTCTTGTATAATGTTTGCATTACTTTATGGAAAGATAATGCAGATACATCCCATCCTTTTTCACTGTAAGAATAGTTAAGATCAGTATAGTGACGTTTCTTACGAACATTTACTGACATTCCAATAGAATGCAATACAAAATCTAACTTACCTCCTAATATCTCTTGTGCTTGATCTATTAATTTTTCTAAATCTTCTAAAGAAGTGGCATCTGCTGGTATTACTTGTGCATTTGTCTTCTCAGCTAATTCGTTAATTTTCCCCATACGCATCGCTACTGGTGCATTGGTTAATACAAACGATCCTCCTTCTTCAAAAACACGCTCTGCTGTTTTCCAAGCAATTGAATTCTCATCTAAAGCTCCAAAGATGATTCCTCTTTTTCCTTTTAATAAATTATATGCCATGTTAAGTTTAGTTTCTATTATTTTAAACGTGCCAAATATAGTATTTAGTTATTAGTTGTTAGTTGTTAGTCATTAGCTTTTTGATATAATTTACTATGCATGACTAATACTTTTAATGACAAAATATAATATTCTGGACTTTTCAATTAAAACTCTGCTCTAGAAGTAATGTTGCATGATTCTTAGCAGCATCGGTCAGTTGTTTTCCTCCAATCATTTCTGCAATTTCTAGAATACGCTCTTCTCGAGTTAATTGTTTTAACTGAGTGATGGTTGTATTTTTGTGATCTTCTTTAAAAACTTTAAATTGAAAAGCTCCTTTGGCTGCAATTTGAGGTAAATGAGTAATACTAAACACTTGTTGTTTCTGCCCCATTTCTTGTAAAAGGTTTGCCATTTGCTGTGCTACTTCTCCTGAGACCCCTGTATCAATTTCATCAAAAATAATGGTAGGCAGTTTTATATACTCGGCTAATAATAATTTAACGGCAAGCATAATTCTCGAAAGTTCCCCTCCAGAAGCTACTTTCTTCAAACTCCCATGATTCCCTCCTTTATTGGCCGAAAATAATAATTCGAAATCACAACCTGCATAGGCATTAAAGTCATTTATTCTAGTTAATTCGGGTTGAAAAGTGGCATTATTCATCCCTAATTGACCTATAATTCGTTCTAAACCTTTGGTCACTTTCTTTACTACTTTTTCTCTTTTCTTAAAAATAGTATCACAAAGTATATTTAGTTTATTTTCTACCTCAATAACCGCTTGCTTGGCTTCTTCAATAGCGCCTTCCATATTTTCAGTAGCAGCTACTTTTTCTTGCAGTTGAGAAAATACTTCTAGTAGTTCTGAATTAGTGCTTACCCCATGTTTTTTCTGTAGGGTGTACAAAAGCTGTAAACGATCATTAGTTTGTGTTAGTTTTTCTGGATCACTTTCTACCATTTCGGCTTGTTGCTCCATTGCAATACGCAGATCATCCAATTCGATACAAACACTTTCTAATCTGTCAAAAATAT
Organism: uncultured Aquimarina sp.; assembly: GCA_947499005.1. Lineage (GTDB taxonomy): Bacteria > Bacteroidota > Bacteroidia > Flavobacteriales > Flavobacteriaceae > Aquimarina. The sequence continues at coordinate 16,921 of CANMML010000030.1, forward strand.
TTTGATAGTCTTCACTAATCGAAGCTATTTTTTGAAGCTGAAGTTTTGCTTCATTTAATTGATCATAAGCACCAAAATTCTCTGTTACGATTCCTGCAATAGATGACCCTAAACGTTCTTGTATTTCTTCTGTATTATTCAGCTTTTCTAATAACTCCTCTAATACTTCTTGTTCTTCGGGTTGAACTTGTGCTTCTTCTAATTCTGTAAATAAATGCTTATTATATTGATACGCTTCTTGAAATTGCTTTTGATTTTGCAATAACTCATCTAATTTAGTCTGAGCTTCTTTCAATTGTTTTGAGCCTCTTATGTAAGAGGATAATTCGCGCTGCGTTCCTGCTAAACTATCTAAAATATAAAATTGAAATTTCTTTTCGGCTAATTCTAAGGTTTGGTGCTGACTATGAATATCGATAAGGTGCTTTCCCAATTCTTGTAAACTAGAAAGCCTTACAGGGGTATCATTTACAAAAGCTCTTGATTTACCACTAGCTAGTAATTCTCTTCGAATTACAGTTTCTCCTTCATAATCCAAATCTTCTTCTTCGAAGATTTCTTTAAGCTCATAAGCGGTAATATCAAATGAACCTTCGATCACGCATTTCTTATCGGCATTCTTCATTATAGAAGCATCGGCACGATTTCCTAAAATCATTCCTAATGCTCCTAGAAGCAACGACTTTCCTGCTCCCGTTTCTCCAGTAATCGTACTGAGACCAGAAGCAAAATTTACTTCTAAATTTTCAATAAGTGCAAAATTCTGAATCGTAAGTTTCTGAAGCAATTTTTTGTAAGTTTTGAGTTATGCGGTATGAGTTGTCAGTAATAATACTCAACAAAAATAATATATCTTTTTATGAACTGACAACAGACAACTCTCTACTGATAACTATTCTAAAATGTAATTGATTCCCAATCCTGTTTGTATGATGGCGCAATATTCTGAAGCATTTCTACTGTTTCAGCAATATTTACTTTAGGACCTCCTGATAATAATCTTGAAATTTCTATAGCTTTCGCATCAAAGAAAGTACGCATTATGTATGAGTTCGGTCTTTTCTTATTTAAAGATTTGAAACCTGATAAAGCCTCAATTATTGCTTTTTTACCATCTTTTTGGTTTTTCTCCATAACATCCAATCCTTTAAAATGGTAGTTATATAGTAATTCTCTATACTCAATAAAAATACCGGAAAGAATATCATCATTCCATCTAAAACGAGATTGGGCATCCGAAGAAGCAGTCCAACCAGGCGAACCGCCAACCTGGGCTACATTTACAATCTGTTTTGCTAATTGATGATATTTAGTTCCTCCTAAATTTTCAAACGTATCTCCATCTATTCCTAAAATAGTATATAAATAGAAAGTAATTAAATTCACTAAATTTCCTGAGTCTGCATTTTCATTATAAACCAGAGGCTGAAATTCTAAATATTCGAAGGAAATATTTTTATCATTGAAGTTAGCTGTGGTAGAACTATATCCTGAATTAAATACAGGTCTTGATGCTTGTATTTGCAAAGAACCTTGAAAGCTATTCCCGCTAAAACTAGTAAGATTAATAAAGAAATTACAGTTGATACGTTCTTGAGGTAGATATTCTACACCTGTCCACTTTGTATCATTGATAAAATCTTCTAAAGCATTTTCTAATGTTTTAAAGATAGGACGATTGGGTTGTCCTGTTTGTTCTGCATTGACAGTTACTTCTGCTACAAACTCTTGAGCAAAAGTGGTAAAAAAACTTATTAAGCAGAAAATGCTAACTATTCTAATTTTCATCTGTTCTTTTTTATCGTTTTAAATGGGGCAGATGTAATTCACCATGACACAATATCAATTATTTTTAACAGCGTCACTATGGCTCATTTCATTGGATAATATTTCATTAAATATATCTTTAGCTACATCGGCTTTAGACTTTAAAGAAAACGCTTTTATTTCTTCTTTATGATTGATCAATGTTACTTTATTCGTTTTTTCTTTAAAACCAGCTCCCTTGTCATTTAACGAATTTAATACAATTAAGTCTAAGTTTTTACGCTTTAGTTTACCCTTTGCATTTTCTATTTCATTTTGCGTTTCTAAAGCAAAACCTACTAAGTATTGATGCTTTTTATGGTCTCCCATCCAGCGAAGAATATCTGTCGTACGTTCTAACTCGATGAACATATCTCCTTCTTTCTTCTTTATTTTTTGATCAGCATAATTTTTCGGTTTGTAATCCGCTACTGCTGCTGAGGCAATAGCTACATCAATATCTTCGTATACTTCTTTAACAGCTTCGAACATTGACGCTGCGTTTGTTACTCTCTTTACATCAACTCTAGCATTGAAATGATTCAAACTAGATGGTCCTAATACTAAAGTTACCTCGGCTCCTAAGTCTGCTGCATGATTTGCTATTTCTATTCCCATTCTACCAGTAGAATGATTCCCAATAAAACGTACAGGATCAATAGATTCATAAGTTGGGCCAGCAGTAACAACTACTTTCTTCCCTTTTAATGGCAATTTTCTTAAGATATCCTGTTCAAGGAAATCAACGATATCGTCGGGCTCTGCCATTCTTCCCTTACCTACCAAACCACTTGCTAATTCACCCGAAGTTGCAGGAATCATAATATTCCCAAACTCTTGTAGTTTATTAAAAGTATCTGTTGTCGAAGGATGAATATACATATCCAAATCCATCGCTGGTGCAAAATATATTGGACACTTTGCTGAAAGGTACGTTGCTAATAATAAATTATCACTCTTACCATGTGCCATTTTAGACAAGGTATTAGCTGTAGCAGGTGCGATGACCATGTAATCAGCCCAGAGCCCCAAATCTACGTGGTTGTTCCATAATTCATTTTCAGATTCTGTATCATAAAATGTAGAATGGACTGGATTTTTTGACAATGTTGACAATGTTAAAGGCGTAACAAAATCCTTTGCTGCCTCCGTCATTATCACTTTTACTTCTGCACCTTTTTTGATAAAGGCACGAACCAAAAATGCAGCCTTATAGGCTGCAATTCCTGCAGTTACTCCGATGAGTACTTTTTTCTCTGAAAGTATAGACATGTATTACTTATATGGCCTCCCTTAAATAACTTCTTGGTCTGCTTGATCGTTAGTGTTACGATAGTAAATTTTCTCATTTAACCACTCTTCAACAGCTAAAGCATGAGGTTTAGGAAGTTTTTCGTAAAATTTAGAAACTTCAATTTGCTCTTTATTTTCAAAAACTTCTTCTAAACTGTCGTTAAATGTAGCAAATTCATCTAATTTTTCGATCAATTCTTTCTTGATATCTGTATTTATTTGCGTAGCACGTTTTGAGATAATCGAAATAGCTTCGTAAATATTATCGGTAGGTGCATCTATTAAATTTTTATCAATAGTAGATGTACTTATTGGTGCATTGCTTGCTTTTAAATCTATCATAACTACAAGTTTATATTGTTCTGGTATTCTTGAATATTGCCTAAAATTTTGGCTCCTTTTTCTTTTATGTCTTCGTCTTGAACACGAATCTCAAATAATTCGTAATACTCTTCTGCTTCGGCTAAACGCTCTTGAACTAAATTCTCGAAACTATTAATAGCTAATAAGTATGCCGACTCTAATCGATAATACATTGCTAGGTCCATATATTTAGAACCTGGATAATCTAGCAAATAGTTATCGAAACTCTTTATTGCTGGTTTGTAAAGTTCTCTATGATGATAACGCTTTGCTATATCATAAAACTTCTTTTCTAGCCTTTCGTTTAATTCCTTAGTGTATTCGTTTGACTTTGGTAAGTATTCACTTTTAGGGTAATCATTAATAAAAGCTTGAAACTTCTCTAATGCGCTATACGTATCCCTTTGTTCTAAACTAGAACGATTAGCCAACTCTGCGGTGCTCCTAGCTGCTTTAAAACGAGCTTCCTCAGCTTTGTCACTCTTAGGGTATGTTTTAGCAAATCGATCAAACTTGTAACTCGAAATATAAAAATCTCCAAGTGCATAATATGCATTGGCTTCGTAATAAGTAACTCTTTCTGCTTGTGGTTTCCCTCTATATGCTGGTACTACTAGCTCGTACAAAGCTAAAGCTTTTTTGTACTTCCCTTCATTGTAGTATTTTTCAGCTGCTTTTAACTGTTCCGAGTTTTTACCACTACGCAATAATTGTTGGTAGTCGCTACATGAAACACAAAAAAGTAATATTGAAATTAGTAGTAATCCTTTTCTCATTTGTTTTGAAAACATTTTGCAAAAATAATTAATTCCTGTTGGGTAAAAAAATATAATTACCACTAAAGACGGCTTCTACTACAGAAGTATTACATAAGCTATGCAAATGTGTCTTCTTTTGTAGTATTTAGTTTTTCATGATCTAGAATCATTTGGCCTTCATCATCATATTCAAAAACTCTAACAAATCGTCTTCCTACCAAGATATCATCGAAAATATAAGAGTTTGCCACATGTACTTCTTGATTGAAGGATTCATCGTAATAACTTAAGAGTATTAAAAACTCTCCTTGAAGTGATTTGATTTCTTCATTAGAATAAGATACTAAAGGACTTTTATCATCAATAGGGTGTACTACTGTCCACGATGTTGAGAAATAGGTGATTTTACTACGTTCCAATTCTAACTCGAAAAAACGATTGGTAAAACTATGATCTTTATTTTCTTCACTTAACAACAAAGATGTTTTAACCGTAGAAAGTACAGTCATGTTTTTACTTAAGCTCATCACCTTAAACATGATAGCACGATGATCTTTGTAATTACACAACACCATTTTATCACTAAAACGTACTGTTGACTGTGGTTTAGAAAACTTACCATAAAGCAAACCTGTTATGAATGCAAAGAAAATTAATCCTAAAAAAGCTTCTACACTACTTATAATGCCTGTAGCAATATTAAGTGGTGCATGATAACCATATCCAAGAGAAGTAAGCGTTTGAACTGAAAAAAAGTATGATTTCAAAAATACACTAAGAAGATCATTAGATTTTATACCAATAGTTTCTCCTCCTAACAAAAGATAAACACATGCAAAAATAAAATTGATAATTACAAAAGCTGCAATAATAAAACCAATGGCATGAAACCAAGAAAGACTTATAACATATGCATAAGCCTCTTGAACACTTTTCTTTTTATTGATATGTTTTACATTAAAATCTCCTTTGTTATCAATGAAACGCTTTGCTTTTTTATTGCTAAACGTACCTAAACCAGGATCTTTAATGCTTTTATTCATTAAAATACTTCGTTAAATGATTTAATTTTAGCTTTTAATTCATCCGTTGCTTCGACTAAAGGAAGACGAACTGTTGAATTACACACTCCTCTATCTTCTAAAATAGCTTTAACTCCTACAGGGTTACCTTCATCAAAAGCATATTCTGTAATATCGACTAAACTGTAGTGTAATTCGTAAGCTTCTTTATTTTTAGCTTGCAATCCTAGACGGATCATTTCAGAAAACTCTGCTGGATACGCTTGGCCAACTACAGTTATTACACCTTGTCCACCAGCCGTTACTAATGGTAAGGCTAGCATATCATCTCCTGAAATTACAAGAAAGTCCTTTGGTGCATCTTTTAGTATTTTTAATACTTGAGTAATATCTCCTGTAGCTTCTTTTACTCCAATAATATTATCTACTTCAGCCAATCTTAATGTCGTCTCTGCTGACATATTTACTCCTGTACGCCCTGGAACATTATAAATCAACACCGGTAAAGAAGCTGCTTTAGCAACTGCTGAGTAATGTTGAAAAATTCCTTCTTGAGAAGGTTTATTATACATTGGTACTACAGATAAGATCGCTGTAAAATCCTCTGTATTTACTTTTGAAGCTTCTTCTGCTACCGCTACAGTATTATTACCTCCAACTCCTAATACCAATGGTAAACGCTTGTTATTAACCTTTACAATATGAGCAATAACTTCTTTCTTTTCTTCCTTAGATAAAGTCACTGATTCTCCAGTAGTACCTAAAACCACTAAATATTCTACTTTACCTTTGATACAAGACTCTAACAAATTTGTTAAACCATTGTAATCCACTTCACCATTTTCTAAAAATGGCGTTACCAAAGCTACACCTGTTCCAATTAAAGGAGTATTCATATTATTTCTAAGATTTTCAGGTATTTTTTTAATTCAGAAATATATTTATCTGAATTATTGGGGTCTACACCTATTACCAAATCATTTATTCTATTATCTACTGTTGCAAAACCTACTTTAAATTTTGCTTTTGACTTTGCTGCAACTAAATCTAACTCTTTATGATCTTCTCCATAAAAGCTTATCAATACATCGAAAGACTTATCTGCAAAACTTTCTACACTTTGCGATTTAAAATTCCCCGAACTACTAATCATTTTTTCATCGAAATAATTAGTGTTATTTGAGGCCTGCTGTTTCGCAGTATCTTTAGGTTCTTTTAAACCTAAAACATCTAAATCCATTGCCTTTACTCCCAAATGATCTGCTAATCGCATTACTGACATAACATCTACATTTTGCCTAGCATCGATAAGTACACCTAAAGTCTTTAGTTTTACTTGTCGATTATACACTTGTCGTTCAGACAAGGCTTTATCTAGTGCCTTCTGTAATGATTTATCTTTTAATCCTCTAAGCATATTTAGAAATAAGGAATGCAAATGTACTAATTTGAGCGCATACGGTTGATAAGATTTTAGCTCTTGTTGAGATTTCTATAGATAGTTGCTATTTTTCTCTAAAACAATTTCTTGTTCGGGTGTAATAAGGTATTGAAAAACAAAATAATGCCCTAAAATTTCAGCTACAAAACCTAGTGTTTTAATATGTATAGAATGAAAATATAATGCCTCTAAAGGAATCGTAGATTGTGCCAAAATTATGGTTGTTGCAAAAAGAACTAACCAAAAATTTCTAAAAGACCTTTTATTAAAATAAATAACAAAACAATAGATACATAAAGAAACAAAAGAGATAATGGATCCTATTATAAATGGCAGAGTATCTAATATTTCTTTATACATCATTCCAACAAAGCTGATCGCTAGATAGCCTATCAGTAGGAGTATTAAAATAAAAGCAGTCCAATTAATCTGGTTGTATTTTACAGTACTCTCTCTATTGGTTTTTTTAAATAAAAAAAACGTCAACCAATAATAAATAATAAACAGTAATATTGTTGGAATTTGGATATGCTCATTTTCATATCCGTATATAATAAATGCTTCTCCCACACCTACCACTAAGATACTGAGGTAAAACAACAAATGATTTTCTTCTTTTACATGTTTCCAGTATTCATATAAAAGTATCCCTAAACCAAGGGATCTTAGTACTATAGAAATAGGACTATTTCCAATCCAATAACTTGCTAATCCTAAAAAATTAACAATAAAATACAATGAAGATAATCTGCTAAACTCCAATTAATTTTAGTTTTACTTCTAAATATAGTATTTTATTGTGAATTCTTTTTTTACAACGATTAGATTTCTATATCCCCGATCAATTAAATGAAACTAAACTACCATATAAAATAAACCAATCCGTTTTAATTCCACCTAAAATAGTTACATAAAGACAAGGCATTTCCTCCCAAAACAAATACCAAATTAAAAATGGATTTATTGATTTTTAGATTTCAATTTCATTAAGAAATCGATTTTCATCCCAAATTTCAATTTCTAATTTTTGAGCTTTTTCTAATTTACTTGGTCCCATCTTATCCCCTGCAACAATAAAAGAGGTTTTAGAAGAAATTGAACTTCCTACTTTCCCTCCATGTTCTTCGATAAGTTTTTTTAATTCGTTTCTAGATACTTTTTCAAAAACTCCAGAAACAACAATAGTTTTCCCTTCTAGCTTTGCAGAAGACACTTTAGGCAATTGTGATTCGTCAATAGCAAATTGAATTCCTTTTGACTGTAATTTTTCAATTCTATACCAATTCGATTCCTCAGAAAAATAAGCTACAACACTTTCGGCTATCCTTGTACCTATTTCATCTACCGCCTCTAAAGTTTCTTGATCAGCTTCTTTTATAGCTTCTATGGTTTTAAAATGAAAGGCAAGTTTTTTTGCAACCGTTTCTCCTACGAAGCGAATTCCTAAAGCAAACAATACTTTTTCAAAAGGAATTTTAACAGAAGCCGCTACCCCATTCACTAAATTTTCAGCACTTTTTTGTGCCATACGCTCTAATGGCAATAGTTGCTCTACAGTTAAATCATACAAATCTGTAAAATCGCTAGCTAGGTTTTCTTTCACTAATAAAGCTACCGTTTCTCCTCCAAGACCTTCTATATCCATAGCCTTTCGAGAAATATAATGTTCTATTCTTCCTACTACTTGTGGAGGACAACTCTGCTCATTGGGACAATAATGCTTTGCATCACCTTCAGTACGAACTAAAGTGGTTTCGCACTCAGGACAAGTCGTTGCATAATTTAAAGGTGCACTAATTCCTGTTCGCTGCGATACATTAACACCGACTATTTTAGGAATAATTTCTCCTCCTTTTTCTACATATACTTGATCTCCAATTCGGATATCTAATTTTTCTATCTGATCTGCATTGTGCAATGAAGCTCTTTTTACAGTAGTCCCTGCAATCTCAACTGGGATTAAGTTGGCAACAGGAGTTATGGCTCCGGTTCTTCCTACTTGATAGGAAACACTTTCTAATGTCGTAGAAACTTGCTCTGCTTTAAATTTATACGCCATTGCCCAGCGTGGAGCTTTTGCTGTATGCCCTAATAATTCTTGCTGTTTAAGATCATTAACCTTAATTACAACACCGTCTGTTTCATAGGGTAATTTATGTCGTTTTGCATCCCATTGATTTACAAACTCTAAAACTTCTTCGATAGAATTTGCTTTTGCTGCTATTTCTGGCACTTTAAAACCCCACTGACGAGCTTTATCTAAACTTTCAAATTGAGATTTTAATGGTAATTTATTGCCAACTAAACTATACAACAAACACTCCAAAGGCCTTTTCGCTACTTCGCCGCTATCTTGTAGCTTTAAACTCCCCGAAGCCGTGTTTCTTGGATTTGCATAAGGTTCTTCTCCAGAGGCGATTCGCTCTTCATTCATTTTATTAAACCCTTCAAAAGGCAATACAATCTCTCCTCTAATATCAAACTTCTCTGGAATTCCCTCTCCTGATAATTTTAAAGGTACTGACTTAATCGTCTTGATATTATTGGTAACATCATCTCCTTGAAATCCATCTCCTCGGGTAACTGCTTTTGACAAAAATCCATTTTCATATGTCAAGCTAATAGAGGCTCCGTCATATTTTAATTCGCAGGTATATTCAATAGCTTCCTCTACAGTTTTCTTGATACGCTTTTCCCAAGCCAATAAGTCTTCTTGGGAATATGAATTATCCAATGAATACATGCGATGTTCATGTACGACAGTATCGAACTTCTTTGTTACAGCTCCTCCTACTCTTTTAGTGGGAGAATTACTATCATCAAATTCGGGATATTGATCTTCTAAAGTTTGTAATTTTTTTAAAAGCATATCAAACTCATAATCCGAAATACTAGCATTATCCAATACATAATATTCATGATTGTATTGATGCAATTGAGCTCTTAAAGCCTTTATTTCTTTTTCTACTGACATCTTTAAAATTTGACTTTTAGCATTCGTTCTTTTCCTCTAAAATCTTGTTTTATTTCTATAGCTCTCCCCTCTAATTCACTCAACATTTCTAACATCTCTTTACCCAGATATTCGTTAATCTCAAAGTATAATTTTTTGGGCATTGCCGAAGCGCATAATTGCGCAATCTTTTTATAAAAAATTAAAGGGTCTTCGTCTTCTACAAATAATGCCAAATCCGGTTCAAAATCTAGCACATTAGGACGCATCTCTTTTTTTTCTACATTTCTAACATAAGGAGGATTAGAAACAATAACATCAAAACTATCTGTAAACCCTTCTAATGCTAATACATCCTGTTCTATACATTCAATTTTCACATTATTTAAAGCTGCATTTTCTTTTGCTATTGCTAATGCTTTCTTAGATACATCCATCGCATACACCTTAGCTTTGGGTAAATGTTTGGCTAAAGAAATAGCAATACATCCTGTTCCTGTTCCTACATCTAAAATCTTGATTTCTTCAGCTTTCAAATCCTCGACCATCCAATCAACTAAAGCTTCTGTTTCGGGTCTAGGAATCAACGTATCGGAAGTCACTTTAAAATCGGACCCATAAAACGCTGTTTTCCCAATAATATATTGAATCGGCTCCCAGGTTTCTAATCGTTCTTTATAAGCAGTAAGCAGCGTTTTTTGTTCCCCCATCAATTTGTGATTAGGATCCAAAGCAATGTCTACTTTCGACAACCCCAATACTTCTTCGGTACTCAAGTAAAAAAGGCTTAAAGCTTCTTCTACTCCGTACAAGGGTTTTAATACTTCTAAAAATTCATTTTTGAAAATACTTAACAGCAAAGTGTATAAAATTTAATTCAAAAATAGCGATATAAGGGTTAATTTTGAATTAAATTCAAATATTCATGTTTAGAAAAGTCATTGTTTTACTTGCAATTATCTCTTTATGTATTCAGTGTAAATACAAAGAAAAGCCTGAATTCATTAAGGTCGAGAAAATTAAAGTTGAAAATTATAAAAAAGGTGATATTACTATCAGTGCAGATGTATTTTTTAAAAATCATAACGATTATGGCGGAAAATTAATTACTGAAAACATTGATGTATTCTTAAATGACATTCAAATTGGAAAAGTAAACACCGAGGAATTTAATGTCCCTGCTAAAGATACTTTTGCGATCCCATTGACTGCGAGTTTTGACTTAATGAAGCAACTAAAAAATAACTCGGAAGCTTTGGGTGGCAATATTTTGAATTTAATTTTGAAAAAAGAATTTAAACTTTCTTTTAAAGGACCAATCACGTTTTCGAAAGGTCCTTTCAACTACACTTATGATTTAGATCAAACTAATACTGTTTCTTTTTAAGCTACTTTATATGTCTCATGAAAAATATATTAGGCGTTGTATTCAATTAGCTAAAAACGGAAATGGAAGGGTCTACCCCAATCCTATGGTTGGTAGTGTAATTGTTTATCAAGATAAAATCATTGGGGAAGGCTGGCACCAAAAAGCAGGGGAAGCTCATGCAGAAGTAAATGCGATTAATAGCGTTACGAATAAAAGTCTACTTTCTCTTTCTACAATTTATGTAAGCCTAGAGCCGTGCAGTCATTTTGGAAAAACGCCTCCATGTAGTGATTTAATTATTCAACATAAAATCCCTAATGTTATTATTGGTATTCAAGATCCTTTTTCAGAAGTTTCTGGGCGTGGTATCAAAAAACTTGAAAAAGCTGGATGTAATGTAGTTATAGGCGTTTTAGAAAAAGAATGTTTTAAACTTAATAAGCGTTTTTTTACTTATCATACAAAGAAAAGACCGTTTATTATATTAAAATGGGCACAAAGTACCGATGGTTTTCTTGCTCCGATACAACAAAATGATCGTGAGCCAGTTTGGTTATCCAATACATATGCTAAACAAAATGTACACAAGCAACGTAGTATCGAGCAAGCAATACTAGTCGGTACTGATACCATAATAAAGGACAATCCTTCACTGACTACTCGTGAATGGTATGGCAATAATCCTGTAAGAATTATTATTGATCGCAATGATCGTATCCCAGCTGATAGCACTATCTTTAACAATAAAGTAAAAACCGTTATTTTTACTAATGCTGCCAAAGAGAACTCTGCTCATATAGACTTTGTTCTTATTGAAAATAGTAATGATTTATTAACACAAATCTGTAATTACCTTCACCATATTGGCATACAATCGCTTATTGTTGAAGGTGGAAAAAAAACCTTAGAAACCTTTATTGAAAAAGGATTATGGGATGAAGCTTATGTATATAAAGCTACTGATGTTTATTTGAAAGATGGTATCTTTGCACCTTCTTTAGAGAATGCTAATTCTAATCAAATAAAAATAGATAACAACTTTTTATTTCAATTTAAAAATGATTAAAAATATAGTCTTTGACTTTGGTGATATTTTCATCGATTTAGATAAAACCGCAACTTTGGCTAGTTTTCAAAAACTGAATCCTGCTATTTCTGCACAACAAATTGAAACTCTTAACAAAATTTATGAGGTAGGTCAAATGACCACTACTCAATTTATATTCGCTTTGAAGGATTTAGCTCCTAATGCCAGCTACCAAGAAATTTTAGATGCTTGGAATAGTATTTTATTGGAGTACCCTGTTCGTAGATTCGAATTTTTTAAAGAATTAGTGGCATCAAACAAGTACCGTTTGTTTTTGTTAAGTAACACTAATGATTTACATATCATTGATATCGCTAAAAAGACACCTCATTTTGACGATTTTAAAGCTGAATTCGAACAGTTTTACCTTTCCCATGAAGTTGGAATGCGTAAACCTAATAAAGAAATTTTCGAGTTTGTGTTAGATAACAACGAATTAGTAGCCGAAGAGACTTTATTTATTGATGATACTAAAGAAAACATCGATGCTGCTAATGCTCTAAATATTAATACTTGGCATTTAATTCCTGGGAAGGATGACGTGACAGAATTGTTTACTAAGAAAAGTGATCTATTTTGATTGACATCTTTCTTAGTATCTGTATCTCGAGTTTATTATTTTTAATTTTTAAGCTCTTCGATATATATAAAATAAATAGTTTTCAAGCCATTGTGTGTAATTACATAATGGCTTGTATTTGTGGTATTATTGCTTACCCAAAAACTATAGATATGGGGCAATTAATTTCTTTTGATTGGTTTCCATATACATTTATACTGGGTATCATTTTCATTAGTGTATTTAACTTTATGGCAATAACAACACAGCGAAATGGGTTATCTGTAGTTGCTGTCGCCAGTAAGATGAGTTTGATTATTCCTATCATTTTCGGAATTTTCGTTTATCATGAAACGCTTAATATTTTAAAAGCAATAGGAATGGTATTGGCATTAGTTGCTGTATACCTAGTTACTGCAAAACCCCATACGAGCTCAGCTAAAGGCAACTTAGTCTTCCCAACGTTGGTGTTTTTCGGAAGTGGTATTATTGACACTTCCTTAAAATATTTAGAAACCTCTTTTGTCTCTGAACCTCATTTCCCTATATTCTCTGCTACTTTATTTGGTGCCGCTGCTTTAGTAGGTATTATTGCTTTTCTATATTTAGCCATTCGAAAAAAATTAAATTTAGAATGGAAAAATATTATAGCTGGAATCATTTTAGGAGTTGCTAATTATTTTTCTATAGTCTATCTAATAAAAGCTTTAAGCTACCCTAAATTAGATAGTTCGACTCTTTTCACAATCAATAATGTTAGTATTCTATTACTATCGACACTAATAGGGTTACTTTTCTTTAAAGAGCATTTGACACGAAAAAATAACTTAGGTATTCTATTAGCAATTACAGGTATCATTTTAGTAAGCCTCGCTAGTTCATTCTAATCTAAATGGCTGATCAATACAGTACCATATTACAAAACACTCCGGAAACCCTTTATAAAATAAAAGGAAGCAAGTTTTTTGGTTATGCATTTCCAGTTGCTAATGAAGACGAGATTAAAGAAATTTTAATTAGCATAAAAAAACAACACCCAAAAGCAAGGCATTGGTGTTATGCTTGGTCTCTAGGTACTGAAGAGATTAGAACAAGAGCCAATGACGATGGAGAACCCAGTAATACTGCTGGCCAACCCATTCTTAGACAGATTATCTCTAGAAATATCACCAATGTATTAGTCATAAGCGTTCGCTATTTTGGTGGTGTAAAATTAGGAGTTGGTGGATTAATTAGTTCTTATGGAGAATCTGCTCATTTATCGCTTGAAGAGGCTAACATTATCACTAAAGATCTTTGTTTTTTCTTAAAGCTTAAGTTTGGATATGATTTGATGAATAATGTTCAGCGCATTATCAAACAACATCAAATCTCTATTCATACACAAGAATTATTAGAAAATTGCACCTTAGAACTTGAAATCCCGAAAGCTAAATTCGAAATTGCAAAAAAAGCTTTTATGGACATTTATGGGGTACGAATAGTAAAAAACCCTTAGTCACTTTAGTGTAATCAATTCAATTTTATTACTATCCCACCCGTCTTAAAATAGCACTACCATTAAATGCTATTTATACAATCTAATTATGCCGCTCTAAATGAATCTAAATTAGATACTGCTATTTATAAAACATACATCATAAGTTAAAAATAGTGGATTAACTTTTTTTAACATTAAATAGGTGTCAACTTCCTTTATTGAGACGTTTATACACTAATAATACTCGAATTTTAGGCCAAAGAATAAATTAACACCTATGAAATTACACCAATTAAGAATTATTCCGATTTGTGTTCTTGCTTTTGTTTTAGGGTCTTGTTCAGATTCGGATTCAATACAAAATACACCTCAAAAAGAAGTCCCCAATACAGAAATGGTTAACACTCCTCCAAAAGAAACACCAACTAATAATAACCAAGAGGGCAATAAAGACCCAAAATTCACATTTAACACGGGTACACAAGAACTTTTCTTGATTGATGACACCAATGCTGGTTATGGTTTTTACTTTTATACTCCTAATGAATACAATATAGATAACACATCAACTTTTCCGCTACTAATACATTTACATGGAGGAGGTGCAAGAGGTGAGGGAAATCTAGAGACTTCAATGAATAGAATTGTATACGACGGCCCTTCTAGTTTAATCAAAAATAATAGATGGTCTCCTCCCACTCCAATGATCGTAGTATCTCCTCAATCACCACACCTTTGGGATCCTAAACGATTACATGATTTTATAGATTACTTAATAGATAATATCAATATTGACACTTCAAGAATCTATATGACTGGATTTAGTATGGGAGGAAGAGGAATTTTTGATTATGTTACTGAATATGGTGTTCAATCACATACAGCTGCAGTGGCACCTATTGCTGGGTGGAGTGAAACTAATAATGGAATACCCTTTAAAAACGTAGCGCTTTGGGCTTTTCATGGAGGTGCAGATAATATTGTTAGTGTCAATGGTTCTATCAATATGGTAAAAGCTATCAATGATAGCAACCCTAAAATTGAAGCTAAACTCACTATTTTTCCAGGAGTTGATCATTTCTCTTGGGGAAGAGTCTACGACAGCACTGGTAGAGGTCGAGGAGATTCTAATTACGATGCCTTTGATATGACGATCTATGAATGGATGCTTCAGTATAGCAAGTAACTAGCACACATAACATTAATAAATAACTATGAATTAAATTTTAATTCTAAAAATAATGTGTTCTTAGTTGCACTCAATACAACAACTATTTTGCTCTATCTAATTGACTTATATTTTTAATAAACCACATCATATATCATGAATTTAACAAAAGTCTTTATAGCCTTAATCATTACAATATCACTTTTTGGGTGTGAATCAAATGATAATTCGTCTACCAACTCTCAAGAAGAAATTAATTTAGAAGAAGCAAAACTAACCGATTTTATTTTTGAAGAAATTAAATATGAAGACATTAAAATAACACAACCTACTATTGAAAATAATAAAGAAATAGAGGAAGGTGAAATTATTATCACAATTCCAAATACAACCACTTCTCTTCTATTGTCCCTTAAATCAATAAATATTGACTCCGATACATTTAATATATCGCCACCTGTAGGTACTCAAGAATTATTTTCTGAAACAGAATTTGTAAAATATACAATTACACCCAAAAGTAATTTTGAAAATAGTATTCATTATAATGTGAAGCTCATTTTAACTCCTGTTAATGAAAATGAAAAACTTGCCATTACAAGTTTCGAATTGTTATCGAACGATACCTCGGCTTTTACAGATATTGATCTCATAAAAGAAGCTAAATCGCTTCAAACTATAGATTCTCTTTTAGTTTGCTTATTCCCCAAGTCTATAGATTTTTCTGACTTGACTCCTGCTATAAAGTATCAAGGGACTAAAATAGAATATCGAGTTAATGATACCGATTTCA
The DNA here is from genome assembly GCA_947499005.1 of uncultured Aquimarina sp. GTDB lineage: Bacteria > Bacteroidota > Bacteroidia > Flavobacteriales > Flavobacteriaceae > Aquimarina. The sequence continues at coordinate 33,013 of CANMML010000030.1, forward strand.
CAGAATATCCAATAGCAACTGGAAAAAAGATAAATTTTGAATACCCTAATACTGTTGATTTCAAAGTAACTAATGCTACAAATTCTCAATCAATAGTGTATCGAATAATTGTTGATTCGGAACAGCCTATTTCTTTTGATAAACCAGAAGTAGTGATTCCTGATTTAAAGGTAGGAGACACTTTTAATGGTGTAAATGTAGCCACTTGGACCAATGAAGGAAACTACCCTATTACAACCATGAGTCCCAATGAGTACACTCTTGTAAAAAGTCCTATAGAAGGCATCAATACTATTTTTGCAGTTACTTTATCTAAAAGTAGTGGCGGAAATATAAACCCAAAAGAAACGGGTATCGTAAATGTTGTAATTACCAATACTCCTATTGAAGGTGAATATGAAGCTACAGCTTTATTTAAGTTGAATTTTAACGAAAATTCATGGAAAATCGTCAATACACCAACAGATGATTTCATTAATGATATTGGCTATAAAATTTCGGAACTCTTAAAAGTTAAAGGAACTTTGGTTAACTAAAGAAGTTCCATAAAATTTATCATTTCATAATTAGACTACTACCCTCTTATCGCGGTAGTAGTTTAATTATTTTATAGACTTTAATAGCCAGTACACCTTACTACTAACCTTCTCTGTGGTTTAAAGTTTAGAATTAGGAATATACTACAGATATTGCCATACTTTACTTATTGAATTAAGGCAAGCTTTATCTCTTCATATTTCAAACAGAGCAATCTACCAAATCAAACAACGATTTCTATTTAAAGGTTACGCATATCATTTTGATTAATCTTTCTTTTAGAGTAAGTTAGTGACAAACAAAAATATGTGCTTGTGTTAACCTTATTTTTAAAAAAATCTACAATGCGCGCGATATAAATCCAACATCAGGCACAATAAAAATTGAAAGCAGAAATAATTAAATATTATGATGATTTAGCTGAAAACTATGATACCAATAGATTTTCAAATAGTTATGGAGAATATATTCATCAGCAGGAACTAAAAATTCTTAAAAAATATTTATCACAAAACAATATTGATAAAAACCTTGACTTAGCATGTGGCACTGGACGTTTTCTTGATTTTGCTAAATATGGAACTGATCTAAGTTCTGATATGATAAAAATTTCTAAAAGAAAATTCCCCAATAAAGACATCACAAAAGGAGATGCGGAAAAATTACATTTTTCAAACTCTTATTTTAAAAATGTATTTTCCTTCCATCTTTTAATGCATTTAGATTTGGTAGCTTTGAATAAAATTCAAAAAGAAGTTTCGAGAATCTGTGAAGTTAACGGGTATTTTATTTTTGATATCCCGTCAGAGAAACGTCGACGCTTATTAGGTTTTAAAAAAAAATCTTGGCATGGAGGCAATCAAATCAGCTATAATAAACTAAAAGAATTAGTGCATAAAGATTGGAATATCAAGAGTTTTCATGGAGTAGCTTTTTTTCCTATCCATAGAATACCAAAAAAGTTCCGGAAGTTATTCATACACCTTGACACCTTCCTTTGTAACTCAATACTTAAAGAATATAGTTCTCACTTAATATTTATTTTAAAGAAAAAATGATCAGACAAATCATACCAGATAATCTAAAAGTAAATATTCATATTCTAAAAAACTCTTTTATTGATTTTTTTAATGGTCATTCATTCTCTTACGCAAAGAAAAGAGTTCATAATGAACTTCCTATAAATGCTTTTTCAATTACTCAAGACCTTAAATCTAATGAATTTAAAAAGCAGAATATAATTATAGCTAAGTCATATATCGAACCAATAACAATTTTACCTGGCGAAATTTTTTCATTTTGGAAAGCAGTAGGAAAACCAGCTAAAGAAAGAGGTTTTGTAGAAAGTAGATCTCTTATCAATGGAAAAACAATAGAGTCTTTAGGAGGAGGACTTTGTCAATTATCTGGATTAATATATTTGACTAGTCTTCATTGCGGCTTAGAGATACTTGAAAGATATAATCATTCTGTAGATATCTATGATGAAACAACGAGATATATGCCTTTAGGAGGAGATGCAACAGTAGCTTATGGATATAAAGATTTAAAAGTCCGAAACAATCTTAAACACCCTATTCGTTTTAAAATTAATGTAGAAAAAAGTACCGTTACCGTAACTGTATTACATTCAAATAAAATAGATATTAATCAAGTTGATTTTATTATAAAAAAACAAAATTCAGAATTTAAAGTTGTGAATACAATGATCAATAATAATAAATTAGTGACATCTACTTATAAAAATTGCCATGCTTAAAAAAGCATCTACCCATAAAAACTCTTCTTCCATAATTAAATCATGTAAATAATCGAACTACACAGCTAACAAACAACAAATTACCTAATAAATCCTTTCTTAACGTTTTCAAACTCATATTTCGCATTCCTTTAATAATTTTAAAATTATCAAGCATTTAACATTTAAATCAAACATTCTGCGAAATCCATTATTTTTTATGCGAAAGCATCAAACTTTTCTATAAAATAAAAATTCAGAAAACACCTAAATAACTATATTTGAGTTAATTGTTATATTAAATTTAGTAACCAACACATAGTTATGCCTTACAATAACGTAAGATACATTGCGTATCAAGTACCGACTATATCTACTAGTACAGAAACCTATCCGATGGATTATAACATCATTCCATTGAGAGGGGCAAATAAAAGTTTATATAGAATTCCTGCTGGACAAATACACCACCCTCCTCAATTAAGTGGAAACCTATTAAATAACCTTACAAACGATGCTAAAACTAGAATTCAACGATTTATTGGTGTCTTGGAACAAGCTAGAGGTATTGTAGAAGCTGGTGGAGCAGCCGTTGGAGCAGACAATACACAAACCCTAAAGATTTTTATGCTTCCCGAATTCTTTTTTCGTCCAGATCGCAGTGAAAGATCGTATACCGAAAAAGAGTTTAATGCAATTAAAAATGTAATATTAAATACGATACAATCCATTACCAAAGTAGACCCGCTAAATCATACGCGACGTATCAGTGCATATGAAGACTGGCTTATTGTATGTGGAACCGTAATGTCAAAGAAAAAAAGGCAACAAAAACTGAAAACAATTTCCTCTAGTTATTCAAAGGATGATATTTCCAAACAATTATATGGGTATTTTAATACTTGCTTTGTGATCAAGAGAGGAAAAACCATACTACAAATTGAAAAAATAACTCCTTCCCACATAGACGGTCTTCCTACTGGGACTCATGATTATCAAACAAAAATTGACCCAGACAAAAAAGCGGCACCAGAGCTTTTCCATGAATATATTAACCTAAATAATTTAAAAAGACATTTCTTTGATATTGGAGGAATACATATTGGTCTAGAAATATGTAAAGAACATATGGGAGCTCCATCTAATATTTTTTGGCAGGGTCCCGCTGGAAATATTGTACAATATAATTATGGAGTCCTCAAGTATATTATTTTGAATAGTCTTCCTGCAATGAATAACAAGATCACACAAGTACAACTATTACCTTCAGGAGGAATGGGTTTCAATCCCTCATCTTTTATTGCATACAATCCCAACCCTCGAAGAGCATATGCTTTTAGGAATGATGGTTCATTTGCTTCTAACGGTAACTATACCGAGGCTAGACAAGTACTTCGACAAGTATTTGCTACAGCAGATTTTGTAAATAATGTAATAGTACCAGAAGCTCCAATGACAACGACTTCTCCTAGTAATCCTTATCCAAACTTGGGTATGACAACCCCAAACTTCCCTTTTATTACTCGCAATGTAGATAGAGATTTTGTTGTCCCTAGACCCGATAAGGCAGTAGCAGCTAGATGGAATGCCCATAATCAGTGCATTCAATTAACTCCCGTTTTACCTCTATAACACTAAAGAACATGGATTTCAATATACTACTAAATGCTCTTGGTGTTTCTGAGGGTACATTAAAAAATAAGCAGCTTCAAATAGCTTCAGATACACTAACACCTAACATTGGTGATTTAATTGATTACTGCTATGCTAATCAGCCCATAACTGTCAACTCTGCATCTGTAAAAGAAATTGATAATGAAAACAGTACAATAACAATATCAGGGACATCCGATTTTTTAAATGTTCCCAAATTAGCTGTAGAGATTCATTTTTCTATAGATGAACATGCTGATGTACAACTAGTATTACGTTATCAGGTATTAGGTGATACTGCGGGGGTTAATGATTGGAAATTCTCAAAGAGTTTTCCTGAAATGCCAAAAGTTGTAGACGAAACTCAAGATTACTTTTTTGATCGCCAAAAAGGTACAATTACGTATCCCGAAAAATATCCACTAGACGATTACTATTTTTACAATGCTTACTTTGTTGTAGTATCTTCTCCTCAAATAGATACATCTTCACAAAAACCTCTAAAATGGGGAATCAATTTTGTAAGTAAAATGCGCCCTGAAGGTGCTCTAGGTATTGCTAAGAATGTCTTTGGATTTAATTTAGAAATAGATGTTTATGGTACTATTAGAGTACCAAGACAAGAAGATAATCCCGAACAGTTATTGACGCATTATAAAGGTTCTCAAAAACAATTTCAATTTCCTTGGACTATAGCTGATGACTTCACCTATGGTTTACCTGGAATATTGTTACAAGTAGATCTAGGAGTACACTTCACTCCTATCAAAGACAAACTTGATTTACGTGCCGAAAAATTCTACATCTATTCCCCTACTAATTTAAAATGGAATATAGCAGATGCCAATCCCCAATTACTATTTAGTAAAGCATATACAGGTAAAATCGCATTACCAGAGGCAAATATCGAAGTGGATATTCTAATTCCTGATACAGAAGGGTATTCGAGTACCATTGTCATTGCTCATTTCGAAGGTGTATCTGTAGCTAACATTGCTCATTTAAGTGGTATTACAGGCGGAGATAGTCCTTTAGAGCATCTTCCAAGTCAAATTAAGGAAATTGGTCATGAGTTAGGGAAATTGACTTTAGAAAATGCTAGTTTCGAAATTGATTATGATGATATCACTGATGTTAAAATTTCTTATTTCAATTTTACTATGGGAATGCCCGATCTCAATTGGGTAGTGTGGAAAGATCATTTTGAAATACAAACCATTTCTGTCGAATTTGATGTAGCCAATCCTATGGCTACTAAAAAAAGCATTGCTGCAGAGGAAGCCGCTGGAATAACTCCTAACGAGCGTACAATCTCTGTAAAAATGCGTGGAACAATGGAACTAGAACAAGTACCATTTAACGTTTTTGCAACTAAAGAAGGAGACTTCGAAGTTTTTGCTGAAATAGAAGGAAATCAAACTTTACCTTTAAAATCCCTAGTTCAAAAATACTTTAAAGGCTTAACTCCTCCTGGAGACCTTACTATCGACACCCTTCGTTTTGGAGCTAAAGGAAGCCATGAATATAGCTTTGCTATGGCTATGGCCGACAAACCAAATTCATGGGTAATACCTATTGGTGGGCGCAAATTTGAAGCTTACGATGTCTATATGAGTGCCGCCTATGATCAAACAGATGGCACCTCTGGTACCATTGGCGGAACCATCGCTTTTGATGACATCGCTACACTCTATCTTCAATATACCTCCCCTGGAAATATAACAATCAAATCTTACCTTGAGGAGATCAGTATCAAGAAACTTCTTAAAACCTTAGGAGCCGATCAGCTTCCTGTTCCCAAAGCTTTTGATTTAGACTTAAAAAACAACACCTTATTATTAGAGGAAGCCTCTGATAGTTATACTTTTCAATTGGCTACCGAAGTAAGTGATTTCGGAACCCTCGCATTACAACTTCAAAAAAACGGAGCACAAACCGGAGCTGCGTTTGGGTTAAATATGACTACAGGACATCCCTTTAATCTTCCTGGTTTAAGCGAACTGAAAGCGTTTTCTAATATGCTAACTTTAGAAAACTTTTTAATAGTAGTCTCTAGCTTCGATGCACCAGCATTTCAATTTCCGGGTCTGGCCAATTTCGGGAATCCAATGTTATCTTCGACTTCGATACCAATGCCTAAAGGTTCTACCGGAGTTATAAAAGGGCTTAATATTCACGCATTATGGACTTTAGATGACGAAGACAAAGCGCTAAGTTTATTACGCAAAATTTTAGGATTAGACCCATCACTAGATGTTACCCTTCAGGTAAGTGAAAATCCTACAGAAAATTCGAGATTATATTTAAAATATGATACTAAAATTGAAAAACACCATGAGCTAAGTTGCCAATTTGGTTTTGCCATGATCGGTGGTGATCCCGAATTATTTTTAGAAGGAATTCTACATACTAAAATTCAAAAACACACTTGCATTTTCGATATAGCAATGTCACTCCTGGCCAATGGAATATACTTTGCAGGAAGTATGGAAGGAACGATAGGTTTCGAGGGAATACAATTAAGTAATCTGGCTTTCGCATTAGGTTTTGATTGGGAATGTATCCCTAGTATAGGTATCGCAGCAACAATTGACACAAAAGATTTTGATAGTTCTATCGCAGTACTGTTCGATTCAATCGATCCTCAAAAAAGCTTAATGGCTGGATCTATTAGTGATATTTCTTTAGCAGATATTGTTGAAATGTTCGTCCATGCCGAAGAAAAAGCATTGGGTATTGATACAGAAGTTTCTTTACCGAGTGGTATCGAACATATCCTAAACGCTATTTCGTTATCAGGAACACATCCTTTTAAAATGCCTCTCGATCTTGTTGAAAGTCTAAATCATATGGATTTAGAAAAAGTATCTGCTGCATTTTTACAACACGGAAATACCACTATTCCTTCATCTCAATCCTCTGTACTTTTAGTAATTAACGAACCTGGAAAACGATGGAGTCTTACCGATAAGGTAAACAATATGAGACATTATGAAATTACGGCCGACAAAAAGGAAATTACCGTAGCTCAAAATGCTCAAATTTATATCTGTCCAGAGCGCTCGCAAATGGGTGATATGGTTTTTCAAGAAGGTTTTTTCTTAACAGGAGGGTTAACTATTTTTGGTCTTAGCTGGGAATCTCAAATTGAAATCAATAAAAGCAAGGGAATCGCTGCTGAATCTGCAATCAATAAAGCCTTAGTAATTTACAAAGCTGATTTTTTCAAGTTATCTGATTTTAGTGGTAAAACAGGGCCTTCTTTTTCATTTTCAACCTATACTCGTCCCGAAATTAAGGATGAAGACTTACGTTCTCCTCATTTTTGTCTTAGTGGTCAATTACGCACTCTTGGTATGGATCACAAAGCTCTTGTGATGGCAACTAAAAACGGAATGTCATTTGAAATAGACAGTACTGAAACCCTTTCCCTTCCCGAAAAAATACTTTCTGGGTCAATTAACATGGATTTTAACCTTCATGGTGCTTTCGATTCTATAACGAATTTTGATGCAGGAGCGACAATGGACATTCATCTAAAGGGTTCTTTACATTTAGGTAAAATAAAATTATTCAACAAAATCAATGTCGATTTCGGAACCATTGAATTAGATCTTGACGTTAGTGGATCGATTGATATGGGATATGATGGAAAAGAAGTCTTCATTAAGTTTAAAGGAGATTTTGAATTTATGTCCTCCGAGCATCACTTTAACTTGGAACTGGATCTAAAATCTGCCAATATCAAGAAAGCTGGTGAATGGGTACTAGATGAACTTAAAGACATTTTAGAAAAAGCTTACAAAACAGCAGAAGAATGGATGGAAGATATTGGAAAAGGGTTTGTTACTATAGCTAAAGGGGCTGAGCAAGCTGCACATGTTCTTAAAGAAGGTTTTGAAAAAGCCGATAAAGAAGCCATGCATTTGCTTCATGAAGCAGGACACAATTTTGAAGAAATTGGTTCTGCATTAAAGAACATTTATGGTACCGCAGAAAAAGATTTTGGTAATATGATGCATGATGCTGGTGCTGAAGTAGAGCAAATTTCGGATGCTTTAAAAAACACCTTTAAATCTGGTGCTAAAGAGGTAGCTGGATTTATTGATGGGCTAGAAAACACATCTCCAGAAGATGTTGCGAATGCAATGAAGCATACATTCAAACAAACAGGCAAACAGTTTACTAAAACCATGAAAGAGCTTGGAAAAGATGGTGAAGCTATCGCACATGGATTACAAAAAGGCTTCAAACAAACTGCCAAGCAAACTACAGCTCTACTAAACACGATGGGAGTACCTACTGATGAAATTGGGAAAGCTTTAAAAAACATATATAAACAATCAGCTCAAAATGCAGCTACCCTACTTAAAGGGATTGGTAAAGATGGAGAAGCGATAGGTCATGCACTTTCAGTTGGATTTAAAAATACGGCTACTCAAACTGCTCGTGCTTTGGATGCTATTGGTATACATCCTCATGATATTTCAAAAGCTTTAAAAAACGTATATAAACAATCCGCTAAGGACATGGCTCAAACCTTAAAAAACATAGGTAAGGCCGGAAAACAAATTGGAAGTTGTTTAAAGAATGTATACAAACACTCTGCTCATGATTGTGCTAAAATCATGGAGGGAGTTAAAGAAGGTTTATCCTCAATAGGTGCTGTTTTTAAAGATGTATATAAACTTGACGGGAATAATGCTGCTAAAACGTTTAAATCACTTAAGAAAGATGGTCAAGCCATAGCCGGTGTATTAAAAGATACTTTTAAGCTTCCATCAAAAGATATGGCCAAAGCCTTAGACCTGGCAGGTATTTCTACCGATGAAATTGGTAAGGCTATGAAAAATGTGTACAAACTACCGGCTGAGGAAGTTGCCAATACTTTTAAGGGAATGGGTAAAGATTCTAAAGTAGTGGCTAAAACCTTGAAAAATGCATTTAAAATGAGTACCAAAGACACTGGTAATCTCCTTAAGAAAACTTTTGATTTAAACAAAGGTGCCCTTTCTGATGCATTAAAAGGTGCTGGCTATGCCTCAAAGGAAGTAGATAAGTTTGCTTCGTCAGCTTTTAAAAGTGTCAAGAAAACAGCAAAAAAAGTTGGAAAATCTTTAAAACATGCATTTCATTTATAGTATTTTAGAGGTCACTATTTAAATACCTATCTTTAGTATTAATAAATATGTTGAAACATGGACATTTTCAAGGGGCAAAA
>CANMML010000031.1 GCA_947499005.1 uncultured Aquimarina sp.
TATATTTGAAGCTTCCTCTCAGGATCATTAGTCCCAATACCAATATTACCTTTTGGAAAAAGGATATCTCCATTATCGTTGTGTAAATACAAATTACTATTTCCTAGAGATCCATAACCAATAAACCCCATCCTAGAATTTATGTCTTTGAATTCGATATAGCTAGCGGCTTCATTACCATCTTGCTTATCTTTTAAACTAACTATAGGGCTATCATCGTATATTTGAAGCTTCCTCTCAGGATCATTAGTTCCTATACCAATACTTCCAGATTTATAAACAAAGTCAGATTTTAAGCCATTCTCTGTTTGAATTTTTTCTTGAGCTTTTGCAAAAGAAAAGACTATTCCTAAAGCAAATAATATATATTTTCTCATTTTATTTTTTAAAGCAAAGATAATAACAACATTATACTTATAAACAATAAATTACTTACACAATGAAACACACACTATTAACTTCCTATTTGTCTTTCTTTTCTAGATGATTTAATATATTTCAATTTCCCTTTAATTATAAATCTACTTTATTTTTTATCTCCATTTTAAATAATGAGCCCCTTTTGGGGTATGAATCTATAAACAGTATACCTGATAATTCAGTAACCCTATTCTGAATATAGAGTCAAATATGATTTCATATATATTATTGCAAAGGTTTTCTAGTCAGGAAACTTATGAATTCTTCTAAATTGCCTTGTTACTATTGAGTCAGAATTCAAGAGTTTTAACGTTATCTGATTTTCCTCAAATTGAATCTCCCAAAGATCTCTTTTGACTTGGTCTCCATATGGAATTAATTCAACTTCAGGTTTATGCCCATGAACATTATACACCCCATTTACCCTTCCTTTTTCAGACCTTATAACAAATCGCTTATCCCATCGAAAAAATATGTAATCGTTAATTTCTTTTTGCTCCGATTCCTCAAAATAATTGCCATTACTTATTGCTTTTTCTAATTCCCAAAGCCCAAGTATTTTATCCCCATATGTTTCTGGAAGTTTAAATGAACGTTCTAAAGTAATCTTGATGTCTTGCCCTTCTTCCGTTCTCTTCCAAATCATTTCATTATCGGTATACGATATCATAAAAGGATCATTTAGATCATCTAATCCGTTTGAGTTTTTAATAGATAATTCATAAGATTTTTGATTCAACTTCCAAGTCCCGTATGAATGTTGGAATCTTCCATTACCTGATGCTTGTGTTAAATCGGAATCAAAGCGAATCCATCTTGCATTTGGAGTCATTTCTTCATCTCCTACAACTACTGATTTAACAGTCCATAAACCTTCAATTGTCTTTTTTTCGCAACTGAAGAATGAAATAATTGCTATTAGTGACAGTATTGATTTAATTTTCATTCATTTAATTGTTTTCTCACCAAAAGCATGTTTAAGAAATTTTTTAACCTCTAAATATGCTTCTTTCAATTCAGCATATTTAAATTTCACATTTACGATTTTTGGTAATGCGCTTTCTATTCTATGTTAAACGCTCCAAAGTCAATTTTTTTACTCAATTTGTAACCAATCAGGTTTTTGTTTTCTATTTTTAAAACTAAGTCGTTTAAAAAATTATACTCAGTTTCTATTGGGTTACTAAGAATTTTTATTTCAGAACCAATCGGGGAGATTTGTGTGCTGTTATATATTTAATTGGTATTAAGCATCATCAAAATCAATCTTGATATTATCACTAACAGCATAAGCTTGACATGAAAGAATAAGGCCTTCAGCAACTTCAGAATCTGTTAGTAGGTTATTGACTGGCATATTCACTTCACCTTCCACTACGCGGCAGATGCAAGAAGCACATACCCCGCCTTTACAAGAGTATGGAGCGTCGATATCTGCCTTTAAAATATTGTCTAGTAATGTTGCTTTTTTGTCCGATTCTATAGTAATGCTCTCATCATCAACAATAACCTCTACAGTTGAAACGCCTTCAGTATTCCCGTCATTTGAGACGTCGGTACTAGAAGTAAAAAGTTCGAAGTGAATATTGTTATCGTCAATTTTATTTTCAGAAAGTACGTCTTTTACACTATTAATCATTGTTTCAGGACCACATAGGTAATAGTCGTTGAATTCTATACCGTCAAATTTGTTTTTCAAAGCATAGTTGACAATGCTTTTGTCGATACGGCCAAACTTAGCACCATCGGTATTTTCTTGACTATAGATAAATTCAATGAAAAGGCGTTCTGGGTAACTTGTTTGAAGTTCTAGCAAATCTCTAAGAAACATGGCTTCTGTATTTGATTTGTTACCATAAACCAATACAAATTTACTTTGTTTCTCTGTCGTTAGAACCGTTTTTATCATAGACATGATAGGAGTAATACCACTACCAGCGGCAAAAGCCATATAATTTTTAGCAGCAGCAGCGTTGGTTTGAAGTTGAAACTTTCCTTCGGGAACCATTGCTTCTAGCGTATCGCCAACTACTAATTTCTCATTAGCGTAAACAGAGAAAATACCATCGGCAATTTTCTTAACACTAACTTGTATGTTTTCATCCTGTGGACTGCTGCTTATAGAGTAAGCTCTTCGTACTTCCTCGCCATTAATCTTTGCTTTTAATCCAAGAAATTGCCCAGGAATAAATGAAAAATCTTTTTTTAGTTCATTAGGGATTTCAAAAACCAAGGATACAGCGTTTGGCGTTTCTTGTATGATTTCTTTAATGCGAAGTGTACTATATGAAGACATTGAATTTTTTTTCAAAAATACTAAATGTCTTATGTAACAAAAGAAAAACTGAGTTCAAAAAGGTGATTTTATTATTTTGTTTTTTTCTGTGTATGTAGTACCCTATGTTATTGAACTCAGTTTTAAGGGGCGAAAATGCTATAATTCAACATTGTAGTTGAAACGTCTCTGAAACAAATTTGATGATTTATTTTGAAACGAAAAAATATTTAACAAAAAAATTATGCGCGCACAGCTTTTGTAATGGTCTGATATAGATTCAAGTTGGATGTTTTGGAGGTAAATAAACCTTGATTTTGAGGCTTTTTTATAAGTCTGAGAAATATATAAATAGACAGAACAGTTAAATTTTGTAAAATAGTAGATAGTTGTACCTTTATAGATTGATGTTTAACACACTATTTTTAGATTAGAAGAGTTATCTATAGTGTTTAAAGAATAATATTTTGAAGAAATATTCTCGTTCGGTTCTTGTTGTCTTCCTAGCTGGTTTAGCTATGGCTAGTTGTTCAAGAAAGAAAGATAAGTGGATTAACCGTAACTGGCATGCCATGACAACGTATTATAATACTGCGTTTAATGGTAAGCAAGCTTTTATTGTAGGAAAGCAAAACGTAGTAGAGAGTTACCAAGATAATTATTGGAAGCAATTACCTGTCGAGCGTCTAGAGCTTAAGACTGCTGAAGATATTTATAATGGAGATAACAGTAATCCCGATTTTTTAAGAGCGGAAGAAAAAGCAGCAAAGGCGATACAAAAGCATTCAATGGTGATTGCCGATACAGAAAAAAACCCTCAAATTGATGAGGCTTTTATGTTGTTAGGGAAGGCACGTTATTTCGATCAACGCTTTATCGGTGCTCTAGAAGCGTTCAATTATATCCTCTATAAATATCCGACTTCTAATAATATAAATAATGCTAAGGTTTGGAAAGCTAAAGTGCAATTGCGTTTAGAAAATGACGAAGGCGCAGTAAAAAGTCTGAAGAAAATGCTCTTCAAGCAAAAAATTAAATTAGAACCTCAAGAATTGGCAGATGCGTCTGCAATTTTAGCCCAAGGTTATATTAATTTAAAGCACAGGGATAGTGCTATTGCTCCGATTAAGGTGGCGATAGAGAATACGAAGAGTATGGAGGAAAAAGGACGTTACCTTTTCATACTTGGGCAATTGTATAATAGGATTAGAGAAAGAGATACTGCAAATATCCATTTTGATCAATTGATTAAACTGAATCGTAGAGTGCCTAGAGAATACTTGGTAAATGCATACATCGCTAAAGCAAGAAACCTAGAGATTGAGTCGGAAGATCAAATTGCATTTTTAGATATTTTAAATAAGTTAGAGGAGAATTGGGAAAACAGACCATACCTAGATCGTATATATTATGAGAAAGCTATTTTCTTTTATGCTGCAGATTCATTTGATATAGCTAAAAAATATTACAACAAATCGTTGAGAACAAATTCTAGTGATAATTACCTAAGATCATTGGATTATGAAACCCTAAGTAAGATTGCCTTTAACGACGCCGAATATAGTATTTCGGGTAAATATATGGACAGTACGCTTAGTCTATTGGATAGCAACTCGAAGCGTTATCGTGTTATAAAGAAGAAACGAGATAATCTAGATGAGGTTATTCGATATGAAACGATAGTGCACGACAATGATAGTATTTTGAATTTGACCTCGATGTCAAAGGCAAATCAAGAATTGTTCTTTCAAAAATTTACCGATAGTTTAAAAAGTCTAAAGAAGGCGAAATTGAAAAAGCAAAAAGCGCGCTTTGCCAAGCAACTTCAAAATGCAGGGAATTTAAATGCAAAATCTTTCGTCCAAGGTAAAAGAGAAAACGAAGGCTTTTATTTTTATAATGCCAATATCGTAGAAAACGGGAAATTGCAGTTTAAAGATATTTACGGAAAAAGACAATTGGTGGATAATTGGAAAATATCTAGTTTAAGCGGCTTAAATAATATAGTTGAAGCGATAGAGCCTGTCGATGATGATTACGATATTAATAAAGATCCTAGGTTCGATCCACAAGTGTATTTAACTAAAATACCAACTGAGCAAAAAGTAATTGATAGTCTTAATTATGGCTTAAATGATGCCCATTTTCAGTTAGGGACATTGTATAAAGAGCAATTAAGAGAGTATTTTAAAGCATCGCAAAGTTTCGAAGCGGTGTTGAAAAACGATCCTGATGAAAAATACATCTTACCAGCCAAATACAATTTGTATAAAATTTATCAAGTAAACGGTAATTTTAGCAAAGAAGAGCAAGTGCGTCAAGATATCTTAAAGAATCACCCAGATTCGCGATTTGCAGCTATTGTGAAAGATCCGTTTAAGCAAGTAGAAGGTGACGAGAATAATTTTGATAAAGAATACGGGAAGATTTACCGCAAATTTAAAAAGCAACATTATACTGCCGTGTTGAATGATTTAAAACCAATGATTGACACTTATAAAGGAGATGATTTGGAACTTAGATTGCAGTTATTAAAATCGAAAGCCATTGGTAAAATAGAAGGCGTTTCCGCAATGAAACCTACACTGGAATACCTAGCCAATACTTTTCCTCAGTCTCAAGAAGGAAAAAGGGCTTTAGAGATGCTGTCAAGTACAATTCCTCATTTAGAAAATATGCAATTTCGAAATGATACTTCTTCTAGAGCTAGGTATAAATTAGTGTATGACGCCAAAGATTCTAGTGAAGCAGAGTCTTTAAAGAAGCAATTAGATGAGTTACTTGTGAAAAGGCGATTTGATGAGCTAAAGACAACAATAGACTTTTATACTCCCGAATTATCTCTAGTAGTATTACATGGAATGAAGGGGAAAGATCAAGTGCGAGCTGTCAATGCATTGTTGTCAGATGAAAGTTTGTCGGACTCTATGAAAAGAAAAGGTTTGTATGTGTCCAGTGATAATTATCGAGTGATACAAGGTCAAAAGAAGTTGTCAGACTATAAAAAACAATTAGAATCGTTATTTTAGCATTAGGAAGTAATTAATCTAAATACCCCGCGAAATCATGTTCTCAGAAAACAAAAAACCTAAAGAAACATTGGATTACTCAAAAAATCAAAATAAAATATCAGAAGGAACTCTTATTACTGGAGATTTAGTATCGAAAGGAGGATTTCGTATTGAAGGAAAAATAGAAGGAAACGTTAAAACGGAAGGACGTGTTGTGGTAGGTGCTACAGGAAGCATCACAGGAACTTTAACTTGTGAAAGTGCAGAGTTCGAAGGAAGCTTTTCGGGTAACCTAGACGTTTCGGATACGCTGACCTTAAAGCCGACAGCTAAAATTGAAGGAGAAGTAGTTATAGGAAAACTAGTAGTCGAATCTGGTGCTAGTTTCAATGTATCTTCTTGTGCAATGAAGGGAGCCGTAAAACCTATCAGTAAAAAACAGAATGGAGAAAAATCGGCTTAAGAATTTTGCCGTTTTCACGGGTATAGGAATACAAATGGGTGCTACTATTTACATAGGGCACCTTTTTGGGTCTTGGCTAGATACTAAATATGGTGAGCCAGAGCCTTACTATGCTACTTGGATTACATTAGCAGCAGTAGTTTTAGCAACAGTTAGCGTTATTATGCAGGTGATCCGTTTTTCGAATAAAAAGTAGTTTTGCAATAGGCAATAAGAGGTGGCAGAGTAATTTCTTTGAAACTCCGTCATGCTGATATGTCAGCATCCCATAATACGAGCTAGTGAGATACGGAAGTAAATGCGATAGCTGTCTGATCTACATGAGGCTCAAAAAAGATAAGATTTCTTCACGAAAAAGTTAAATGAAATTACCCGAGAGAAGGAGTGTTGTGTTTAATTGAAAAATTATTCTCTTGAAAAGTTTAAGCTTCTTACTTTTGCACTAAATGAGGCCTAATGCTTATAGCTAATGGCTTAAAGCTTTAAAATGAAAAACTACTTACACTTCATCATTATTACTATTGCTGCTTTTGCAATTCATAAATACTTATTACTTCCTCAATTAGAAATAGAGGATACTGTTCCTGTGCTTTTTCAGCATTTATTGTTGGGTGGAGCTGTATTGTTGATTTATGCTGTAGGGGAATTTATGATTAAAAATTTCTTTTCTACTGCTGGGTTAGCCATTTTAGGATTTACAGTACTCAAGATGGTTGTGTTGTTACTTTTTGTAAATGCTTATAGTGTGGAAATTAAAGCTCAGCCGACCATAAAATATATTTTAGTTGGTTTCTACTTTTTGTATTTGATCGTTTTGTTGTTGAAAATTATACCATTACTAAATATAAGTCTTCCTAAAAACACCGATAAAGACCTTAATAATGAGGGATTTTAAAAAAAAAGGAGATCATCCTATGTTTTGTTAATTAAAAATGTAATTTTGCAGCCAAATTTCGAGTTTCAATTTATATTGTAGAACACATGATGGGAGCACAATCGCTAGCCAAGATTTTTGCGACGGTAGTTTTAACAGTTTCTAGTATTGCTGCTATAGCAAGTACTGGAAAAGTAGAAAATCCAATCCAGCATGACACACATGCTGATCATCACGGAGGCCACCATGGTCACGCTGAATCTAAGCACGATGGTGGACATCATGCTGCAGCTTCACATGGAGGAGAGGTTGATACTAAAGAAGAAATTAATGCTTATCAAAATCATCACTTAGCGGATTCGCACGATTTTGGTTTATTTTCTTACGGAAATGAAGATCGTCATCATGTAGGTTTTCCATTGCCAGTTATTGTTTGGACAAGTAAAGGGCTTAGGACTTTTTCTTCATCTAAGTTTCATCACAATGATGATGGTCATGCAGTCGTTGAAGAAGACGGAGTGAACTTAGTGAAAATTCACAGTAAAATATATGAGTTGGACGGAGGTGCACATACTGTAAATTTTGATGCAGATCACCACCCTAAAAATGCGCATAAAGTATTAGACTTTTCGATTACAAAGAGTGTAGTGGGGATGCTGGTAGCAGGTTTATTATTGTTACTTGGATTTGGAGCTTTGGCGAAAGGATACAAGAAAGGGCCTATCCCAACAGGAGCAGGAAGATTCTTAGAGCCTTTAGTGTTATTTGTGCGTGATGAAATTGCAAGACCTAATATTGGAGAGAAGAAGTATAAGCGTTTTATGCCGTTTTTATTAACTGTGTTTTTCTTTATCTGGGTGTTGAACTTGTTAGGATTAACTCCATTAGGTTTTAACGTTACAGGACAGATAGCAGTGACCGTGTGTTTAGCATTATTTACATTTTTTATTACAACATTTAGTGGTAATAAAGATTATTGGAAACATATCTTCTGGATGCCAGGAGTGCCTATTCCAATGAAGATTGCTTTAATGCCTATTGAGATATTAGGAATGTTTACAAAGCCTTTCTCATTATTAATTCGTTTGTTTGCAAATATTACAGCAGGTCACGCAGTAGTAATGGGATTAATAGCAGTAGCATATACAGCAAGAAATGTGTTAGGAGTGCCAGGTGCATTTGGAGTTTCATTTGCATTGACACTATTTATTTCATTAATTGAATTACTAGTGGCATTTCTTCAAGCATTCATCTTTACAATGTTATCATCATTGTTTATAGGGATGGCAGTAGAAGAGCACGATCATCATTAAAATGTCATTCCGATGAAGATCGGAATCTCCTTCAGAGCAAGTTGAAATTTCAATAGCTGAGGAAAAAGAGTAGAATAAGAATTTGTTTAATTATATATAAATTTCAATTATGGACATTCCAAATTTAGTAGGAGCAGGATTAATCGTAATCGGTGGTGGATTAGGATTAGGTAAGATTGGTGGATCAGCTATGGAAGCGATCGCTCGTCAACCAGAAGCTGCTGGTAAAATCCAAACTGCAATGATTATCATTGGAGCACTTTTAGAAGGTTTAGCTTTCGGTGCATTAATCCTAGGAAGATAATCTTAAAGAATGAAGTCTATACCTGTAACGGTTGGTTGCAGGATAGATTTTTTTAAAAAGTAATTGAACAAAAAAAGTAAAGAAATTAGAAATGAGCTTAATTAACGATTTTTCTCCAGGATTGTTTATCATACAAGCAATCATCCTTTTAGTGTTAATTTTCTTATTAGGGAAATTTGCATGGAAGCCAATTTTAAACAGCTTAAATGAGCGTGAAGAAGGAATCCAAGATGCTTTAGATGCAGCTGAGAATGCAAAAAAGGAGTTGGAAAATTTACAAGCTGATAACGAGCGTATTTTAAATGAAGCACGTGCAGAGCGCGATACTTTATTAAAAGAAGCTCGTGAGATGAAAGCAAATATCTTAGCTAAGGCTGAAGAAGAGGCTTCTTCTCAAACAGAAAAAATGATCAAGCAAGCACAAGAAGCTATTGTTGCTGAAAAGAAAGCTGCTATTGCTGATCTTAAAAATCAAGTAGCTGGTTTGTCTGTTGAAATCGCAGAGAAAGTAGTGAAAAATGAATTAGCTGATAAGGATAAGCAGTTAGCTTTAGTAGCCTCATTATTAAAAGACGCTACTTTAAACTAAGAAGAAGATGAGTAGAGCGGCAGTAAGATATGCGAAAGCAATGTTAAGTTTAGCAAAGGAGCAAAATGCTGCTGATGCTGTTTTTGCTGAAATGCAGCAAATTAATGCTACCATTGCTGAAAGTGGAGACTTAAGAGGTCTAATCAGTAGTCCGTTAATTACGGATTCGATAAAGAAATCGAGCTTAGAGGCTGTTTTTGCAGCTGCAGGATCAATCACTAAAGGGCTATTTAGAACTTTAGTATCTAATAAGCGAGTAAGTAAATTACAAGATGTAGCATTAAGCTACATTTCATTATACGAACAAGATAAAGGGACGCAAGTAGCAAAAGTAACTACTGCTGTGCCTTTAAATGACACTTTAGAAAGTGCGATCTTAACCAAGGTTAAAGAATTAACTGGGAAGGATGCAACTTTAGAAGTAACCGTTGACGAATCAATACTTGGTGGTTTTGTACTACGTGTAGGAGATTTGCAATACAACGCTTCGATCGCAAGTCAATTGGCTAGTTTGAAGCAATCATTTTATGACAATTCATTTGTCTCAAAATTATAATTAGTAACAAAGAGTTTTTAAGATCCCATTTAATTGGGAGAATTATAAATAACATAAGTAATGGCTGAAGTAAATCCTGCTGAAGTATCAGCAATTTTAAAGCAACAATTATCAAGTTTCGAAGCTGGCGCTTCTCTTGATGAGGTAGGAACGGTATTACAAGTTGGTGATGGTATCGCTCGTGTATTCGGATTATCAAATGCACAATACGGAGAATTAGTTCAGTTCGATAGTGGTCTTCAAGGGATCGTATTGAACTTGGAAGAAGATAACGTAGGGGTAGTATTATTAGGTTCTTCTATCGAAGTAAAAGAAGGAGATACTGTAAAGCGTACACAACGTATTGCTTCTATTAACGTAGGAGAAGGTGTTGTTGGACGTGTATTAGATACATTAGGTAATCCAATTGATGGTAAAGGGCCAATCGAAGGAGAAACTTTCGAGATGCCACTAGAGCGTAAAGCGCCTGGTGTAGTATACCGTCAGCCTGTAAACGAGCCATTACAAACAGGAATCAAGGCGATCGATGCCATGGTGCCAATCGGACGTGGACAGCGTGAGTTGGTTATCGGTGACCGTCAAACTGGTAAAACAACAGTTTGTATCGATACGATCTTGAACCAAAAAGAATTTTATGATGCTGGTGAGCCAGTTTACTGTATTTATGTTGCTATCGGACAGAAAGCATCTACAGTAGCAGGTATTGCTAAAGTATTAGAAGATAAAGGAGCATTAGCATATACGACTATCGTAGCAGCAAATGCATCTGATCCTGCACCAATGCAGGTATATGCACCATTCGCAGGAGCAGCTATCGGAGAATATTTCCGTGATACAGGTCGTCCAGCTTTAATCATCTATGATGATTTATCAAAGCAAGCGGTAGCATATCGTGAGGTGTCTTTATTATTACGTCGCCCACCAGGACGTGAAGCATACCCTGGAGATGTATTCTATTTACACTCTCGTTTATTAGAGCGTTCGGCAAAAGTAATTGCTGATGATAAGATTGCAGCTCAAATGAATGATTTACCAGAATCTTTAAAAGATAAGGTAAAAGGAGGAGGTTCGATTACAGCACTTCCTATCATTGAGACACAAGCAGGTGATGTATCGGCATATATCCCAACCAACGTAATTTCGATTACTGATGGTCAGATATTCTTAACTTCAGATTTATTTAACTCTGGTGTACGTCCAGCAATTAACGTGGGTATTTCGGTATCTCGTGTAGGAGGTTCTGCTCAGATTAAATCAATGAAGAAAGTAGCAGGTACGTTAAAATTAGATCAAGCACAGTTCCGTGAATTAGAAGCATTCGCGAAATTTGGATCTGATCTTGATGCTGCAACTTTAAATGTAATTGAAAAAGGTAAGCGTAACGTTGAAATTTTAAAGCAAGCACAAAACGATCCTTATACGGTAGAAGATCAAATCGCGATCATCTATGCAGGGTCTAAGAACTTGTTGAAAGATGTTCCTGTAAATAAAGTAAAAGAGTTCGAAATGGATTATGTCGAATTCTTAAATGCAAAGCATAGAGATACTTTAGATACCTTAAAGAAAGGGAAGTTAACAGACGAAGTAATTGATGTTTTAGTAGCAGTAGCTGCAGAGGTATCAAAGAAGTTTCAATAATTCAGAATTCATAATTCTTAATTTGAGCCATGGCCAATTTAAAAGAACTTAGAAGTAGAATAAAATCGGTATCATCGACGATGCAGATTACCAGCGCAATGAAAATGGTATCTGCAGCAAAGTTGAGTAAGGCACAAGATGCTATTCAACAGATGCGTCCTTATACTGATAAGTTAACTGAGTTACTTCAAAATTTGAGTGCTTCGTTATCCGGAGAAAGCGAAAGCGTATACGGAGTTGAACGAGAAGTGAACAATGTATTGATCATTTCTATTGCTTCTAATCGTGGATTAGCAGGAGCATTTAACTCGAATATTATCAAAGCTTCTAAGAAATTAGCTGATGAAGTTTATGCTAATAAGAATGTAGAGTTTATTACCATTGGTAAAAAAGCCAATGATATATTAAGTAAGCTTTACAATGTTGTAGATAATAAAAACGAAATCTACGATGATCTAAGCTTTGCTAATGCTGCTGTTATTGCAGAACAAGCAATGGCTGATTTTGTAGCAGGTAAATACGATAAAGTAGTATTGGTATATAACCAATTTATCAATGCCGCTTCTCAAAAAGTACAAGAAGAACAATTTTTACCAATTCAAAAGATTGAAGCAGGTGAAGGTTCTGCTAAGGAATATATCTTCGAGCCTTCGAAAGAAGAAATTGTTGAAGAATTGATTCCTAAATCTCTTAAGATTCAGTTTTACAAAGCGCTTAGAGACTCTTTTGCTTCAGAGCATGGAGCTCGTATGACAGCAATGCACAAGGCTACTGATAATGCTACGGCATTAAGAGATAGCTTAAAATTACAATACAACAAGGCACGTCAAGCTGCTATTACAAACGAAATTTTAGAAATCGTAGGTGGAGCAGAGGCTTTAAATGGATAGTATCAAAGACTCAGCACTTCGGTGAACTCAGTGTAAACTAAAGTCGAAGTCTAATACCTATTTAATTTTATACAAAACCAGTTCAGAAATGAGCTGGTTTTTTTGTTGGATTAACTGTCTCCACTCGGCAAAGAGTAACTAAAAATAAAAGCTTTGCAAACGTCTCTTGACTTTGCATTTGATTCACTAAAGAGTAAGTGTAGCCACTTCTAGCATTTATGATGTTAGAGGTTTTAGGCTAGTTTTTGTCTTAAATAGGAAAGCATTGATAAGAGATAGTACGATCTTTTTATTTTCATTGAGGAAGCTATACAGCAGTTTCATCCGATAAATTAAGTAGAATTTAGTACGTGTATAAATGGATAAATTTGGATACAAAATGGATATACCCAATAAAAAAATAGAGGTTAATTCAGTTAAGTAAAATGTAGTAGTTTTGTAAATGGATAAAATTGGATACAAAATGGATATACCCAATAAAATGTTACAAAAATTAGACTTTAATAGTGCTACTCACTTTAAGATAAATAAGCTGATAGGTGAAATAGATACTTTTAAAGGAGAGTGGCGTATTCTAGAACAATCAAAAAGTACTTATTTAAAAGAACTTAAGAAGATAGCGACTATTGAAAGTATTGGTTCGTCCACTCGTATTGAAGGTTCTACACTTACAGACGAAGAAGTAGAAAAATTATTAAAATCCGTTAAGATTACCAAACTTATTACTAGAGATCAACAAGAGGTTGTTGGTTACTATGATGTACTTCAAATCATTTTAGATAATTATGTTGATGTTCCTTTAACAGAGCGTTATATCCATCAATTACATGGTATTTTACTAAAGCATAGTCACAAGGATCAAGTTCATAAAGGGAAATATAAAAGCCTATCTAATCAAGTAGTTGCTAATTATCCAGATGGTTCACAACGTGTTATTTTTAGAACTACAGAACCTCATTTGACTGCAAGTGAAATGGATCAATTATTACATTGGACGGAAGAACGCTTAGAAAAAGAAGACTTACCGCCGTTAATTATTGTAGCTGCATTTATCTATGAATTTTTATCTATCCACCCATATCAAGATGGTAATGGCCGTTTATCCAGGTTATTAACGTCATTACTTTTGATGAAACTTGATTATCCTTTTATTCAATATGTATCCTTCGAACATGTTATAGAAAATAAGAAAGATGAATATTACAGAGTTCTTATGGCAGGTCAGCGAAATCGCTATAAGCTCGAAGAACGTATTGATGCTTGGGTTGTATTTTTCTTAGAAAGTCTCTTAGAGCTTATACGGAGACTTGAAGTGAAATATAAAGTTTATAGTAAACTGAAAGTAAGTATTAATGATCGCCAACAGCAGATTGTTAGTTCTGTAAAAGAAAAGAAAACTATACAGATAAAAGAACTAGAATTGATATTAGAAGGAACGTCACGGAATACCATTAAGAAAGATTTAGCATACTTAGTAAATGAAGGTTTATTGCTAAAAGTTGGTGCTGGTAGAGGTGTTCGTTACTATTTGAAAGAGCATTAATCATGTGTCTCGGGCTATCGCCCTCAGAGTTTTATTAACATGTCCTCGCTTCTAAAGTCGCAGCGGTGCTTCACAAAAAAGCACAGCCACTTCTAAAATTTATGATGTTAGAGGTGTTTTTTATTCTAGCCTATAACTACGAAGTGTATTGCTATTGCTAGCTGGTCGGCTTCCTTCTTATACAACCTCTTTTTGTTTCCTATAGTTATCTAAAAGATTAGTTAGGAATCCCTACTTTTACCTACAAAATTTCCATCTTGAGTATTTTCAAAAAGCTTTTTAAAGACACTTTTATTTTTGGTTTGGCCACAGTGCTTCCCAAATTAATGAGTGTTATTTTGACAAGTCTACACACAAAGATGTTGGCACCTGAAGAATTTTCAGATACGGCTGTATTTTATGTCTACTTTGGTTTTGCTCAAGTAGTGTTAACCTATGGAATGGAAACAGCTTTTTTTAGATTTTATAGTCGAGAAGGTAAGAAAGATAGTGTCATTAGTACAAGTGCCGTTAGTCTAGTAGCTACCTTAATATTAGTAGTGATTGTCTTTCTTATTTTTAGAAACCAAGTTTCATCCCTATTAGATTTCCCATTAGAATGGCTGTATTTACTAATGTCTCTATTGATTGTAGAAATCTGTTGGGTTGTACCATTTGCATTGTATCGAATACAAGGAAAAGCAATGCGTTTTGCAGTCACAAAAGTTGGTGGTTTTTTACTTTATGTAATATTGAATTATTTCTTTCTTTGGTTTGTACCTAAGTACCAGATTCAACTTCCTGCTTTTTTACAATTATCGTTAGTAGGCTATATTTTCTTAGCGAATGTTGCGGCAAGTACATTAACCTTTTTATTTATTTCTCCTGTTTTCTTGAGGATTAAATGGCAATTAGATGTTGGTTTATTAAAGCGAATGTTAACATATAGCTGGCCAATTTTAGTAGCTGGTTTAGCATTTATGGTTAACGAAAGTATCGATAAGTTAATGCTACGTGATCAGTTAGGGAAGGAAGTCATGGGAGCTTATGCGGGATGTTACAAATTGGGTGTTTTTTTAACCCTATTTATACAGGCTTTTAAAATGGGAGTAGAACCATTTTTCTTTAATCAAGCCGAAAATAAAAATGCTCCACAGACTTATGCGACAGTAATGAAGTTTTACGTCATCTTTGCTTCTTTGGGATTACTATTTGTAATTGTATTTGTAGATGATTTTAAGGAATTGCTTATTCGAAATAGTGCGTACTGGAGTGCCATTTCTATTGTGCCAATTATTTTGCTAGCAAATTGGTGTTTGGGCGCTTACCACAGTCTTTCGGTTTGGTACAAAGTAACCGATCGTACTCATTACGGAATGTGGTTTTCTATTTTCGGAGCTGCAATTACATTACTAGTCAACTACACACTAATAAAACACTATGGTTTTATAGTGGCTGCTTGGGCAACTTTAGCCGCTTATGGTTCTATGATGTTGTTATCTTATTTTATAGGGAAGAAAAAATACCCAATCCCTTACGATTTAAAATCTATTTTAGGGTATTTGACCATTTCTTTATCAATTAGTATGATAGTTTACCTAAATTTTAGAACGATATTTTGGGTTAAAGTAGTCGCTGTTCTAATATTTCTATTGACAATTCTTACTTTTGAAAGAACAACCATTTTATCAATGCTCAAAAGAAAGAGATTATGAAAATCGATATTATCAACAAATCAGGGCATCAATTACCTAGTTACGAAACATTACTTTCTGCAGGTATGGATTTACGTGCTGTAGTAGAAGAGCCTATTACATTGGCTCCTATGGAAAGAAATATTATAGGTACGGGTTTGTATTTGGCACTACCTAAGGGTTTTGAGGCGCAAGTTCGTCCTCGAAGTGGTTTGGCTGCTAAACGAGGAGTTACGGTCTTAAATGCACCAGGAACTATCGATGCGGATTACCGTGGTGAGGTTGGCGTAATTCTTGTGAATTTAAGCAAAGAACCGTTTGTAATAGAGCATGGAGATCGTATTGCACAGATGGTAATTGCGAAATTCGAAAGAGCAGTATGGAATGAAGTTACTTCCCTTTCTGAAACGAAACGCGGAGAAGGTGGTTTTGGGAGCACCGGCGTTTAAGCTTTCTATTAAGTAAAATAAATTATAATCAATTACTATAGCCTACAGCTTGTAGCTAAGGCTTAAAAGCCAATTAAAAATGAAAATAATAGTACCAATGGCAGGTCGAGGATCAAGACTTCGTCCACACACGTTAACAGTTCCAAAACCATTAATTCCTATTGTAGGGAAGCCTATTGTACAGCGCTTAGTAGAAGACATTGCAAAAGTGGTGAATCAACCTATCGAAGAGGTTGCTTTTATCACTAAAGAAGATTTTGATGTAGAGGAGCAGTTGACAAAAATTGCTGAAAGTTTAGGAGCGAAAGCATCTGTATACTATCAGGATGAAGCTTTAGGTACGGGACATGCTATTATGTGTGCAAAGGAATCTTTGTCTGGACCATGTATTGTGGCTTATGCAGATACATTATTCAAAGCAGATTTTGAATTAGACCCAGAGGCAGATGCTGTAATGTGGGTAAAGCAAGTCGATCAACCAGAGGCATATGGTGTCGTGAAGCTTAATTCGGATAATCATATTGTGGAACTGGTAGAAAAACCAGAAGAGTTTGTTACAGATCTAGCGGTAATAGGGATTTATTATTTTAAAGATGGTGGAGCATTAAAAGATTCATTACAGAAAGTATTGGATGCTAATTTGATGCATGGTGGCGAGTATCAGATCAATGATGGAATTAAGGATTTGATTGCTCAAGGTAACATTTTTAAAACAGGAAAAGTTAATGAATGGATGGATTGTGGTAATCCTGCTGTGACTATTGAAACCAATACTCGTATGCTAAATTTCATTCATGAAGAGCAAACAGAACACTTGGTTGATAGTTCAGTAATTTTAGAAAATTCGGAAATTATAGCTCCTTGTTTTGTAGGTAAGAATGTGAAATTAGTGAACACCAAATTAGGTCCTAATGTTTCGGTGGGTAATGATTGCGAATTAGTGAATGCCACGATTAGTAATAGTCTAATTCAGAATCAAACTATAATTAAAAACGCTAAATTAGTAGACTCAATGATCGGAAATAAAGTGAGTTACGATGGTAGTTTCACAAAAGTAAGCATTGGGGATTACTCTAAATTAGATTAAAAAATAATGGTATTTCGACGTCTCGCATTTATATTCTTTTACGCCCTGTCATTTTTTGTATGGGGGCAATCGACGAGCACATCCGAGACGTTGAATGACATTTCTAAGATGCCGTCTAAGTTTCAATCTCAATTTTACGAGGCATTAACACAAAGACTTATTAAAAACTATGATAAAGCAATAGTGTCTTTAGATTTATGTTTAGATACTTATAAGGGTATTCCTGTGCTTTATTATGAAAGAGCAAAAAACTACTATGCATTAAAGTCTTATACTATTGCCGAGGAAGATTTAATAACTGCTTTAAGTCTAATGCCTAAGAATGAGGTGATTTTAAAAGAACTGCAGCAAGTCTTTTTTGTTCAGCAAAAATATAATGAACGTATTTCTACGTTAAAAGAGCTTGTTGAGATTGATGAAAAATACAAATACGATTTATCAGGAGCTTATATCTACACAAAACAATATGGAGAGTCATTAGAAACATTAAATGACTACAAAAAGAATTTTGCTTTTGATGTGCGTATTGAACAGCTCCGAAATCAGATTTACAACATATCTAAGGATAAGAATTTGCAGATTGTAGATATAGAGCGAAAAATTCAACGAGATAAGACGAACCCAGGCCTTTATGTACATCTATTTGAATTATATCAAGAGGCCAATAAAAAAGAAGAAGCTTTGGCGGTTTATGAGCGTTTTAAAGTAAATCTTCCTAATGCTCCGATGCTAGAGTATGTAAGCTTTTTGAAGAACTTAGATGAAGGGAATACGGTAGGTGCAACCGAATCGATGAAAAAATTGACTTCTAGCAGTTCTATTGATGACGAAGTAATACAGTCAGTATTAAGTAAATTTAGAACTTACGGAAAACAAAACCCTAACTACAATGCAGAAATAGAGGAGTTACCAGATGGGACATTGTCGGAAAGAGATAATCAAAAGTTTTTTATGGAACTTACTTCTTTTCAATTGCAAGAAGGTTCTACGGAAAGTTTATTAGATGTGTACCAAAAGAATTTAGACGTAGATCCTAATAATTTTTCTTTGATTAAAGATATCCTTCTTTTACAATTGTTTTATGGTAAAAATGATAGAGCAGGAGAACTTGTGACATCGAGTTTGGAAAAATATCCTTCTCAGCCTATATTATATCTTATTAACGGAGCGTTATTAACTAAAGAAAAAAAGTATACTCAAGCAATTGAAGCATATCAAGAAGGATTAGATTATATCATAGAAAATCCAGAAATGGAACGCGCTTTTTTACTTAAACTTGCAGAGGCCTACGCATTAAATGGGCAGCCAGATAAAGCAAAAAAATACCAAGTCAAAGGTGAAAAGATTTCAATCAATTAATAGTTTAGCATTTAGTCTTTTAGCGATTTTTATGTTGCTGACTAGTTGCAAGTCTTCCAAAGATTTAAACACAAATAGGCTTTCAAAAAACTCTGCTCTAGAAATTATAGAATTGCATAATAACGCAGCGATCAATTTTAAGACTTATGCAAGTAAGTTGCGTTTAGATTATGACGATGGAAAAAAACAAGTAAGCCCTTCTGCAACCTTACGATTAGAAAAGGATAAGCAATTGTGGTTGAGTGTAAAGTTTTTGGGGTTTACAGTAGCGAAAGCTTATATTACTCCTAATGAAGTTCAGTTTTATGAGAAATTAGGCAAACGCTATTATAAAGGAGATTTTAGTGCAGTTTCAGACTTTTTAGGGACCACAGTAACTTTTAAAAGTTTACAAGATTTATTGCTTGGACAAAGTATGTTAGATTTGAACAAAGGGAGATTTGAAGTGGCTAAAAACAACAAGGGGAATATCGATATTAACCCTAAGAAGCCTTCAAAAAAGTATAGTTTTACATTAAGTTTAGATCAGTTAAATTATAAAGTAGCGTCCTATTTCATCGCTCAAAAAGAAAAGAATAGACGGTTAGATGTTGTTTATGAAAAATATCAGACCATAGACGACCAGTTGTTTCCCTCTTTTATGAGCATTGATGCTAAAGCTGCAAAAAGTTATAAAAAACTGAATATAGAATTTAAAAAAGTAACGTTAGACAATAAGCTAACGTTTCCATTCACTATTCCTTCGGGGTACAAATCATTTCGTTTTTAGTTTATGAAAAGATGGATAGGCATACTTTTTTTATTATTTGTCACACAAATAACTCTAGGTCAAGAGAGCAAGGCTGCTTTAGAAGCTAAAAAAGAATATTTCTTAGCCGAGATTGCGCGTTTTAAAGAGTTGAAACAAAGTGCTTCAAAAAAAGAAACATCTTTATTAGCTCAGGTTCAGGCATTAAATGCACAATTAAGAGTTACTAAAAACTTGATTCAGCTGACTAACAAGCAAGCGAACATTCTTCAACGAAAGATACAGGCAAATACCAACCAAATTGCATCTTTAGAGAAAGAATTGACAGATCTAAAGGCAGATTATGCCGAGATGATCAAGAAATCCCATAAAAGTAAATCGCAATATAATCGCATATTATTTTTATTGTCATCAGAAAACTTTTTGCAGGCATATAAGCGTATTCAGTATATGAAACAGTATGCTAATTTTAGGAAAAAGCAAGGGTTTTCTATACAAGAGAAATCAAAAAAGCTAAAGGTTTTAAATGAAGATTTAAAAGTACAGGAAGCGGAAAAAGATAAGTTAATTGCTGAGAATAGAAAGGTAAAAGCAGGTCTGGAAAAAGAGCAGGAAAAACAGCGATTACTGATTAAGAAAATTCAGACCAATAAAAACTTTTATGCAAAGCAAATTCGCGAACAACAACGAAAGACACGAGATATTGAGCGTCGTATAGAAAAGTTAATTAGGGAAGCGATTGCGAAATCAAATAAGAAAGCGGGTAAAGGGAAAAGTTATAAGAAATTCCATTTGACACCCGAGGCTAAAAAGCTAGCTGTTGGATTTAAAAGTAATCGCGGTAAATTACCATGGCCTGTTGTTAAAGGACGAGTAATAAAGAAATTTGGAAAGCAACCACACCCAATCTTACGAGGAATTACGATTCAAAATAGTGGTGTAGATATAGAAACGGAAAAGAACCAGATAGCAAGAGCCATTTTTGAAGGAGAAGTTTCTACCGTACAAACCATAAAAGGAGCGGGGAAATTAGTGCAAATTCGTCATGGAAATTATATTACAACCTACTATAATCTCGAAAATATTCAAGTGAAAGAAGGAGATAAGGTTACGACTAAGCAGAAAATTGGTAACGTTCATACCAATGCCAATACGGGGCAAACAGTAATGAAATTCTTGATTTTTGAAAATTCTAAGTTTGTTAATCCTCAGAAGTGGGTGTATCGAATGTGATGTTTTTTTGTAGCTAAAATTATAGACAAACTGGCAAAAGAGGGTTGTTTCTTTCGGATGTCCGTCCTGATAATTTGATGCAACTTTTTGATTATAAATAAATATTATAATAAATTTACGATTGAAAATAGATAATAGTTATTTCATGAAAAAAGTATTAGGATTCATAATCTTTATTTGCTTCGCTTGCACGAATACTCAAGCTCAAATTTTTACAAAAAATATATATGAAAAGGCTATTAGCGCTGCCTTAGAGCAAAATATAGAAGCGGAAAGAGTAGATAAAATAAAATCTATATCCAATATTGACTTCCAAAAAGATGAAAGTGTTGTTAAAGCACAGCTTAAAACATTTGCTCAAGAACTCACTCAGATTGTAAGTGTTGATGAATTTTCCTTAATGTTTCCTTCTGAAATTAAGAGTTTTTCGGAAGAGATATTAGCAGAAAAAAGAATTAAATTCCTTTCAGGGAAGTACGAATTATCGGAACAGCAGAAGAAAATAGTCAAGGAAAGAATAATCAAAGAACATGTTAAAGAATCGGTTTATACTTTATATTATAGTTATGATTATAATACGGCACAAAAATTTATTAACTCGGTAAAATATGACAATCTACAGAACATTAAATCTTTTATTGATAGTAACTTTCAAGAAAAGTTAGAAGAAGAAAACTTAATAAAACAGTTCATCAAAAAGGCTGAATTTATAAACCTGCGAGAAAATAAAATAGATTCAATAAAGAGTTATCTTAATATATATAAAGAAAAATTGATTCAAGCCAAGTATGAGAATAAAACGAGAATAGATAAAGAGTTCCTTACGTTCAACAGTTTTAAAGCTACAAAAGAGCAATTAAAGAACAGTCTGCAGAGAAAAGTAAAATTACTTTTGACCTTTGAGGAATTTAAAAAAATGTTTCGAAATCAATTTGAAGTTGAAACCAAAGAAGCTCAAGAAATTGAATTCAAGCGCTATACAAAAGGGTTAAGTTTAAATAAGGATCAAAAAGAGCGTTTGAAAACAGTTATAAATTATCATGCTGAAAATGTGGTGATCGCTAGAAAATATTATAAAAATGAGAATGAGGCTTGGAAAAAGATTCTTGCTAAAAGAAACCAGAAGAAGGAAAATATTGAAGACGCTATAAAAGGCCTAGGCCTCAAAACGTTGTCTGATCTGGAAAAAGAAGAAACCTTTAAAGAGGCATGTAGTAAGGCAGAAATACCTAAAAGCAATATCGAAGCAATATTTAAAGCAGTTTATCAAAAAGAAAAAACACTGAGAAAGTTTGAACGGAAAAATGAAGATTTAAATAAAGAAAATCTAATTGTATTAGATGATGTAAGGTATAAATCGAAAAAAGAAATTAAAAACGTGTTTAAAAAGTCGTTAGCTAGTAACCTTACTTTGGATCAATTTGGAATAGTATTTAAAGATCAGTTACTAAAGGCCTGTCAATATCTAATTGATAATCAAGTTCGCACTTTTAAATCAACGTATGACTTTGGTGAGAGTAAAAATGATAGTATTATAGAATTAATAAATAATCAAGCTTTTAAAGAGACCTTATTAAAAGAATATTATAGCTATGATCATAAGTTAATGACCCAAAAATTAAGAGCTTCTCAGTACCGTTTCGAAAAAATGTACAGCAAAAAAATAAGAGAATTTCAAGGTTCTAATTAACATGAATCACGTTTGATAAACACTGTTAGTTTGAGTGATTTTATGAAGTGAAACGCAATAATTCATATCGCTTCGGAATGTATCGAAAACAAGTGTTTTACATCTTGATATCTACCCTGCCTGTTTGGCGAATGGTAAACAGGCAAATTTTCTTAGAAAAATTGACTCTATGGAACACACTTAAGAATAACCAACCTCTTATCCGAGATTCATATTAATTAGAAGTCCCATAAAAATGTTTAAAAATTTTAGGTAGTTGAGGTACCCATACTTTCCATGTATGTCCTCCTCCGTCTATTTTTTCTACACATAGATCATAGCCCTTCTTATTTAATATTTTTATCATAGCTTCATCTTGTATTTGAGTGTCATTTTTGGTGCCATAGCTTAAAAACATGTTTGTGTCATCTTTTTTTGTTTTAGCATAATAGGCATAGATATTTTTACAGCCCTTAAAAGCAGGAGACTGCATGGCTACATTTTTAAAAAGATTACTCTTCTTAGCAAGATATGCTGCTGCAAGTCCACCAAAAGATACACCAAGGATAGTTCGGTTATTTTTACTAACAGGAAATCTTTTTTCTACAGTTGGAATCAGTTCCTTACGGAAGAATTCCTCAAAGTTTGAATTGCACCAGAAAAGCTCATTTCTAATATTCTTATTATCATCATTCAGATCTCTGGGTTCTAAAAAAATAGCAGCTATTGGTTCTATTTTTTTATTAATAATTAGGCTGTCTAATAGTTCAGGAACTTTACCAGCTTTCATATAATTAAAGCCATCATTTATATAAACAGCAGGTAGTTTTTCTACAATAAATTTAACTGGGGGGAGGTATACTCTATACGAAAGTTTCTTTTTTAAGTGTTTACTTCCTATATTAAAAAATCCAGAAAGCCCCTCACTTCCATATTGTTTAGAACTTTTTAGCATTTTTGAGTAAGAGACAGAATCTGATATAGCTTTTGCTTTGTATGTTTTAATTTTTTCTGAAGGAATTTTAATTGGCAATTCAATAATTTCTTTAGATAAATCTATCAACTTTTGATATTGGTTAGAATTTTTAAATAAATTGATAAGGTCTATTTTAGCTTCATATCGATAAGGTTCAATGGCTGCATTTAAGGAATAGATTTCTTCTGCACGATTGAGATTTCCTTTTTCTTCATGATATTTAGCTAACATTCTACCTATTTTAGGGGCTGCTGTCATAGTAAAGCCTTCCTCGAGCATTTCAATAGCATCGTCTTCAAAGCCTTTTTCGAATAGTGTTTTGCCATTATAATAATATTGATACTTGTTGGTTTTTAATACGTTGGATTTTTTAAGAAATTCAGTCGATGAGGTTATAGTATCTTTTTTTGAATAGTTGTAGAAGTTGGCTGTATTTAGGCCTTTTTTATAAGATAAAAAGATAAATAAAACACTTAGGCTAATGATTATCGAATAAAAGCCTTTAATTAAAAAGCCTTTTCTAATCTTATAGATCTTTGATTTATCGATGAAAGTCGAAAAGCTGAAAAATAAAACTAGCGATAAAAATGGATTTTGAAGGATAGATGTAAAAAGAGCTACAACCGACAAAAGGAAAAAAATAACTAAAGTTATTGAAGAATATTTATCTAAAGGGGTTTTGTTTATTACGTATATTATTAACAATATTACCATAAGTAACATTGGAATTCCTAATTCGAAACCAATTAATAGATAGTCATTAAGAGGAGAAAACTCATAATTTGCATTTTTAATTTCTTCCCAAGGTCTTCTTTCGGAAATGAAATATTGAGCTTTAGCTTTATTATAATTCCCTGCGAAAGATAATATGCCATGTCCTTTTAAGGGGGTTTTTAAAATTTCATTTACAGTAATTTCAGAAACTAATAATCTACCTTTTACCGAGTCAGGTTTTAGGAAATAGGTTAGGGGCAGTAATATAAAAGTTAACGAAATTGCTAGGAATATTAATCTTCTATATTTTTTGAAATAGGTTATTGCAGTTCTGTTGATTTTGCTGAATAAAATAAGCAGTAAAATTACACTCAACCCCAAGGCTAGCCAGTTACTTCTAGATTGGCTTAATATGATAGCGGTAATATATAGAGCCATTAAATTTATCAGTACTACTATTTTGGTTTTTGATGTTTTTTTTAAGTTCAGCAAAAGCCATAGGCTGATTAAGAAAGATACTGAAGCATATGAGGCTAAATGGTTCGGAGTGGAGAATGTTCCCAAAAGTTGAAATCCTCTGTAGCTATATGAAATGACATCAAAATATTGTAAGAGTGCTAAAATGCATTGAAAAGTCCCATTTAAAAGAATAAGAATTAACACAAAATAAATAATATCATTGCGAGTAGTGCCTTTTAAAATAGTTTTCAGAATAAAAAAACAAAATATGTTTGCCAAGTATAACCAAGCTCTGGAGTCATATATTGTAGTTGGAGAGAAATAAAAGAAATGATTTATAACATAAATAGAAATAATCAACACAAAAATATCAATAGCAGATATTTGAAAAGAGTTTGGTGTTTTTTGGAGTATGATTAATGATAAAGCCCATAGAGAGAAAATAATTAAATGGACGGATTTTATTACATCGTAATCTATACCCAATACGGGTTTCAAAAGCATGAAACATGTAAATGACAAGCATAAAAAAAATCCATTACAGATATTTGTAAGACTCTTTTTCGAAAAATCAAAAGCGAAGTCTGAATTATTTGATTCCAATTATTTCAATTAAAGTTATATTGCTGCTAATTTAAGTTAAAATGAAAAAACTTTTTTTTTACGTCCTGTTCTTTTTTTTTGCGATTCAAAATTTCAATGCACAAGAACTAGCAAAATCTGAATATGATTATTATGAAGAAAAAGATAAACTATTAAATTATTTTAAAGAAGACCCGAATCCTTTAAAATTGAAAGCAGCAATTTTTTTAATTAAAAATATGGTGATTCATTATTCATTAATTCCCTTTTGGACTGATGAAAAAGGAGAAATCATAGATGTTAATGAGTTGCAATTTGAATCCTTTGAAGAAGCCGTAAAAGTTTTTGATGATATATGGGAAAAAGGAGGTCGACAATATTTAAAGAAAGAGAAGGATTTTAAATACATTAATTCCGATTTTCTAATTGACCATATTAATTATTCTTTTGAAATTTTGGAAAAAAGTCCTTGGAAAGAAAAGTATTCATTTAAAAATTTTTGTGAATATATTTTACCTTATAGAATACGTGAAGAGCCATTATGTAAGAACTGGAAGGAAAGATATTCTGTTCTTTATCAAAGCGCCATAAATGAAGCAGAAGACGCTACAGATCCAGTTGCTGTTTGTGCGGCATTAGTAAACTCCTTGAAGTTTTTTAAATTTTCTAATACAGAATTATATGCTAAGTCTCCCCTAAGTATGGATCAAGCACATCTTAGAAGATCAGGGACTTGTACAGATTTAGCTTCTATGGCCGCATTAATGGGGCGTTCTATAGGTTTGGCAACTACTTTTGATTATACCCCATACTATGCCGCATCTTCTAATTCACATTATTGGAATACTGTAATCGATGCTAAGGGTAATCATATTCCTTTTAACGGTACAGGGGTTATTCCCACTGCTTATGATCCAAATATCAAAAGAATCGGTAAAGTTTTAAGGAGAACATTTTCTAACAGAAAAGAAGCATTACCTAACAATATTGATAAAAGCAAAATACCTTTTAGCAAGTTGGATAAGAGAAATGTTATCGATGTTACAGATGAATATGTTGAAACGCAAAATGTATATTATCGTTTCAGGGAAAATGACAAAGATAGTTTGGCGTATATAACTGTTTACAATACAGGTTTATGGAAGCCTTTGTGGTGGTCTAAAATTAATAGTAAAAGATATGCCGTATTTAAGAATATGGGAAAAAATATTGTGTATTTAGCTGCTCTCAGTCAAGATACTGTAGTGAAAGAAAGAACGTTCGGAAAATTGAAACTAGAAAAGTATCCAATCAAAATAAATGAGCAAGGAATTCAGCAAATATTAAAACCCGATTTTGAAAATACGTTTGATTGTACTTTAAGCAGAGATAAAGAAGAAACATTTGGCTACAGAGACCACAATAGTCTTGACTTTATAAATGGGAAAAAGTACTATTTATATTATTGGGAAAAAAAATGGAAACTTTATTCTAGCGTAGTTTGCGAAAATGAAAGTTTTTTAGCAAAGAAAATACCGGCAAACGCTTTGTTTAAAATTTCACCTGAAGAACCTGATAATTTTGAAAGAATCTTCACTGTAACCTCAAGTAATTGCACCATTGAATGGTTTTGACGTAATAATATGAAATTTTGTAATATAATTCTTATATCTTCGTTGCTGAAAAACAACGTTTTGAGTATGTGGTGTCTTTTACTATTTATATTTGAGATGTTAATAAGAACCAATATTTGTGTAACACTTTAGGCCATAATGAAAAATATATATTTATATGTAATGCTGTTATTTTGTGCAATTACTTCTTTCGCACAAAGTTTAAATAGTAATTCTTGTGATAATGAAATAAAGGAAGCTCTTAGATATATTTATGGAACGAAAATCATAGTTCAGGATGTAAATAAGGGATTTTCTAATTTAAAATCATTGGCTGATAGTGGCTGTATGAATGCCAATTACCAATTAGGAAAAATATATTACAAAAGTAGTTACAATTATGCGTTGAGTGATAGGTCCCGCTTGTTAGCCATTTATGATGTATTTTCAAATACTTCTGATGCATTTAAGTATGTTGATGCGGCAGCAAAAAGCGGGCATCTTGAAGCGAAGGTTTTGTTAGCTCAATTGTATAAAAGAGGATATGGGTGTAAACTAAATTATGAAAAGGCATTAGCACTTTTTGAAGAAGCTCATGAATTAGGTGACCGCTCAGCAGCATTTCATGTTGGCTATTGTTATTATAAGGGGTTAGGTAGTGTAAGTCAGAACTATACAAAAGCCATTGAATGGTTTAATAAAACGGATTATCCTATGGCAAAGCACTTTTTAGCAGTTTGTAATTATTTTGGTCATGGATTAACCATAAATCGGGATAAGGCCATAGAATTATTATTGGATAATCAAAACGTGAATAATAGTGTTACGTTATTGAAACATTTAGAAGAAAGTAATGACTCTGGTACCGAAGGAATTCTTAGCAATTTTAAAGGCAGTAGTGTAGAGAAAGAGACGAAAGAAGTCAATGATGTTCTATTAGTAGGTACCGAAGAATCTACCATAGAAATCGCAAAAGAAATAAAAACGTTCCCTAGTGTTGAAGATTTGAAAGGGTCTTGGTCAGGAAAGCTCGTTGATTTAGATTATTCGGGCGAACGAATCATGAGAAGCTTCCCAGTAGAAATTACCATTGATAAAGATAGTGATACAGGGGGAGTCGCTTGTAAATTAAATATTAACCAGCAAACAACGGAAGGTGTAGGGATATTGTTAGATAATAGTTTGTATTTCAGTGATTACCATATATCACTTCCTGTTTTATATAAAGATCATCCAAAGATAAATGAGCACGAATATAGTTTGCTATCAGCAGATTTAGAGTTGAAAGAAATAAATTATGCAGACTATTTGGTAGCTTATGTAGAGACTAAAAATAATGCGTTGAACGAACCTGCGGCTCCAAAGCTTCTAATATTATCGAACAATAGAATAACAACAAATAATGGAATTGAAATTAGTGAGGATGTTATAAAAGCCTTATTGGAAGAACAAGGCGAAAGTTTTATAAAGTTGTACCCCAACCCTTTTATAAGTGACCTTCTAATTCAGTATCAACTTACAGAGGATGCATTAACTAGTGTGGATATATTTTCTTTGAATGGCATCTACCAAAAAAAAATAGTAGATAACGAGTTCCAGTCGAAAGGGGATAAGTTGTATCACATAGATGGAAATTTTTTAAGTCCAGGGACTTACATAATAAAGATAATAGCAAACGGAATTGAACATACCAAAATTATAATTAAGAATTAGACCCTTTTAATTGTTAATTAGAAAATACACAAGGCTTAATTGAGTTTTAAAATGAAAAGAAACTACTTAAAATATATTCTATTATTATTGTTTGTTTTTAGTACACAAATAATAGTTGCCCAAGCTGATGACGAGTATGATAGTGGGGGGTGTCCACCATCTTCTGGTGATTGTAATTTCAATGAAGTAGATTTAGGTTGCACAAATTGTCATGATGAAGAGCCTGAGCCTGACCCCTTTTTTGAACCAGAACCAGAACCAGAACTAGAACCAGAACTAGAACTAGAACCGGAAGATCCATGTGTGAGTAATCCATGTTTATGCTTGGATTGTAGAGATGACAATACTTCTTCTGACCCTAGTCCTGATCCTGATGAGGATGGCTGTACTAGGACTTGCCCTATAGGTTTTACAATTGATGAGGAAGCTTGTGCGTGTAGAAAGAGTGATAATGATTGTAAAAAGTCTAGGCCAGCAACTACTATACCAAAGAGGTTGTATACACAAGGTTCTAATATTTACATTAATGGCCCCTTTTATTCATTAGGCACTGAAGCAGCCGGTGGAATAATCCTTACTGGAGATGGGGTAGATTTACATGGGAGTCCTGTAAATGTAATTAATCATGGAAATTATGTTGAAGTGTCAGGTTATATAATAAATGACATTCCCGAGACTATTAACGTAAACGAAAAAACACTAGGTGGTTTTAATGGTCAAGACTGCCCTAATGATGATGGAGTTGATAGTGGAGGTTCTAATAGTGATTCAAATGAGCCAGTACCTATACCTGATGATTTGGATATAGATACAGTAGTAAATACTGAAAGTGTTGAAGATCCTGTAGATAATAATGACCAACCCTGTGCACAATCACCTTCTAAAGGAGCGAAATTGCTGCCAGGAACGAGTATAACACCTAACGGGATTGTTACATTAAATGGCCCATTTTTCTTTTTAAATGAAGATAGTATTCCTTTTAGTGTAACTAGTGGGGCAAGCGAATTAATTGTAGAAAGTCTTGGGAATGTTTTCCAGCACGAAAATTATATAGAAGTTGGGAGTATAAAGCTTCAATCTTCATCGAATCAAGTGGTATTGTCCGGGGACATAAATATCGGAGGTTTTGAAGGTGAAGATTGTCAGGAGCTCGTCAGTGATAACGCAGAACGTATTGAGGAAGAGGAGCAGAATCGCCGAGAGGAAGAGTGTTTTGAAGATGGAGAATGTGTTGATGTAACTGATGACTCGAATTTTAAAATTGACTTTAGATTCAAGAATTTACTAACACCAGAAACAAATATAAACCTTGCAGGATTTGCGGGATTAGGAGATGGAGGTTTAGAGTTCTTAGAATTTATAGCTAATACAGCAATCAAAGTAAATAATAATAGGCAAAACACTATTATTTTAGGAGAGCTAGATCTTGCTACAAGAACAGCTCTAGAAAATCAGCAAAGACAAGAGTTTAACGAGAAAGTTAATAAGCTGAAAGATTTCATTTTCTATCTTTCAAGTCCACAATTTCAATGGGTAGATGGTCCTAAGCTCCTAGAAGATTCTGTAAAAAAGGTTGTAGAGTTCTTTGTGGAACCGCGAAGTGTAGAAAGTGAATATAGAGCTGGTAAAGTTTTATTTGAATTACTAGGTTATGTATTTGGAGCTGGCGAGGCAAAACTAGCGTTGAAATCTGAGGTAGCTTTGGCTAAATTACTAGATCGTATACCTAAAGGTAGATTCAATACCCTTAAGTTAGCAGAGAAAAACGGTGTTTTTGAAATTACAGAAAAAGCCACAGGTAAACTTTTAGTAAAAGGAAATGACGAAGTAAAAGAAGTAATTGAACATGTTGCATTAGAGCTTCCTCGTGCTGGTACAAGAGGCGGTGTTAGTGTAGAAAGACTATCTGAATTTAGAAAATTACCAGGTAAGGCAGTTGGGCAAGGAAAGGATGTTGGAGAAAAGTGGCTAAAAGGAAATCAAGGTAATGCTGGATTCTTCCCTAAGTCTATTGCAGACAAAATGAGAGATAAAAATTATTCTAACTTTGATCAATTTAGAGAAGATTTTTGGAGAAATGTTGCAGCAGATCCTAAGTTGTCAAAAGATTTTAGTTCACAAAATATCACTAGAATGCAGAACGGAAATGCCCCTAGAGTAAGAAATACTCAAAATCTAGGAGGTCAAAACACATACCAAATTCATCATAATACTCCAATAAACCAAGGAGGAGAAGTTTATAATTTTGACAATCTAACTATTGTTACGCCTAGATATCATAAGGAAATATTATCTCCTTCATATCATAAAGGTTATGGTTATTAGTATTACAATATGAATAGAATAGAGGAAATCAAGGAATGTATAAAGGATTTCGAAAGCAAGAAAGCTTCGTTAAAAGATACTTTAGATCAAATTTTTAAGTTGTCAGAAAGGACAGTTACAGAGTATGAATTACTTAATTATTGGAGATCTGAAAGTATTGATGAATATACAAGTCGACTTGTTTCAAAGTCAATTGAAAACTGGAAAGAAATTGATGATAAAAAAGCTTTAGTTTTAATTAAAGAAATATTCAATAATATAAATAATGATAGTGTCATTAATACTAATTCAGAAGCTTTAGAAAAAAGGTATCATAAAGCCTCTGGTACAATTAATGATTGGATCTTCTACGATGATATTACAATAGCAGAAGAAATACTTAATCTACTGAAGAATAACACAACAATATCTCTTTAGTTATCAGACTTTAAAATCATATTAATTATGAAAATATTTAAAATATTACTTTTTGTAATAGGGGTTAATTTTGCGTGTATAGCCCAAGAATTTACTCACGAAAATTTATATGTAGCTGCAGAATTTGAAAAGGATGCTCGCATATTAATGGAAAAAATGATCGATGCATTAGCAACAAAGACTCCAGATGTTCCTGCTAATAAATGGGCGGATATCAAATCGAAACTAGACTATTCAGAATATAAAGAACGAATGGTTGGAGTATTAAAGAAGCATTATACAGATGATGAAGTAAAACGAATCTTTTTACAGAATGATATGTTATCTCCAATCAATGATACAGGATTATTTATATTTAAAGGAAAAGAGTCTGCTACAGAAGATATGTATAATGAAGGAAAAATAGCAGGAAGAGAAATAATGCAACAGGTAGTTATTTTACTAAAACAAGGCTGGTAGCATTAGTTTAACCTGTTATAAAATACAAGAAACCGAAGTTCTTTAATTAGAGCTTCGGTTTTTTGTTTTGTGCTATAAATTTGAAGATTTTACTAATGAACTTAAATGTTTTGGGATGCAAACTTTGAAATTTCATTAGGACTAAAGCTTCTTCAAACTGTTTCTTATTTTTAAAGACCTTACCACCACATACGACTTCTCCTAGATCACCTTCATATATTTTTTTAGGGTTTTGCTTCGAAATTTCTATAATCTCTTCTAGGCTATGCTTTTGGTACATATTTATAAGGTAGCTATATTTTTTTGAAAGAAGTCTTTAAACTTCTTTTTGGTTAGAAATGTATCGATCATTTTAAAGACCATATTTTTTTCTTCTTCTTCAAGTTCAGCAATTAGTTTTACCTGTTCCATTAGGCTTTTATCTTCTACGGTTACTTCGTTAGGTACATCTCCATCAAAGTTTACTAATTGATCGATTGTCATTCCGAAATATTTAGCCAATGTGCTAACCGATTCCAAAGATAAATCACGTTCACCCTTTTCTACTTTAGAGTAATTAGAACGATGCATATGCACTAAATCAGCCACTTGCTGTTGTGTAAGTCCCTTCTCTTCTCTTAAAGCTT
This sequence comes from uncultured Aquimarina sp., assembly GCA_947499005.1. Classification (GTDB taxonomy): domain Bacteria; phylum Bacteroidota; class Bacteroidia; order Flavobacteriales; family Flavobacteriaceae; genus Aquimarina. Next base: position 31,958 of record CANMML010000031.1, read on the forward strand.
TTATAGTCGTTCCTATATGCTGCATGATAAACCGATTAATTAATCTCAAAGTTATCAAAAAGTAGAATAATTAGTCTATTTGATATTTTTTGATACTAATATTGTTGTCAATATGATTCTTAAAATATACATTTGTGATGTATCAAAAAAGCACAAATAGTTTTTTCAATGGAAATCAAGGACATCAAGGCACATTTAAGTATCGAAACCGTGCTTAAACATTATGGATTAACTCCTAATAAAACGAATCATGTGTGTTGTCCTTTCCATGATGATAAAACTCCGAGTTTAAAAATATATCATGAAACGAATACGTATAACTGTTTTGGTTGTGATGCTAATGGAGATGTTATTCAATTTATCCAGGATAAAGAAAATTGCACAAAGCATGAAGCTTTAAAAAAGGCTACTGAATTAGCGAAGCAGTTCGCCCCAGCTCCTTCTAAAAATCTAATTACCCCTAAAAAACCATCTGCAGGTATTGCCTGCTTTGGTGAAGATTTGGAAGGAGCATTTTTAAAGATGAAACAAAGTTTACATCGTAGTAAAAAAGCAGTAGCCTATTTGCAAGATAGATGTTTAAGCGATGTTATGTTAGATCAGGGGTTTAATAATAACATGTTCTCTGCTTTACGACAATGTATTGTTTACCCTTTAAAAAATGCAGAAAATAAGATCGTGTCTTTTTATGGGAGGTCTATCGGAAAAGGCAAACACTATTACTTACCCAATCGAAAAGGACTTTATCCAAATTATCCCCCTGCAGAAACCAAAGTTTTAGTTTTAACTGAAAGTATTATTGATGCTGCTACAATCCAGAAATACACGGACTACCAAGTATTAGCCTTATACGGAACAAACGGTTTAACCGATGAACACATCGAGGCTATCGAATCTTTAACCTCTTTACAAGAAATCATTCTATTTTTTGACGGTGATGAAGCCGGTCGAAAAGCTGTAGTTACAGTAAGTGATCGGGTACGAGATTTTAAAAATGATGTAAGCTTCACCAGTGTTACTACTCCAGACGACGAAGATGTAAATAGCTTAGTACAAAATAATAAAGCTGAAATACTAGATTACCTAATCGAAAAAAGAGAGGTCTTGTACTTATCTGAAAAAGAAGAAGAACGTTCACCAACTATTGGAAGTTTAAACACTGAAAATCCAGACTATTTAATTTACAAAACGGATCTCTTAGAAATTAGTGTGTTGGGTGGTATTGCCATGCATAACATGGATAAGTTAAAAGTAACACTGCGCATTATAAAGACTGATCCTTGGACAAACCCAAAACAAGCGAATCCCTTATTTACACTACGTCAAAGTAATTTTGATTTATATAATGATGAGTTAGTTACTAAACTCATTAGACGAATAGCTGAACGTTTAGAGTTGGGTACAAAAGAAGTCCAACACGGATTATATAGTTTAGTCGGAGAACTAGAAGATTACCGACTACAACAAATAGAAGTTCAAAAACCTGAAAAGGTAAAGACAAGAGAGCTGACCCTACAAAGAAAAGAAGCAGCACTTAACTTTTTAAAAGCCCCGAATCTACTGAGTCGAACTAATAAGATGATTGGTAAAACAGGATTAATAGGAGAAGAAAACAACCGCTTATTAATGTACTTGGTATTTACTTCGAGACTTAGGGAACAACCACTACACATTATTAGTTTAGGAGCTTCCGGAACAGGAAAAACGTATTTACAAGAAAAGATCAGCGAGTTAATACCGGAAGATCAAAAACTAGAAATAACAACACTAAGTGAGAATGCTTTGTACTACTTCGATCGTACTGAATTAAAAAACAAACTCGTACTTATTGAGGATTTAGACGGAGCACAAGACGATAAGATTTTATATGCGATACGGGAGTTAATGAGTAAAAAACGTATTAGTAAAACCATCCCGATCAAAGATGCTAAAGGGAATATGAAAACCATAACCCTAAAAGTTGAAGGTCCAATTACGTTGGCAGGAACTACCACTAAGGAAAAGATTTACGAAGACAACGCGAATCGTAGTATACTCATTTACTTGGACAACAGTGCAAAACAAAAGCAAGCGATCATCGAGTATCAACAAAAACTATCCGCTGGAATCGTTGATAAATCCCAAGAACAAAAAGCGATTGAGTTTTTAAAAGATCTACAAAGTGTGTTAACACCTGTAAAAGTTCGCAATCCTTATGCTACCAAATTAAATATCCCTGAAACTGTTTTTAAACCTTTAAGAACGAATGCCCATTACTTGGCATTTATTGAAACGGTTACGTTTTATCATCAGCTGCAGCGACCTAGAAAAGAGGGTTACATCGAGACTACAATCGAAGATATAGAGATCGCAAACCAGCTATTAAAAGATGTGTTGTTAGCTAAAAGTGATGAGCTTACAAAAGGTTGCAGAGACTTCTTTGAACGTGTAAAAGCCTACTTGGCCAAGAACAATAAAACAAGTTTTTACAATCTAGAAATCAGAAAGGCTTTTAGAATGAATCCTAGCAATGTAAAATATTACTTGGCCACTCTTAGTAAATATCATTTTGTAAAAGTTATTGGTGGACATCCAAGAAAACAGGGCTATGAATATGAAATAGTTAATACCGAAGAATACCAAAAATTACAAGATAGTATGAATGCTTTAGGTAAAACACTGGAAAACATAAAGGAAGCTGGATAGTGGATAATACTGGATAGCAGGTGGATAATCGATTTAATTATCCACCTAAACTCAATAAATACAACAAGTTATGGTAGTGGATAATGAAAAAGCTAAGAAATGCAAGCGGGGGTATAAAAAAGAAATCTATACTCCTCATTATAAATTACATATTGAACTATTTGCAAAATGGCTTGTTGCTATGGGGTATGCTGAAACTACTATTTACACTACAAATAGAAAGGTGGCTACTTTTTTCTTTTATCTGGAACAGCAACATATTAAACACATTGAAGCTGTTACCCCCAATGTTTTAACATCTTATAATGCTTATTTACACCAACAACATTTAGGTCGCAATACTATCGTTGGTTTATTGAATGGCATTAGTCTTTTTGGTAAGTATCTTGAAAAAACAACATCCCATAAATTGATTTTTAGCAAGTTTGAAATCGATGGGGCTTTACCTTTTGAACGGGCTATTTTAACTACTCAAGAAGCAGCTCTGCTTTTTGCAGATCTACAAGAAGATGCTATGGGGTATTTACAAAGAGCATTTTTACACCTATGTTATAGTTGTGGGCTTCGTATTGGAGAGGTCGTACGTGTAAAAGTTGGACATATTGATTATGAAAATAAATTACTAGAAGTTATTCCTGGGAAGAACCATCACGGACGATATATTCCTTTAAGTACTCGAATTTGTAAAGATTTATTGCATTACGAAAATTATGCTCGTCCACAACTTAATAGTAATGGTCATAAATTTTTAGTAAGCCAATATGTTAATGATATCAATGTTAGTATTCTACGTCGTCTTTTTAAAGTGATCTTAAAGAAGTACCCCCACTTGCAAGAGCGAAGAATTACAGCTCATAGTTTACGTCATAGTATCGCTACGCATCTACTAGCAAAAGGAATGAATCTAGAAAGTATTGCTCAATTTTTAGGGCATCAATCTTTAGATTCTACCACGATCTATACTAGAGTAAATCACCAAAGTTTATTATAGTTATGAAACATTATGAGGTAAGCTTTAGAACGTGGTTACACAAAGAAACAACACACGCTGATAGAACTATAGAAACCATGAGTTACATGGCTTACAAATACCAACTATGGCTAGATCGGCACAAAATAACTATTGAACAAACCACCTACCAAACCTTACTTGATTACATTGTTTGCTTAAGAACTGAAGAACAAAGAAGTCGATCTTACATTAATAACCAACTCAATGGTATTAGCCATTATTACCGCTATAAAGGCATTAGTAATATGGCTTACGGCGTTCGATTACGAGGTACAAAAACACAAGCTAAACTGTTACTGACTTCTAATGAACTTGATTACATTTACGAACATTACCAAGATGTTACCAAAAAACAAGATTTTTACAGTTATTCTAATAAAATCTTACTAGGTTTATTTATCTATCAAGCCGCTGACCTAAAAGAAATCCTTAACCTATTCTTAGAGGATCTAGATTTACAAAAAGGAACCATCCGTTTACCCGCAGGGAAATACAAAAAGAACAGCCGTATTGTTAAGTTAGAATCACACCAAATTATTCCTTTACATGAATACATCCATCAGCATCGTAACAAATGGCGACACATAGAAGATCACGATTACAATACCAATTTACTTTTTGCGCCCCAAGCTTATAAATATCATCGTTTATCTAATCAATTTGTTGCGATAAATAAGAGTATTAAAAATAATATTGATCTAAAAGGCATCCATTATCAAAGCTTACGCCAGTTACGCCAAAGTAGAATTGCGATCTGGATCAAACAACACGGATTAAGACAAGCCCAATATCTAAGCGGAATGAAACATATTATTGTTTTAGAAAAATTACAACGATTAGATATTGAAGATCTGGCTGATAAATTAAAAGAGTTCCATCCGCTGCAATAAATAACTAAGTGTATATGATTTATTTTTTAGCTGCACGTATTATTAATAAAACTAAAATCAGGATTATAATTGCATCGTTCATTTGTACGTATTTTAATATTAAACAGTACAAATTTGAGTAGACTTAACGTTATAACTTCATGCGTTAATACCCAAGTGTCTCGGCTATCGCCTCGGATTTAATAAACATAGGTTCGTTCCTTATCAGTCACAGCACCTATTCATCTATCAAAGGTCTCGTCGTCTCCCTCCCTATGGCCAAACTTTTTATTGCCCTCTTCCGCTATCGCTACAGGTTCAAAAAAAAGCTTTAGCCCCAGCCGCCTAGTTCCTCCTCGTCGTGTTCTCGGTCTTTGTTTTTGTCATGGTTGATTGAATCAACAACACACGCCAAACACAAATCCCTACACACTTCATGGGCTCCACCGCTGGACTCCATCGGACGTATCAAAGGTTTTTATCATTCAGTTGAAAGAATAAGGAAAAAACCTTTGCTACTCACGCGTGTGCATGCCCTTAGTCGGGCAAACGCACCCACGGCCTCAGTCGTTTTACGCTTTGGTGTCGCTGGCGCTATCTCCGCTACAAAGCGGCTTTTTTACACATTGTTCATACGGCACAATAGGCCTTGCATTTTATGGGTATGGCGTCTTGGCGAGCCACCACACCCACAAAACGCGTATCCATAACCGTTCAAAAAGTAATAGGCTAAGTAGATGAATGTAGTAGCTGGGCATATTACTTTTTGAATGGAACCAACTGTAAGGCGGTAGGTTTTTAGTTCAAAATGGCTGTAGATCAATAGAAATGGCACTTTAAGGCAGCATTGTATATGTTCAATATTAGAATATTGCTTGTAAAAATCTGGTCTTAAAAGCGTTGGGGCGGGGCTGTTTTGCATAGTTGTATTATGTTGCCCTGATAAGAGGCACATAATGCCCAATTATGTAAATACAGCTTGGGCGATGCGGCTGGGAGGGCAAAGGCTGTTCAATACTTCCACTAAAAATCCTATCTTCACTGAAAAATTTAGACACATGAAAGTTGTGTAATACGTTCCTTGAAATCTGTAAATTTTTTGCTTGATGAGAGCTTTTTTCTTTAACTGAACTGAATTTGTAGAGTAACACTTGCTGGTCTAGGTGATGGTAGTCAATCACAGCCTATTGAAGGGTTCCAAGAAGAGGACTATCACCAGCTAGTTAGCGATAACGCAGAACATATTGAGGAAGAAGAACGAAAACGCTTAGAGGAAGAATGTTTTGAAGATGGAGAATGTGTTGATGTAAATGATGATTCGAAGTTTCACCTTGAATTTAAATTTAAATCTTTACTATCTGCTGATTCGAGTTTAGGATGGGCTAGAACTGCAGGATGGGGAGATGGAGGTATTGAAATGATCGAAGCGACGGTTGATCTAGCAATTACTATTGATGGAAATTTAGAAAAAACACTTGTTGAGTTCCCTAAATTGAGTGAAGCCGAGCAAGATCGAATTCGAGCAGAAGAATTCGAGAAATTGAAACAAAAAGCATTAGACCTTAAAGACTTTTTGTTTTATTTGGCTACTCCTCAATTTCAATGGGTAGATGGCCCTAAAGTTCTCGAAGATTTTCTTGGCGAGTCTATTGAAATAGTAGAGAACGGGGAAAATGATATTGAAGGAGCATATATCGAAGGTAAGTTTACTTTAAAAATTATGACCTTTATCCATGGAATCCAAAAGACTTTAGCGTCGCTTGGGTCCAGAAGTAAGTTATCTCAATTAAAACAGGAATTACCAGCAAATAGATTTCAAGACTCCAAACTAATCAAAGGAGATGGAGATATTCCTTATAAAATAGTAGATAAACCTTCAAATCGTGTTTTAGCTGAGCAAGAAATCGAAATTAAAGGTTATCTTAAGGAAGCATCAACGAGAGATATTCCTAAGACGCGAAATGGGCATTTAGCAAATAAAACTCATCCCGTTACTGGTATACCTTTTGATGCTAATGGTTATCCTGATTTCTCAAGTAAGCTATATAGGACAGGTAGAAATGATGTGAATATTGGAGGAGGAACTGGTAATAGACTTCGAGACGAGGCTCTTGCAAATGCAGCAGCTGGATATAGTTCAACTCCTAGAGGTTATACTTGGCATCATCATCAGGATGTTGGAAGAATGCAATTAGTTGAACAAACTCCACATAGAAAAACAGGACATACAGGTGGATTCTCTATATGGAGTGGTAGGTAAATATTGTTATGATAAAATTTTTTGAAACAGAACAACCTCTAAGTATTGATGAAATACGAAAGGTAGAAAAAGAACTAAACACGCAATTACCCCAAGAGTATACCGAGCATTTATTAAAATTTAATGGCGGGCGTTGTGAGCCTAATATTTTTAGTTTTCTAGAAAATGGTAAAGAAACGCAATCTAGGGTAAATTGGTTTTTAGCAATCTATGATGGAGAATACGATAATTTTGTTGATTTTTTTAAAGACTATAAAAGAAATGAAAAACGAGTTCCAGAAAATGTTATCCCAATAGCTAACGATCCTTTTGGTAATCTAATTTGTATCGATTCAGAAAATAGTAAAATTTATTTTTGGAATCATGATAATGAAGTTGACTATTCAAAAGAGAATGATAGCCATAGACCTAATATGTATACAATCTCGAATAGCTTATCTGAGTTTTTATCAACCCTTAAAAATGAAATATAATGAAATCTTTAAAAATATTTATAGTACTTTTTATATGCTTTACAGGCTCATCTGTTTTTGGGCAAACGTATGAAGATTTGTATATATATGCTGGCTTTGAGCAGGAAGCAAGAGGAATAATAGAAAAAATGATTGATGCTTTAGCTGCAAAAGATTCTGAAATCCCAGCAGATAGATGGGATAGAGCAAAAAACCAATTAGACTTTTCTAATTACAAAGAAAGAATGCTCTCAGTATTAGAACAACATTATACACTGGCAGAAGTAAAAGAGATTTTTTTACAAAACGATATGTTCGAGCCTGTTAATGAAACTGGTAGATTTATATTTAAAACTAAAGACTCTGCCAACGAAGACATGTACAGAATTAGTAAAATCTCTAGTAGGGAAATGATGCAACAAGTTATTATCTTTTTAAAAAGAGGTTAATATAAAAACGCCCCCTAAAACTAGGCATTTTAGGGGTTTTTGTTTGCCTTTTTTTGAAGGCTGGCAAGTATTTTACAGTTTACTGAGGTTTGTTATAACCTGAGTTCGATTTAAAAAATAGCTAGTTTATTTGTCTTTATATTTTGAAATTTCAGTGATGGTTTTTTCGGAAAAAAGCTATATGCTATAAGACTAGATCTTGCTACAAGAACAGCTCTAGAAAATCAGCAAAGACAAGAATTTAACGATAAAGTTAATAAGCTGAAAGATTTCATTTTCTATCTTTCAAGTCCACAATTTCAATGGGTAGATGGACCCAGATCCAGATCCAGAGAAGAAGATATATGTAAAAGATGCAGATGCAGATGGGTATCACGATGCTAGTGCCGGAGAACAAGAATCCGAAACGCAGCCAGATGGTTGGATTCTGAAGACTAGTAGTGCTGGTGAGGATTGTGATGATACGAAGCCTGAATTCGATGAAGTCTGTCCAGAGAAAGTAGCAGAACTAAATCCGCCACGGACACTTGTAAAAGGAAGTCAGCAACAACCAACACCAGGTACTCAATCTAGACACGTTCCAAAAGATACCGATACCTATGCCAAAAGGCGAGTAGAGAGAAATATTGATAAAACGTTTAAGAAACAAGCTTTTAATAACTGTACTACATCTTCCTTAGGGTTTATAGGTCAATGGGTGTTTAATAATGGTCTAACAGAAAGTAAAGTGTTACTTGAAGTTTGGAAAGTTAGACAAAATGGAACAGAAATTGGTAAGTTATTGAGGTCAGGTCAAACACCAGCACAAAATAGAGCTATTATAGAAAGCCTTTACAATACAAAATCATTTACTAGTTTTAAAGCAGCTATAGATGATGGTCATGTGGTTATGACGGATGTTTTTGTTAGGGATGTTCAAGAACCTAGTCTTACAAACCCCAATGTACTTGAAACAATTAGAATCACTCATGCTGTAGCAGTTGTAGGATATGATGAAAATAATAATATGATTTTTTATGATCCTGCTAAAGGTAATTTTCAAGTAGCACCAGCTGGGAATTTAAATCAGAGTTATGCAATAGTTTTAAGATCAACAAAATAAACAGAAGATGAAAAAATATAAGATATTAATTGCGATAAGTTTCATGTTTACCCTAATCGTTGGAGCAACGGTTAATAGTAACGAGAATATAGAAGATATAAATAATAACATTGTAAATACTACGCCTCAAGCCTTGCTAAAAAGTAAAAAGTGGAATATCATGGGTAAATCCGTTGAGATTTATTTTGAATACACTAATACAGAAGAAATCATTATTATTGAAGGACAGGAAGTTGGAAGGTCAAAATATTATATATCAGATACGAACTGTTTTGAACAAAACTTCAATAATAGTAAGATAGGTCAAATTAATGGTGGTAGATTTCTTGTAACAGAAGAATCTTGTTTTTATATAACAGTTATAGATGAAAATACTGTTCAAATATCAAATTTGAGTAGAATTACTGAAAACCGAATTACTACTACCTTAATCGCAAAGCCATAGTGGTTAGGGTGTAGATAGATTTGTAACCGAAGTTTTTTAGTTAGGCGCATTCAGAAAATAGAACATTTTCGAAAATTGCCGATATAAAAATCCGAGATTTGATTAGATCCATCTCTC
>CANMML010000032.1 GCA_947499005.1 uncultured Aquimarina sp.
AATTGGATGGACGGACTCTTTTCTCAAATCAAGAATCTAAGTCCTCCTTTTATATATCCTAATGCATAAATTGGGTTAAAGAATTTCAAAGACTTAAAGAGATTGAAAATAATCACTACAATATAGAATGGAATACCAAAAGGATTTTAAGTAAAGTGAATTATCATATTCAAACAAACGGATGCAGTAGAAAAACATATCATACCTGAGTCTACCTTACCAAAAGAAAGAACATGGATTCATTATGCCGAGGAGGCAGATGTATTAAATGTTGCACTGTTTGGATGCTCTGCTAAAGAGTGGAGAGAGGCTAACCCTAAATTAGCTACTAAAAACAATATACGAGATTTTGCTAGTATTAATGAACTTGGTGTTATTAGCAAACCTAGAATCTCTAAACTCGGAATTCATTAAGCTGCAATTAAGTAAAGAAGAACGTTTCGGTAAATTATATGAAGTAGCGATTTATCAATTAGAGATATTGAACTCAAAAGATGTTACCAAATCGGTTAAGAGAAGCTCAGACGATACTTTTTTGCCTTCGAAAGATTAAGCATTTCAAATATTTGAGATTTTATAACTTAGAAGCATAAATGAAAATTATCATGCCATATTTTGACGATGATGGTAAAGAGTATAAACCAGATCTTTACCCTGTACCAAATTTATGTATTCTCTGTAAAAAACGAGATAATCCAAAAGAACAAGTAGCTTGTAATTTGACAAGAATGGATCAACTAGGAGAAAAAGATTTTGTCTGCTTTGCTTATGAAAAGCAATCTTAATTCCTAAAGTTTTTATAACTAATAAATATTAAGTGGAGTCTCAAGAAAATCAAATTCATCTAATAAAAACTATTGGTAAATGTTATAATGCAATACTTTTGCTAAAAATTCGCAGTTGCTTATTTTGAAATCATAAGTAATACCATCAAGAGGTGCTAAAAATTAGATCTTTAGTTTCAAGAAAACTTATAAAACATTTAACCCTAAATAGAACTAAATGCCCAAAAATCATTTTTAGGTAAAGGAGCTTCGAAGGTTTGAGTTTCTTTAGATCCAGGTATTTGGTAAGTTAATTTCCAAGCATGAAGACAAACAGATAAAGGTAAGTATTCCTGTTCCGAACCATATTTTTGATCTCCAAGAATAGGTAATCCAATGTTTGCCAGTTGTGCTCTTATTTGATGGAATCTGCCTGTTTTGGGTTTGACTTCTAAAACGTAACCAAAATCATTTTTGCCTATCACTTGATAAGAAAGCATACAGCTTAAAGCGTTCTTTGATTTAGAAGGAACGATATCTGCCTTTTTTTCTTTGGTGTTTTTTACCAAAAAGTTCACCAAGTTCCCTTTATTCTTAGGAGGCTTAGTAGTAACTATAGCGAGATACGTTTTTTGAACTTTGCGACTACTAAATAGATCGTTAAATGCGACTAGAATACTTTTTTTCTTTGCCAGTATTATAACTCCACTAGTTACTCGATCTAATCGATGTATGATCCCTAGATAAGGATTACGTTTACTTTTTAAAAGATGATTGAAAACTAGACTTTCAATAGTTACTGCTTCATAAGTGCTTTTTTCACTGATAAGTCCCGCCGCTTTATTTATGACAATGTAATCATTGTTTTCATGTAAGATGTCAAGTTTAGGCATAATTCTAAGCTAAAAAAATAAATAGATTTAAGTCTATGATCTATTGTCTAACAGCGAAGCGATCTAATATCTTAGTCAGTTACGATTAAAAAATTATCGTCGCTTTTTTCTGGGTTTGTATTTCTTCTTAGGTTTCGAATGCGTTGATGGAATAGCATCATCAAAAGTATGGCTTACTTTTTTCGGTTTAATACTTTTCCAAGAACCATTTTCTTGTTCAGGAACTAGTGTTTCTGCTAAATCTTTTCTGCCTAGTTTATTTAATGTTTTCGAAATCCAACCTTTATTATCTTTCTTATACCAAAAGAAGAATCTATGCTGTTCCTCTTTTTCTTTTTTAGTTTTGGGAGTTTTGGTTGGCTTTAAGGTATATGGATGATATCCACTATAATAAATAACGGTGGCAACCGTCATTGGTGTAGGCGTAAAGCCTTGTACCTGTTCTAGCTGAAATCCCATTTCTTTAGTTTCAGCAGCTAGGTTTGCCATATCTTCCAATTCACAAGCAGGGTGATTAGAGATAAAATATGGAATTAACTGAAGTTTTAATCCCTTCTTTATATTGATCTTATCAAAACGTTCTTTAAACTTATGAAAATAGTGAAAAGAAGGTTTCCGCATCAACTTTAATACAGGATCCGAAGTATGTTCTGGTGCTACTTTTAAACGTCCAGAAATATGATTCGTCATCACTTCTTCCGTGTAATCGTCCAATTCTTTTGGGTCGGCATTTTTATTGAATTCAGGCACCAACATATCGTGACGAATACCACTTCCAATAAATGATTTTTTTATTTTAGGGTGTTTGTCTACAGCCTGATATAACTTCGTTAGTGGTTTATGAGAGGTATCTAAATTACTACAGATTACAGGTGAAATACAGGAAGGAGCCACACAATTGTCACAAATAGACTGTATTTTACCCTTCATCTTGTACATATTTGCAGAAGGCCCCCCAATATCTGATAGATAGCCTTTAAAGTCTGGCATATTAGCCACTTTATCCACTTCCTTTAAAATAGATTCTTGACTTCTACTGGCAATAAACTTTCCTTGATGCGCCGAAATGGTACAAAAACTACAACCACCAAAACAACCACGATGTATGTTAATAGAAGTTTTAATCATTTCAAAGGCAGGTATAGGCCCTCGCTTATTGTATTTTGGATGCGGTAAACGCGTATAAGGTAGATCGAAAGAAGCATCAATTTCCTTTTCGGTCATGGTAGGGTAGGGCGGATTAATGACTAATGTCTTGCCCTTTACCTTTTGAAAAATACGACGTGCCTTAAGTTTATTAGATTCTTGCTCTATAATTTTAAAATTAGAGGCAAACTTTTTCTTATCCTTTAAACAAACTTCGTGTGATTGAATCTCGACATCATCCCAATTTTTATTTTTAGGAATATTTTCATCTTGATCTACTAAAATAGCCGTTTGTTGGATGGTTTTCAAACTCGAAAAAGGAACTCCTTTTTGCAGTAGTTTAACCACTTCTCGCAAAGGTTGTTCTCCCATTCCGTATACCAACATATCTGCTTTAGAGGTTTCTAAAATAGTTGGTAGTAATTTGTCACTCCAATAATCGTAATGTGTTACACGACGAAGAGAAGCTTCGATTCCTCCGATCAACACAGGAACATCAGGAAATTTATCTTTTAAAATGGTAGAATACACAGAGGTAGCATAATCAGGTCGAAACCCTTTATCACCATTAGGTGTGTAGGCATCTTTGTCTCTACGTTTTTTACTTGCAGTATAATTACTGACCATGGGATCCATACAACCTCCAGTAACTCCAAAAAATAATTTAGGAGTTCCTAGCTTTGTGAAATCCTGTAAGTCGTCATTCACATTGGGTTGCGGAACTATGGCTACTTTTAACCCATAGCTTTCTAAAATACGACCAATAACGGCAGGTCCAAATGAGGGGTGATCTACATAAGCGTCACCACTAAATAGAATAACGTCTAATTCCTCCCAACCTCGAATTTTTACTTCTTTATTCGTAGTAGGTAACCAATCTGAAAGTTTATTTACTTGCATAGTAGTACAAAGGTACAGTTAAATTAGTTTTGTGACTCGAAACAAAAGTTAAGCAAAGCAATTTTGTTAAATAATTTATTCGTTTTTAATGGTGCATTTTAGGTTGCTCTCTAATATAAATATGGAATTTTAATAGAAGTAGCATCTAGCTGAAAAGTTTAGGAGTATTAAGAATCACTTTATTTTGAAAATACAGAAATAATTTTCAAGCTAATTTTTGTCATCCCGCACTTGATGCGGGATCTCATTAAGGATATTTATTTAACCTAATTAACATATTTGATGAGATTCTGAAATAAATTTAGAATTACGATTGGTTTTCCATAATTTTCAGCTTGATCCCAGAAATAGTTTGGGGTTAAATTTGTCATAAAATTAAATGAATGTGGTTCATTGAATAAGTGAAATCATTAAAAAAACGTAATTTTATCACAATGAAAAATTTATTCAAAAAATCGATTGCTTGTCTGCTGTCACTTTTAGTGTTAGTGGCTACAACTGCATTTAGTGCTAGTGCGCACTATTGCGGAGAGCATTTGATTTCTTTTAGAATAAATAAAACAGCTAATAGTTGTTTTGGTAAGTATAGTGCTAGCATTGACACCAAAGACCTCTTTAAGGCATCTAAGAAATCTTGTTGTAAAGATGTATCAATTCTAAAAAAAGGAAGTGATGATGTTTTAAAAAGTAAAGTTGATGTTAAGCTAGATAAACACTCGCTTTTAAACAAGCTTGTATTTACCGATCCAAGTTTTTTTGAAACTTCATTTGTTACACTAATAGATCCTTACAACATTGGTGTGCATCAGCAGCTACATTTTCAAACTATACAGGATAAGACCGTCTTATTTCAAGTGTTTTTAATTTGATTATCTATTTAAACCTAAGCAATTCGAGTAGTTTAAATGTATAATAACGTCTTATTACGGCGTATTAAAATTAATCAATGAAACACATATTGTCGGTTATGTGCTTTGTCATTTTTCTTATGGCAAAAGCGCAGGGACCACCCATAACAACTGATAAGCCTATCATGTTGGGGGGTAAAAGTTTTACAGTAAAAACTTTAACGGAGATAAGAACTACTAATAGTGGGACAGCTACCCATATACCTTTAGTAATTCACTATTTGCCTACTGAAAAAACACTATTAGGTATCCATTTACCATTAGTGAGCTATGATTTTAATAATGGTTTAAATGATTTAGCAATTGCAGACCTTCAGATATTAGGGAAATATCAGTTTTACAGAAAAGATAAAACAGGAAGAACACATCGTTTAGTAGCCAAAACAATTCAAACGTTACCAACAGGTAAGTCACTAGATATCTTGCAAATAAGTACGGGGAATTACCAAAGTTATTTCGGAGTTGTTAGCGGTTTGGAAACCTTGAAATATGGGATTTCTTCGGAGATAGGCTACAATTGGTCGCCTAGTTCCAATTTGGATGAGTTGAGGGTGAAGCAAGGCTTTGGTTTGCCGTTACTAAAACCACAATACCCCAATAAGCAAGTCAATCTATATTTTGAATATACTAGCAATTGGCTGGTCGAACGGGGTTGGTATCAATTGCTTTATGCTCAGGGAATACAATATGCTAGAAAGAATATAACCTTCGATGTTGCTATTCAATTTCCTTTGGTGAATGATTTTCCTGAAGAGAGAACTTTGAAACAAAGTGTGTTCATAGGAACACGTTACACCTTTTAAAAAGAAATTTTATGAAACAGCTTATAAAAATAGAAGGAATGACTTGTTCTAGCTGTAAATCTACAGTTGAGCAACATTTAAAAAAGCTTCCTGAAATTAAGGATGTCTCGATCAATTTAGAACGTAAAGAAGTAACGATATATTCAAAACTAAAAATTTCTGAAGAACAGATAAAGTCGGTTTTGCCAAAAAAGTATTCACTAATTGACGATTCTGATAAAATAGAAGCGCCTGACGTGGAAAAAGATAATGTGTTCAAAAAGTTGAAGCCTCTCTTTTTAATTCTTTTTTATATAAGTACAGCAAGTGTTTTAATGAATAGAAATTACTTGGACTACAAAGAGATAATGTTAGACTATATGGGGTTGTTTTTTATTGTTTTTAGTTTCTTTAAAATTCTCGATCTGAATGGTTTTTCCGATTCTTTCCGAATGTATGATCCGATAGCAAAAAACACTAAAAGTTATGGAAGATTATATCCATTTTTAGAAACGTTACTTGGTGTTTTACTATTGATGAGGATTCAAGTCCAAGTTTCTTTGGTGACAACTATTATAATCCTCGGTGCAACAACAATAGGTGTTGCCAGTGTTTTGAGTAATAAGCGTAAAATTCGTTGTGCTTGTCTTGGTACAGTTTTAGATTTACCAATGACACAAGCAACATTAATTGAAAATACAATAATGCTAGTAATGTCTGTGATAATGCTTTTTAGCAATTTTTAAAAAAATAATAACATGAAAAAGATAATATCAATAATTATAGTGGGTTTAATTGGAATTAGCACCCTTTTAGGTCAGAAGAAAGTAGATCAGTATCAAATTCAAGTTGATGGCTTAGGTTGTCCTTTTTGTGCTTATGGTCTAGAGAAAAAGTTCAAGGAGTTTAAAGGAATTAAAAATGTTGTCATTGAGATTGAAACAGGAGATTTTTCTTTTCAATATCCTTCGGAAAATCCGTTGTCAATAGCGCAAGTAGTTGAGCAAGTAAAAAAAGCAGGTTATACTCCTAAAAAAGCCACGATTATCAGAGTCGATGGGGAAAAAGAGGTATTTCCTAACGAAACTTTTATGTCAAAAGAAATAGCTATCCATCAAGCAGAAATGAGTGTTTCTGGAAATTGTGATATGTGTAAAGCAAGAATAGAAGCAGCAGCATTATCTAATAAAGCAGTACAGTCTGCTCAATGGGATAAAGTATCCAAAAAACTTTTGTTAAACGTTGATAAAAGTATGGATATTAAAGTCATAGGAAAGCTCATAGCTGATGAAGGTCACGACAATGAATATGTCACTTCCAAAACAGCGACTTACGATCAACTTCCTCCATGTTGTCTTTACAGAAAATAGAAGGTCATATGAAAAATGTGTGGTATATAATTTTAGTAGGATTGTCTTTATTTCAAAGCTGTACTAAAAAGGAAATAAATTGGAAATTTGATTCAGAAATAAAACTAGATAATATAAAACCCATAGGTATTGCGATTGTAAATGATACCTTATGGGTATCCGATGGGGAAGGCAACCGAATAGTTCAACTGAATAAAGAAGGAAAAATTCTTAAAGAAGAAAAAGGATTTGATCGTCCAATGCATATTGCTAATTTTAAAAAAGGATTGGCAATTCCTGAATATGGAAAAGATGTTATTACCATCCTAGAACATGGAATTTCGAAAGCGTTACCATCTCCAAAGTTAGATGCCCCAGCAGGTATAGATTTTAATAATGGATCGTATGCTATTGCAGATTTTTATCACCATAAAATTCACTTTTATAATGGTAAAGAGTGGCGTAGTTTTGGTGAAAAAGGAAAAGGAAACTCACAGTTTCTATATCCGACCGATTTGCATATAGCTGATGAATTTTTATACGTAGCAGATGCTTATAATCATCGTATCCAAGTATTTGATAAGGAAGGTGCGTTTATTAAAATAATGGCTGAAGATCTGGGTATTAATGCCGCAACGGGTGTTTTTTATCAAGAACAGCAAGTTTTTATTACCGATTTTGAAAATCATAGGGTTTTGGTGTTAGAGAATTCAGGAGAATTGAAGCAAATATTAACCCAAAGTCTAGCAAACCCAACGGATATGATTGTATTAAAAGAGAAGCTATATGTGTTGAATTTTAAATCAGGAACGATTTCAATTTTTAGAAAATAAATTCAAAATCTAACAACGTTACACTAATTATCGAAAATCAGTAGATTTCATTAAAACGTTTGTGAAATACAAGCAAATTTAAAAGTACAGATGATAAAATTCGAATATGGATTAAGTTTGCTTTTCTTTACGAAGTTAAAATGCATATTAATATGATCAATTAAAATCTAAGAACTAAAATCTATGTCATACGCCCAAAGTCTATTAAGTTTTATAGATGTTAGTACAACATCATTTCATGCGGTAGCACAATTAAAAAAAGAATTAGCAGCTGATCATTTTATAGAGCTAAAAGAAACAGATCATTGGCTGTTAAAAGCTAAGGGTAAATATTTTGTAACGCGAGCAGATGGATCAATTATAGCATTTAAGTTGCCTGAAATATGTGAAGAAGATTATAGGTTTAATATCATTGGTGCTCACACAGATTCCCCCTGTTTAAAAATAAAAAGTAATCCTATCGCTACGCAAGAAGGTTACCAATTGTTAAATGTTGAAGTGTATGGCGGAGTATTATTAAATAGCTGGTTCGATAGAGATTTACATTTTGGGGGAAGATTAATTATTGAAAACACCTCAGGAGTATTAGAGCAAAAGATTATTTCAGTCAATAAAAAATTAAGGATACCGCGTTTAGCAATTCATTTGGACAGAGAGGTAAATAAAAACGGATTTTCACCCAATCCACAAGAACATTTATTTCCTGTAATTGGTTTAGGGGAGCATATTGATTTCGAAACTTGGATAAAAGAAGAAACAGGTGTTACAGGTAATATTTTAAGTTGGGATTTGTTTTTATACGATGCGGCTCCGTCAACATTTGGTGGAATTAATAACGAATTCATCTACGCCCCAAGGTTAGATAATTTAGCTAGTGTCCACGCTTCTTATAAAGCATTATTAGCTGCAAAAAGCGTCGAAAATACAGTGCAAATGGTCGCTTATTTTCAGCATGAAGAAATCGGTTCAACCTCACAAAACGGGGCAGCTTCTAATTTTTTAGAAGCAACACTAAAACGTATACATGAATTTATTTCAAAAGAGGCGTCTTATTATCAAGCTTTAGCAGGTTCCTTTTTTATATCAGCAGATATGGCACATGCCGTACACCCTAGTTATGGAAGTAAACATGACCCTAGTCATAGACCATTAATTGGTAATGGGCCTGTTATAAAAAGTAATGCAAATATGCGTTATGCTACAGATGCATTTTCTATAGCAAAATTTAAACAATGGTGCCAAAAAGCTACTGTTCCTGTTCAGGATTTTTGTAGTAGAAACGATATTGGTTGCGGATCTACTATTGGTCCCATGACTGCAGCTAAGTTAGGGATACCTAGTATAGATATAGGAAACCCTATGTTATCGATGCATAGTATTAGGGAAATGTGTGGGACTAAAGACCATGACAGTATCATTAAAGTTTTTGCTGAATTTTTTAAAGGCTAATGAGGTAATTTATCTCGTAATATTCCATAAAGATAAGTACCTAAAAGAGCACTAATGATTACGATTGTTATCCCAGTGTAATTTGCACCTAAAAGAGTAAACATAGGCCCAGGGCAAGCTCCTGCTAATGCCCAACCTAGTCCAAAAATAATTCCTCCAAAAAAGTAACGTTTAAATCCTTTTTGTTTTGATTGGATCTGAATTGGAGTTCCGTTTATATCTTTTATATTTTTCTTTTTGATCCATTGGGTGATAAGAATTCCGAAAGCTAAAGCCGAGCCAATGATTCCATACATATGAAAAGAATCGAAACGGAACATTTCATAGATGCGAAACCAAGATGCCGCTTCTGATTTAAACATGGTAATACCAAACAAAATTCCGATAACTAAGTAACTTATAAATTTCATACTAAAAAATTAAAGGGAATAACACATAAATCATAAGAATACCACCAGCAAAAAAACCGATAACAGCAATAAGTGAAGGCAATTGCAAATTACTTAAGCCCGAAATAGCATGACCCGAAGTACAGCCGCCTGCGTATCTTGCTCCAAAGCCAACCATAAGACCTCCTGCAAAAAGCAGGATTAATGATTTTATAGAAATTGTAGATAGATCAAATAGCATACTAGGGACATATGCTTTACCAGCATCCATAAACCCTAATTCGTTTAAATGTTTTATAGTATTTTCTGAAATAAATACGGCATGATCATTAGTCAAAAAATGTGATGCGATGAATCCACCGATAATGGTTCCAGCCATTACAACTAAATTCCATTGTTGAGCTTTCCAATCAAAATTAAAAAAAGAAGTCTTTTTTCCAGCCCCGCAAATAGTACATAAAGTTCTAAGGTTAGAAGACATTCCAAATCTCTTCCCAACGATTAGTAGTAAGAGCATCACTAGGGCTAATATTGGCCCACTAACATACCAAGGCCATGAATCATACATCCAATCCATATTATATATTTAATACAATTTAAATCACTGCCTCTTAGATTATCTAAAAAGACGATTGAATAACAAAATAAGAGAAGTGTAATTACTTTTTTTGTAACTGATGTTACACAGAAAGAAAAAGAGGTTTATAAAAGTATAAATAGGGGATACATAAATTTAATATTCTTGAAAGATTTCTGCTTTGTTTCATTGAATACCAATTAGTTTTATAACTTGTTATAACACCTCTTTTGTGAAATTCAATAGACTATTAAGTCTATTTAGTTTTGCATGTTTTTAGTCCGAAAATGGTATACAGAGGACAAAAACTTACCAGGCTTGTTAATAAAAATACCCCAGCTAATACAGAAAGTACCAAGCCTAAAGTTCCAGAAATAATACCTTGCCAGTATAATAATCCAATTACTGCTGCGATAATTATTCTAACTATACGATCAGCATTACCCATGTTTTTTTTCATAATAAAAGTGTATTGATGAATGTTATATTTTTTCAATTAATAATACCGCTAGTGTAATAAGTCCCAAACAAGTAAGACAAACGAGTATAAGCTTTTGGTATAACTTTAATTTCATGTGTGTAAAAGTATTTATACCCTATAAATATTAGTGTGACTAATGTTACAAGTAGAGTATTTATAAATTAATAACTTTATCTACATCCTTAAGATAAAGTATAGAAAAGCATTGAGGAGTAAAAGGTCCCTTAAGAGCGTAAGTAATACTTTATTTATAAATCAAGGAATTAAAATATTAGATATGAAACTGTTTATCGTTACTGTAATTGCGTGTCATTTATTTATAGGGTGTAGTGGGCAAGAAAATACGTCCGAAGATATGGCAGATAATACCCCTGTGACTAGTGCTGAAATGGAAGAAGATGTTGTCAATATAGGAAGTGTCGTTGTCACTGGAGTTACTACTTCGGGGAATGAAAATAGGTATAGATTCAATGTTACTTTGACAAGCCCAGACACGGGTTGTGATCAATATGCAAATTGGTGGGAAGTCATTTCTGAAGATGGGAGTACGCTAATCTACAGAAGGATTCTTGGGCACAGTCATGTAAACGAGCAGCCTTTTACCAGATCGGGTGGTGATGTTGTTATAAAAAATAATGAAGTAGTAATTATTAGAGGGCATATGAATAATTTAGGGTATGGTACTACTGTATACAAAGGCAGTGTTTCAGAAGGATTTCAACCCTTAACTTTAGAACAAGATTTTGCTTCTAATTTATCTACTGTAGCACCATTACCTACAAATTGTGCTTTTTAAATTTTGATTGAAATGTATTGGATACAAGAAATCTTGGCAACCATTTTAGGAACGATGCGCTGGACATGGAGTGCTGTTATATTTGATGTTCCTTGGTATCACAACTATTTTTGGGGATTAGTCTTAATCTCATTATGTGTTTGGTTGGGAGAAATTATATTCCCTTGGCGTAAGGAGCAATCAATAATTAGGAAAGACTTTTGGCTTGATTGTTTTTATATGTTTTTTAATTTTTTCCTTTTTAGCATAGCTATAAGTGGTTTTTATAAAGCTTTAGAATTGGTTTTTTCTACTATTGGAGTTACAAAGACGAGTTTAAGCATTATTGAAATACACACATTACCTCAATGGGTGCAACTAGTAATCTTCTTTATTGTATTGGATTTGGTACAATGGTTTACACATACATTGCTACATAGATATGCTTTTTTATGGAAGTTTCATCAAGTACACCATAGTGTTAAAGAAATGGGGTTTGCGGCACATTTACGCTATCATTGGATGGAAAATGTATTGTATAAACCGCTAAAAACTTTTGCTGTAATGATTTTAGGAGGTTTTGAACCTGAACAAGCTTATATAGTTCATTTTATAGCGATTACTATCGGACACTTAAATCATTCTAATATTAAAATCACCTGGGGGCCATTAAAATATATTTTGAATAATCCTGTGATGCATTTGTACCATCATGTTTATGAGCTACCTAAAGGGAGGTTTGGGGTTAATTTTGGGATAAGCCTAAGTATTTGGGATTATATCTTTGGGCATCATTATATTCCAGAAGATAGTGGGCAGATAAAACTAGGATTCCCAGGAGATAAAAAATTACCTCAAGACTTTTTAGGACAAAGTATTGTTGGGTTTAAAAAAAACAAAAAGTAAAGTTATTTTAATTCAATCACCCCTTGTTTCAATATTAGAAGTCCTTCATGTTCCATCTTTTTTAATAACCGAGAAATTACTTCTCGTGAAGAACCCAAATCGTCTGCGATTTGCTGATGTGTAATGCGAATTAAAGCATCCCCTTTTACAGAAGCTATTTTCTTTAGATATTCTAACAGTCGTGTATCTTTATTAGAAAAGGTAAGGATTTTGACTACATTTAGTAATTCCTCGAATTTTAAATTGAAAAGCTCATAAATAAATTCATTCCACTTAGGGTATTTTCTAGCAATTTCAAGGGCTTTTTCAGTTGGGATTACTACAATTTCAGCATCTTCTTCGATAATAGCTTTTACCTTACTAGTTTCATTTTTTATCATTGAAATAACAGACATAATACAGCTTTCGCCAGGTTTTATGTAATACAATAATACCTCGTGACCATTTTCTTCTTCTTTATATACTTTTGCTAGCCCGCTTATAACTAAAGGAATAACTTTTACGTAAGCTCCTTCCTTTAAAATAACAGTGCCTGCGTCCATTTTCATTATAGAGCTAATGCTAGCAATTTCTTTTTTAAGATCGGGCATAGTCGCCAAATTTGGAAAATAGGTTTGTAATGCATTTTCTATCATAAATTTCCTTTTCTGTTTTTTACATCCTAGATACCATATTTAACAAAATGGCATGATACCAATATACTAGTCTTTAAGGTATTTTACCAATAGCACAACTAACATAAGAGGTTGCTTTATTGATTAAGGTGTTTGAGCTTCCTATTTCTGGGTATCCAAGACTTTTTAAAGTGCTAGATACTTCTTTTTTTAGACTTTCTTCTACTAAAGTAAAGTGAATACTAGATGAAGTAATATCAATACTTAAATTATAAAGGCCCTCTATATTGGATAATCGTGTTTCTATGGTTTTCGCACAACCACCACATTTCAAATTCTGTACTTTAATTGTTTTGTCTATCATTATTGTATGTTTTGATGTTTTTGCCATGCTTTCCAACCTCCAGAAAAATCGTAAATATTTTTAAAACCGAATTCCTCTAACAGTTTACTAGCTTTCCTGCTTCTTCCTCCAATGTGACAATACACATAAATGGGAGCTTCTCTGTCGAGTTGTTTTATTTTAGTAGAAAATGCTTTTATATCGAAAATATTGATGTTAATAGCGTCATCGATATGTCCTAAATGGTACTCTTTAGGTGTTCTTACATCAATAAGTTGTACATCTTTACCAATTACGTCTTCTTTAAGCTGTTCTAAAGTCAAATGGTGTATATGCTCGGTTTCTTGGGCTTTACAAGAAATAAGACAGAAGATTACTAACAAGAAAACGAGTTTTGCGAATCTTTTTTTTTGTGAATTTTGGATGCTTTTTTCTCTCATTTTAATGGTGTTATTTTATTGTTGATGGACAAACATGATTAGTGGTTTCTATTTCTACTTCTTTTATGGCTTTAAAACCACCTTTAATATCTACTAGATTATGAATGCCTCTACTTTTTAAAATAGATGCAGCAATCATACTGCGATATCCTCCAGCACAATGAATATAAAATGTTTTCTCTTTGGGGAAGTCATTTAAGAATTCATTAATACGGCTAAGTGGAGTGTGTTTTGCGGAAGGGATTCTTTCTGCAGTAAATTCTCCCTCTTTTCGAACGTCAAAAATACTAGGTTGATAAGGGAGTAATGATTTCAACTTGTTGGCATCGGCTGTATGCACAATATCGTACCCTTTTCCACTGTGTTGCCAATTACTAAACCCTCCTTGTAAGTACCCCAATGTATTATCAAAGCCTACTCGAGAAAGCCTAGTTACAGCTTCTTCTTCACGTCTTTCAGGGGTAATTAATAGAATAGGGTGTTTAACATCACCTATTAAAGCTCCTACCCAAGGAGCAAATCCGCCATCTAGCCCAATAAAAATAGCATTAGGGATATGTCCTTTTGCAAAATCATCTTGGTGTCTTACGTCAAGTACCAAAGCACTACTTTCTGTTGCTAAATGTTCAAATGCCTCAGGACTTAAAGCTTTAGTTCCTGTTTTTAGAACCTCAGTGATATCTTTATACCCTTCTTTATTTAATTTTACGTTAGCAGGAAAATAAACAGGAGGAGGTAATAACCCATCGGTAACTTCTTGTATGAATTCTTGTTTAGTCATGCTTGCTCTAAGTGCATAATTGGTTTTTTTTTGTTCACCAATAGTACCGACAGTTTCTTTACTAAGGTTTTTACCGCAAGCAGATCCAGCACCATGTGCAGGGTATACTAACACTTCATCTTCTAAAGTCATTATTTTGTTACGCAAGCTATCGTATAATATTCCGGCAAGTTCTTCTTGTGTTATGTTTGCTCCCTTTTGAGCCAAATCGGGTCTTCCTACATCGCCTAAAAATAAAGTGTCTCCACTAAAAAGCGCATGATTGTTTCCTTCGGCATCTTTTAAGAGATAAGAAGTACTTTCCATAGTGTGTCCTGGAGTGTGTATCGCTATAATGGTAATTTCACCAAGCTTAAATTGTTGTCCATCGGTGGCAATTATCGCTTCGAAATCGGTATCGGCATTAGGGCCAAAAACAATAGGAGCACCTGTTTCTTTCGCTAAAGTAACATGACCGCTAACAAAATCGGCATGAAAATGAGTTTCGAAAATGTATTTGATAGTAGCTTTATTTTGTTGCGCTTTTCCGATATAGGGTTTTACTTCCCTTAAAGGGTCAATAATTGCAACTTCTCCTTTACTTTCGATATAATAAGCTCCTTGGGCTAAACAACCTGTATAAATCTGTTCAATCTTCATATTTTAAAGGGTTTGTTTGATTGCAAACTGATCTTGCTTTGAAGAATGGTTTGCGGTTTGTTTTTTGTTAGAAATTCATAAGCGACCAGAGTATCAATGAAGAAGTTATTGTCTCCAATTTCTTTTAACAAGTTTGTCTTTTCGAAAATATCTCTTAAAGGGCCAATAGCACTTGTGATAACTAATTTTACTTGGCGAAGCTTCAATTCTTTTAAGAGACCTCTTATCATGTGAATCCCAGAGCTATCTATATGGTTAATGCTTTCAGCATTTAGTATTATAGTTTCTATCTGGGATTTTCTGCTGTTTAATTCGGTGAGTACTTGTTTTCTAAAGAAAGCTGCATTTCCAAAATAAACTTGAGCATCAAAACGTAAAATTAAAATTGATGGATCGGTGTCAATTTCTTTAGAAAAACGATTTATATTCTTGAAATAAGGGGTTCCTTTTACTTTTCCGAGCACAGCAATATGAGGTCTAGAGGTACGATAGATCATTAAGAGTAGGGAAAGGATTACACCAAATAGTAGTCCTTGTTTAATTCCTACAAATAGTACAATAAGAAAGGTTACTATTAAAACAATGAATTCATCTTTTCTGTTTTTGAATAAATCGATGGCATACTTGAAATCTAATAATCGGATCACAGATACGATGATGATTGCTCCCAATATGGCTTTAGGTAGGTGATAGAAAAGGGGAGTAAAAAAAACAAGCACTAGACTCACGGTAAGTGCACTAATTAATGAAGCCATTTTAGAACTAGCTCCTGCTTCGTCATTGACTGCAGTTCTTGAAAATCCACCAGTAACAGAGTACGATTGAAAAAAAGCTCCAATCATATTAGCAAATCCTAATGCTATTAATTCGTTATTTGGTTTTAAGTCATTTTCTCCATGTTTGTCTTCGATACTTTTTGCTATAGAAATAGCTTCTGCATATGAAATAACAGCAAGCGTTAATGCAATAGGAATCAATTGTAGAATCAATTGATACGAAATATGAGGCAGTTGGAAAGAAGGTAAGCCTTTGGGGATATATTCTATAATAGGGATCTCTAGTTCAATAAAATTGAATTGATATGAAATAAAGGTTCCTAGAATTACAATTAAGATGGGGGAGAGGATATTTTTATTAAACCGTCTTAGGAGAAGCAAGAATACAATAGCGCTTATACCTAAAATGAATGTTGCTGTATGTATATGTTGAATTAGGTTTTCTAATCTTGACGATAGAATTTCGGTCTTTAAATCAAATGTATAAGTGCCTGTAATATGCTTTAGTTGACTTATCCCTATAGTAATCGCTGCAGCTAATGTGAATCCAGAAATAACGGGTTTTGATAAAAAATTAACTAAGAAACCTAATCGCAATACCCCTAGTAAAATATGAATTCCTCCTACAAGTAATGCCAGCGTAATTGCTGCTTGTACATAAGATTCGGGGTTGAGGTTTAAAGTCCCTAGCCCAGCGGCTACAATTAGGGAATCTAGTGCAACGGGGCCTACAGAAAGCCTTTTAGAACTCCCTAAAAAAGCATAAATAATTTGAGGCAATATGGCTGCGTAAAGTCCATATACTATAGGTAATCCCGCAATAAGAGCATATGCCATGCCTTGTGGAATTAATAGAATACCTACAGTCACCCCAGCGATAACATCACCTTTAAGGTTTGACTTAGGATATTTTATAAACCAGTTGAAATATGTAGAGGTAACTTTCACTATTATTTTTAATAATAATCAAAGCTATCATTGTAAGGTGTCTTTTACAGTAACATGAGTTACATAAGCTATAACTTTAGTAATTTGATACTGTTTCTTGAAATTTCAATGCTGCCTTCTTTCTCTAATGCTTTTAAAAGTCTTGAAATAACAACCCTAGAAGAGTGTAGATCAAAAGCAATTTCTTGATGTGTCGCTTGTAGAATTTTACTACCAGTAACTTTTGACTTTTCTTTTAAATACCCTAAAAGCCGTTCATCCATTTTTTTAAAAGCTACAGAATCGATGGCATTTAACATTTCCATTAATCGATTATGGTAACTATCTAATACAAAGTTTCTCCAGCTTTTATATTTCATTAACCACAATTCCATTTTTTCAACCGGAATCATAATTAAGGTAGTCTGAGTTTCTGTGATGGCTCTTATTTCACTTTTAGTATCTCCCATACAGCAGCTAAGCGTCATTGCACAGGTATCACCTTTTTCTAAAAAGTAAAGAAGTAATTCTTCTCCATCTTCATCATTCCTAAGTATCTTGATAACTCCATTGAGAAGTAGCGGCATTGATTTTATATATTGTCCAACCCGCATTAGTTCTACACCTTCAGATACTTCTTTAAGGATTCCAATTTTAGAAATTTCAATCAATAAATCCTTTTCGAAAATGTAGCTGTATTGCTTTTCTAATTCTGATATAATCATTTTTGATTTTCGAGGTTTTCGTAGTTAACAAAAAGGTTTATCCAAATTATTTTAGAAAAAGAATAAAGTAATGGATACAGTAAAATTACGGCAAAAACAATAGAAAGAAATAATTGTAAAGCAGATGCATCTGGGAAAAACAATAATTGTAATATCCAAACAGATACTCCTAATGCGACACCCAATCCATAGGAAACATACATAGCTCCATAATAAAACCCAGTTTCACGTTCATACTTTAAATTGCAGTGAGAACAGTTTTTTTGTACTCTTCCCATTTTAGAGAGCTTATAAATGTTGCCTTGAAAGAAATCGCCTTGGTGACATTTGGGGCATTTAAAGTTGAAAATACTATATAGTTTCTTAAGAAGAAGTGTCATTTTTTATTTCAAATTTACATTAAAGACACCTGTTAATTTGTAACCCTAGTTACATAAAATGAAAAGAAGTTCTTCGATGAAGAATACATAGAGTTTTGTAAATAGAAAAGACTAAAAACTCTCCTGTTTTAAGGGTAAATAATTTATTGGTCTCAACAATAGTTAAGACTATCTACTTTAGTACATCTCACTTTTAGTTTCTAAAAAAAAAAAATACCTACGGCTATAGGCATTAAGCCATAAGCTTACAGCAATAAGTTAGAAAATAGAAAAGACTTTCAGTCGTAACCTAAACTATGGATCTTCCAGCCCATAGTACTTCATTTTAAAACAAATAGTTTTTAGACTTCCTGGTAATGGTATTATTTAACAAAATCTATTTCGTGTCAATACTATCCATTTCAGGTAAATCGTAACCGTTGTCGATAGGATACGTTTTTAGTGGTTGCTGAATACTAGATTTTTCTAAATTCTTATTTTCTTTCATTTGAGCTTCAAGTTCCTGTTCAATTACAAAATCTTCAACTCCACCAAAGTATACTTGTAGCATTTCATCTAGTTTAGGTAATTCTCCAGACAAGTCCAATGCAGGAGAAATATTCTCTTCCATATAAATATCACTTGGGTTTACCCATACTACTGGATCATCATTTTCTGAAGAAGTCATGCTATCTAAAATAGGTAAATCATATCCGTTATCCGTTTGAGCAAATACACCAACACCTATAAAGAGAGATAACACAAATACTGTTTTTTTTAAATACTTTTTCATAACGCATAATTTTAAGATTCATTTAAAATTACGACATAATACAGCGTTTTGTTGTTGTATTATTATTTTTATAACATTTAATTTTGTGTATATTCGATATAAAATAAATTTATTGATGATATGATAAATTTGATTTTAGGTGTCTGAAAATGTTTATTTATGATTGTGGGAAGAAATACGATAGTTTTAAGCTAAGACTTCAGGTTGTTTTTCTTTCTATTAAGAAGTAAGCTATTTTTTAACAAAGTCATTGACCCATGAAAAGTACTTTTGTTGAATATTTTCTTTCTCAAGATGTATATAGTCAATAAAAGCTTTAGCAATAGGAGTCAAGTTTTTGTCAGTCCTCCAAACGATATTCCATTCTGTTTCTATAGGTAATCCCGAATATGGAATAATAGTAATGTCCTTGTTCTTCAGTGCACTTTTAATACCAATTAGTGGCATAATAGAATATCCAAGTCCTGCAATTACTGCTTGTTTTAGGGCTTCATTTGAGGTCAACTCAATTTTTTTTGTAGACGGTAAGTTCTTTTTTTCGATAAAAGCCTCCATAGCATTTCTAGTTGCAGATCCTTTTTCTCTGTACAATAATGGAGCATCACTAAAAATAAGCGATTTTTTTCCTTTGCGTTTTGTTTCCCGTTCTGATCCGCCCACTAAAAAGAGTGAATTTTTTATCAATGGGATGCTGTTTAAGTCTATATGATTTGGCAATACAGATACAAGAGCAAAATCTACTTCATTTTTTTCTAAATGATATACAACATTTTGTTTATTGGTTACATCCATCGAAAAATCAATAGCGGGATGATTATCTAAAAACCTCGATAAATAATAAGGCATCACATATTTACCAGTAGAAACTATAGATAATTTTAATCTACCAGCTAGTTTTCCTTGAAATGCTTGCGTTTTATGATTGATTGTGTCGACCTCAATCAAGATTCGATTTGCAGTTGCAGCGATTTCCATCCCAAAATCTGTAACATATAGTTTTTTGCTGACCACCTCAGTCAATGGAATAGGAAATTGATCTTGAAAATTTTTTAATTGAATAGATACAGCTGGTTGAGTTAAGAACAGGGCTTCTGCTGCACGGGTGATACTTCTCTTTTCTACAACTTCTATGAAAACCCGAAGCTGATGTAATGTATAGTTCATAATTTATATTTATGACTTGTATATGTACTATAAATATACATTAATAGGGAATACGCCTTAAGTTTGCACTGTTAAAATTGTCAAAACAAATACTATAGCAGTAAAAAAGTGTTGATTTTAAATAGATCTAGTCAAGTAATCTTGGGTGTAGTTGTTTTTACCTTCTAAGATAAATTTTTATAGTTAATGATAAAATCTTGCTATTGGGATAAAGCATCAATGTAAACGCCTTCACTTTTTTGAAGTAAAGGTGTTTTTTTCAAACTTAATACATAAATTAATTTTATGACAAATATGAAAAGTATAAATATTAACATATGGGTAAAAGCTCGCACCTTTGCCGTGTAATAATTTAATTCATAAGACAATGAAGTATCAAACACCAGAGTTTTTTTGAAACGAATGCCTTCAAATTATTTGGATTGGTAAGTTTTTTAATTGGATATACAGTGGCTATTCTCTATTCGAAAGACATGGAGTATGTAAGGCAAGAATTGATACTTACAGGTGCTATTTTTTACTAGGCCTTTCGGTCAATTATTTAACAAGTAAACCTAATATTTTTTAATACCATGGAACAATTAGAAGTACAAACCTTAGTACAGAGTATTAAGTTAGTTGATGGAATTTTTACTCCTTCTCAAGCCAACGACATTATTAGAGACTTAATTGAAGCTAAAATCAATTATCACAAGTTAAGTCGTTTGAGTCTCACAGAGGGAAATCATGATGATGAAGCTCCATATGACAATAGACGATTAGACGAATTACTAATAGAAAAAAAGCGACTTATAGAAGCTGTAAAACAGGCCAGAGAAACTGGGAAGAAAATAAAACTAACAAGCTTAATTGATATTGAATATTTAGACTAACAAATTTTTTAAATGGATTTACACTTACTGATTGATAATTTAACTAATCCAGCATTACTTTTTTTCTTTTTAGGTGTTTTTGCAGTTTGGGTGAAAAGTGATTTAGAAATACCTAAAAACTCATCTAAGTTTATATCATTATATCTATTGTTTTCAATAGGTTTTAAGGGGGGGCAAGAATTAGCGCATAGCGACTTCACATCCGAAATTTATTCGGGAATTATAATGGGAATATTGTTAGCGTTATTCGTGCCAATATATACGTTTTTTATTTTACGAAAGAAGTTTTCTGTAGAAAACTCCGGAGCTATTGCAGCAGCATACGGTTCGGTGAGTGCGGTAACATTCATTACGGCAGTTAGTTTTTTAGACCTAGAGCAAATAAATTATGGGGGGCACATGGTAGCCGTTATGGCATTAATGGAAGCCCCTTCGATTATCATAGGTGTATTGCTGATGCGTCTATTTTCCAATGGAAAACGTTCTGCTAAAGAAATGTTGGGTCTTGTAAAGCATGCTGTTACCAATGGTAGTGTATTATTAATCCTGGGGAGTCTTTGTATCGGGTATTTAGCCAGTGATGCACAAGCGGCAGGAATCAAACCATTTACTACAGATATATTTAAAGGGTTTTTAGCTGTGTTTTTACTTGATATGGGAATTACAAGCGGTCAAAAAATAGGAGCTTTAGTGAAAAAAGGATGGTTTGCCTTAGCTTTTGCGATTATTGTACCATGCATTAATGGATGTATAGTTGCTTACCTGTCAGGTTTTTTTATGGAAGAAATCGGAAATCGTTTTTTGATGTCCATATTAGCAGCTAGTGCATCCTACATTGCTGTACCTGCCGCAATGCGGATAGCAGCCCCCAAAGCAAACCCGAGTTTGTATTTGCCAATGGCACTAGCAATAACCTTTCCATTTAATATAACATTAGGTATGCCACTGTATTTATATGTTATTCAGCATGGGTTTTAAAAAAAAACAGTTGAAGATACAGCTAATGTTAAGTTTGAAAAATAACTAAAACTTTTATCTAGTAGTTTCTTAGAAATCCAGTAAAGTCGATAAAACAAAAACTACTTGATGTATATTAAGTAGCTTTTGTTATTTTAATGTTGCCAGTATGAGTTTTAGAAATAAAACAGTAGTATTAGAACTTAACAGTTAGATTATGAGAAAAGAAAATATATTAAAGATTTTGAAGCTTTTAAGGACTCGACCAGATATGATTTTATATGGTAAAATCAATTATAATTCATACGAAATCTATTTACATGGTTTTATTGAGGGCGTATCTCAAGTAATAGATAGATCTCTAAATAAAGAATTATCTTTAAAGTTAAGCGGGTCTAATAAAGTTCATTGGTCGGTATTTGTAAGTGAGAAAAATGAGAAAATGAATGAAGAAGAAAAAAGAGAGCTTTTAATATCCGAAGTAGAGAAGTTTTTTAAAGATCTTAATTGTTTCGACTAGTCTTGATTATTAGAAGTATTCGAGTTGAATAGGAACATTGATAAGCGAAATAAGAGTAAAGAAATAGAATGAGTATTTTTATTAATCAAATAATTAAGGCTAGTAAGTATATAGAAATATCTAAGATAGAATTGTTTTCAAAATATTTTTCTGATAGTGAATTATATAAACTTGAAGATTCATTTTATTTAGAGTCAAAGAAGGATGGGATTTCATTGACATTTGATTTAGACTACTCTTTATATGCAATACATCTATATTCCGAAAATTATGAATCATATTCCTTATTTAGAGGAGATATTCCTAAAGAAGTTAATTTGGGAATGGATAGATTTGAAATATTAAAAATATTAGAATCTTATTGTTATACCTCAGGTGGTGATGGTCAAGAAATATCTAATTGGATAAAGTTTAAATTAGAATTTTGCGATATTCACTTTCAATTTGATAATCTAAATAATGTGAACTTAATCACACTTTTTAATTTCTCTTGCTTATAGAGTGTTAGTAAGGTAAATACAATGTCTAGTTTAAGACTAGTATCTACAAAGAATTTCTTCGAAACTGATACAATAGAAGCTATTTAGTTTATTTTAGGTGTTTTAATATTAAAAACGAGTATAAGTGATTGAATATTTTATTTTTTAGAATGAATTTACAAAATAGCTATGTAGCCACTAATTTTAAAACTAACGGTAGCGGTGAATTTAAAGATAGATATTTAGATGGTTTAAGAAGAATAGAATATATAATTCTAGTTGACAAAATAAATGAACTTAATTCATTCTCTAGAACTAAAATGGGAAAAGAAAGGAATAAAAGAAATTGGGAATCTTTGAAAATAAGACTTCATGTAGGTCAAATAGTTGAGGGGATTATTACTAGGGTAGAAACTTACGGAGTTTATATTGATATAGGAGAAATCTTTGAGGGTATTGTATTAATTCCACAACTTTCTTTAATTCCATTACAGAAATTAGAAGATTATCCTAAGCGAGGAGATTCTATAAAGGGAATTATAGTAGATTTTTCTGATGGTAAGAATTTAGATTATGAGTTTGCTAATATTAGTATAAGCGTAAAGCAATATTTAGGGAGGAATATTACCTTGGATAGCTCTGGAAAGAAAGAATAAACTGCTACTGCTCGTTTTAACGAGTAGCTCCCAATTTGATAATATATAAGGCCTAGCTACAAAATTTATAGAGTCAGAAGAAGGAATAGATGAATGATTTTTATTATGAAAGAATACATAACATTTAACATACTTGCTGTTATATTATTTGTTTTAATACCACTTAGTTTCTACTTTTTAGCAAAACAAATAAGGTCAAAATATACAGGAGAAGTAAAGGGTTAATTACTTCTCTATTCTGTTTTGTGTTTTATATGATCTATTTAATTCTTCTTGTGTATTTTGATATAGAGTTAATAGTTTTAGGGGTTTTATATTTTATACATATCCCTATTTCTATATTAGGGTTTATTATTCTTTGCCAAGAAAAATACACTCCTTATTGATTAATGTTTCTTAGAATTCTATAATTAAAACAAGTTTTTAGTAACATATTTTAGTCAAATTTCATTGTATTAGAAGACCTCTGAATGTTTCTAGTATATCAGAATGAATACAAGGACTAGTATTATTGTTGTTAAAATGTTTCCAGACTTTACACTTTTTACAATAAAATTATTGTCAATTTCAAGATTAGTTATGTAGCCTTATTTTTGAAGTCTAGAAATAGCAGAGGTAAAGCATATAGGCAAATAAACCAAATCATTTACTTTTTAAAGCATAAACAGGTGTACTGAAACAAAAATGAAACTCTTTTTTGTCGACTTTATGTGCAGGTTAACGAAAAATAAATGATAATAATTGTTTTTAAGTAATAGTATCCAACCATGTTAAAGTATTCTAAACGAGATTTAGTAATATTGTAGATCAAACAAATACAATTATAACTATGAAGCAAGTATTACTAGTTGTTTTAAGTTTCATTTTTACGTTTTCGGCTTTAGCACAAAAATCAAAGACGAGAAAAGCAGATGCACTTTTCGATAGACTATCATATTTAAAAGCAGCAGAGCTTTATGAGAAGGAAGTTGAAAGCGGCAATACAGAACCTCGATTACTAAGACGAATCGGAGATGCTTACTATTATAACGCTCGCATGACTGAGGCTGTGGTGTGGTATAAGAAATTAGCTGATCAGCAGGGAGAAAACATGGATGTGCAATACATGTTTCGCTACGCGCATGCATTACAAGGGTCGCAACAACCATTAGCAGCTGCCAAATGGATGGCTAAATTTTCGGATGCTGTAGAAAATGATGAAATTTTGAAAAGGAATTTCGGAGGAACGACAATTGCAGAGGTGACTCAGAAGAAAGTAAATTATGAATTATTCAATCTGCCAATAAATACAGAATACTCAGAATTTGGTTCTGCTATTTACGCAGATCGATTGGTATTTACTTCGGATCGTCCCAAAAGTAAAACAGATAAAGAATTGAATCCATGGACACAAACTCCATATTCGAACATGTGGTATGGGAAAATTCAAGAAAATAGGAAAGATGTTTTTGATGCTAAACTATTTGCAAGTCGTGCAACTACAGAAGTAAATGAATCTACCCCTGCCTTTACGAAGAATTTAAGAACTATGTATTTCACTAGAAATAACTTCACTTTCCGTAAAAAGTCAGATAAAGAAGGGACTACTAGATTAAAAATCTACAAAGGAGAAGCAGAGGTAAAGAATAAAGAAATTACTTGGAAGAGCATAAAAGAATTGCCATTCAATAGTAATGAATACTCTGTAGGTCACCCAGCGTTAACTAGAGATGAAACTAAATTGTTTTTTGCTTCCGATATGCCAGGGACAGTAGGAAAGAGTGATCTTTTCTATGTAGATGTTAATAAAGATGGAACTTATTCTGAACCAAAAAATATTGGAACAAAAGTAAATACAGAGGCTAGAGAAACCATGCCTGTATTTCATGGAGATACACTTTATTTTGCGACAGATGGTCGTGTAGGTTTTGGAGGGTTAGATATTTTCTATACCGTAATGAAAAAAGACGGTAGTTTTACAACTCCTGAAAATGCAGGATCGCCGTTCAATAGTAATGATGATGATTTTGCGTTGGTTTTTGGAAAAGACAAGAAAACAGGATTCTTAACATCTAATCGTGAAGGAGGTCAAGGAGCCGATGATGTTTATTCTTTTGCGGCAATTCCACCACCACCATGTGTGCAACGTATAAAGGGTACGGTAATTAATAAATTTAATGGCCAACGAATTGCGAATGCAAAATTAGCCCTTAGAGATTCTATAGGAAAAGTATTGAAACGCATTGAATCTAATGCTAAAGGAGAATACGATTTTGCTATAAAAATGCATTGTTCTGAAAAAGTGCGTATCGATGCAGTAAAAGAGGGATATTCTAGTGGAAAGAAATATGCCATTACTGATGATGTTACTGGAGAGACTTTTGTACCTATCGCTTTAGAACCTAACGATGCCATTATTATTCGTGATAAAGGAGTCATCAAGTTAGATTTAGATATTATATACTTTGATTTCGATAAAGACAATATTCGTCCAGATGCCGCTCAGGAATTGGATAAGATTGTTAGAATCATGAAAAAATATCCGAAAATGGAAATCAATATCGAATCACATACGGATTCTAGAGCTCCTTACGATTATAACATAGATTTGTCTGATCGTCGTGCTAAAAGCACGCGTCGTTACATTCTTTCTAATGGTATAGAAGATTATAGAATTAGAAGTGCAAAAGGATACGGAGAATCTCGTTTAGTTAATGAATGTAGTGATGGAGTTCCTTGTACCGAGGAAGCACATCAATTAAATAGACGTTCAGAGTTTATAGTACTACGTATCGAGTAAACAAAGAAATAGTATCATAAAAAAAGGATCATTTATTTTTTTTAAATGATCCTTTTTAATTTTATAAAATAAAGGTTGTATTTTGAAATAAAATTTATATTTTTGCAACCTCTAAAGAAAAGATATAGACATGAAACAAGGTATTCACCCAGATAGTTATAGATTAGTTGCATTTAAAGATATGTCTAATGAAGATGTATTCATTACTAAATCTACAGTAAATAGTAAAGAAACTATTGACATCGACGGTGTAGAGTATCCATTAGTGAAAATGGAAATCTCTAGAACTTCTCATCCATATTATACTGGGAAGTCAAAGTTAGTAGATACTGCAGGACGTATCGACAAATTCAAAAACAAATACGCAAAATTCAAAAAGTAATTTTGTGTCTACCATATCAAAAAGCCTCGTTTTTACGAGGCTTTTTTTATGTCTTTAAATGAAAAGAAAGTAAATTCACCATAAAAATTTTCAAGATGAATTACATTTTGTTTGATGGTCCTTATCGAGAGGCATTATTGCCTTTTACGTATACAAGGCCAGTAGCTGATATTCGAGTAGGGATATTGACAATTCGTGAGAAATGGGAGAAATATTTAAGATTAACGACTTCAACAGTTACAGAAGAATATCTTTCTGGAAAATGGCCTATGGTCGAATTAGAAAAGAATGTATTTATTCTTGGAAGTGCATTACCAAATAAAGCGCTTGTTGACCATATTCGTAGTTTAGAAGTGCGACAAGCTCTGTATAATGGAGAAGAATTAATTGCATTTTGTGTTGAAGAGGGAGAAGAACCAGATTTAGAAACCTTTCAAAAAATAGCAGTTGAAGCTATATTAATCAAGCATACTTGGAATATTTTTAAAGAAAATGGTACACAGATCAAAGAAGATTTTCAAATAGTAACAGAAGATCTTATCTCTGAACCACTTTCGGATACTAATAGAGTGATTGGTGAAGGGAAAGTCTTCTTAGAAGAAGGAGCAACAGCAGAGTGTGCTATATTTAATACAAAGGGCGGAGACATCTATATAGGGAAAGATGCAACAGTCATGGAAGGAAGCATAATCCAAGGCCCTTTTGCATTATGTGAAGGAGCTACCGTTAAAATGGGAGCTAAAATATATGCCGATACGACTATTGGCCCCCATAGTAAAGTAGGAGGAGAGGTTGGAAACTCCGTTATTTTTGGATATTCAAACAAAGGACACGATGGGTACTTGGGCAATTCAGTCCTTGGAGAGTGGTGTAATCTAGGAGCTGATACCAATACATCGAATCTTAAAAATAATTACGCAGAAGTACGTCTGTGGGACTATGAAACAGAAGGTTTTGCAAGGACTGGAGAACAATTTTGTGGTTTGATGATGGGAGACCATTCTAAGAGTGGAATCAATACCATG
Organism: uncultured Aquimarina sp.; assembly: GCA_947499005.1. Taxonomy (GTDB): domain Bacteria; phylum Bacteroidota; class Bacteroidia; order Flavobacteriales; family Flavobacteriaceae; genus Aquimarina. The sequence continues at coordinate 27,384 of CANMML010000032.1, forward strand.
TTTAATACAGGTACAGTTATCGGGGTAAGCGCAAATATTTTTGGGGGAGGTTTTCCTAGAAATTTTATTCCTAGCTTTAGTTGGGGAGGAAGCGCAGGGTTTACAGAGTATAAAACTAGAAAGGCCTTCGAAGTAGCAGAAAAAGTAATGGATAGGCGTAAAATAGCGTTTACAGAAGAAGATAAATCAATCTTAGAATCCATATTTGAACAAAGTCAAAAGTGGCGTAATTATTAAGAAATCATAAATAAATCATTTTTTAATGTTGTGCATGAAATAATTACGCTAAATTGCGTCAAAATTTATTATAATTAACAAAATGAGTAAAGGAACAGTTAAGTTTTTCAATGATGAAAAAGGATTCGGCTTCATCACTGAAGAAGGTTCAAACAAAGAGTATTTCGTACACATCTCTGGATTAATAGACGAAGTAACAAAAGGAGATCAAGTAGAATTTGAATTAAAAGAAGGACGCAAAGGTATGAATGCCGTTGACGTTAAAGTAATATAATTCGAGTACTGATTAGAGTTATTTTTAAAGCCGCACTACTCGATACCGCGAAAGCGCATCAAGTATCAAGCATTAAAAAACGTGTAGAGCACTATGTTATTTATTTAACATAGTGCTTTTTTGATTTTAAGAAATAAAGGATTCTAGTGTCATCATTTGGGTTTAAGAATTAATGCAGAGATCACCAGTAAATCGTATAATGTAGTATTTTAGCCCCAATTTACCGTCACACCCGAGAAGTCGGGTGTCTCCTAAAAGAAAAGAAGACCTACAGTTTTTAGGGATGAGACTCCATTATAATTTTTCAATCTCGATAGCTGTTGGGGTGTAAGCGAAGGGTAAAGGGAATATTCTATTGATCATGACCGTAACAAGTTTTTTACTTGATCCCCTAAGTTTAATCCATATTATGAGACGAATTCTTATACTTACATCAAATTTAGCACGCGTAGTTGTTAGCTGTATAACTCTTGTACTTGCAATAAGTTGGTTTTTAATCAATAGATAAATATCCGTAATCAGTAATAACCAGAATCAAATCACCCTGATCTGATAGCTATCGGATTTGTTGCAGTATCTAATTAAGAGTTTTAAAATGGATAGGGTGAGATTCCTTGTCAAGCAAGGAATGACAAAACCTTATTAAAATATTATTGATTACGAATATTCACGAATCAATATCAATTTATTTTAAATTCAAAACTTTTGCTGACAGTATCGTTAGAGAAACAAATACTATCACAATCAAATTCATCATCGGCATTGTATTCATAGCAATCTTCATCTATAGTCAGACTAACTTCAATATTAAAAACTCCAGTTTCAGAAGGGATTCCTTCAATTATAAGACTTCTACCATAAACAGAATAGACAAGCCCTTTAGGTAGTTTACCATTTAAAGTATAATCATATATAAATCCATCATCATTAAGACTATTTTTTACTTCACTATCAATGGCCTGGTAAAATTCATGCCCGATGATCCCATTAGAAATACTGCTGGTTTTTATCTTAGGTTTTGAAGGAAAAAGTAGACAGTCATCAATAATTTCACTACAAGAATATAATGATGTTAATAAGATTAACAGTAAATATCTTTTAAAGTAAAGCATCTTATAAGGTTAAATGATATTCTAACCTTACAAATACTAGACCAATATCTTTTTCATGGCTGTTATAACAATATCCCAGCCTTCACTAGACTCCTTATATCTTTTTTCGGCATGCTCAGTTCCTCTAAAGTCTTGACTTAATGTTAATCGAGTACCATTATCTTCATCAGTTAACTCGTAGGTCATTTGAGCATAATTTTGGGGGATATCTTTTATACCCAGATTAGGATCTAGCATAGAAAATGATACTTTTTCATTCTTTACAAATTCAGAAATAATACCCTTTACATAAGTGATCTCTTCATTTTTTTCTGTTTTGCCAATCCACAAAATAGGGGAACCAACTTCCCAATTGGAAACTACGCTACAGGCAAACATATATTGTTTCGTCATATTAGGGTTTGTAAGTAAATCCCAAACTTGGTTTTTATTGGCTTCAAAAATTACTTCCTTTTCTATGATTAAAGATGTATCCATGATATTACATTTAATGTGTAATCAAATATGGTTAAAGCTTTTTGGAGATGATTGTATCATCAGGAGTTTTTGTTATACTTTTAGGAGTGACTCCAAATAGATTTTTAAATGCTTTAGAAAAATGTTGAGGAGAACTATACCCTATTTCGTAAGCAATTTCTTTAGCTGTTTTATCAGTATCAAGTAACAATTGTTTGGCAAGTTCCATTCTACAGTTTTGTGTATATTCGAATACAGTAGTGCCAAATAGTTCTTTAAACCCTCGTTTTAACTTAAATTCATTAAGATTAACCTGATTAGAAATTTGATGTAAGGTTGGAGGATTGTCTATTCGATTATTGATAAACTCTTTGGCTTCAATTAGTTTTTTTCTATCAATGGAAGATATTAGGTGTTTTTTCTGTTTATCTGTGGTATAAAGAGATGCTTGTAAAACTAAAAGCTCAATACTTTTAGAAAATAAGAATAAGTTCTTTAGTCCATCGTGATATGGGCAAGTTAGGATTTCTTTAATTAATGATTGAATTTTAAAATTGTTAGTTTGCCATTCGGGTGATAAAATAGTGTTCCTATTGTTGACTATATCTTCGCAGAATTTTTTCAAAGGATCATTTCCCTTTTGTGCTATTTTAATAAATGAAGCAGTATTAAAATTGATTCCAAAGGTTTCAATACGCTTAGTGAGATTTTTTACGTTAAGTTCTAACCCCTTTGAGTATATAATATTATTGTGATGACCAGAGAGGTGAAAAGAGGCTTCCATTTGAGGGAACGCTACATCATAAACTCCTTGTAAACCAAAGTGCAATCTAACAGCTTCAGTGTCATTTTTAGTAGTGTGTTCTTCAAAGGAATGGTAATCGATAATATTATGAGAAATAGAGATATTTTCTAATTCCCATAAAGAAGAGACCCGATTTTCTATGTTGTTGGACATTGTTGCTTAGTATTAAATATAAGCGTCTATATATTTAGAAAGTCAGCGACTTTCAGAATAAGCAGGAGGCGTTATACTTTTTATTTCCACAATAGTATCATAATTTTTTAAGGGAACAATTGAATCTTTTAAGGGGAAAAAGTTAACTTCTATAGCGCATCCATTTTTCTCTGAAATTTCTTTTTTCACTAGCGCATGTAGTTTAATCATTCCTTCAACATTTATTGCGCTAGTATCGTATAAGATATTCTTATTATTTTCAAGAGCTATTAATGTTGAAAGTTTTCTTCTAGCGTTTCCTTCATAAGTATACATACTCCAATCATAACCAATATTTGCTTTATCTAGTATTTCTAAAACCTTTTGATCACTACATTTTAGTTTATTCTTTATAAATTTTCTAACTAAATGTTTTTTAGTTAAACTTTCTAAGAAAGTCCTTTTATGGAAGAGATCCTTTACTTGATAAAAAGGTTGTATTATGTTAATCTCTTTTTTTATTTTTTTCTCGGTTAAGTAGTCAATCAGGGCATAATCAATATCAAAGTTACTTTTTATGAAAATACCACAAATCTCCCCATTAGATATTGTAAAATTTGGAATTAAATGATTATCAATTATGTTTTTCGTTATATCAAGAGTTTTCATTTAAATAAATCCAATAAGAATTGTGTATAACTAAATTATATAGAGAACCCATCCAAAGTCTCAATAACATCATGGATACTATCCGTGATCGACAATTGTAAATTACTGTATTTTTCTTGATCGTTTAGTTTTTCTATCAAAGGATATATAGGGCGCTCATTTGTCCAGTAGTCCTTGTTTAAAAAGATCATAGGACTAGAGATTTCAAAACTTAAATAATGATTTTGAGTAGCATCTTGAAAGATTTCTTGAATAGTACCAGCACTACCAGGAGTAAATACAATCCCACCTTTAGCAATTGCCAATAACCCATCCTCTCGAACACTATTCGCAAAGTATTTAGCGATTCTAGTAGCAAAAGGAGTAGGCGGTTCATGTCCATATAACCAAGTTGGTATACCAACACTTTCAAAATCCGTTTCAGGATATTTTTCAAAAACTTCAAAACTCTTATCCAACCACAGGGTATCATTGTATTTAGGAGCTTCAGCTAGTATAGAGATCGCATCTAATAATTGTGTTTCTGGTTTTCCAGCAAACCAAGCCCCAACATGTGTCGCTTCCATAGCACCAGGGCCTCCACCAGATAACATCAAATAGCCTTTCTCCGTTAACTGCTTACTCAATAGTGCTACATCCGTAAATCCTTGATCTGCTCTAGAAAGACTATGCCCTCCCATGATGGCTACTTTTTTATCATCAGGAAATTGATCTAGAAAATCGTATAGTGCGTCTGTAATAGAGTGATCGTGTAACCTTCGACCCAAAGTTTCTTTAATATCCGAAGCTTCCTTTCCTGTAGCAATAAAGTGTTTATAAACTTTAGCATCTAAACAATCTTTATATGATTCAGGTGTTCCTAGGCTATAGTTTTCATATAAATCGATAGGCGTATATAAACGATTTACATAACAGTTATAGGGCATTCCCATTTCTGGAAATAAAAAATTTGTATGATAGAGTTGACAAACCAATTCGTTTGGAATTTTACAGCCTAAAAAAATGCAATCTTTAAAAGTAATATGATCTATTTCTATAGTATTAAAATCAAGATGTTGAAAAGCAAATTTTGAAAAAGAGTTAGTGGTTTTTAGTAATTCTTCTAAATCTTGTTGATTTTCTATTTCGATGTAGTTCATTTTATGGCTTTCGGCAACGAGCTATTAGCTAGGAGCGGTTTTTGCTAAAATATTCAATCTTCTACTTATAAATAAATTCATCATAAGATATTTATTAAATGAGTTATGAGCTAGTAGTAAGAATAGAAAACTTAAAGTTTAAAGCCCATTGCTCGTAGCTCGTAGCTGATATCTAATACTTATATTTGCAATCCTAATTTTAGTATCAATGGCACAAAAACCTTCTTTACCAAAAGGAACTCGTGATTTTTCACCGATTGAAGTAGCAAAGCGTTCATACATTAAGGATACAGTACAACGACATTTTAAAAGCTTTGGTTTTCGACCTATTGAAACTCCAAGTTTTGAAAACAGTAGTACGTTGATGGGTAAATATGGAGAAGAAGGAGATCGTTTGATTTTTAAAATTTTAAATAGTGGTGATTATTTAAAAAAGGCAAATGAGCAAGATTTGGCGGAGAAGAATAGTCAAAAATTAATAAGCCAGATTTCTGAAAAAGCACTGCGTTATGATCTAACAGTCCCTTTTGCACGTTACGTTGTACAGCACCAAAATGATATAGATTTTCCATTTAAGCGTTATCAAATTCAGCCTGTTTGGCGTGCCGATCGTCCACAAAAAGGTCGTTATCGAGAATTTTTTCAATGTGATGCCGATGTAGTTGGTAGTAAGTCTTTATGGCAAGAAGTAGAGTTTGTAAAGCTCTATGATGCTGTTTTTACAGATTTAAAAGTAGAAGGAGTTACGATTAAAATGAATAATCGTAAAATCCTTTCGGGAATTGCAGAGGTTATAGGAGCAAAAGATAAATTGATTGATTTTACAGTAGCCTTAGATAAGCTGGATAAAATTGGTGAAGATGGCGTAAAGAATGAAATGCTTTCCAAGGGAATAACGGAAGAAGCGATAGCGAAGATTCAACCATTATTTTCTTTTTCGGGAAGTTTTGCCGAGAAGTTAGCGCAATTAAAAGGATTGCTTTCGACTTCAGAAGAAGGCTTAAAAGGAGTAGAAGAATTATCTTTTATCATTAATGCTATAGAAACGCTAGGGCTTAAAACAGCAACATTAGATCTTGATGTTACTTTAGCTCGTGGATTAAATTATTATACGGGGGCTATTTTTGAAGTAGCAGCTCCGGATACCGTAAAAATAGGTTCTATTGGAGGTGGAGGTCGTTATGATGACCTTACAGGGATTTTCGGAATGAAAGATGTTAGTGGAGTGGGGATCTCTTTTGGATTAGACCGTATTTACTTGGTGTTGGAAGAATTAAATCTATTTCCAGAAACGGTTGCGGAAACAACTAAAGTATTCTTTATCAATTTTGGAGATGCCGAAGCCTTGTATTGTTATCAAGCAATACAAAAATTAAGAGCAGAAGGAATAGCAGCAGAATTATATCCAGATGCTGCAAAAATGAAAAAACAAATGACGTATGCGAATAAACGTCAATTTCCATATGTAATATTAGCCGGAACTACGGAAGTGGAGAATAGTCAATTCACGGTGAAAAATATGGTAGATGGGACTCAAGAAACCTATGATTTTGATGGATTACTTGGGTTAGTTAATTAAACAAGTATTTTAAATCATTACGAATTAAAAAACGATGCAGTCACAACTTGTATCGTTTTTTAATTTATACTCTTTACTTAAACTCGATTTCTGCATTAGAACTTCGTTCGAAACCTTTTAAGAAAATTGGTAATTATTGTATCTGAGCACTTAAAATAATCTATATACACCCATTACAAAACAGGGTTTAACATTCATAATATCTGTGTGAAAAAATAAAAGACTATCTTTCTTTAATAACTAATCATATAAACATGTTTAAAAAGAGGATATTAAAGCAGTTAAATTACTCTTTAATTGTGTTATTAATACTTCCAAGTATTATTAATGCTCAAGCCTTTATAGACGAACCTACGTTTTCGCAAACAAGAGGATTTTATAACAATCCGTTTACGTTAACTATTAGCTCAAATATAAATGGAGCAAGAATAACATATACGCTTGATGGTAGTGATCCTGTAAATTCTTCAAATAGTTTTACGGCTGATAGTCCTGTAGAAATAGTAGTAGATCCTAACAACTCAACTAACCGAGGAGGAATGACCCCAGGTGTCCATGTAAGGGCTATAGCAAATGCCGATAATTACAGCTCAAGTAAAACGGCTACGCATACATATATATTCATTGGCGAAGTTATTTCACAAACAAATCCAGCAGGAGTTTGGCCAGAGGAATATAACAATACAGCTGGTTATAGAGGTTTTGGGACAAGACAAGATATAGATTATGAAATGTCAACAACGACCACCGAAGACCCGAGGTATTCTAATTTACTTGACGATGCATTATTAGACATTCCTACGTACTCATTAGTATTTAATAATGGTGATATGTTTGGAGAAGACAATGGAATTTATGTTAATGCTGCAAATAAAGGTAGTGATTGGGAACGTCCCGTTTCTGTAGAGATGATAGACTCTAAAAACAATACTAATTTTCAAGTTAATGCAGGTCTTAGAATAAGAGGACGTTTTAGTCGTGTTCCTGGAAACCCAAAACACTCGATGCGTTTATTATTCAAAAAGAAATATGGTGATTCGAAATTGGTTTTCCCAGTTTTTGGGGACGAAGGTACCGATACATTTGATAAAATAGACTTTAGATGTGCCCAAAATCAATCATGGAATTCATTTGAAGGACCAGGGATTACGACTTTTTTGAAAGAGGTGTTTGCTAGAGATACACAAGGTGAAATGGGGAATACCTATACAAAAAGCAGGTATTGTCATTTATATCTAAATGGAATGTACTGGGGAATGTACCAAATACAAGAAAGAGCAGAAGAGAATTTTGCAGAAACCTATTTTGGAGGAGATAAAGCTGATTATGATATTCTAAAACCTAATGGAGATCCCTTAGGTCCTAAAGATTTAGTGGTAGAAGCAGTTGATGGAAATACAGATTCGGGAATAAGAATGTGGAACAAAGTACAAGCAGGCTTATCTTCTAATACAGATTATTTTGAAATTCAAGGAATGGATCCCGATGGTACTCGAAACAAAGACCTAGAGCGATTATTGGATATTGATAATTTAATAGACTACCTCCTAATTGCTTTTTATACAGCGAGTACAGATGGGCCAATCGTAAATTTTAATGGGATAAAGCCCAATAATTTTTTAGCCATACTTGACCGAGAAGACCCCGATGGATTCAAATGGATTGTTCATGATATGGAAAAAAGCATGCTTATAAGTGATCTAAATAGTAGGTTTCCTTTAAATATCACTAACCTTCCATCAGATTTTACTCGTATGAACCCTATAGCAATTCATCAAGAATTAATGAATAATCCAGAATATCGAATCAAATTTGCTGACAGAGCTTATCGTCATTTTGAAAATAATGGGGTATTTACTGTTGCTAATATATTAGCTAGAATTGAAAAAAACAGAAGTCAAATATTTCTTCCTGTAATAGCCGAAGCAGCACGTTGGGGGGATGGAACTTATTGGGCTCCAGAACAGAATCATCAAAATTGGGTGAGTAACGTCAATCGTGTTTTAGATGATTTCGTGCCATTTAGAACAAATATTGTAATTCAACAGTTCAAAGACTTAGGGGTTTATACAACGATATTACCCCCAGTATTATCTAATAATGGAACCGATTTAGTAGGTACAGAAGCTAATTTAGCAGCAAATACGCTTGTTAATTTCGAAAATTCTAATTCAGCAGGAACCATTTACTATACTACAGATGGAACAGACCCTAGATTAGTTGGAGGAGATGTAGCTTCGAGTGCAACAATGATACCTGATGGAGGATCTATTACAATTGATCATTCAATGAAAATCCAAGCGCGTATTAAAGATGGAGCAAACTGGAGTTCCCTAATCGATTTAGGAATTACTGTTGATGACAATTTTGAACACTTAAAAGTTACAGAAGTTCATTATAATCCTCTGGATTTAGAGGATGACGATAAAGAGTTATTTGAATTCATTGAATTTAAAAATACAGGAACAGAAGCTATAAATCTTACAGGCTTAAATTTCGAAGAAGGAATTGATTTTGAATTTGGAATGGATACACTAGATCCTGGTGACTTTTTTGTAATCGCATCCGATGCAACTAGTTTTAACAATAGGTATGGTTTCGATCCTCATGGAGTGTATGACGGCAGTCTAAAAAATTCTGGAGAAGAAATCTTATTGGTAGATGCTATAGGAAATACAGTGCTTTTATTCGAATACAGTGATGAATCGCCTTGGCCAACATCAGCAGATGGTTTAGGGAATTCTTTAGTTCCTAAAAATAGTAACCCAACAGGAGTTCCATCCGATTTCAATTATTGGAAAGCATCTTCAGGGATAGATGGTTCGCCTAATGCAGATGATTCGGGAATATCTTTTGGTCCAATAATTATAACAGAAGTATTGTCTCATACCGATGAGCCATTAGTAGACGCTATCGAATTATTTAACCCTACCAGTGACCCTATAGATGTAGGTTATTGGTTTTTATCAGATAAAACAGATAATCCTAAGAGATGGCAAATTCCAGCCAATACTATAATTCCTGCAAATAGCTATTTAGTATTTAATGAAGGACACTATAATGGGGCTTCACTAGAATATGCAGAAAATGAATTTGGTTCGGAATTTTCGTTGAGTTCACATGGAGAAGATGTCGTTTTGTATTCAGGAAATAGTTCAGAGGATTTTACAGGTTATGCAACTCATGTGTCGTTTGGCGAAATTGAAAATGGAATTAGCTTTGGGAGATATACAAATAGCCAACAAAAAGAGTTTTTTGTAGCAATGGAAAGCTTAACACTAGGCAATGCAAATAGTGCTCCTAGAGTAGGACCGATTGTTTTTACAGAAATAAATTACAATCCTACAGGGGATACACCCGAATTTATAGCAATCAAAAATATATCTAATGCTACTGTTAATTTATTTGATAACGACAACAATAGTAACACTTGGAAAATAGAAGGAATCGACTTCGATTTTCCAACAGGAATAAGTGTTCTTTCAAATGAAACCATATTCATTATTGAAGAAGATGCTGATATCAGTAGTTTTAAAACAGATCAAGAGTTAGATGAAAGTGTTCAAGTGTTTAATATGAATGGAGGTTTGAGTAATTCTGGAGAAACTATTGGGATATATAAAGCAGCTCCTGAATATAGTAAAAAAGGAGAGCTTCAATTTGAATATATTACGATTGAAGAGGTTGAGTATGACGACAAAGCTCCTTGGCCAGTTGAAGCAGATGGTTTTAATGCTTTTTTGGCAAGAGTTAATGAAAATACTTTTGCAAATGATGCTATAAACTGGCTAGCAGTATCTGAACGTGTAGAATCGGGACAACTTCATGTTAATAGTGAAGAGATATTAGATCTAAGTATAGGAGTATATCCTAATCCAACTAAGGATTATATTTACATTCAACTAGAAGGGAATAAAGAAGATTCCAGAGTATTTATTACAGACTTAACAGGCAAAACAATCCATTCTAAATCGTTTGTTAATAATGAAGCTGTTTTTGATGTATTTGGTTTAAAAACAGGAGTGTATATTATATATGTTCAAACGAGTAAAGGAATTAGAACTGAAAAATTTATTAAAGAATAATACTTAATTACTGCTGTAATTAGCAGTATTACCATTTCATTAATAAGTGTTGTTGAATTAGAGGGCTACCTTTGTTTAACAACACTTATTATTTTATACATGTTTCTTTCGGCAATATTTCCATCAAAAATAAAATTTCCAGAACGTCTTTTAAATACATTGAGCGAAAGACATTCGATTTATCAGTATGCGGTTAAAGACTTGAGAGGTAATGCGTGTGATTTCACTCAATTTAAAGGAAAGAAACTCATGATAGTCAACACAGCTTCTAAGTGTGGGCTGACACCTCAATATAAAAAACTACAAGAACTATATGAGAAATATGCTTCGAAGGATTTTGTTATCGTTGGTTTCCCCGCTAATAATTTTTTAAAGCAAGAACCAGGGTCAGAAAAGCAGATTGGTCAATTTTGTAAAGACAATTATGGAGTAACTTTTCCAATGATGTCGAAAGTGAGTGTAAAGGGAAAAGCTAAACATCCTATATATCAATTTTTAACACAGAAATCAAAAAACGGAGTATTAACTACTTCTGTAAAATGGAATTTTCAAAAATTCCTTATAGATGAAAATGGATTTTTAGTGACTTCTATATCACCATCTATAAAGCCAGATCATAGAAAAATAGTCAATTGGATAAATTCTTGACAACGATCACTAACGGATTTTGGTCATTCACTCAATCTTCATACAAAAAAAGATTTAAAATGCTGACATTTAAGTAACCAACTTATTTGACAGAAATTTTGCACCATAAGAATCCTTGTATTTATATTGTAAGCGAGAGTAAGGTAATACTTACAGACATTCTTAATGAACTTGATGAGTTCAATAACTGTAATTGTATTACGTTACAAAGAATACGAGATCTATTTTATATGATACCTTCGGTACAGCCTTCGGTTATCGTATTACATACTTTAATTGAATCAAAGGTTTTAAAAGAACTTAATTATATTTTAAAAAAGAAAACCCCTGTATTACTTCTTACAAAAAGGCACAATACAGTAACGCTTCCCGAATTTGAAAAAATACTTCCATTTTCAGTGTCTCTAGATAGTGCTATTTATGATAAATCCTTATCTCTTAATCTAAGGTCCATTATACAAATGGAGGCTTTTAGTTCAAATATTATTATTAAAGAAAAGCCAGAAGACCATAATGATTATTCTTACTTAGAATCTAAATATATTTTGGAATTAGATCAGAAACGAAACTTGTTGGATAAGGTGAAATCAAGCTTAGAACACATTTGTTTGGAAACGGATTTTTATACTCGTAAAGAGTTGAAAAAAGTGTTGAATACGATTAAAATCAACAAGAAAAATGCCACTAAAAGTTGGGAGGATTTCAAACTATATTTTGAGAAGAATAACCCTCAATTTTTAAAAGAGATCACAGCAACTTTCCCAACATTAACGGTTAGAGATTTAAAGTATTGTTGCTATCTGAAAATGAATATGTCTAATGAAAATATCATGCAACTTTTAGGCATCAATCTGGAAAGTGTTAGAACTCACAAATATCGATTAAAGAAGAAATTAATGCTTCCCAAGCAGAAAGATTTAAAGTCATTTATCCACGAATTTGAAAGAAGTGAGTTAGAAAAAAATCATTGGGTGAATTAGCGAAGATGAATTAATTTATAATAAAAAGAGTTGATTCACTTTTAACGTCATGCCGTTGCAGAACGGCATCTCTTCATGCGAAAAAAGTATGCTCAAATAACCTTGATCGATTAGTATTCCTATCTATTGAGGAGACACCGATCTTCATCGGTGTGACGTATTATTGTTTGTTTTCTACTTTATATTATTAGATGAATTTCTTAATGTTTACATCTAATTTCAGCAATATCCTTAATAGCCTTTCTAACGTCATGCCATTGCAGAATGGCATCTCCTCATGCGAAAAAAGTATATTCAAATAACCTTGGTCGATTAGTATTCCTATCTATTGAGGAGACACCGATCTTCATCGGTGTGACGTATTATTGTTTGTTTCACACTTTATATTATTAGATGAATTTCTTAATGTTTACATCTAATTTCAGCAATATCCTTAATAGCCTTTCTAACGTCAT
>CANMML010000033.1 GCA_947499005.1 uncultured Aquimarina sp.
AGTGGCTAAATATTTTAACCATAAGGATATAAAATACGCAGCATAAAAAATCTCTATTTATTGCCGTCGGGTTAATAATTCTGGTGTTTTATTAAAGTTTTTGAATTCTATTGGGCAGTATCTAACTTATACAATACAAGGTAGTATGGAATTAAAACTAACTGACCTTGAAATTTTATTGAATGATTATTTAAGCAATTATAATTTCGAAAACTTTGTTTTAAACTTAGATAATTAAAAATATCCTTAAATATCACATATTTAAGAAAGAAAAAAGTAAATAATTTTATGAAAAATACCAATACAGTAGGAAATCATAATATAAATTTATCATCAAACAGGATGTATAAGCTTTCTATGGGTACTTTTTTTAAAACGACTCATTTTAAAAAAGCCAATCTCCTTAATAAATTTGAAGAATCAAAATGGGCTGTGATGGGAAGATATACAGGGAATAGCCAAGGTGAAAACTGGATACACGAAGCCAAAATTGGAGACTATGCTTACATAACCTTTGGAAGAGATAAATTGTTTGATATTGTTCGGTTTACCTCAGATACAAAAGAATTGCCTCAGCATATTAATGATATCATAGGAAATGATGAATATGTATATAGGGAATATGAAAATATTAGAAAACCAATTATAACTAACACAAGGAGTCTTGTAAATGATAAAAGAAATTGGTTACCAAGTGGGAATTCTACATTTAAGGAAATAAAAGATTTAAGAGAAGCAAATGAGATTCTTTTTTTACCATTCTATGGGGTGCAAATTGTCATAAATGAAGAGGTTGAAAAATTAGAAAACATTAAAGAAGAGTTTATTGATTGGCTTTTAAGTAGCGAGAGGTCGAATTATTTTAACAATGACAGAGATACCCTTAATAAATATTTAGATGAGTATAATACTTATTTTGATATGGATATTTTTAAAGTATCAAAATTAAATCACAAAAATATTATAGAAGCTATAGACGAAGTTGCATACAAAAACGAAGATTCTGATTTTTTTAAATATAGTAAAGGAGAAAGCACACATAGACCTAGAGCAATTTTAGGAAAGAAGAATTATTATAAATTTTTAAATCAAAAATTTATAGAGGTAAATACTGATGTAAGTGATATGGATAAATTAAAAACACCTTTAAACCAAATTTTTTATGGTCCTCCTGGTACTGGAAAAACATTCTTTTTACAAAATAAATACTTCTCTAAGTTTACGATCTTAAAAGAAAATTTAACGCCAGATCAAGTACACGATAAAATTGCAGAAGATTTAAGTTGGTGGCAAACATTTGTTATTGCTTTGAGAGATATTGGCGAATCAACCACAAAAGAAATACTAGACCATCCTATTGTAAAAGCAAAAGAGCGATTATCAAATGCTAAATCAATTCGTCCAATCTTATGGAGTAGGTTGCAAGCACATACTATTAATTCGTGTCCTAATGTAAATGTAAAAGAAAGGAATGAACCACAAATCTTTTTTAAAACTGAGGAATCAAAATGGAGATTAGATGCAGAAGCTGTAGAAAATTTATATCCAGAAGCAGACGAACTTTTACGGAAAGTTAAAAACCCATCAATCGAATTAAATGACCCTATCAAGAATTATGAGTTTGTAACTTTCCATCAATCTTTTACTTATGAAGATTTTGTAGAAGGAATTAAACCTACACTAGAATCAGGAAACACTGATATTTCATATGAAATAAAAGATGGCGTTTTTAAACAATTAGCAAATAAAGCAAGTCAGGATCCAGATAATAATTATGCTGTTTTTATAGATGAAATAAATAGAGGAAATGTTGCCGCTATTTTTGGAGAATTAATAACATTGCTAGAAAGTGATAAAAGAATTGGTGAGGCTAATGAAATAAAAGTTCGATTACCTTATTCTAAAAAAATATTTGGAGTACCAAGTAATCTTTATGTAATAGGTACAATGAATACTGCGGATCGCTCAGTAGAAGCTTTAGATAGTGCTTTAAGACGTCGATTTAGCTTCAAAGAAATGATGCCTGATTATAATGTAATAGAGAAGGTATTAGGAGAAAATAATAATTGGGAAGAAACAAAGCTGAGTTTTATTCTAGAAAAAATCAATAAACGCATTACTAGATTAATAGATCGAGATCATCAAATAGGACATTCCTATTTTTTAAGATTAGCTACTATAGAAGTGTCGAGTTTAACTGATAGTTTAAAAACTATATTTTCAGAAAATATTATTCCATTACTTCAAGAATACTTTTTTAACGACTTTAATAAAATTGGATTAGTGTTAGGTGAAGATTTTTTAACTACAGAAGAAAAAGAAGAAAATATTTTTGCAGAATTTCAGGAAGGAGACAGTTCAAATTATGAAGATGAAATTTTCGAAATTATTGACCCTAAAAAAATGAATGATCGAGTATTTATTGATGCTATTAAAAAACTCATTAATTAGTGAGGCAACTAAATATATACGAACCATTGCAATTCTTTGAATACGAAAGAGTTACATTTAAAGGCAAATGGAGTAATTCTAAATTTAAGGAATTGCATTTCAATGCTTTTGAACGTTATTATTTAGAAAATCCTAATACACCCTTTTTTGAGTTAATTCCTAACGGTGTTCGTTTTAAGCAATATGTTGGTGTAATACAAATAGGAGCAACAACTATTGAAGTATTACCAAAAGCAGGAAAAGAAAGTGACAAGAATATTTGGCAAGGTGTGTTATTAGATATGCTCAAATCGTGTCACTTATTGACTGCTAAGAACACTGGAACGGCACAATTACGTTTAAAATCTAATTCTTTATTACATTTATATTTTGAACTATTTTTAGATGAAGTAGAAATACTAATTCAACGCGGTCTAATAAATAAATACAGAAGAGAAACAGGACAAGCTAAAGTTTTAAAAGGGTCTATTCAGTTTGCTAAGCATATTTCTAAAAATGCGATACATAAAGAACGCTTCTATGTAAACCGTAGTGTTTACGATAAAAACCATTTAATTCATCAAATACTTAATGAGACAATCAAAGTTGTGTCTCATTTCGCTTCAGAATCGGTTGTGTTAGATAAATTAAATAGAGTAAAAACACTATTTCCAGAAACAAAAAAACTGATTGTAAAAGATAATTATTTTAAAAAAATTCCGCTTTCCCGAAAGCATGTGCCTTACGAGAAAGCATTACTTATTTCGGAATTAATTTTAATGAATTATCGTCCAGACATTAAATCAGGAAACAGAGACTTGATTGCTTTAATGTTCGATATGAACAAACTTTGGGAGGAGTATATTTTACAGTCATTGAAACGAGAAGGTAATAAGGATTTCATTATAAGAGGTCAAAAACAAAAAAAGTTCTGGAACAACTCTAAAGTTATAAAACCAGATATTGTTTTAGAATCAAGAAATGATGATAAAACATTTATTATTGATACTAAATGGAAAATAGTCAGTAATGACAAACCAGGAGATCATGATTTAAAACAGATGTATACCTATAATTACAGATGGGATTGTAACCATAGTATGCTTCTCTACCCATCAACTTCTAATCAGACCAAAGTGAAAGGCCAATATTTCGAAGCGATTGACAAGAGGAAACACTTCTGCGAATTAGCATTTCCCCAAGTAATAAAAGACGGAAAACTTAATAAAGAGATTGCTCAGGATATCTTAAGTTCATTTAAAATTATCCCTAATTCTATAGAGCATATTTAATATTCATAAAATTCAGTATAATATCAAAATCATCAAGAAGAAAGTTCGATACTTCTTCCGTTGGGCTCACTTTAAATCCTCACCATTTATTTGGTGGGGATTTTTTATTTTAGCTCAAGTTACTTCAAATCACTAGAAGTACACGAATCGGAAAATTTTCCTTTTGAGAGATTTCTGTTCTGGTAGCTGTCAGAACTTCGAGAATGACATTATTATCTGAACAATCAGTTCCGCACACTTCATATTTTAAATTATTTTTGTGGTAAACTCAGGTTTGTTTTATGAAGTTAGATGTCCATAACTCTCTTCTTTTTAAAATACTAGTAATAGGTTGTATCTTTTTGTTTCTGAAAAGTACCCTATCAACAAGAGGTAGAATTGCTGTTTCTGAAAATGAATTTGTAACAGTTCCTTCTTGGGATTCTAGTAAAACGAATAGGTTAGGGTTAAAAATGAAGTTTCTTTTCTATTGGAAACAATGGCCGCTAACAAATCATGGTGTTTATGATAAGGGGTTGTTAACAAAGGTCGATACTATAAACTCTACTTCTGCCGTTTGGAAACATAAAGGCTATCCACCCAAAGGTTTTGGAACTTATAGATTTTTTATAAATCAAGAAGATTTAAATAAAGAAGCAGTTTTAAATTTCTCTAGAGTTTTGGGTGCATGTGAGGTATGGATTAATGGTAAGAAACAAATAACCCATGGAAATGTATCTAAAAGCTTGGATAATTCTAAAGATGCCATTCCTGGATTGACGGTAGACCTTCCTGAAGAGACGCTTTTAGATGTAATGCTACTGGTATCTAATTCCAATTCGCGTATGGGGGGAGGATTCCCTCTTGAAAATACGATTGAAGAAAAAGAAAGCTCTTATTTAATGAAGCAACGAAAATTTGCTTTTGAAGGTCTTGTAACCTTTATCATTTTAATCTTCGGAGTATATCAGATATTTAGTTATTTCAGTGTCCATAAGCAGAAATACTTCTTGTATTTCGGACTTTTTTGTGTGTTTGGAGGTATAAGACAATTGTTTGTTGGAGAAGCATTTATTTATAGGCTTTTTCCTGAAGTCCCTTTCGAAGTGATTCAACGATTGAGGTACATTTGTTTTTATGGAGGACTAGGATTTATCTTTTTATATCACAATGCTTTATTTCCAAAATATTATCATAAAAGAATAGTACAGTTGTTTACTGTAATTCCGGCTTTGGGCATCATTTATGTTTTAATAACTCCGATTTTCTATGGCACCTATAGTGCACCTGTTTTTCATTTTTTTGGTTTTTTAAATATTGTTGCAGGCTATTGGATCATCATAAAAGCAATTAAGGATAAAAAGCCTTTTGCTAAATCTATCATTTTAAATGCTATAGTGCTATCAGTGATTTTTACCAATGATATGTTAAGTGCAATGATGTTACGAAAAACAGCTTTCATTGCTAATATTGGATTGTTGGCTTATGTGTTCTTTCAGATGTACTTGAATTATAAAATTGCTAAGGAGAAAGAAAAAGAACTTCGAAATATGACAAAAGAGGTTCAGAGTATGAACCAGCAAATGCAGATAAAAGAAGCTGAAATCTCTAAATTATTACACGAATCATATCATCACTTAAAATCAAAAAGAGATTTAGCAGATAATTTAAGAAAAGCATCGCAGGACAATAGTATTTCTGTAGATAAAATTGTAAAAGGGCTGCGGTCAGAATTACTTGAAGACAATCAATTGAATGTTATTAGAAATGACATCGAAATGCTACATTACGATTTTATTCAACGTTTAAAAGCTAAAGCTCCTCAACTTTCCAAAACCGATATAGAAACTTGTACTTATATGTACATGGGACTAAGTAGAAAAGAAATTGCTCGCTTACGTCATATTTCAGTGGAAGCCGCAAGAAAAAGTCGTTACCGCCTTCGTAAAAAATTAGAATTAGATGCCGATGTAGATTTGGAAAATTATTTGAAGGGGGTGTAATGCTTGTTTACGTTTTCTATATCAGGCTTCGACTGCGCTCAGCCTGACTATTCGACTTTCGTTTTGTGTTCGTTAGAACCCGAACCCTTCGGACATTATTCTAACACGTTTCGTTTATAATTCAGTGTTTGTTTCTTATCGAACCCTGAGTACTTCGGTAAACACAGTATGAACTAGCCGAAGGGTGGAATTAGAAGAGGATTACATTAAGTCTAGTAGGGTTCGACTACAGTTTATACTGAGCCTTAGTCGAAGTACTCACCCTTCGAATAGTAGAAGAATCCCAATAAAACCAATGCATCACACTGCTGTCCCCCTTAGTGTCCCTCTAAGACTTTTCTAAAAACAATAGGGTTAAAATAGTTTTGTAGCAGCATACTTCAAAACCCAACCTATGAAAAATTACCTAACTCTGTTACTGGTTTTATGTACTATTAATAGCATATCAGCTCAATACACATCAATTCCTGATACCAATTTCGAAGCATATCTAGAAACGATTATTACCGATGATAATTCTGGAGATGGACAAGTCCCTACTTCGGAAATACAAAGCTTGACTTCTTTAGATGTACAAAGTCTAAACATTTCGGACTTAACAGGTATAGAAGATTTTAGAGCTCTTGAAACACTCTATTTTGGTAATAATAATGTTACTGAGATAGATGTGTCTAACCTTACTTCATTAAAATCAGTAAGGGGATTTAATAATGAGTTAACAGCTTTGGATCTTACAAACAACCTTGCCCTTACAGATATCAGAATGCAAGAGAATCAGTTGACCTATATTGATTTAAGTAATCAGGCTAACCTCCGTATTCTACAAATTAATGGTAATGAATTAGAAACTATAGTTGAAAGCAATTCTACGGCGCTTGTACGATTTAGGGCTTACGATAACCACCTTAAGAGTGTAGATTTAAGTCAAAATACCGCCTTAACTCAAATACAAGTACAAAATAATGAGTTACACACTTTGAATGTTCAGAATGGAAATAATATGAATGTATTCAAGTTTATAGCCAATAATAATGACGATTTAGAATGTATTTTGGTAGATGATGTAGATCATAGTATTGAGAATTGGGATTCTATTGATGATGCGGTGAGCTTTTCTAGTACCTATTGTAGCTATACTACGATTCCAGATGCTAATTTTGAAGCAGCATTAAATGGTTACGATGATATTTCTAACGATGGGCAGGTTCCTACGGAATTAATTGAGGTGATCACTTCTTTAGATGTTTCAGATAATTCGATTACAGACTTAACGGGAATTCAGGATTTTGAGGCTTTGGAAACCTTGAACGTTGCTAATAACAATCTTACTTCATTAGATGTTTCGAATAATACCAATCTTACCGAATTAACCACGAGTGAAAATTCAAATCTTACTAGTTTAGATGTATCAGGTTGTATGTTGTTAGAAAGAATTACAAGTGAAGCTAATGCGTTTACTACGATTGATTTATTAGA
This sequence comes from uncultured Aquimarina sp., assembly GCA_947499005.1. GTDB lineage: Bacteria > Bacteroidota > Bacteroidia > Flavobacteriales > Flavobacteriaceae > Aquimarina. Next base: position 7,181 of record CANMML010000033.1, read on the forward strand.
AAATACAGCATTAGATGCGTTAAAAATTTCAGATAACGCTACCTTTTCAAGTATAAATTTGGTTAATAATACTTTGTTAAGGGTATTAACACTGAAAAGTTTAGATAAGCTAGAAATCGTAGATGTAAGTAAAAATGCTAGTATAGATAGTCTTCAGGTAACTAATAATTTCAAACTATCGCAGTTCAACGTTAAAAATGGGACTAATACAGATATTATCCAATTTGTAGCTAGTGGTAACGATAGTTTGACATGTATTCAAGTAGATAATGTTAGTTATAGTAATACCTTTTGGACAGCTATAGATGATACAGCCAGTTTTAGTGAGACACAATACTGTAATTACACCGCTATTCCTGATGCAAATTTTGAGGCAGAACTAGAAGCACAAGGATATGATGATATTTCTGGAGATGGACAAGTACCTACATTACTCATTGAAGGACTTACCGAACTAGATGTTAGTAGTAGAGAAATTGCAGATTTGACAGGTATAGAAGATTTTGTTGCCCTAGTTGATTTAGACGTTGAGGTTAATGATTTAACTTCTATTGACCTGAGTAACCAACCTCTTTTAGAAACGGTAGACTTAGATAGTAATAATCTAACTTCAGTTATTCTTCCTACTAATGGAAGTTTGAAAACTTTTATTTGTAATAACAATGAAAATTTAACTTCACTAGACTTTAGTGGGAATATTAATTTAGAAACGATACAATGTGGCAGAAATGCACTGGAAGATGTGGATTTAAAGAACCTAACCGTATTGAAAAATCTATCTCTGAATACTAACAATATTACGTCATTAGATATATCAGCATCTACCCAGCTAGAAACATTAACTCTGGGTGAAAATGCATTATCTAGTTTAGATGTATCAAATAATATCAGTTTAATTTACATTAGTGTAGGAGAGAATCAATTAACAAGTATTGATATCACAGCTAATACGGCATTGCAATATTTTCTTTTCTCTGATAATGCAATTTCAACTATTGATGTTTCTCAAAATACAGCTTTGTTATGGTTATATGTTCAAAATGGGGAATTAACCACCATTGATGTTAGCCAAAATACATTACTTCAAAAACTCTGGGTGAATGGAAATGACTTGACTACTATAGATGTAAGTAATAATACAGTACTGACCGAATTTGCTTGTTATGAAAATAATATCTCATCATTAGATGTGGCTGTAAACACAGCGCTAAGTTGGTTTTATGTTAATGATAATAATTTAACCAGTGTCAACTTGAAGAATGGGAATAATACCAACATTTCAAGTTTTAGTGCACATAACAACGAAAATTTGACTTGTATATTGGTTGATGATGCTTCTTACAGTACTACAAACTGGTCATTGGTAGATAACCACACCATTTTCAGTGATACTGATTGCTTGTATACGTCTATTCCTGATGCGAATTTTGAGGCAGAACTAGACGCACAAGGGTACGATGATATTTCAGGTGATGGACAAATACTTACGGAGAATATTATCGGCATTACCGAATTGGATATTCGAAATGAAGGCATTACGGATCTAACAGGTATTGAAAACTTTAGAGCATTAAAAGAATTAAGAGCCAATCAAAACCAAATCACTACAATAGATTTAAGTCAAAATACTGCCTTAGAACTGTTGTATCTTGGAGATAATGATATAACAAGCTTAGATCTTTCTGCAAATATTAATTTGAGTGAACTTAGTATTGATGATCTCGATTTATCAGCAGGGATTGATCTTTCTGCCAATGTAAATCTTACTGTTTTAAGTGCAGAAGAATCAAGTCTTAGTACTCTTGATCTTTCAAAAAATGTGCTATTAACAGATGTCGATCTTACAGAGAATAATTTGACCACATTAGATATTACCGCTTTGACGGTTTTAGAAAACCTAACGGTAGATGATAATCAGTTGTCTTCGATAGATTTATTAAATAATACAGCATTAGCCTTTTTTAGTTTCGATAGTAATAATTTTTCGAGTTTGGATTTCTCGAATCTTAGTAATCTAGCAATAATTAATGGTAGTGCCAACAATAGTTTAACAGCTATTACCTTAAATGGTGTTACAGGCTTAGAGCGGTTTACTGTAAATACTTCTGCTCTTATTTCTCTTGATCTAAGTGATGCTGTAAACATAACTTCTTTAAGTTTGCTTGGGAATGATTTAGAAAGCTTAGATTTAAGTAGTAACACTAGTTTAACTCAAGTACAAATTCCTAACAATAATTTGACTAGTGTAGATTTAAGGAACATTGACCTTTCGCAATTCACTTTTTTTACGGCATTTGGCAATGATAATCTAACATGTATTACCGTTAGCGATGTAGCATCTGCAAAAGAACACCTTAGTGATGATTTTGAGTATAGTATTGATTGTGGTACTTATACGTATGTGCCTGATGCGAATTTTGAATTGGCATTAGCTGTTTATGATGATATTCCAAGAGATGATCATATACCAACAGTCGCAATCGAGATTTTGACGAGTCTAGATGTTTCGAATCTGGGAATTATTAGTTTAGAAGGTATACAAGGTTTTGTCGCCTTAAAGAGTTTAAATGCTAGTGAAAATAGTATCGAACAGTTAGATCTTTCGAAAAATATAGCATTAGAGGAAATCGACTTAGAAGAAAATGACTTAAAAATACTAGACCTCTCAAGTTTGATAAATTTGACAAGTCTTGGGGTAGCTTTCAATGATCTGTTTTCTTTGAATATCAAAAATGGAGCGAATACAAGCCTTACTCATTTTGATGCTCTTGGAAATGATCTTACTTGTGTTTTGGTAGATAGTGAGTCTTATGCCTTAGAAAATTTGAGTGTTGGTATTGATGAAGGAGCTTCGTTTAACGAAACAGATTGTACCATATATGTTACTATTCCGGATGATCAGTTTGAAAATGAATTAGCAGCGTATGATGATGTTTTCAACGACAATCAAGTACCTCTAGACAGGATTTATTTTATAACCTCGATGGATATCGATAGTGAAGGAATTTCTGATTTAACAGGAATAGAAGCATTTGTGTCCTTACAAGAATTAGACTGTAGCGATAACAATCTTACAACACTTGATGTTAGCAAAAATACAATGCTTCATAGTTTAAGTTGTGATAATAATCAGTTGACTTCTTTAAATGTTTCAGAGTGTACTCTATTGACAACGCTTGATGTTGAAGACAATCTCCTTAGCTCAATAGATATAAGTACGAATGTGCTATTGGAAAACTTAGATCTAGAAGATAATAATTTGACGGAGCTAGATATTACTGGCCTAACTAAGCTTATGGATTTAGATGTAGAAGGAAGCGAACTCACAGCAATTGATCTTTCTCAAAATACATTAATAGAAGATTTAGACCTTGATGATAATCAGTTCGGAAGTATTGATTTGACCAATAATACAGCTCTGACAAGAGCGGATCTTGATGACAATTCGTTATTAACAGAGGTTACTTTTGGTAATGCTTCCAATCTAGCTACTGTATATGTAGATAAAACAGCTTTAGAAACCATAGATGTTACGATGCTTACAGGTTTAGAGACTTTGGATGTAGGAGATAATAACCTAGAAACTTTAGATATTTCTCAGAATACCGTATTAGACGATCTTCGAGCAGATAATAATGCATTAGTAAGCCTGAATCTTAAGAATGGGAATAATAGCAATTTTACAAGAATGGAGATTGATGGTAACTCAGCTCTCTATTGTGTACAAGTTGATGATGTAGATTATGCCAATACCAATTTTATAGAAAAAGACGATCAAACGACTTTTAGTGCCGATTGTGAAACCTTATCAATGTCTTTGGAAGTTATTCTAGAAGGGGCTTTTGATAGTGGCGAAGGCGGCATATTGATGCAGGACGATTTAAGAGATAATAATGTATTACCTACAACCTCACCTTATGAAGACGCTCTTACTTGTGAAGTTAGTGTTTTTGATACTCATGGCAGCAACGCTGTAGTGGATTGGGTTGAGGTGCAGCTGCGCAATGCCAATGATGTTTCAGAGGTTGTAGCACGTACATCAGGATTATTGCTTCGCAGTGGAGAGATCGTTGATGTAGATGGGGAATCATCACTTTCTCTGACTGCCTGGCAAGGGAATTATTATATAGCGGTGGCACATCGTAACCATTTAACGATAGCCTCTAGTTCAGTTCAACTATTAACAGATGCTATATTGGATCTGGATATGACTGCGACATCCAACATCTTAAATGGAGCGGATGCAATGACGGATATGGGAAATGGATTCTACGCTATGCCAGCAGGAGATGTTGATGGTAATGGACAAATCCAGAATAATGATTTGAGTACGGCTAATGCAGAACTTGGGAGTTCAAGCTATAGTAACTCGGATGTAGATATGAATGGTCAAATCCAGAATTCGGACATCAATTCGATTATTAATGTGAATCTGGGTAGGGGAGAGCAGGTATATATTAATGAATAATCGTTTCGTTTTTACAATAACATTTTTATTGAATTATAAAGAATTAGTTCAATATCCGATTTCAAAAAGTTCGAACTTTCTCTGTTTTCACTAAAAAACTCTTAACAAAAATGTTAAGAGTTTTTTGTTTTAAGAATGTTTCTGGATCAATATATGGAGTCAAGTTTATTCTACATCTTGATCACTCCTTAGATCATTTTTTTTAGTTTAGGGAGTTCTTTATTTATTTCGTCTTGATATTGTTTTACTAATGCTGCTTTTTCGTTTTCAGGGTATCTTTTAAGAAAATTAGTCAATTCTCTTTGCATTTGATTTAGATAAGATACTTTTTGAGCAACTTTTTCAGTTTCCTTATATTTTTTCCAAGTTTTACTTATGTAATTAAAGTCTTTATCTTCTTGTTCCGTTTTTTTAATTTTTTCCCATACAGGCAATAGCTGAGATAATTTTTTGTTTTCAGGAAAGGATTTTATAGTTTGTTTTAAGTTATGAAGAGCGGCATAAGCAGGTCTCATAGTTGTATCTGAAAAGAATTTGACAGCTTCTTTTTCTTTATCCCCTAAAAAGACAGTATATATTTGGTTCCAACCTCCAGAAGCTAGATATAAAAAACTACCATCTTCAATTTTTGTTGTTGTAGAAAGTTTGTATTTTTTTTTTTTGTTAAGAGGTGTTACTTTAAAAATAATTTCTTCAGTTTTGATAACAAGCGATAATTTTCTTGAGATCAATGTTAATTGTTCACCCAAAGAGGCTTCTGTATACACAATTAATTCTAATAGGTTGTTGGTTCTGTTTAAGGAATTAACAGTTTCTAGATGTTTAAATTCAGGAAAATTAGAGTTATTAATCAGAGTAAAAGAAGTGTATGATTTTTCTCCTTTAATGTAAAAACCGAGTTGCGTAATTTCTTCCGGTATTAGATTATCATTTGAAGTTGTTTGAGACTGACAAGGATTAGTTGTCATAATCAATAAAAGAGTTATTATTTTTAAGTAGCACTTCATTATTAAAAGGTTTTTTTCTTCTGATTTATATAAGAATAAATAAACATTGCAGACTATTACAGGAATGTTTCTTAATCAATAAAACTAACTCATTCAATACTTTAATAACTCACTGCTTTCAGGGGTTTTTATAATGAATATTTCTGTTTGCTTGAGTACTCCCGTTTTTAGAATATAGAGGTTATGTTTGGATTTTTATTTAATAATTTTTGTAAATAACCCTGAATTAGATCTTCTTATGATTTAGATACTTGTATCTAAATTAAAAATTAGATTTTAGCTTAAATTCATTTAATATTTCTAAAATTTTAAGGTAATTTGATATCGTATGGAATATCATTACAAAGACAAGTATAGCAGTGAATTTAGTATAGTGGATGTTTCTGAAACTGAATTAGATATTAACAGTTTCAGTCAAAATTGTTATAAAATTGTTTGGGCAAAAGGCGACGAAGTAACTTTTGATGTCGATGGGTATCTTGTTTCCTTAAAGAAGGATCAACTCCTTTTTGTTTCTCCCCTTAATAAATTAGACTTACAAGTGGCCCATAAAGAGGTTGTGGTGTATTCATTTAATAGAGAATTCTATTGCATTCGAGATCATGATGCCGAAGTATCTTGTAATGGTTTTTTATTTCTCGGTTCAGCAAAACCAATTATAGTAGATCTTACTGAGAAAGAAAAAAAGAGCTTCATATTACTATATGATTTCTTTGTAGAAGAATTTGAAGAGAAGGATCACATACACGGAGAAATGCTTTTAGTACTTTTAAAGCGATTGCTAATAAAGTCTGTTAGGATTGCTAGAAAATTGCTCCCTAAACAAGACATGCCAGATTCTAAATTAGATATTATCAGAAAGTTTAATCTTCTTGTAGAAACTCATTTTAGAGAAAAACATAAAGTATCGGAATATGCCGAATTGTTGAATATTTCTCCTAAATCTTTGTCAAACACATTTTTAAGATATTATAATAAGCCTCCTTTAAAACTAATAAGTGAGCGTGTTTGTCTAGAAGCGGAAAGACTTATTCGTTATTCCGATAAAAGCGTTAGTGAGATTGCTTATATGTTAGGCTTTAGTGAAACCTCCCATTTTTCAAAATTCTTTAAAAAACACACAGGGCATTCTCCTAGGGAATACAAAGCTATAGGTATAATTGAGTAAAATCTGCAAGAGTAGAGTATTAATGTATAAGTAAATTGACTGATAGATAAGTTAATTTTGTAGTACTAAAAAGAAATATTTCTTTGCGATTAGGGAATATGTACAAGATATTAGTAGAATATCACTTTAATCGTATATAATTTAAAACTGAGTATTATGGGAGACAGAAAAGACAATAAAGTGTTAAATTGGAGTGATGTTATCCGTTTTGCAAATCATGGAAATCCTATTCCTGATCGCAGAGTTGAAAAAACCGAAGAAGAATGGAAAGTTTTATTAACACCAGAACAGTTTAGAATTACACGTAAAGCAGGAACCGAAAGACCACACTCTGGAGCTTTATGTAGTATATATGATGCAGGGAAATACAACTGCGTTTGTTGTAATACCCCATTATTCGATTCAACAATTAAATTTAATTCGGGTACTGGCTGGCCAAGTTTTTCACAACCCATTAGAGAGAATGCCATTAAGTATATCAAGGATAGTTCTTTTGGAATGGTACGTGTAGAAGTGCAATGTAATACATGTGATGCCCACCAAGGACATGTTTTTCCAGATGGGCCAGAACCAAGCGGGTTAAGATATTGTATAAATTCAGAATCGATGGTGCTTCAAATGGAAGGAAAGGAGATTGAGTAATGGATTTAATTCCACAAATAAAATTATACGGAGCTGACAGTTGTCACAAAACACAATATTATCAAAGGATTCTAGATAAAACAGAGTTGCCTTATACGTTTTTGGATGTTATAGCTAATGAAGCCTATGGAGATGAATTGCGAAGTCTATATGAAAATCGAAAACTAAATTTCCCAACCATTACAATTGGTTCGAAAAAATTAAGAAATCCCTTGAAAGAAGATATTGATAAATGGTTAACTAAATTAATACCTAGTAGATTGAATATAGAGCATAACAAAGAACGCATGCAGTTTACATTAAATGTCAATGGAGAATTAGCAAAAGTAGATTATTCTATTAAGGATGGAAAAATGTATCTAAACCATTCAGAAGTACCTTACAATTTAAGAGGTCAAGGTATTGGAAAGGTATTGGTAGAAAAGACCTTCGAGCAACTTAATAGAGAAGGGTATAAGGCTGTTGCAGTATGTTCTTATATAAGAATTGTAGCGCAGCGAAGTGATACATGGAGTTCAATAATTGAATACTAATATAGCATACACGATAAAGATGAAATTGAACGTAAATAGTATTGATCGATTTACCCAGCAACTCCCTGCGGATAAGGACTTAGATAATAGCAGGAGGCAAGTAGAGGGAGCTTGTTTTTCATATGTAAATCCCAAGCTGCCCAAAGCCCCTTCTTTACTCCATGTTTCGACAGCGATGTTAGAGAATTTAGGACTTAAAGAAGAGGATGGACAGCGTGCTGAATTTCTTGATGTCGTTTCGGGAAAAGTAGTGTTGTCTGGGACAAAACCTTATGCAATGTGTTATGGCGGGCATCAATTTGGAAATTGGGCAGGGCAATTAGGAGATGGAAGAGCCATTAACCTTACCGAGATAGAGCATAATAATAAAATATGGGCTTTACAATTAAAGGGGGCAGGAGAAACCCCTTATTCGCGAACAGCAGATGGGTTAGCGGTATTGCGATCTTCAATTCGTGAGTATTTATGTAGTGAGGCGATGTACTATTTAGGCGTGCCAACTACTAGGGCTTTGTCAATAGTTTTATCTGGAAGCAAGGTGTTAAGAGATGTTATGTATAATGGCAATCCTGCTTATGAGAAAGGAGCTATTGTATCGAGAGTCGCACCATCATTTCTTCGTTTTGGTAATTACGAAATTTTCGCATCGAGAGGAGATAAAACGACACTAAAAACATTGGTAGATTATACCATAAATAATCATTTTTTTCATTTAGGAGTACCTTCCAAAGAGGTATACCTAGATTTCCTGCGAGAAGTGGCACAGAAAAGTATGGATATGGTTATCCATTGGCAACGAGTAGGTTTTGTTCATGGAGTAATGAATACCGATAATATGTCTATTCTAGGTCTTACCATCGATTATGGGCCCTATGGATGGCTAGAAGGATATGATCATGATTGGACACCGAATACCACAGATCGTAGACAGAAAAGATACCGTTTTGGTACCCAGCCACAAATTGTATTTTGGAATTTACTACAATTGGCAAGAGCACTTTATGGGTTAATTGAAGAAGAGGCACCATTAGAGGAAATTTTAAATGAGTATCATATCAATGTAAAAGTGGCTCATTTAGATATGATGAGGAATAAGCTTGGCCTAAATACTGAAACGGATAATGATGAGAAGTTAGTTGAAGATTTAGAGAAAGTATTGCAACTCACAGAGACCGACATGACTATTTTTTTTAGGAATCTAGCGAATCTTAAAAAGCAACAATTCGACGATTGGTTTAGCATAGTTGAAGATGCTTTTTACAAACCCAAAGAAGTATCTAATACCGTCAAGGAAAGCTGGACGAATTGGTTTAAAGATTATGGAAAACGTTTGTTAATAGAAGTATGGACAGATGAAGAAAGGAAAAAGGCAATGAATAAGGTAAACCCCAAATATGTGCTCCGTAATTATATGGCACAATTGGCGATCGATGCAGCAGATGAAGGAGATTATAAGGTGTTAGATGAGCTTTTTGTGCTTCTTAAAAATCCCTATGACGAGCAGCCAGATGCATTAAAATGGTTTGCCAAACGTCCAGATTGGGCGCGGCATAAAGTAGGTTGTTCTATGCTTTCTTGTAGTTCATAGTAAATATAACTTTTTAAGATTGAATCATGTTGCTAACTATTTTAATGAATGTTGAAGAAGGTTATTCAGAAGGAGTTTATAATGAAAGGAAGTATGGCTTGACCAAAACAACCTTTAATAAAGGAAGATCTATAAAGTTCTATGCAGAAGAATTAGGAGGGATTGATTTTGTGAGTCTTAACTATTATGTTACCAAGACCAAAGAATTGCTTAAGCCTTGCGAAATGCCAGAAAGGAAAGTAATACACTTTTTAAATAATGTAAAGCTCATTAAACCTGAGTAAAATAGCAAAGTAAAGAGGATAAATGTATAAATGAAAAAGAAGTACCTCTGCATAATTTTGTATTGCAAATAAATTAAATAACTCGTATTAACGCATATACTATGAAAGATTTGAAGAAAGCATATATCGCAGGAGGCTGTTTTTGGGGGATGGAAGATTTATTTAGGTCAAGACCCGGAATTGAAGATACAGAAGTCGGTTATCAGGGCGGAATAAATGAAAATCCAACTTATCGAAATCATCCAGGACATGCTGAGGGTATCGAATTAACCTATAATCCAAATGAGACATCATTTAAAGAAATTTTAGATTTTTTCTTTAGAATTCATAATCCAACAACAGTTGATCAACAAGGGAATGATAGGGGGTCTAGTTACCGATCAGCAATTTTCTATCAGAACGAAGAAGAGAAATCTATTGCAACTGATATGATTTCATTAGTTGATGCTTCGGGTAAATGGGAAGGGGATGTAGTAACTACTTTAGAACCTTTTTCTACATTCTGGAAAGCAGAAGATAGTCACCAAGACTATTTGGTAAAACACCCTAATGGTTATACCTGCCATTTCCTTCGATTCGAAGAAAGTTTTATTGGCCTTAATAATAGTTAAACCTATGTACTTTAGTACATCTCACTTTTAGTTTCTAAAAATTTTGTCTAAGGCTATAGGCATTAAGTTTTAAGCAGTAAGCCTTATGTCTATTAATATAGCTTACAGCAATAAGTTAGAAAATAGAAAAAGACTTTCAGTAGTAACCGAAACTATGGATCTTCCAGTCCCTAGTGATTCACTTCAGAATAAAAAAGTAAAATAAGACTGATTTATCTCGAAGGATGTAACTTTAAAAGAGATCTTAAATTATAATAATGAACACATTAAAATTATACGGAGCAGATTGGTGTCCAGATTGCCGAAGAGCTAAAGCATATTTAAAAGAAAACAATATAGATTTTGAATTTGTAGATGTAGACTTAGATGAGAGTGCTACTCGTTTAGTGGAAAAAATTAATAAAGGGAAACGAATTATCCCTACGATTGATTTTAATGGAAAAACCTATACAAATCCTAGTAATACAACATTAGCCGATGCCTTAGGAATTAATGAAGCAGGAGTGGTTCAACTTTTTGGAGCAGATTGGTGTCCTGATTGTCGTAGAGCAAAAAGCTATTTAGCAGATAATAACGTTAATTTTCAGTTTATTGATGTAGATGAACACGACTGGGCAACGGCAAAAGTCGAGGAAATTAATAAAGGGAAACGAATTATTCCGACGGTGTTGATCGATGGGAAATCCTATACAAACCCAGATAACAACACACTTAAGGAGCTGCTAAGTATTGATGTTAAAAAAGAACATAAAGTTTACGATACTATAATCATTGGAGGGGGTGCAGCAGGGTTAACAACTTCAATTTATGCGCAAAGAGATCGCTTTGATAGCTTAATATTAGAAAAGAAGACTATTGGTGGTAATGCTTTTTTAACTCAGAAAATTGAAAATTATCCAGGTTTTACTAATATCTCAGGTCCCGATTTAATGGATAAGATGGAGGAACAAGCTCTAACTTACGGTGCGACCATTAAAACAGGGATTGATGTAACTTCTATTGAAAAGAAAGACGGGAAGTTTTATGTGAAATCTACTCACGATACTTTCATAGGAAGAAGTGTAGTGGCTTCTACAGGTTCTACATATCGTAAATTGGGGATCGAAGGAGAAGAAGAATTAATAGGTTCGGGGGTACACTTTTGTGCAACTTGTGATGGTGCTTTTTATAGAGATCGAGAAGTGGTTGTTATAGGAGGTGGAAACAGTGCACTAGAAGAAAGTATTTTTCTATCTGGTTTTGTGAAGAAAGTTAAAATCGTTCATCGTTCAGAAGAATTTACAGCCTCACCAACCTATGTAGAGAAGTTATCAGATATCGATACTATAGAAACTTTTATGAATAAGACTTCTGTTGCTTTTGTTGCTGACGATAAGGGGAATTTTAAAGGACTTAAGGTAAAAGATAATGAAACAGGAAAAGAAGAATTAATAACTGGAGATGGTTCTTTCATTTTTATAGGACTTATACCAAATACAAGGCTTTTTGAAGACGTTATCGAATTAAATGAAAGAGGGTTTATCGTTACAAAAGGTTTAGCTGAAACATCTTTAAAAGGAATTTATGCCGCGGGAGATTGTAGAGAAGGAGCCATTGCCCAAGTAGCTGCAGCAACTGGTGAAGGAGTACTGGCCAGTTATGGGATTAAAGATTATCTGAAAAAATAAAGGATATCATTTAAAAAGCATAAATAAAGCACCGTCGAAATTTAAAAAATCTACTATTCTATAGCCTTTTTAAATTTCGACGGTGCATGTTAAAGAATTATATTCAAATTATTATGATGGTCTCTTCGGAAGAATCTTTCTGATTTTTGAACTACCTCCACTTACATATATAATTTTTCCATCAGGAGTGGCTTCGATCCCGTTTGGGTTTTGGAAAGTAGCCGTTGTGGCAGAACCATCAGAAGACCCAGCAACACCAGTACCAATTTCTTCGACGATAGTGCCGTCAAGACCAACAATAAAAATTTTATGCTGTTCAAAACCGGTTAAATAAAAGTGCTTATTGGCATAGGAAAAGTGTCCAATAGACGCAGGTGTATCTGCGATTTCTGTAATACTATAATCATCTTCTAGTTTGAAAATTTTTCCAGTATTGAAATTCCCTAAATAAGCAATATTGTTTTCTTTATCATGGGTAAAACCAATAAAGCCGTTGGTAGGAATATTTATTTCAGAAATAGAAAGATCAGATTCGATTTTAAAAATTTTCCTAGCTCCCCAAAATGTATTCAAGATGACTCCATCATTTAAGGATACAATTCCTCCTCCGCCAAAAAAACGACTGTCATTTACAATTTCGGATTTTGTTCCATCTGCGGTAATTTTATAGATAATATTTGTTCCGAACAAAGTAGCCAGAAGATTACCTTCATTATCGAAAGTATTCCCTACAGCTTGTTTTACTTCATTATTAAATATACTTACATCTCCTTCTGGAGTAACTTTAAATATATTGGGAGATTGTCCATTTTGATCACTACCGCCTCCATTGACATATAAATTAAGATCCGAATCAAGTGAAATATCTTCACCAGCTTCAATGCTCTCGACAAGTGTTGTAACAATAGTTTCATTTTTAAATTGAAAGCTTTTTGTCGATGGGCTTAAAATAGTTTGATCGGTGTTTGATAGTGCCAAATGCATGGTGTAGTTTGTGTCTTCTTTTATGATGTCCCCATCGGTATCTTTTAACACTTTTGACACATATATTTCGGTAGTATTTTTAGCAGAAAACTCTTCGAATTGATCTTCTTTTAGTGCTGAAATTTGAGATGCCTGTAGCGTAGTGGATGCTTTTGAAATAATAAGTTTAGATGATGAAATGGTGCTTACCTCTCCTGTAAGATCAAATGAAATTTTTAAGTCAGTGCTATTTCCTTCATTTGCGGTATCTGTTATTACCAATTCTGAAACAGTGGGTAAGGGAGTAATCATTTTATTTTCAGGGGTATCGTCGCTAGAACTACATGATGAAGTAATTATTAAGATGAAAAATAATTGAGTTAATGATTTAAAATCTGATCTTTTCATTATCGCTAAATTTTAATGATTTATTTAACGCTAATGAACTAATAAATTAATGCTAAGTCGACTCAATAACAGAATTTGGCACCTTTTTTAAAGAGTTGAGACCTTTTTTAATGTTACAAATTGACTAGGAGTTTGCCCTGTGTGATTTTTAAAAACTCTATTGAAAGAAGATTTGCTATTGAATCCTGCTTCTAAAGCAATTGCCAATAAAGTGAGTTGTTCATTTTTTTTGGAGTTGATCATGTCTTTAAATTCCTCTATTCTGTAATGATTTATAAAATCATAAAAACTCATTTCAAATTCATTATTAATTTTAGTCGACAGTTTTCTAACAGGCATTTTTATTTCACCGGCTAGATCAGTCAATTTTAAATCGGGATTTAAAAATGGTTTTTTATTCAGCATATATGAATGCAAATCAAATAATTGGGAAGAGATCTCAGGAATCCTTTTTGTCTTGATTTTTTTTGGTTTTTCAAATACTAAAATTTCCGATTTATTACTATGCCACACCGCTAAAGAGATCAATAGGATACTATTCTGTAAAAAAATCGCTAGTTCAACATAAATAATTCTAATATTTAAAAAATGAAGAAAGAAAAGTAATACTGTCGAAAAAATTGCTATTCCTACATATATGTATATAATATTATAAAGCTTGCTCGTGTAATTTAAAGAGGTATTAGGGGATAATAACCTTATATTGTTTTTCTCTTTTTTTAATAAAACAGATATATAAGTTATATACCCTACAAGAACGAATAGTTTTAGTGTAACTAAAATGACACCTATTGATTTCATAGAAAAAGTTAAACTCATGAAATCGTTAACTCTACTAAGTTTATAGCTAGAAGGACTCAACATAAAATCTAAATGTCCGCCTCCCCACCATAAATATACAAATAGACTAAGATGAAAAAGGTCATACCATTTAAAGGTTCTTTTGGGTTTTAAGAAAATGAGCACATAGAAGAAAAACAATGGGTCAATTACAAAAGAAAAAGGATATGTAAAAAAAATGCTGTGAGGGATTTTTGCATAAAGACCCGAGTAAACAATAAAGTTATCCAGCATTCGGATACTCATAATTAAAAATATACCCGCCAGAAACATGTTAGATTTTCTAATTCCTTTTTTTGAACGGAATATACTTACAGCCAATAATAAACTTGCAAATGCTCCTGTTGCCGTAATTGCTGATGCAAATATGTTATATAATGTATATTCCATGTTCCTTTGTAAATATTAAACTTAATTATTTTTCGGTTAGCGTTTAATAAACCAAATAAAGTGTCAAAAAAAATGACAGTTCTTATAAATCATTCTAGGGACAGGAATCTGATTCTCGTGTTTTATGTTATTCTTATTTCATTATTAATGCTATAGTCTATTAGACTTTTTCTATTAAAATTTAAAGTTATTTTTAGGAAGTGGTACATTGATGAATTCCTTTCAAATATCAGATTTCTCAGGCGGAAGCTATTTGAGATCAATTATTTCTAAAATAGGCTAAGTAAGTAGGTTAGCAATATATTGAATTCACTTTTAGCCTTTGATTTATCACTTTTAAGGCTTCTTAGGGCTAGTTTTAAATATCAGATTCCTATTCAATCATGAAATTTCCTCTTCACCTTAGATTTCTTTAGTAAAGGATACTACTGCTATAGCTTTGTAACTGTAATTAATTTATACATCAACTAAAAATTACTGTTATGAAAACGCTAAAGAACAACGTAACCATTTTACTATTAGTTATTACTTCATTCCCTATTTGGTCACAATATGCCAATGCAGATATTGATGTTATTAATGAATCTATTGATAGCATAGAAGAAAATATAAGCTATGACTCTTGGTCAAAAATATTGCGAAAAAATGCAAGTGTTTTGGGAGCCATAAATTACACAGGATTTAAAAAAGATCACAAGCAATTTAATTATGTGTTAAAGAAAATAGCTGCTGTAGAAGTGAAAAAATCATGGAACAGAAAGACTCAATTAGCACATTGGATTAATGTATACAATGCTTATTCTATAAAACTAATTGCAGATCATTTTCCAGCAAAAAGGCTTAGTGAAATAGGAAAAATAGAGAAGATTAAATTTTTTGAAATCAATAATAATATGATGAGTCTTGCTGATGTTGAAGATATTATTAAAGGCTTTAATGATGTAAGAGCCTTATTAGTATTGCATAGAGGAGCAAAATCGAGTATTAAAATGGATAAAAATGCTTACACAGCTGATAACTTAGAGAAGACGTTGGAAAAGAAAATGCGAGTTTTCATAAATAATACTAGAAAAAATAAAATCACAGCCCAAAAAGTTGAATTATCAGGCTTAATTAAAAGCTACAAGAAAGAGGTAGAGAAAGAATATAGTAGTGTTAAGGAGTTTGTAAATACGTATAGTAATATTAGTCTTAATTATGGACAAAAAATAAGCTATTTAACTTATGATGATACGATTAATTCATTTCAAGAAGTTTTTTAGCAAAACAAAATAAAGATTTCGTAGTTGATAGTTAGTTGGTTGTAGGACTTAAATGAATTAAGTTCTTCGATAGGAGTCCTTTATAGGGCTCCTATTTTTTTGATATAATTTGGCCCCAATTCGTAAAGAGCACTTTCTAATTCCTCTTTTAGTTTCAGTACTATTTTTTTATCGTTTGGATTTCCTTTTAGGATAATTGCGGCATTATATAAGGCTTTAGGTTCTTCTGTTTTTCGCAGAACATTTTTTTTAATTATGGCTGTTGCTTTTTCTTTCATATGGTTACTAGCCAGTGCTCTAGCATACCAGCTATAACTAGTAGCTGTTTTTCTAACGGTATTTAATTCTTTTTCAGCCAATGAAAGCGCTTTTTTGAGCAATGAAGGCTTATCAGATTCCAAATAAACTTCTATTAATTGTGTGTAATAGGCATTACCATACTCAGGATTACTAGCCTTATTTATAAACTGTTGTTCATAATACTTTGCAGTTTCAATTTGGCCTTTAAATCTTGTTATTTTACTTTTAAGTAGAAGATAATCTGGTCTGGAAGATTTGTTGATCAAAGTATCTACAATACGATTAGCTCCTTCAATATTTTTTTCGTGTGAATATAAAACCCAAGCAATACCTTTAAGTGAGTAGGTATCGTTAGGGTTAATCTTTAATGCTTTTAAGTATGCATGGTACGATTTTTCAATTTCACCTTGATGTCCGTAAAAATCACCTAAGTTTGAAAAAGCCCATTCTTGTAGGCTTTCGTTATGTTGCTCATTGGCTATTTGTGAAGCATGTTCTAAATGAGATACAGCTTGACTTAATTGTCCTTTGAAATCTTTCCATTTAGCTGCTCGAATCAAATAATTAAAATCTTTATAATTTTTAAATTTATCTAAATACGTTTTAGCTTTGGTAGGGTTCCCTAATTCCAAGTGAGTATCAAATAACAATTGATCGGTAGTTCTTTTTTTGTACGCTATCTTTTCTGCTTTGTTTAATAGCAGGAGACATTCTAGAAAGCGATGTTGCTGTGTGTAATTTTGAATTAATTGATGCAGTAATCCAACGTCATTACTATCGGTGATTTTGACGGCTTCTTCGATCGCTTTAGTGGCTTTTTTTAGGTGTTTTATTTTTCCAGTAGCTTTATAGAGTGCACCTTCGGAAGCGGATAATTTACTGTAATAAATACTTTGAGTAATATCGGAATTGACTTTGTTTCTCCAAAAAGTATTATTTGTGTTAAGCTTATTGAGATATTGAGGAGGGCAAGCTTGCAAATAGACTTGATAATCAGAAAAACGAGTGATGCTAGTATTTTTATTGCAACTAACTATTAATAGGATACATATGAATGCTATTTTTTTCATAACTAAATGTAAAAAAGGCTAAGCTCATTTAGGTGATATCTAATATGAGTTAGCCATTAAAACAAAATATTTTATAAATAATGCCTTACCAAGGCTTGGGAACATAAGGAAAAGTACTTCGGAAAGGTCTATCATTAGAATTTACATTGTCTGAGGACAATTGTGGGTTTTCTGTACCATCTTCACCTCCAAAAATCAATAGCAATTCTGTATCGATAACATCATCTTCTAAGTTTCTTCCAGTAAGTACATTTGTCCCATCAAAAAAAGTAGTTGTTCCTGTTAAACTAATCGTTAACACATCATTGGCTAATAGTGCAGCTAATTCAGCAGCAGACATCCCTAGAATATTTGTGTCTGTAGCATTATTATAAGCAGGACTTAGTGCTATAATGCGATCTTCAATTTCGGTCGCAAATGTAGCTTGTAAATCTCCTGTGACGGTAGTATTAAAGGCATCTTTTCGATTCGTTAAAATAATCATTGTATTGATGGTTGGTTTTCCTACTCGATCTTCTTGGACGAATGTTCCCTCGAAATCTGTAATAGCTTCCTCGTTTGTAATTTCTCTTGTGTCTGTACCAGCATCTTCGTTTAAACTACATGAAATGCATAAGTATAAACAACTCATTAATGTTATAACTTTTAACCTCATGATGTTTTAATTTTGTTTACGATTAGCAGTTATCCAAGCATTGATTGAGTCCCCATTTCCTAATAGCCTTTTTGGAAGTTCAATGGCAATCGTCAATACATTTAATCCATTCCAAGTATCATTTCCTGGTGTATTAAAGCGATCTACATCACCAGCAATAACTTGTCTAAAACGGGCGATATCAAAAAAGAAAGGATCTTCTGTTACTCCGGCAAAATATTTCCAACCGGTTTCTGTTTCTAGAATGATATCATCTTCTTGATACGGAGTAATTAATACCCGCTCTTGAAAATTGGCATCACTAACAATAGTGCCTCTTAATCCTGTTTCTTGAGGAGTTACAGGGCCAAAGAAGTGCATCCAATTACCGCGTCTAATCATTTGGATGACCAAATCTTCAACATTATCCCCAGTGTTATCGATATTAATTTCATAAAGTACATTTTGATCAAAATTGGCAGTTTCACTTTCTGTAGGACTTAATATTCCTTGACTTGTAACGATAAACACCATATTAGAAGGTGTTGCTTCGCTTTCGAAAGCATAAAAATCAGAGACATCTGCTGTGCTATTGATAATGCTAGGAGCATCAACATGGTCTGAGGCTGTTAATAGGATAGTACCGATTAACAAACCTAATGCAGGAATAATGATTCTTTTTACATTCTTCATGACAAATAAGTTTAGAGGGCTAGTTTTTACGCTTCTTTAAATGCAGTACATAAGTGAAATTCCAACCAAAGAATAGGTTACCATCTTTAAAATTGAAGTTGGCAGGAGTTTCTGTAATTACAATATCTTCAGCGTAGTTCCCTGTGTTTGTTAAGAATAATTGTATTTGAACTTTAGAAACTTCCCAATTAACCCCTAATGAATACGCTCCAAAAGTTTCGATATTTTGCAATGCAGAAGATTCGGGTAGCCAATAGTATTCAGAAAATAAGGAAGTATGTTTTCCTACTTTATACCTTCCTCCAAATCCAATAGCTAAATGTGTATCGGGGTTTTCTTCGAAACGATTCGACCCTCTAAAAATTAGAGTAGGGGATACTTGTAAAGAAAGGTTTCTATTGAATTTTCTAGCGATTAATAATTGAGCAAAGACATTCGTTTTATCGTAAAAGCTGTCTTCTAAATTAATGGATGTATTGGGTATTGTGGTATCGTAAATAGAAGTAACATCTCCATCGCCAGGAATATTTTCTAAGTTTTCTAAACGATGAGATCCGCCAATTATACCAGTTATACTAAAAGGAATGCTCTTTTTTCCTTTTTGCTGTTGTACAATTCGATGTTTAAAATATCCATCGAGTACGCCATTATTTGCCCAACCACCACCGATTGTAAATTTATCTGTGATAGCGATATCTGCACCAAATCGAACACTCATTCTATCGGAAGCAAAACTGTTTCTTTCCACAACTTCTCCATCTACTTCGGGGATATTCCAATATCTAGAATATGCGCTTAATTCGAGGACTCCTTTTTGTCTAGTTTCTACCGAGTGAAACATTCCAATTCGTAACATTTTAAAGGTAGATTGTACAGTTTCAGTACGCTCTTTTTCTTCAAAATATAATTCATCTAAAAGGCCTTGACCATAAGTAGAAGTCAAACCTAAATAGAACAGGATAGAGATAAATAACTTACTTTTCATAATGGTCATATTTGAAATTGAAAGATACTTTAACGGTTTGCGCTATTCGATTGGCTAAGATTTGAGGTACGTTTATTTTATAGTCTTTTATATTGACCTCAGTCTCTCCATTTATGATATAGTTTTTATAGGTTTTAGTAATGTCTACTTTAATTTTTATAGGTTTCGTAATCCCTCTAAGTGTAAAATCACCTTTAATAATTTTAGTTTGCGTTCCAGAAAAATCTTTATCGAAATTTAGTATAGTCCCTTCAAAAGTAGCCTTTGGGTATAGGTCAGATTCAATATAACTATCGTTAAAATGTTCTTGCATTAAAGACTTTTCAAATTGAAATGCTCTCATAAGTACACTAACAGCAATTTTATTAGTGCTAGGTTCAAACAAACTAAGCGCTTGATTATTGACTGCTTTAATATTTTCAGCAGATGCATAGGAAAAGAAAGTGACTTTTCCGTTTCGAGAGATATACTTATCTTCTTTTTTTGAAGACCCCAATAAAATTGGGAGCAGTAGAAGTAAATATAAATGCTTCTTCATAGGTGGATATATTTAGTTAATTTTCAATAATACAATTTAATAACACTAAGTAGTTTAAAGCACCTTTGTAAATGCCTTTAATTTTTATGTGATCTCCTTTAGTATACTGTTTTAATATTTCATTTTGATCCTTTTGAAATTCACAAGAAATCCAAATGCTATCTTTATTTAAGATCATAAGATTATAACTTTTATCATAAGATATTTGTTGAATATTTCCCTTGAGAACAAGAGGTTTTTCAATGTATTTCTCTAAAGATAAAAAATTTGAATTTTGCATATTGGCTACAATTTCTGTGTTTAGTGTAGCTACTTCTTTCAATTTTTGAGTTGGAGTCACTCTTTTATTTATTTTCAACCAACTTATTGTGAAAATTGTAATCAATATCAAACAGCCAATTGTGTAGATTGTTCTTTTATTCAAAATCATCTCTTTTATCTGGATACAAATAAAGAGCGATACAGGGGTATTACACAAATATTTAAGCTTAAAAGGAAAAAATTGACTTAAAGATGAAAAGAAAATGGACTTTCTGTCGTTAAACTTTGTTCAATCAAAGAATCTCTTATTTTTGTTGAAGTGCTAGAGATATATTTTTATGAAAGATTATAAGTTTTATTCTAAAATAAGTGTTGCTTACTGGATCGTTTTTGCTGTATTGAGTATTATTACACTTAATATATTATTGAAAAGCTTTACAGTTTCAATATTAGATGTTAGTCTTTCTAATTTGAAAAATGAAACTACTACTATTAAAAGGGTATATGCTAAAGTATATGCGCTTGATAAGAATTTCGATGACCAGTTACTAATTCAAAATATTATAGAAGATACTCACAAGCAGAATAGCTTTATTTCTATTATTAATTGGGCGGGTAATTATGTATGCTATCCCGAAATTTTTAAAGTAGGAGAGAAGCCTTTAGCTAAAAACAATTTTGAAAATGAAAAGGTGGATGCTTCTAAATTGCAAGACTATTTTTTTTCGTTTTTATCTAATCTCAAGCCAACTGAAGAAGTTACTCCAATTATTGCATTAGAGACTATCAATAATTCCGATTTAATAATAGCAAACCATATCAATCTTGAAGAGATTCATTTTAGTATAAAGAAGAAAAGGACTTTTTATATTGGTATATTAAGCATCCTAGGATTACTTCTATGGCTTTTTGTGCTTTGGTTATGTAGATATTTGAGTAATTATTTCAATAAACAAATTGATAAAAAAGTAGAAGAGTTGGTGTCTAATTCGAAAAGCATCGAGGATCTTAATAGTTCATTAGAGAAATATCAAGAGAATTTAAAGAATATAGCAGTGACAGAAGTAGTCCATGGTGATGTTAGTGTTGACGTAGAGGAAATCACTAAAGAACGAATATTGACATATGTTCGTAATGAGTTAGTACCAATAACAATTAGCAGTATCGCTTATATTTATGTAGAGAATACCATTACTTATATTGTTACAAAAGAAGGAAAGAAGTCTACAACACCAGATTCTTTAGATAAAATTTATAGTCTTTTAGATGAAAAAGTATATTTCAAAGTAAATCGTCAATTTATTGTTGGGATTTCTGCCATAGAGAAGATCACAAAATATGAAAATAGTAAATTGAAGTTACAAGTAAATCCAACTTCAGAACTCGATATTATTATTGGTAAAAATAAAGTTGCTCAGTTCAAGCAATGGTTGGATTTGTAGGTGTACTCACTAAATTAACTTTAACTCTATGGGTATGTAATTTATACTTAAAATAGAGCATGATTAGATAATTTATTTCTTTACCATTTTAGTGAAATTAGAAAATAGCCAATGCTCATCTGCTTTAATAGCTTTTTCTAAGATTCCATTGACTGTCGTAGTAACCGATGAAAGATCTTTCATCAGTTTTTTGAAATTTTCAGCTTCTCTACTATCGTCATCGATTTCTTGTAATTCTTCTAAGGTTTTTATTACGGGTTCTATTTCTCTTCGTTTGCGCTCTTTAGTGATTTGTTTAAATAATTCCCAGATATCTTTATCCGCAGTAAAATAATCTTTTCGTTCACCAGAAATCAATTCTTTACGGACAATTCCCCAGTCAATTAAAGCTCTGACATTCATATTAGCGTTTCCTCTAGAAATTTTTAGAGTATCCATAATATCATCAGTAGATAGTGGACTTTCTGAAACGAGTAATAAAGCATGAACTTGAGCCATTGTTTTATTTACGCCCCAATGAGTAGACAGGCTTCCCCAAGTGTTTATATATTTTATTTTTGCTTCTTCTAATTTCATAAGATAAATATAGATCAAAAGTTAAACTTTCAGTAATTATTGAAAGTGAAATATATTGAAAGCATTTTTTATTAGAGAAACAGAGGTGGTAGTTTTAAAACCAAAAATAGGATGTGAGCTAGTCGTTAATTTTTTTCTAAATAAGAATTTTGAAAAATATAAATTTTAGGAGAGAATTTCATCTTTACAGATGTTTAGTAACATCTTGAGAGTTTTTTATTTAGCTATAGTGAGAAGAGCTATTTGTTTTGCTGGGGGATAGCAAAACATATAACATTCAGGATAGATTTGGGATTACTATTTTGCAGAAGTCTGAGCCATATAAATAGAGTTTGATTTCTTATTTTTGGAAAGAAATAAGAACTTCTCAAAAACCAACACATTATTTACAAGCTGTTTTTCTGCGCTTTTACTTTTTTTGAGATTAAGAGCATCCTTATAGAATTCTAAGCTATTATATCGTCCCCATTCTCTTTCTATTTGAATGGCTTCTAAGTCTGCTTTGCTTAGAAAAGTATAGGATTTGTTGGTCGAAATGTAACTAAAAAATTCATCGTAGATATTTTTAGCACCATTTTGCTGTATTGGAGAATACCGAATTTCATAATCTACGATTCGTTTTTCTTCTTTTTTTGCAGCAACTAATTTTTCAATTTGTACTAAAGCTTTTTTTCGAGAATTTGCAATTCCAATAAAAGCACCTCCATCAATAGTGACGGCTTCCCACTTGAAGGAGTGTGCTATTTTTTGAGCTGACATAAAAGGAGCAAAAAGGATAAATAAGGTCAAGGTTAAGGCAGATTTTTTCATATTACATTATTTATAACTATTTGTTTTTCATAAAGTTAGGTTATAATAGCATTGTCTGGCTTTTGATTCGATGAAATACAGATTTATCAGAGATTATTCGTTTTTTTTGAAAAAATCGTAGCACTAACACCCTGTTATTGAATAACAAATGTTAAATAAAACCAAATAAGATTGATGAAAGAAAGAATATAAAGAAAAGTCTTTTAAGGTTTTTGAATTTCATTTTTATTCCTCGGGTGAAATAATTCGATGGTATTTCTAAGATGCGAATTGTCTAGGTGTAAATAAATTTCTGTTGTAGTAATACTTTCATGACCAAGCATTTGTTGAATGGCTCGCAGATCAGCACCATGTTCTAATAGGTGAGTGGCAAAGGAGTGCCTAAAGGTATGGGGGCTTATTGTTTTAGAGATAGAAGATAATTCGCAAAGTCTTTTTATAATAGTAAAAATCATAACACGAGTAAGTCCACTCCCTCTTCGGTTTAAAAAAAGAGTATCTGTATGTTCTGGTTTTACTTTTATAGTAGTTCTACTTTCTGTAATATATGAATTAATAAGAGCTTGAGTACTCTCGGCAACGGGAATAAGTCGTTGCTTATTTCCTTTACCAATCACTCTTATAAAACCTTCATCTAAGAATAAGTCAGATATTTTTAAAGTTATTAATTCACTAACACGAAGACCACAACTGTATAATGTTTCTATAATAGTATGATTTCTTTGGGCTTCAGCTTTAGAAAAATCAATTAATCCTATTAGGTCATCAATTTCGTCTGTAGTTAAAGTGTCTGGCAATTTTCGGCCTATTTTGGGGCTTTCAATCAATTCTAGAGGATTATCTTCTCTATAGTTCTCAAAGATTAAAAAATCAAAAAAACTTTTTAGTCCCGAAATAATACGTGCTTGTGTGCGTACTTCAACAATTTTAGAAATCTCATATACAAATCTTTGTATAATCTCTGATTCAATTTCTATGGGAGATACTTCAATGTCATGATAGTTTAAGAAATCCTTTAATTTAACAGTATCTCTTTGGTAAGCCAGTATACTATTATTCGATAAACCTCGTTCTAGTTTTAAGAAGTGAATGTAATCTTCGATGTAGTTGTTCCAGTTCAATCGTTAACAATAAGGATAAAAGCTCTGTAAATAATTATTACATTAGCGTAAAAATAGAATAAAATCATGAAAAAATTCATCACTTTATTAGCTCTTGCTGTTATTAGTATTTCGGCAGTTAATGCTCAAGTAAAACCTTCTTTTGGGTTTAAAGCAGGATTAAACTTTTCTGAATTTGATGCAGAGTCAACTTCAGAAGACGCTACAGGATATCATGCAGGTGTTGTATTGCATATTCCTTTTGGAGATAAATTTGGAATTCAGCCAGAAGCAATTTATAGTTTTTCAGATGTAGATGATGCATTCAAATTTTCTACTATCGATGTACCTATATTAGTGACTTATAAACTGGTAAAAGGTTTAAGAGTCAACTTAGGGCCACAATTAAGAGTAGATGTTGGTTCTGAATTTGATAGTGCTGAGGAAGAAGCATTAAATGATTTCGAGACGTTAAATTTTGATGCTTTAGCAGGTTTAGAATATAAGCTTCCTGTAATAGGGATTTTTGCGCAAGCACGTTACAAAATAGGAATTACGGATATTGTTGAAAATGGTGATGTTAAAGAAAACGGATTCATAGTTTCTGTAGGTTATAGATTTTAAAACAGAGTTATCATATTATTTTTTTAAACCGAAAGTGGATAACACTTTCGGTTTTTTATTGTAAAAAAAGATTTAGTGATTACATTTGATATAAAATAGAAGCGATATTATGAAACTATTGATTTTAAATGGCCCTAACCTTAATTTATTAGGAACTAGAGAACCAGAAATATATGGAGGAGTAACATTCTTAGATTATTTCGAGGAATTAAAACAACAGTTTCCAGATATCGAATTATCGTACAAGCAGTCTAATTATGAAGGAGATTTAGTTACGGAAATTCAAAAATCACAAGGAGCATTTGACGGTATCGTTTTGAATGCAGCAGCCTATACACATACTTCAGTCGCTATCGGAGATGCTATAAAAGCAGTAACTACACCAGTAGTTGAGGTGCATATTTCAAATACTTTTGCTAGAGAAGCATTCCGCCATAATTCGTACATATCACCAAATGCGAAAGGAGTAATTCTTGGTTTTGGTTTAAAAAGTTATGCCTTAGCAATTCAAAGCTTTTTGTAGAAATATTATCGTTTTACAACACGCTTAATAACACGTAACTTGTGGGTGTGGGTCTTTTTTTCAACATTAAATATCCCCGTATGGTCTAGGCGGTCAATGCGTACGTGACCATGTGCATGGATAATGTAATGGTCTTCCATAATAATACCAACATGCGTAATATTACCTTCATTATCATCAAAAAAGGCCAAATCGCCTGGTGTACTTTCTTCGATGAAACTTAATGCATCTCCTTGATTTGCTTGTAATGAAGCATCTCTTTTTAAAATATGACCGTTTAATAGATAGACCATTTGTGTAAAACCACTACAGTCTATACCAAAATGGGTTTTACCTCCCCATAAGTACGGAGTATTAAGGTAATTAAGTGCTGTTTCTATAATATTACTTTTAGGCTGTCTTTCTTGGATGAAGTTCCCTTCAAAATTATGTCCTAATAATTCCAGACTATTTAAACTAGCCCCCATAGTAACTGGAAGAAGTTGCGCATTAGGAAGTTGTATGAAATCTACTAGATCACATACTAATTTTGGTTTTTCAAGAATAACTCTTTTAAAGTCTTCTTCCTCTATAAATTGAAATTGCTTGTTATCAATCCATCCGTCATACTTGTCTAAGTGTAAACGAATGCGGCTCCATTTTTTACGTACTTCAACTACTTTGAATAATTCTCCGTAAAGTACCTGTGTTACTTGTTCTGCAGTATCAGAAGGGGATTCCCTTAATGCAGAAACACTCAAAAACGCTACTCCGTATTGCATAAAAAAAAGTAAACTATAAAACTAGACTTTGTAATTAGGGTTTTCAATAATAACAGCCGATGCGCCTCCTCCACCATTACAAATTACCGCAGCACCGTATCGACCATTTTCATTTTTCAACGCGTGTGCTAAAGTAGTTAAAATTCTGGCACCAGAGCATCCTAAAGGATGTCCAAGCGCAACACTTCCGCCATAAATATTTAATTTTTTGGAAGAGATTCCCATTTTTTCCTGATTAGCTAAAGCGACAACAGAAAAAGCTTCATTAATTTCGAAAAGATCAATATCCTCGATAGACAAGCTGGCTTTTTTTAAAGCTTTAGGAAGTGCTAAAGAAGGAGCAGTGGTAAACCACTTAGGTTCTTGAGAAGCATCTGCGTAACTGATGATATTAGCTAGTGGGGTTAAGTTATTATCATTAGCATATTTTGAAGAACTTAACACTAATGCCGCAGCCCCATCATTCAAAGTAGAAGCGTTTGCGGCAGTTACAGTACCATCTTTTGTGAAAGCAGGTTTTAAGTTTGGAATTTTATCAAAAAAAACATTTGTAAACTCTTCATCAGTAGAAACTACTTTATCTCCTTTTCTATGCTTTATCGTAACAGGTGTAACTTCCTCCATAAATTTATTCTCACTCCAAGCCTTAGCAGCTTTTTTATAAGAGTCAATGGCAAATGTATCCTGCGCTTCTCTAGATATATTAAAGGTACTTGCACATAAATCAGCAAATTGCCCCATTGTTTGCCCATTGGAAGTATCGGTAAGCCCATCTTTCAATAAACCATCAACAAAAGTGCTATTACCAAATTTAATTCCATTTCTAAGTTGTGCATAGTGTGGGATTTGGCTCATGTTTTCCATGCCGCCAGCCACAACAATTTCATTATCTCCTAGAAGAATACTTTGAGCACCTAAGGTTACGGCTTTCAAACCGCTGGCACATACTTTATTAATAGCTGTACAAGGCACACTCTCAGGTATTTTGGCTAATAATGCACTTTGTTTGGCAGGTGCTTGTCCACAATTAGCACTTACTACATGCCCCATAAAAACTTCATCGATATTATTGACTGAAATTTCAGCCTTTTTAAGAGAAGCTTGTATTGCTATAGCGCCAAGTTCCGAGGCTTTTATAGAAGATAAACCTCCTAAAAAAGTACCAATTGGAGTTCTCTGTGCGCTTAGTATAGCTACTTTATTAATGTTCATTTTACTCATATTTCTAAATATACAGAAAAATATAGATCAAAGCATAGGTTTGTCAACTGAGCGCTTTGTTTTAAATTGCAACATATGAGTGATCTTAGAAATACATTTTACCATAAACAACCTGTATTGTACAAGTTTTTCATTTTTGTGCTAGCTACTGTACTGATGGTTTATATGTTCCCCAAAAAAGGAAAATTTAAATATCAGTTTAGTGAAGGTAAACCTTGGCAATATGAGAATCTATATGCTCCTTTTGATTTTGGGATTCTTAAATCTCAGGAAGATATAGCTAAAGAGAAAGAAGACCTTCGAGTAAATGCAACCCCTTATTTTGAAGTAAATGAGACTACTAAGAAAGAGGTTGATGGAAAACTGGAAACAGTTTATGTAAGTGTTTTAAAGGATTCGACTTTTAAGAATAAAGATGATTATAAGTACATAAAGCAAAAACTAAACTGGATATACAAGAAAGGGGTTCTCGATAAAAAATACCCGTACACTAATGATAAGAAGGTCTATAAAAAAATAGGAAATACGGTATCTCAGCAAAAATTCGAAAGTTTTTTAGAAGTAAATTCTCTTTCTAATGTTTTGAAAAAAGATTTAGAAGTTCGTTTCCCAGAAAATAATGATAAAATATTGTTTTTATTTTATGAACTTGTAAAACCCAATGTGAAATTGGATAAATCCTTGACGGAAGAAATTATTGCTGAGGCAATTTCAAAAGTATTGGAAACTAGAGGAAGTGTAGGAGAAGATACGCGTATTATTGCTAAAGGAGAAATGGTAGACGCTGATAAATTTCAGATATTAAAATCCTTGCAATTACAGTACGAATCGGAGCTTTGGTCGAAAAGTAAGAAAAACTGGATTGTCTTCGGTTACACATTACTTGTAGCTTTAGCTATGATGATGCTGTTTTTATTCATTAAAAAGTACCGAAATGAAGTGTATGAGAATAACACCAAGTTGACTTTTGTGTTGTTCAATATGTTGTTGATGGTGTTACTGACGAATTTAGTTGTAAAATTTAATCCAGGTTATGTGTATGTGGTTCCAATCTGTATTCTACCATTGATAATTAAAGCTTTCTTCGACGCACGATTAGGGCTGTTTACGCATGTAATTACAGTATTGATTTTAGGATTTATAGTTCCTAATAGTTTTGAGTATATGTTCTTGCAAATCATTGCAGGTATAGTTACGATATTAACGGTTTCAGAATTATACAAAAGAGCCAATTTATTTATTTCTGTAGGACAAATTACTTTAGTTTATTTTCTAGCTTTTTTA
This sequence comes from uncultured Aquimarina sp., assembly GCA_947499005.1. Taxonomy (GTDB): domain Bacteria; phylum Bacteroidota; class Bacteroidia; order Flavobacteriales; family Flavobacteriaceae; genus Aquimarina. The sequence goes on from CANMML010000033.1 coordinate 35,834, forward strand.
GCATTCCACCTTATTCAGCAGGGCGGGGTAGAAGATATTGAAGAATTGCAGCCGCTACTATTTTTCATACTTTGTGGTTTTGCAACCTTGATTGTTCACCCTTTAATTTATGGTTTTGAAAAAATATTTGGATTGGTTTCCGATGTATCTCTTTTAGAATTAAGTGATACGAATTCCAAATTATTAAAGGAATTATCGAATAAAGCGCCAGGTACTTTTCACCATTCTCTTAATGTAGCTAATATTGCTGAAGCTGCAGCTAATGAAATTGGGGCAAATGCCATGTTAGTTAGGGTAGGGGCTTTGTATCATGATGTCGGTAAAATAAAAAATCCTACATTTTTTATTGAAAATCAAGTAAATGGTATCAATCCTCATGATAATTTATCGCCAAAGGAAAGTGCCAGAGTAATTGTAAATCATGCTATCAATGGAATCGAAGTTGCCAAAAAATATAACATTCCAGATAGAGTAATAGATTTTATAAGAACACATCACGGAACTAGTACGGTATATTATTTTTATAAAAAAGAACAAGAGTCCAATCCTGATGTTGATATTAAAGACTTTCAATATCCAGGGCCTGTGCCGTTTTCTAAGGAAACAGCAGTGCTCATGATGGCAGATAGTGTAGAGGCAGCTTCTAAAAGTCTTCAGCAGCCTACAAGCTCTTTAATAGATAATTTTGTAGAGAAAATTATAGACAAACAAATGAGCGAAGGGCAATTTTTAAACGCAGATATTACTTTTAAAGAAATTCAACAGATAAAAAAGGTAATGAAGCGTAAGCTGAATAATATCTATCATTTGCGAGTAGAATATCCTGAATAGGGTTCTGTTATTCATATATCATGATTGGAGATTGCGTTAATTTTGGTCAACCATATTAATTGCAAACAATCTTACTTCCGATGTTGTTGAATAAATTTTGTTGGGTCTGTGTAGCCTTCATGGTTTTTAGAATATCCACCCACAGCCAGAGAAAAATATACTTCATATAAAAACTATTTAGAACAAGAGAATTATACTTGAATAACGGGGGCTTAGGAACTTTTCTTATTTTAGGGCTTTAAAATAAAAACAAAGAGTATTCGTTCATAAATTTGGATACGCTTAAAAAACGATACATGAATAAACTACTGTTATTATTCACTCTTTTTATAGCCATGCTAACTACTCAGGCAAGCTATGCGCAATTACCCCATTGTTGTAAAAAAAAGGTGAGAATTAGAAAACAAAGTAAAAGAGCTAGAGGAGCTTTAGTAGGTGTAAAAGGTAAAGATGATAACAAATCCTTAAGGCGGAAAGAAAAAGAGCGCGCTAAGGCTTTTAAAGCGGCAGAAAGAGAGAAACGTTTAGCGGAAAAGAATAAGGAAAAGGCTAATGATACCATTGTCGAAGTTGTACCAGAAAAACCAAGTAAGCCTAAAACAAAAGACGAAAGGGTAGATGAGCTGCTAAAGATTTTTGATAATGAAGAAAAGAATCTTGAGGATGATTAATGTTTCTTTTTTTATCATGGTAGTATCTCACTTAGTGTATAATGTTTAAAATATGGGGGTTATGCTCTCTATATTTTTTGATTGGTCTCATTTCAGGGGGTAAAGATCTGGAGCGCGCTAGAATATGATTTCATTCCTATCGAATGGATTACACCTCTTAAAAATAAATCAATAGAAAATTATTCTAAAAGGTTAAGTGATTAATACAGAGGAAGATTTTTGTTTAATGGGAATCCCTATGCACCCTAAAAACAAAAAAGTGGCTTAAAAATTTTATCCAAAAATTATTAGGCAGTCCATGGTAGCTTTTATATTTATTTTGATACACTAGCGGCATCAGGGGACGTTTACAACAGCTTTGTTTTTTAATCTTTAATCACTTTTCGGGGTTTATAAAATGCTAGTATCTAAGAATTTTAAAGATTTCTTTGCTAAAAATGTGGCTTCTCTTTAAAACAAAAAACCACCTCTAACATCATAAATGATAGAAGTGGCTATACTTACTCTTTAGTGAAGCTAATGCAAAGTCAGGAGACATTTGCAAAGCTTTTATTTTTAGTTACTCTTTGCGGAGCTGGTGTTATTGATAAGCTATCTCAACTATTTAAGATATCCGCAGACTTTTTGATTAAGGGAGATAAAACGGATGTTGCTTTAAAGAGCATTCAAAACACGGAACTTATCAATCATTTCCAAAAGATTAGTTCTTTACCTGATGAAGAACAAAAAACTATAATCAAGGTCATTAAAGCTTTGATTTGTGAGTATGATGTTAGGCAGGCTTATGCATCTTAAAACAAAAAACCACCTCTAACATCATAAATGCTAGAAGTGGCTATACTTACTATTTAGTGAAGCAAATGCAAAGTCAGGGACATTTGCAAAGCTTTTATTTTTAGTTACTCTTTGCAGAGCTCGAAACATTTAAGGTTGTAATAATCTATATACACCTCTTTTTCCTATAGAATAGATAAAAACCTTATTGAATTTCTGTGTTTTATCTAAAATTACTTCTACAGGCTTTTTTGAAAGCTCGAGTCCTTCACCAGAAATATTTTTAGATTTGGTCAAAACTTTTTTTACTGGGTATTGATAGGAAATTAAATAATCAACATCATTTTTAAGTTTTTTCACTCCTTTTAATTTTAATCCGGGAATATCTAAATCTCCTATTAGATACCCAAAACTATCATATAGATAAGTGTTTTTAAAATCAGAATCATTAATAATGGTATAGTTAAACTCTCCGATATAACTATACTTAGCTTCATTTTTACATGATAAAAATGTAAAAAGATATATTGTTAAATATAAGAATGAATGCTTTGTCATAATCCTAATTTATTTTTTTCTAGCGGCTGCTCTTCTTTGAGAAACAGTCATAGCGTTGGGATTTCTTACTCTTTGTCCATTTTGAAAGTATTGCCATTGTCCTCCATAATACCATTGAGTCGAGGCTTTACCTGTAGACTCACTAATGTTTACTTTCTTATTTGATCCACGAACTGTTCCTACATCTGTATCCCTACTAAAACCAGCAGCTAATGTTGTTCCTGGAGTCATTGTTGTTGCAGATGGGTTATTGGAATTACAAGTATTTAAACATAAAGTAGTGTTAGATATATCACCTTTAGTTTTAGGTAGATCAGATATTTTTGTTCCTGGTGTGCCTGATACATTTGTTTTACCATCATCAGTACTAACAATATATTGACCATCTTTTGTCTTGGAATCACCATCAGGGTTTGAATCTAAATGTAAAGCTTGATTTGTTCCATGGCTATTAATGACAATCTTATCTGGGGAACCAGATATATCTCCCCAATCTTCTGAAAATTCAGATTCAGTTTTTGCATCACTTAACGCAACGCTTCCTTCTCCATACTCCTTAACATATTTTTCATACTGAGCCTTTGTTTGTTCTCCAAAACCACCATCTTTTCCATTAGCAGTTGAATCGTAAAAAATATAAACTTTAACTTCTTTTCTTTGATCTTCAGATAATTCATTGCCATTTATATCTTTCCAATCAAAAGGACTCATTCCATCGGGGTCAATAAAATAAATTGGATTATCAAACGCATAATTATAAGGCGAATGTCTGGTCATCTGCTCAGCAAGAGGATCAATATTCATCCATCTACCTAATGCAGGGTCATAGTTTCGTGCAGAAAAATCTAACCACTCTAAACCAAGTTCGTCGTTTTCTTCCTTACTATTATATCCATAATTATGTTTTCTCCCTCGAACGGTGTTATTGTAGCCCTTATGTGTGAGTCCAAAAGGATAGTAGTTCTTCTCCTCTCTGATTTCACTAACATCTACCTGACCATCTCCATTAGCATCACTATACGAGAGCCTTATGTTCCCTAAATGATCCTTGTACTGGTAAACATAATCTAATACGTTTACGTAAAAAAATCACATCGGTTACCTTTTTTTGATGGTGTACCTTCCTCT
>CANMML010000034.1 GCA_947499005.1 uncultured Aquimarina sp.
CCTTTAAATCTTCAAAATATCTCGTCTGCAATTTTTAACTGAAAGTTAAAAAAATATTTGTGTCCAGACGGTAGCTCCTAAGAAGCGGTTTTAATTCTTTTTTATAGAAATCTAGAAACTAAAACCAGTCCAGTCAAAGATTGATCTATCTACACTTGGAGTATTACCTTCTGTAATAGTTACGGTAGCTCCTGACTCATTTTTAATATCTGTAATATCTAATCCATTAGCCGAAGATGCAGTACCTGTAATTGATACTTCTGATACCGCATTACCTCTAGCATCTACTAAATCAATAAGGTCAGATGCAGTAGCTCCTGCACCAACTGATAAATATGCTCCTGTAATAGTTGCATTACTTCCTCTTCGAACTTTGATTAAATCGGCCATTTCGATAGTACTTTCATTAATAATCGTAATGTTAGTAATCGTTGGATTTGATTGACCTGCATCTGATGGAGATCTTCCATCTAAGTTACCATCTCCTTCAATACCTCTTGGATCATCAGATTTTGTAGTTTGAGCAGCAGTTAAAATACCATAAACATTTGTTGCTGTTCCTGTCCAACCTTGAGTCCAATCGAACATATCATCTCTTGGATTTGCTACAAAAACATTCTCTACATTAACTGTACCTCCAAAAAACTCTATAGCATCATCATCCCCAAAAATAGCTGCTATATTACTTACTTGTGTTCCTCTTCCGACAGCATAAAATGTTATACCATTGAATTCACTTTCACCACCAATACGAGCACCTGTATATTCTACAATAACATGATCTAAAACACCTGAATCATCTTCAGCATCAGTTCCTCCATACTGTAATGGTAAAACTTCTGTAGTAGAAGTTCCTCCTCCACTAATTGGAGCGTCACCAATTAAAAGAAGACCTCCCCAGTTTCCTGCTTTGGGGTCACTAGATGCAGATGTAAATCTAATCGGGGCATCTGGTGTACCGTCAGCAATTATTCTCGCTCCGTTTTCAACTACTAAATATGTATTTGAACCTCCCGCAACCGCTCTAATCGTAGTACCGGCCTCGATAGTTAACGTAGCACCGCTTTTAACAGCTAAAGCACCCGATAATGTATAAGTATTTGCACTTGAAAGTGTAATATCTCCTGTTATATCTCCTCTTAAGTCAGATACCACTAAATCTGGATCTTCTTGTGAAGAAATAATACCATCGCCAGATTGGTTATTATTATTACCTCCACCGCTTTGATCATCAAATGCTGTAAAATTATCATCATCTCTACTACATCCTACTAAGGCCAAGCCTACTAATGCAGAAATCAATAATTTAGTTTTCATAATAATTTGTTTTTAATGTTTGTTTATTTTATTTATTAAAATTTATAACTGAAACCAGCGCTGATATCAATTCCTCTTCTAAATGAATTCAATACAATGTCTTGTCCTTGAGCCTCCTGAGTTAACTCAATCTTTTGATCCGTAATAATTTTTCCATTATTGAAAAAATCTAGGTTTTTCACACTAAAGCTTATTCCAATCTTGTCATTAATCTTTAGTTTGTTAATAAAATCCAAACCAAATACATCACTTTCTACTATATTTTCATTCGTACCCACACCAACAGCAAATATTCTTTCACTGAAATAGTTTGCGACTAATGAAGTTGTAAAATCAATCTTATCATTCTTTAGTGAATAGCTCACATCCCCATTCAACAACCATGGTGAAGCCCCTTGCAATTGATCTGTTCTGTTAGTAAACCTAATAGTGATATCATCCGTAGGAAGATCTTCTTGTATTTGTCTTGAATATAAATATGATCCATTAAAACCAAAAGATAGTTTAGTCTCGTCTGTCAAATCAAAACCAAATTTTGTTTCAACCTCAAAACCAAGCACCTGTGCCTCAGGAACATTTACATACGTAATTTGATTGGCTGCAGAGTTACTTCCTACTCGGTTAATCGGTGAATCGATATATTTATAAAAACCAGTTACCGTAACTAAATTAGATTCATCTTCCCCAAAGTAGTATTCAAACTTTGCATCAAGATTGTAGCTTTCAGAAGCATCAATATCTGGGTTCCCAATTGTTGTAAAATTGATTCCTTCATAAACAAATGGTGCCACTTCTCTTAATTGAGGTAGCGTGTATGAGAAACTACCCGCCAATCTTAAAATAGTATTTTCATCGAAAGCATATTTAGCATTAAAAGAAGGAAGAATATACTCTTTATTCAATCTAGCTGAATCATCTGGCCTGGCTCCATTAACACTTGACACTAAAGCAGTATCATAATCCACTCTTTGACCTATTTTATCGTATCTAATACCTGCGTTTAATGTTAAGCTCTCATTAACTTGATATACTCCTTCTGCATAACCAGACCAAACTTCTCTATCTCCAATATAAAAGAATGGGAATAATGGACTTACCGTACGCCCTCTACCATCTCTTTGTCGTCCTCTATCTGTTACCAATTGGAAATCTCCATTGTCTAATGTCTCTTGGTTAAATAGTGCATCTACATTATTAACATCTACTTCGTTTTGGTTAATGATATTAGCATTAAACTGTCTAAAGATGAAGTTCCTTTTAGTATACCTAGCGTTTATTCCTCCTTTTACTTCTCTAACAAAATCGTCTAGATCATCCTCTGAATTCAAGTCATAAGTCAACTGTAATCTTCCTGCGTAATCATCTTCTTGTAACTCTGAAAAGAATCTGTGGTTAAAACCTGCTGAACCTTGTGCTGGCACCGTGATACCATTATCATCTATAAAGAAAGTATTTGTTTTTCTATCAGGTTCATTTGCAGCAATAAAACTAAATGACCCTCCATAATCTACTTTTAATCTATCTACAAAAGTATGCTCCCCTGTTAATTGATTAACATATAGGTCATTATCATTCAACTGTTGTCTTCTAGTAAATACTTCATTCCCGTCATCTTTAACCCCTGTATCTAAACCTCTATATTCACCAACTGACTGCGTATTGTTATGGATAAATAAATGAGTTAACCCAACTGAATTTCCTTTACCATAGTCAAAATTTACTCCTCCCATTAATAACTGTGAAGTATTGAAGTCATACTTTTGAAAATCCTGACTTCTAGATAATCTACCGTCAGCAGTAATAGAACCACTAGTTCCTTCTTTGTATTTAAAACTATTCTTGTGAGATCCTACAACAAAAGCAGTTAATTTATAAGAACCAGGCAAGTTTATCTTTCCTCCCGCAGCTAGAGAAACACTACTATTTATTGGAAAAAGTGTTGTTTCTGGCTGTAACGAGTTTTCAAAATTATATGTACCTAAAGTTCTATCCGTAATAGGACTTGACTCGTTAATACCAGTTCCTAAATTATTGGCCCCATTAATTCTTAAGAAATCTTTTCCTATGGTTCTTGTATTAAATCCAGTAGAACTACTAATAGATAATGAATTCTTAGATATCACTTTTGATTTAATATCAATATTCGCTCCAGCAACATCTCCATAAATAGATGATCCAAATGTTTTATTAACCCCAATATTGGAGATTGCATTAGAACCAAAATAGCTCAAGCTGATATTCTTGCTTTCAGGATCGTCTGATGGTAATGGCAACCCATTTAGAGATGTAGAATTATATCGATCACCAAGCCCTCTAACAAATACACTCTTCGAACCTTGAGATTTTGTCACCCCTGCTATTTTAGTTACTGCACTTTCTACTGTGCTTGCACCCTTCTTAGCCGCTTCCTCTATTCCAATTGTTTGTGTAATAACAACTGCTTCTTTTTGTTCAGTAATTAGTGCCTCCTCGCTTTCTTTAACTTTTGGACCTACCGTTATTACGGTTTCTTTTAATGTATTCGCAGATAATTCTAGCGTTTCATTTAAAGTAGTAACTTCATTTGCTTTGATAATAACATTAGGGATTTCCTTAGTCTTATATCCTATAAAGCTCATTACTACAGTATAACTACCAGTAGCTATATCCGAAATAACATATTTCCCATCAAAGTCTGTATCAGCACCTTGTGTTGTACCTTTAAGATAAACAGACACAAAAGGTAAAGGTTCATTTTCTATTGCTCCGTCAAGAACTATACCCGACAATTCACCTGTCTGCGCCATTGCACAGTAGCTGATAATAACACTAAAAAAAAGTATAACTTTTCTCATTACTTGATTTAATTAATTTCTGTTTCAATTCGGTGGCAAAGAAACCATTCGTATGTTAAGGATATATTAAACCAGAGTTAATGTTACATCATAATAATCTTTCAACGTTAGGTTTTTGTTAGCCTAATTGTATCCTCAACACACCAATAAACAAGCCTGTTAACATTGCTCTAAAACAAGAACTAAAATACTTGTCTACATTTAACGTACACTTAAAGATTCAGTTCCCTTAAGAATACATGGAGGTGTTAATTTTATCATCAGTGATTAGCAAGACTCGCTGAAATAATACTTGCTGTTTTCAATTCAAAAAAGAAGGTTGCTGATTGTCAGTAACCTTTTTATTTTTTGGCACCATCAAAGGGTATTATACCTAGAGTAGTTTATTATTCAACTTTTGTAGCGACAAAAGTAGCAAAAGTGCTCGCGTGAATTTTTTAAGTTGAAAATTAGAGCTTTGATTAAAAAATATTCGTTTTGTACATCACTCGGTGTCCCTAAGGTAATAGTAACTGATAGAAGTATTAGCGATCCTTCCAGCATTGTGACCTATGTTTTACGTTACCATCAAGCAAAAAACACCATTTACGGAGAATAGCATACTTTTTCGCAGTAATATTTGCGGAGATAATTTTGGTTGCGAAGAATATTAATTATATTTACCGCATATTATGCGAAGATTAAAGGTTTACATACACGAAAAAGATGATTGGACAGATTTTAGTTGGAACGAAAAACTTATATCAAAAGAATTAGCTGAAACAAGAAATCTCCAAGGCCGTTTATTAGGTAAAATGGAGTCTCTTGGATTTGATCAACAAGATGAAGCTGTTTTAAACACACTTACTTTAGAAATAGTAAAGTCTTCTGAAATAGAAGGTGAAATTTTAGATTTAGAACAAGTTCGTTCTTCTGTAGCAAGAAGATTAGGGATAGAATTAGCAGGAGCCATAGAATCGGAAAGACATATTGATGGAATTGTAGAAATGATGCTCGATGCAACACAACGTTATAGCTTACCAATAACAAAAGACAGATTGTTTGGTTGGCACTCTTTATTGTTTCCTACAGGATGGAGTAATATGTATAAAATTACCGTTGCAGATTGGCGAAAAGATTCAACTGGACCAATGCAAGTTGTTTCAGGAGCAATGGGAAAAGAAAAAGTACATTTCGAAGCACCTAGTTCGGAAAGAATAGATTCAGAAATAGAAACTCTAATTCATTGGATAGAATCCGAAAACGAAATAGATCCTGTACTAAAATCTGCAATAGTTCACCTATGGTTTATAACCATACATCCTTTTGACGATGGAAATGGAAGAATTACAAGAGCCCTTACTGAAATGTTACTTGCTCGTTCAGATAACAGTGTTAAAAGGTTTTATAGTATGTCTTCTCAAATAAGAATTCAAAGAAAACAATACTATCAAATTTTAGAAAAAACACAAAAGGGAACTTCAGAAATTACGGATTGGATACTTTGGTTTTTAGAGTGTTTAAAAAACTCCTTTGAATCAACATCTGAATTATTATCTAAAATTTTAATCAAAGCTGAATTTTGGAAAATAAACTCTAAAACCATTCTGAATAAACGACAACAAAAGATGTTAAACAAACTTCTTGATGGTTTTGACGGAAAACTTACAACTTCTAAATGGGGAAAAATATGTAAATGTTCTCAAGATACAGCTTTAAGAGACATACAAGACCTTATTAAAAAAGACATATTACAGAAAGAAAAAAGTGGTGGAAGAAGTACTAATTACGAACTAAAACTGCCCAGTAGTAACAATGTATAAAAACATAACTACAAAACCGAAAATTACAATTCCGAGATGTTAGTATGCTCTACAGATCCGACACCTTCATGTGGAATAAGAAAAGTAACTTTATTTAGATGTGCATCCATGATAATGGCATTATCACTAACAGTCACTTTTCTAGTAATAGTCTCACATCCTAAAAACTGAAAAACTAAAGTATACTCTCCTGGCTCTAATGCTGTAAAATTATACTGACCTCTAAAATCAGTTGTCATTTTTTGATTCGTTTCTTTCAAGGTAACATTTGCAAAGAAAATTGCATTTTGATCATTGTCTCCTTCATATACAACTCCAGAAATATCTTGAGTGCTCTGAGCCATTAAAACTCCTGCTGTAAATAATAAGAAAACTGATAATAACTTTCGCATCTTAATTCAATAACTAATTACAATGCAAATAGACGGATTATTTCATGTTTGATTCAAATTAAGATTATTATTGATTTATTATTTTAATGTAAATTTATTGTAAACCAAAAAAGCTACCTTATTTAAAGATAGCTTTTGTAATCCCAGAACTCGATTTTCGTATACCGAAACGAATCCTTATTTGATATTTTCTTTATTTTCTGAATGTAGAAACTACAGTACTTTTATCATCCCACACTTTAATTCCAGCAATTTGGTTGTTCGAATAGCTTACCTCAGATAACTCTGCACCATCCCAAAAGAACCATTTTCCTGTTTTTACACCTAACTGATAATTCCCTTTTGATAATTTTTTACCATCTACATCATAAGAAATCCATTCTCCATGTGGCTTATTATCCTTGAAGTAACCTATTTGATTAACGTCTCCATTATCGTAGTAAAATGTTGCTTTGATTAAGTCATCTACCTTCTCATATGTTGGCTTAACTTCTTGCGAAAAAGCGGTAGTGGCAAACAAAAGACTCAATATCATTATTAACTTCTTCATATATCTAAAATTTAAAAATCTTGTGCGCTATTGCATGTACAAATATACACTTATTTTACTTTTAAAAAACATTTTGGTAACATTAAATTTACATTAAAGTGCTTTTTGTCGAATATTTATGCTTTTTATCGTTAAAAATTAATTTTGAAGTCAAAAACACACATTGGGTAACATTAAGTTTACATTCAAATTAAACGATCTTAAAATGAAAATCTTATGAATGATTTAATTAAAAGTGAAGGTGTTCTCTATTAATTGAGGGTTAGTATAATGAGAACTCGATATACATTATATAGTAATGCCAATAGCAATCAGAATATTTAAAACCTTATTAAGAATGTTAAGGTTTAATAAGGGATCAATCTAAAAGTTGTGGATAAGCAATACTAGCGTCATTCCTGTGAAGAAAGGAATCTCCTACTCAAAAGGCACAATTTTCAATTTTAAATAATTATTTACAATCTCTAGTGAAGGAGACTCCACTACATTTTTTAAATCCCAATACCAGGATAGTTCTGATCTGCAATTAGTGCTTAATCAATCAATAGCTTTGTAAGCACAGAAAACATTTCCGCGCTATCACTTGTGCTTTTATATTATTTATACCAAGCGATATAGTTCATATAATTCTAACTTAATTTTAGGACTGGACAAATTCTAAAAATAAAAAAAGCTATCTAGGGGTTAGATAGCTTTTAAAATTTAATGAGCCTATTATATAAACTCATTATCATTACAATGAAATTGACTACTTGTCTGAAGTGTGTACTATTACAGTTTCCTGTTCCCAGACTTTAACATCAGCAATTTCATTATTGTCATAATTTACTTCTGACAATGCTTTATCATTCCAAAACGACCATTTACCGGTCTTTATTCCCATATCATAATTACCTTCCGATAATTTATTCCCATCAAGGTCATAAGAGACCCACTCTCCATGCGGCTTACCTCTTTTGAAATAACCCACTTGATTTATTTCACCATTATCATGATAAAATGTAGCTCTAATTAGATCGTCTATCCTCTCATACTTTGGTTCAACTTCCTGACCAAAAGTAATAGTAGCAAACAAAAAACAAAAAATAGAAATTAGCGTTTTCATAGATCGATATTTAAATTGGGGGCACTATTGCTACTTAAATATACACCTATTTAGCCAGAAAATAAACACTTTGTTAACATTTAATTTACATTCTTGTGTTTTTTAACGGATAAATAAGTCTTTTTGTCTAAATATTTTAAAATAAAAATTCAAAAATAATTTGTTTCATAACATTAAATTAACATTCAAATTTAAGAATAGTATAAAATTTGCATTCAATAAAATTCTATACCTAAATGGGAGATATTTATTTCTACATGATTATTGCATTAGCAATACTAGCCGTTGCAGATTTGGTTGTTGGGGTTAGTAACGATGCTGTAAACTTTTTGAACTCTGCCATTGGTTCTAAAGCAATCTCTTTTAAAACGATTATGATTGTTGCCAGCATAGGAATCGCTGCTGGAGCTATCTTTTCAAGTGGTTTGATGGAAGTTGCAAGGAAAGGTATTTTCGTTCCTAGTGAATTTTATTTCGATGAAATCATGGTCATTTTTATGGCCGTAATGATAACCGATATTCTTTTACTGGATTTCTTTAATACTTTGGGGATGCCTACATCTACCACTGTATCTATTGTATTCGAATTATTGGGGGCTGCTGTTTGTGTAGCTTTAATAAAAATTTACGGAGATCCTGAAAATGCAAAAGGACTTGCAGATTATATAAATACGACAAAAGCCATTCAAATTATTTCAGGCATACTGCTTTCTGTTGTAGTAGCCTTTTCCTTAGGGGCAATAGTTCAATGGATCACACGATTATTATTAAGTTTTGAATTTCGAAAGAAAGCAAGTTGGGCAGGAGCTTTGTTTGGTGGTGTAGCACTTACAGCTATTTTATATTTCATTTTTATAAAAGGAATAAAAGGAACTAACTATGCGAAATCTGTCGTGACAATTTTATATGACAATGGTGTAGAAGGAGCTTTACAATGGGTAAATACTTATTTCGATGCTTCTTATGAAACACTAGCTGAGTTTGCCAAAAAGAAGAAGGATTTTTATAAAGTTAATCCAACATCTGGTCAAGTAGCTTTAACCTTACGAGGCTTTCTAGAAACGAATGTATTATCTATCGTAGCTACTGGTTTTGTAATATGGTCATTACTATCCTATGTTATCATTAATGTATTTAAAATTGATATTTACAAAGTAATTATCATTGTCGGTACGTTTGCATTAGCATTGGCATTTGCGGGGAATGATTTGGTGAATTTCATTGGTGTACCTGTAGCGGCTTGGGCTTCTTACCAAGAATGGGTAATCTCTGGTCTCGAACCTCACGAATTTTCAATGGCTGTCTTAGGCAAAAAAGCAAACACACCAACTGCAATTTTATTAGTTGCTGGTTTTATAATGGTATTGACGCTGTGGTTGTCTTCTAAGGCAAAAGAAGTTGTTAAGACCGAATTAAATTTATCGAGACAAAGCGAAGGTAAAGAACGATTTAAAGCCAATCTAGCTTCAAGAGTAATTGTGCGCTCATTAACTGCATTAGGAGGAAATATTGATAAAATACTTCCTGAAAATTTCAAAAAGTTTTCAGCAAAGCAATACGATCAAACGGCTATGAATGCGATAGAATACGCAAATCCCGATGATCGACCAGCTTTCGATTTGGTACGTGCTTCTGTAAATTTAACAATGGCAGGAATATTAATATCGCTTGCAACTTCATTAAAACTTCCATTATCTACTACTTATGTAACTTTTATGGTAGCCATGGGTACTTCTTTGGCAGATAAAGCTTGGGGTAAAGATAGTGCTGTTTATCGTGTCGCTGGAGTGTTAAATGTTATTGGAGGATGGTTTTTAACCGCTTTTGCAGCCTTTACTGCTGCTGCAATCCTTGCATTATTAATCCATTTTGGTGGACCGATAATGATCGCTGTACTTCTTGTTTTAGCTCTTTTCATCATCTACAAGAACTACCAAAGTTTTAAAAAAAAAGAGAAGTTTTAAGGAAGAAGTATGCACTAATTCGAGCGGAGAAGAAAACTAAGCAAGAAATAGTAGTAGAAAGTTCACAAAACATCCAGTCTTTTCTGAAACGAAGTAATAAGCTTTACACGAGTGCAATAGAAGGCTTAGGCTCTCATGATTTCAGCAAGCTAAAGAAAAATTACAAGAATGTTTACAAGCTTAATGATGAAGTAAAAGATTTAAGTGATAACATATTCTACTTCATCAAAAATCAAGAAGATACTAATATAAACACTAGTACATTTTATCTTGATGTCATTAAGAGCCTACAAAAAATCGCTCAAGTTGTAAATTCTATTTCCAAATCAAGTTACAAGCATGTAGACAACGGACATAGGAAACTACGATTTAGTCAAATCAAAGATTTATTCGAAATTCGAGACGAAACTTCTAAAGTCATCGAAAACGCCAAAGCTTTATTTAAAGGCGATACCGATTTTGATATTGACCTACTCATCAAAGAAAAGCATGAAGCCTTAGCGTTAGTAGACTCTAAAATAGAAAACCAAATTTCTAGAACGCGTGCAGAAGAAAGTAGCCCTAAAAACACATCGCTGTATTTTGGGTTGTTGTTCGAAAGTCGAGATTTAATTACGGAAGTGTTAGAAATGGTTAAAATTTTCAAGAAAAATATTTCGTAGGTTTTAATTTGTTAACTTGATGGTATGCCAATGTCAATAAATAGTTACGAAACATCCATCTTTTCATTAGATTAACATTAAGTACTATATTTAACAAGCATATTACAATCTAAGCACAATAGCATGAAAAAAGGCGATATTACGATTCTATTAGTAGACGATGAACCAGATATTTTAGAAATTGTAGGATACAATCTTTCTGAAGAAGGTTATCAAGTTTCAACAGCTTCAAACGGACTAGAAGCTATAGAAAAAGCTAAAAAGAAAAAACCGCAGCTTATCATTTTAGACGTAATGATGCCCGAAATGGACGGTATCGAAGCTTGTGAAAAATTGCGAAAAATTCCCGAATTGGAACAAACCGTAATTACTTTTTTAACCGCTAGAGGAGAAGATTATTCGCAAGTAGCTGGTTTTGACGCAGGGGCTGATGATTATATCACTAAGCCAATTCGACCAAAAGTATTAGTAAGTAAAGTGAAGGCTTTATTAAGAAGATTTAAAGACGAAGAACAAAATTCTAATATCGTTACCGTCGGTGATCTTACGATTAACCGAGACGAATATAAAATTATAAACGGCACTAAAGAATTAGTTCTTCCTCGTAAAGAATTTGAATTACTATCCCTTTTAGCTTCTAAACCCAATAAAGTATTTAAGAGAGAAGACATTCTTCAAAAAGTATGGGGAGATGAAGTTATTGTTGGAGGAAGAACCATCGATGTACACATACGAAAGCTGCGAGAAAAAATTGGAGATGATAGTTTTAAAACTATTAAAGGTGTAGGATATAAGTTCGTAATTTAATGACCAAATCAAATACAGATAACAGTTTTAAATACCCTCATTTATTTACGCTTAAAACTGCGCTTTATCTAACACTGGTTTTAACAGCAGTGTTATCCATCATGTTTTGGATATTCAAAATTGATAATTGGTGGGTACTTATTCCTTTTGCGTTAGCTTCGTATTCGATTATTTTTCTAATGTTTCAATTTCGAACCAAGAAATTCGTACTTAGTAAAGTAAATGCTATCTACAAAGAATTAAATACTATCGAATCGCAAAGTAAATTAATTCAACCTGTTAACACAAGTATGGATGGGTTAATTGAACAAGCTAAAGACTTTGCGATTAAGCGTAAAATAGAAATTGAAAATTTAAAGGATAAAGAAAATTACCGAAAAGAATTTCTAGGAAACGTATCACACGAACTTAAAACTCCTTTATTTACCATACAGGGCTATATTCTTACCTTGTTAGATGGAGCTAAAGACAAACCAAAACTTTGCGAAAAATATTTAAAAAGAGCCAATAAAGCTGTTGAGCGTTTAAATTACATTATTACCGACCTCGACATGATCACAAAACTCGAAGTGGGTGATCTTAATTTAAATATAGAAGAATTTGATATTGTCGAATTGCTACATAGCGTTTTCGAATTAATTGAAATGAAAGCGGCAAAAAAAAATATCTCACTAACATTCGATCAGGAATACGAACCTATAGCTGTTAAGGCAGACTATGAAAAAATACTTCAAGTCGCGACCAATTTAATTGTAAACTCTGTTAAATACGGAACAGAAAACGGAACTACAGAAGTAAGTATTCAAGATTTAATTGATAATAAAATTATTATTCGAGTAACCGATAACGGAGAAGGAATCGAAAAAGACCATATCCCAAGATTATTCGAACGCTTCTATAGGGTTAGTAAAAGTCGCTCTAGAGAAGAAGGTGGTTCGGGTCTCGGTCTTTCTATTGTAAAACATATTATGGAAGCCCACAACGAACAAATTTATGTTGAAAGTGTGGTAGAAGTAGGTAGCGAATTCTCTTTTACGCTAGAAAAAGCCAAACATCAAGAATAACTAAGGAAATTTCATTTAACTATTGGTTGAAAAAAATATATCTTTTCTTGCGTCATGCTGAATTTATTTCAGCATCTCACTGGCTTTTCTTATCATGGGATGCTGAAATGAATTCAGCATGACGAAATTTCAAAGAAATTCCTTTTACAAAAGTGGTTTGAGTTTTAAATGAACCACTATGGAACTGGAAGATCCATAGTTTCGGTTACAACTAAAAGTCTTTTCCTATTTTCTAACTTATTGCTTTAAGCAATAAGCTACATTAAGACATATAAGGCCTACTGCTTAAGGCTTAATACCTATAGCCTTAAACAAAATTTTTCAGAAACCAAAGGTGAGATGTACTAAAGTACATAGGTTTAACTATTATTGAGACCAATAAAAGCTCTCTAAAGAATAAGCCTTCATTTTTCATTATTTAGTTATTTCGTGCATTATTCAAAAGGAAAAAGCGATTACAGCCTATTCTTTTTTGGTAATTTTGCATTTTAAAATTTACCACATTGGGAAGCAAAAATAAATTAAAGCGTTTTAGAGAAAACGATACTTTTGATAATGTTGTTCAACCTACAAGAGAAGAAGTTATTAACGATACCCTTAATTTAAAAGGGAATTGGAGTGCTATTTTCGGGAACGACAATCCTGTTGTATTAGAATTAGGCTGCGGAAAAGGAGAATACACAGTAGGTTTAGCTCAAAAAAATCCTGATAAAAACTTTATCGGAATTGATATTAAAGGGGCTCGATTTTGGCGTGGTGCGAAAACTGCAATAGAAGACAGTATTCCTAATGTTCGCTTTATTCGTACACAGATAGAATTAATCGAATATATTTTTGCAGCAGATGAAGTAAGTGAGATTTGGATTACTTTTCCTGACCCCCAAATAAAATACAAACGCACAAAGCACCGCCTTACCAATGATAGCTTTTTAGCAAAGTATAAAAGCATCATGAAAGAAGATGGTCTAATGCACTTAAAAACGGATAGCGAGTTCATGCACGGGTATACCTTGGGCTTATTACATGGAGCCGGACATGAGGTGCTTTATGCCAATCATAATGTATATCACAACCAAGGAGCACCAACAGATGTAACGTCTATCCAAACATTCTATGAAAATCAGTATCTTGAACAGAATAAACCGATAACCTATATACAGTTTAAAATAAGCTAATTTGGAAACCACCAAACTATTTCTAATAACATTCTTTGCAGCTTTTGTTGGCGTTATTCCACCTGGATTAGTCAATATGACCGTTGCAAAAACTTGTTTAGAAAGAGGAAAAAAAAGTGGTATTATCGTAGCTATAGGAGCATCTGTTACAGTACTTATACAAGCTTTTATTGCCATTCAGCTGGCACGCTATATTGCTGATGATCGTTGGATGTATAACATCATCTTGCGTACAGGCCTTGTGGTCTTTCTTTTATTAGGAATTTACTTTTTCATTAAAGCCAAATATCGAAGCTCTAAGAAAAAAGTAAAACTTTCAAAACACGGAAGTGCTAAAAGTTTCTTTAAAGGAATGATGATCTCCGCATTTAACATTCTACCCATTCCTTTTTTCTGTGCCGTCGGAACTGCTTTAAACATAAAAGGAACTGTCGACTATGACTATATTACCGTTTCAAACTTTATCCTTGCCGCTGCACTAGGAACTTTTGTAATGCTATATATCTATGCCATCTCTTTTTTAAAAATCAATATAAAAGAAGAAAAATTTGCTAGATACTCCAATTACTTAATGGCGGCTTTAATGCTGATACTTATGACCATAACTTTAATTCGAATTATTGTTGAATAATGGGGAAGTATAGCGACGATACTATTAATTTTTTTGATCGTGTTTATGAAGTCGTAGTGCTAATCCCCGAGGGTAGAGTTACTTCTTATGGAGCTATTGCAAAAAGCTTGGGAGCATCTAGAAGCTCTCGCATGGTTGGCTGGGCAATGAATGCCGCACACAGCAGACCAGGCGTTCCTGCACATCGTGTGGTCAATAGAATTGGAATGCTTACTGGAAAACATCATTTCCCAGGCACCAATATGATGGAACGTCTTCTAAATGAAGAAGGAGTTAAAGTGGTAGAAGATAAGGTTGAAAATTTCAAGCAACTTTTCTGGGATCCATCTATTGAACTCGATCAATAATAACAATTTGCTTTTCACACAAACAAATCTCATATTTACGGTATAGCTATAATTTGTAAAAATGAGTAAAACATGTCTTGCGTGTAATGGAAAAATTATCGGCCGATCAGATAAGAAATTCTGTTCTGATGGCTGCCGTAATAGTTATAATAACGAGCTTAATAAAGACGTCACTAATCTTATCCGTAATACCAACAACGCTCTTAGAAAAAACTATCGTATCCTCACCAAACTAAATCCTAAAGAAAAAACAAAAACCTCCAAAAGCAAATTGCTTAACGAAGGTTTTCGATTCGATTTATTTACCTCAACTTATATTACTAAAGAGGGTAAAGTCTACTATTTCATTTATGATCAAGGGTATTTGCCTTTAGATAATGATTTTTATGTGTTGGTAAAAAGGAAGTAGGCTTCGACTGCGCTCAGCCGGACAGGGTGGAGCTGCGCTCAACCTAGTAATGTGTGACTGTACTCAATTGGACAGGTTATAGCTAAGTCAACCTCACAGGTTGAATATTTAATAAACATATGTCATGCCAAAGGCATGTCTGGCTGAGCATTTCAACAAGCTGACGCTAAAGGTATGTACGGCTGAGCGCAGTCGAAGCCCCAATCAAATCAGCAGAAAATGAAAACATATTACGTATACATTTTAGAGTGCTCGGACAAAACATACTACACAGGAGTTACTAATAACTTAGAACGAAGATTCTCTGAACATTCGGAAGGGTATAATCCAAAATCGTATACCCATAAAAGAAGACCTGTTAAACTACTTTTTAGTTTAGAATTTAGATACATCAATAAAGCCATAGCATTTGAAAAACAATTGAAAGGTTGGAGCCGTGCCAAAAAGCAAGCATTGATTGAGGGAAAATTTGAAGATTTAAAAATGCTATCGGAATGTAGAAACTTTACACATTATAAGTATGAGTAGTATTCTGGGCTTTAACAGAATTAGTCTTCGACTGCGCTCAGCCTGACACTCCCTATACGGATACACTCAGCCTGACATTTCCTATACGACTACGCTCAGCTTGACACATCTTGTACGACATGCTTAACGCTACACTTAATTATAGATCAACCAAGCTAAAACCAATGTCAAGCTGAGCGCAGTCGAAGTACAAACTAACAATAAGACTTAACTACATTTGACTCAACTTTAACCATTGTCCGACTGAGCGCAGTCGAAGCCCAGCAACAAGACAACCTTCAAGTATTAGACTTATCATCTAGATTCACTCAATAAAACGTTCTTTATAACAACCAACATGCTATAATTGCTCTTTATATTCTAAATTTGTAATCACACCTTTTTTTAATCGCCCATGTACCTAATCTTCGATACAGAAACCACAGGTTTACCCAAAAAGTACAATGCACCCATTACCGATACGGATAACTGGCCAAGAGCTATCCAGATCGCTTGGCAATTGCACGATGAAATGGGAATATGTATCGAGCATCAAGACTATTTAATTAAGCCCGATGGATTTAACATCCCCTATGATTCCGAGAAAATACATGGTATTTCTACGGAATTGGCAGAAAAAGAAGGGGTGCCACTTTCCGAGGTGTTAGAAAAGTTCAACGAAGTATTAGCCAAGTCTAAATTTGTTGTGGGGCAAAATGTAGGGTTTGATGTTAATATTATGGGGTGTGAATTCTACCGAAATGAGGTAGAAAGCAACATGAGCGAACTTCCTGTGTTGGACACCTGTACAGAACTCACTGCGAGTTTATGTCAAATTCCAGGAGGACGTGGTGGACGATTTAAACTTCCAACACTAACAGAACTACATACGTTTCTATTCGGAAAAGGATTCGGTGATGCTCACAACGCAACTGCCGATGTAGAAGCCACTACACGCTGTTTCTTAGAATTAGTTCGTAAACAACAATATACATTAGAGCAATTAGATGCTCCAAAAGATTATTTTCAACGCTTTAAGGAAGTTAACCCTGCTCCTTTTGAGGTTATTGGATTAAAACACATTAACCTTAAAGCGGCATCTGCTAAAATTAGAAAACAGCTTGAAAAGCTTCAAGGAGATGATTCGCTTTCTACCGCAGATTTAGCAGCTAATGCCGAATTACTAAAGGACGCATCTTTTGCACATTTACATAACCATTCTCAATTCTCGATACTGCAATCCACTATCGGAATCGGAGAATTGATTTCAATTACAGCGAAAGAAAAGATGCCTGCAGTGGCTATGACCGATCATGCCAATATGATGGGAGCTTTTCAGTTTGTAGAAGGAATCATTGGGCACAACAAAGGAGTCAAAGGAAGAAATTCAGAGAAACAAGCTAGATACGAAGCTACTCAAAATGGCACTCTAGAAGAAGGACAAGAGCCTTTAGAGGAACTCGATTTAGAACAAGAAATTACTCCAATAGTAGGCTGTGAATTTCATGTCTGCGAAGACCATACCAACAAATCTGTAAAAGATAATGGCTATCAAATTGTACTACTCGCCAAGAACAAGAATGGATATCTAAACCTTTCTAAAATGTCTTCCATTGCCTTTGTTGATGGAAAGTACTATGTGCCACGTATTGATAAAAAAATAATTGAACAATACAAAGAAGATATTATTGCTCTAACGGGGAATTTATATGGAGAAGTCCCTAGTAAACTCCTTAATATCGGTGAAAAGCAAGGAGAAGAAGCCTTAATATGGTGGAAAGAGCAATTTGGAGATGACTTATATGTCGAAATCATGCGACATGGACAAGAAGATGAAGACCGTGTAAATGATGTCTTGATTAAACTTGCTAGAAAACATGAGGTGAAAATTATTGCCACCAACAATACTTATTACGGAAATAAAGATAACGCCAACGCGCATGATATCTTATTATGTGTAAAAGACGGAGAGAAACAAGCAACTCCAATCGGTCGTGGACGTGGATATCGTTATGGTTTACCCAACCAAGAATACTACTACAAGTCTTCTGAGCAAATGAAGGAATTGTTTAAAGACATTCCTGAAGCCATTTTAAATATTAAGGAGGTAATCGATAAAATCGACACTTACCCTTTAGCCCATGATGTAATTCTTCCTGCATTTGATATTCCTGAAGAATTTGTCGATCCCCAAGATGCTGTCGATGGAGGGAAACGAGGTGAAAATGCCTTCTTGCGTCACATCACCTACGAGGGTGCTAAAATTAGATACGAGGAAATTACCGATAGTATTCGAGAACGTTTAGACTTCGAGCTCTCTGTAATTGAAAAGACAGGTTACCCAGGGTATTTCTTGATTGTAGAAGACTTTATTCGTGCAGCACGTGATATGGGCGTTTCAGTTGGGCCTGGTCGTGGTTCAGCAGCAGGTTCTG
This sequence comes from uncultured Aquimarina sp., assembly GCA_947499005.1. GTDB lineage: Bacteria > Bacteroidota > Bacteroidia > Flavobacteriales > Flavobacteriaceae > Aquimarina. The sequence goes on from CANMML010000034.1 coordinate 18,002, forward strand.
CTGTGGCTTACTGTCTTTGGATTACCAATCTAGACCCCATTAAATACGACCTCCTTTTTGAGCGTTTCTTAAATCCCGATCGTATCGGAATGCCCGATATTGATATTGATTTTGATGACGAAGGACGTGGAAGCGTTATGCAATATGTAATTGATAAATATGGTTCTAATCAGGTAGCCCAAATCATTACATACGGAACCATGGCAGCAAAATCTTCCATTCGAGATACTGCCCGTGCCTTAGATTTACCTCTTCATGAAGCCGATCGCTTAGCAAAGCTTATCCCAGATATGACCAAGCTAAAAAAGATCATGGGTGTGGGAGTGGATAAATTAAAGGCGAAGTTCAATGCCGAAGAAATTCAAAAAATACAAGAACTAGAAGATGTCGCTGCTAGTGAAGGTTTGGAAGGAAACACCCTACGTCAAGCACAAATACTAGAAGGTTCTATGCGTAATACAGGGATCCATGCCTGTGGGGTAATTATTACGCCCGATGATATTACCAAATTCGTCCCTGTGGCACTTGCCAAAGATTCGGACATGTACTGTACGCAGTTCGATAACTCGGTAGTTGAAAATGCAGGGCTCCTAAAAATGGACTTCTTGGGTCTGAAGACCCTTACATTGATAAAAGATACCGTTAAGATTGTAAAAGCAATTCATGGTGTAGAACTCGATCCGGAAAATTTTCCACTCGATGATCAAAAAACATACGAGCTTTTCCAACGTGGTGAAACGGTAGGAGTATTCCAATACGAATCTCCTGGAATGCAAAAACACATGCGCTCTTTAAAGCCTACTGTATTTGCCGATCTTATTGCCATGAATGCCTTGTATCGTCCAGGGCCAATGGAATACATACCAAGTTTCATTGCACGTAAGCATGGAGATGAAGAAATCAAATATGACCTTGATGCCTGCGAAGAATACTTAGCAGAAACCTACGGAATTACTGTATATCAAGAGCAAGTAATGTTGCTGTCCCAGAAATTGGCAGACTTTACTAAGGGTGAAGCCGATACCCTACGTAAAGCCATGGGTAAAAAGCAGAAGTATGTACTTGATAAAATGAAACCAAAATTCATTGCCCAAGCAGAAGCCAAGGGACATGATGCAACAGTTTTGGAAAAGATTTGGAAAGACTGGGAAGCATTTGCATCCTATGCCTTTAACAAATCGCACTCTACTTGTTATGCTTGGGTAGCTTATCAAACTGCATATTGTAAGGCCAATTATCCTGCAGAATATATGGCTGCTGTACTTTCCAATAACATGAATGATATTAAAACGATTACGTTCTTTATGGAAGAATGTAAACGTATGGGAATTAAAGTACTTGGGCCTGATGTCAATGAATCTTTCCGTAAGTTTTCGGTAAATGAAGAAGGAGCTATCCGTTTTGGAATGGGAGCCATTAAAGGAGTGGGTACAGGTGCTGTACAAACTATTATTGATAATCGAAAAGAAGATGGTAAATATCAATCCATTTTTGACCTCACGAAACGTATCGATCTCCGTGCAGCAAATAAAAAAGCTTTTGAAAGTTTGGCTCTTGCTGGAGGTTTCGATTCTTTAGGAGAGATACATCGCGCGCAGTTTTTTAATAACGATGATGGCGGATCTACGTTCTTAGAAAAAGCTATGAAATATGGAAGTAACTTTCAGGCCAGTAAGAATTCTGCCCAGGTAAGTTTATTCGGCGAAAGTAGCGAAGTTCAGTTTCCTGAACCTGTTATTCCTCCATGTGAAGAATGGGGTACCTTAGAATCTCTAGCTAAAGAAAGAGAAGTTGTAGGGATTTATATTTCTGGACATCCCTTGGACGATCACAAACAAGCCCTAAAGCATTTTTGTAATGGAGAACTAAAGGATTTTGAAAATCTAGAACAGGTTGTCAATCGCGAAATTACTTTTGGAGGTATCGTAACTACGGTAGAGCATCGTGTTACAAAAACAGGAAAAGGCTGGGCTACTTTTATCATAGAAGATTATAATATTGCTCATGAATTTAGAATTTTTAATGATGATTATTTAAAATTCAGACCTTATTTGGTAGTCAATACTTTTGTACATGTTAAAGCCTTTGTTCGTGAAGGGTTTGTAAATAAAGAATCCGGTAAAAGAGGGGAACCTAGAATTGTGTTTCGTGAATTTGGTCAGTTACACGATGTTATAGAGCAACTTTCATCGAAACTGACGCTACAATTAAATGTTAAAGATCTTAGCGAAAATTATATTGACACCCTTTATAATGGAATACATCAATTCTTAGGAAGTAAAAGCCTAAGTGTACAAGTATTCGAACCAACAGAAAAACTTCACATAACAATGCCCAGTCGTAAACTTAAAATTGACATAACAGATGAATTATTAGCTTGGCTCGAGGAAGAACAGGTATACTACAAGCTTAACTAGTATGAAAAAGTTTTCTTAAAACACCTTGCCCTTCATCGAACTAAATACCTAACAACCAGTTAATAACGTATTTTTGTAATATAATTCATCAAAATGAACTTAGCCTACATTTTTTTCATTTTTGGTAGTTTTTGCTTTTTTGGACAAAGCCTTCAATCCGCCCCACCTTTGGATTCGAATTCTAAAGATTTTTTGAATTTCAATACTCATGAAGAGTCTATTAAAGCAGCTCCCAATCCTTTCTCTGATTACATCCTTATAAAAGGGATGAAAGAGCCTTATATTCTTAAAGTATTTGATATTTTAGGTAAGGAAATTTTCAATTTCAATAGCACCAGTGAAAGTGCTGGCTTAAGCACGAGTTCATACCCGCCAGGTGTATATATGATCGAATTAACTCCTATTAAGAATCTAGACCTAGAAAAAGTAGTTTTTAAACTAATCAAGGTTTAGCCTTCCTACTATTTCTAATACAATAATAGTATAATTCCCCTCTTGAGAGGGGTTAGGGGTGTGTTATTTAATAACTCGATTTATCTTCAAATACAAGAATGAATTTTTCGATAGCAGCCATTACATTCCTCATTTCTGTAAGGACTTCTGTATCGCTAAACCTTAAAATAGAAATTCCAAGGTCATTCATTTTTTGTTCTTTTTTTATATCTTTTTCATAGGTTTCTTCAAGTAGATGCGAATATCCATCTACCTCAATTCCGAGCATTAATTCATGGCAAAAGAAATCTAGAATATAATTGTCGATTGGCTTTTGTCTGTGAAAGTCATATCCAAACATTTGTTTTCCTTTCAATCTTAACCATAAAATAATTTCTGCTTTAGTGCTATTATTTCTAAGCTGTCGAGCTAATTCTTTAAGTTGAGGATTATAGGGTATGATTTTTCTTTTCAAATATTTTTTAAATTATAACGCAATGCGTATATATAATATATTTTACACAACCCTAGCCCCTCTCAAGAGGGGAATGTAGAATTAAAATCTTATTAAACTTAATTATCTACACTCATCACAAACCCCATTTACATTAATCTCAACGCTTTCTATGTGATGCTTGGCTAATTCGAGTTGTATCTCATTGATTAAAGTTTCGCAAGTTACTTTTTTACACACAGTACATTGAAAATGAATATGATTATGGGAATGCTTGTGCGAAGTACACTCGTTACCACAAACCGCATAATAAGTTTCATTATCTTTTTCTTTAGCTTTATGAATAATACATTCATCCATAAGCGTATTTAATGTACGATAGATGGTTGTACGATCTGCCTCTAGTGATTTCTGCAATGCTGTATATGGCATTGCAGCAGCATAATTGTGAATATTAGAGATCAATGCAACCCTCGTGGAGGTTTGCTTTAAGCCTCTCGACCTTAAAATATTTTTTGCAAATGTTTTTGATACTTCCATGTTTTAAAAAGTTAAAGTTGCATTCAAAACAATATTTACTCCTTCTTCGTCGGCAGCATAAAGACGCAGTCTATTCAAATAATCTCGATAGCTATTATTTAGTAAGTTGTTACCTCTCAATACCAGCCTCAAATTTGATTTTTTAAATGGTACTTCGCCTTCTATTCTCGCTCCTAAAACATAATATGCTTCTGGCGGAAACGGGAATTCTGGAAAATTCTCTAATGTAGGAAATCGCTTTTGCTGGAACGTGTAATTATGATCTAGCTTAAAAGATACATTATTCCATTTTTCTCCTAAAAAGGAAACTGGTTGTAATAAATTATATCCTATGGTAGCACCTATATTATTAGCTGGTGCATTAATCACAGGTTCGTTATTACTTTCGTCTTGAGCCCAAAGATAACTTCCTTTTGCATTAACCGACCATCTTGGTGAAATCTCGTATCCTAAAGAAATATCAAAACCTGTAAAAATAGCCTCTGAGGTTTGTTGATACTCAAAAAAAGGAAGCTGGAGAAAGAAATTATTAAATAGCCCCGATGGCTCTAAATAAATATAATCTTGAAACCTTTGATAATACCCTAGTAAGTTTACTGAAATTGATTCTGTAATATGTGCATCAACACCTGTGGTAATCTTAAACGATTTTTCACTCACTAAATCCCTATTCCCTCGCTCGTAACTTGCAACTCCAACATGAACACCATCACTAAAGCGTTCATCTATCGTAGGATTTCTATTTACATAACCAATATTTAAATGATAAGCTGTTTCTTTCGGCTGATACTTTAATCCAAATGCATAAGTAGTATTAAAATATACGTCTGAAAATCTCATAACATCTTCTTGAGGACGATTAGTAACTACATTTTGTTTTTCTCTAGAAATTCGAGCGCCTATTTCGGTATCGAAATCTCCTAATGTTACTTTCAGTATTCCGAAAGCACCGTAATTATTTCTAATGTAATCTGGAATCAAACGTCTAACATCTGTTACAAAGTTGGTGTTATCTGCATAAATATGCTGTCCTCCTATTTCACTTTTAAAAGTAGGATTCCATTTCTTTTTCCAAATTCCGTCAATTTGATATGATTTTTGTTCAAGATCTAAGGTTGGATTATCTGTTCGCCCTCCTCTTCGATTATCAAATTCTTCTCGTTGATTAAATTGATAAGCAATTGACGTTTTTATTTTAGAGCCTTTTCCTATGGAGAATTTATTTTCCCATTTCCCAAACCAATGCCTTACTTCTTGCCTTGGCGCCTCTATACCAAAACTATGACTAGATTCTGTAAATTGTGGCTCGGGTAACGTTAAAACGCGCTCTAAATCATTTGGCAACGTACTTAATGCTCCTCTTAAAATACCAATCTTAGCATTATAGAAAGAAACATTTACAGCTGTTTGCCATCGTTTCAACACCTGAGATTGTAATTGTAAGCTTAGATTTTGTTGTCTATATCCTGTATTATTCAAATAAAAATCGGGAGCTCTTCGGTCACCACTATTTCTAAGAGTACCTGTAACTTTCCACCCTAAAAAGCCTTTGTATTGTTGTAATTGACCTGAAACCCCAGTTCCAATACCATTAGACTCTAGAAAAAAGTTAGTTCTTCCATGTAAATGAGGTTCTTTCTCAATAGGACTTGGTTCAACTAAAACTACTCCTCCCAAATTAGGCCCTGGATATTTAACTGCACCTACCCCTTTGATTACCGTGATCTTATCTGCTGCTTGTGGATCAATTTCAGGGGCATGATCGATTCCCCATTGCTGACCTGCTAATGATACTCCGTTGTTAAGAATTCCAACACGATTGCCATACAACCCATGAATAATAGGTTTGCTTATTGCTGTTCCATTTTTAAAAGCACTGACCCCTGTAATCTTTTCTGTAAGCTGCCCTAAGCTTTCATTAAGATTATCCTCAATCTTTTCTTTCGAAATATTTAAGGATTCTTGTAGTGTTTCGGAGTTGTGTGCCGTGACTACTACATGGTCTAATTTATTGTTATGGTGCTCTAAAGAAATATTAAGAACTGTATTATTATCTATATGTAAAAGACGCTTTTGGGTAACACAACCCAAATGACTAATGATTAGGTGGTATGTTCCTTTACAAATATTATCGATGGCATAACTTCCATCTTTAAGAGAAACGACTCCTTGGTTTGTTTCCTGAAGATAAATTTGTGCTAACTCGAGTTCTTTACCCGAATCTTCGTCAGTTACAATACCACTTAAAAGAAAATTGCAGGACTGTGACCAGCCTGCAAATATTCCGAAGAAAATAAAAAATAAGTTATATAGCAATATTCTCATCAATATCTGTAATATTCAAATCTACATTAAGTTCTGTTTTACCTCCAACTGACTCGTCAAGAATTCCTGCTTTGGCACTATCCGTATTTTTATTTGGCTCGTGTACTAATTTAACATTAAGACTTGCTGGTGCAACGATCTGACTTGTAGAAATCGTGATTTCTAAACCTACAGGATTACCATCTTCATCCATATCTGTATAAAATACAGAAATACCATCCGTAGGCGCAAAGAAAAATTGATGCTCATCATCTTCATCTTGTATCTCTTCCGTAACATTTTCATCTGTATTAGATAATGTGATTACTCCAAAATATACCATATTCGCTTTTAATGGAGCAGATTGAACAACATTTACTGCCCCATCTTCTAATCCTTGGTCGGATGTTGCTGTGAAAATTACCTGATCTGTACCTCCTTCTTCTGTTAACGTCAAAACAAAATTTGTAATTAATTCTTCTTCATTAACGTTTTTTGGAACTGATTTTTCGTCATCATCACTACATGAAGCAAAAAATAAAGTTGCCAATCCGAGAAGTAATAAAAGTGTCTTTTTCATATCATGATTTTTTTATGTGCATGCAAATGTAGTGCATTTATTTTTAAATGCAACAATGTTGCATTTAAAAATAAATGCACTTTATAAGGTTTATTATTACATTTACATTGCACCAAAACAAACAGCATGATTAGCATAAAAATAGATCCAAAAATTAGAAGCTTTCTTTATTACTGGGGAGAAATTGCCATTCGTATTTTCTTTGCCATCATTTTTATATGGTTTGGGATTTTAAAAATATTTGGTAGTGCTCCTGAATCTTCTTTATTAGATGATGTTTTGGGATGGATTCCTTGGCTAAGCACACAGCAGTGTGTTTTAATTTTAGGAGGATTTGAAGTGCTTATTGGTGCGCTGTTTATTTTTAAATCTACGGTTAAAACAAGTACGGCTTTATTATTTGTTTTACTAATTACAATGCTGTTCCCTTTATTTATAAGAACTAAAATTCTTTTTATTAAAAATGGCTTTCCTTATTTGCCTTCTCTTACGGGACAATTCTACTTTAGATATTTAATGACATTGATGGGAGCAATTATAATTGGCGGAAATTTGAAGAAATAAGGCTTGATAAACTGTCTCGATATAATCATAACAAAATCTGATAGTCGAAAATGTAAGGAAACGAACATTTATTGACTAACTTTGCGAACGTTTTAATAACCATAAAGATTTAAGACTATGGCTTTAGAAATTACAGATGCTTCTTTTGAGGAAGTTGTATTAAAAAGTGATAAACCAGTATTAGTAGACTTTTGGGCTGCATGGTGCGGTCCTTGTAGAATGGTTGGACCAATCATTGAAGAGATTAGTAGTGAATACAATGGAAAAGCAGTAGTTGGGAAGGTCGATGTAGATGCTAACCAAGAATTTGCTGCAAAGTACGGAGTAAGAAATATACCAACAGTATTAGTATTTAAAGGTGGAGAAGTTGTTTCTCGCCAAGTAGGAGTTTCTCCTAAGAATGTTTATACCGATGCTATTGACGCTGCGAGCTAATTCGCTTTACTGGTAAAAATTATCAAAGGTTCGGCTGATTGTCGAACCTTTTTTTTTGCAAAAAACACAACCCTAAGTCGCTACCCCCGATAGTAGCGGTAGCTTTTGGGCGTCTTGAAAAGCGTACAAAACTACAAGCGGATAGCGGGTAACTACTTTAGTAAATTGACAATACCCTTTGCGGTTCTAAAAATTAGCTTATTTTTAAATATGCATAGATGTCAATGGGCTACAAAAAATGAATTGGATCGCCAATATCACGATCAAGAATGGGGGGTTCCGCTACATGATGATCAAATGCTTTTTGAGTTTTTGATATTAGAAGGCGCTCAGGCAGGGTTAAGTTGGTCTACAATACTGGCTAAAAGAGAGGGGTATCGAGAGGCTTTTGATCGGTTTGATCCTAAGCTTGTGGCTTTATATCCTGAAGAAAAGTTAGCCGTCTTAAAAGAGAACCCGAAAATTATTCGAAATAAACTGAAAATCAAATCGGCGGTTACTAATGCAATTGCTTTTTTGAAAATCGTGGAAGAGTTTGGAAGCTTCGACACTTATATTTGGGGGTTTGTAAATCATACCCCTATTATAAATCAGTGGAAAGATATGAGTGAGGTCCCGGCGACTACTCCTATCTCGGATAAGATGAGTAAGGATTTGAAAAAAAGAGGATTCAAATTTGTAGGCTCTACGATTTGCTATGCTTTTATGCAGGCTACGGGTATGGTGAATGATCATACGGTAGATTGTTTTCGTTATAATGAGGTAAATAATTTGTAGTATTGATCGATGAGTGTTAGAAATGAAATACAGGAAGTAGGCTTTGGTAATCTTGACTTTTTAGCCAAACAAGTGGTCGAAGGCTTTATATCGGGAATGCACAAGAGCCCTTTTCATGGTTTTTCGGCTGAATTTGCTGAACATAAGGTCTACAATAATGGAGAAAGTACTAAGCATATTGATTGGAAGCTTTTCGCAAAGACCGATAAACTTTATACGAAACGCTATGATGACGAAACTAATTTGCGCTGTCATTTTATTCTAGATAATTCGGCTTCGATGCATTTCCCCGAAATGAAAAAACAAAGTATTGAGGATTTTAATAAGCTGGGGTTTTCGGCTCTTGCTATAGCCTCTTTGATTCAGTTGTTAAAGAAGCAACGTGATGCTGTTGGGTTAAGTGTTTACGATAATGATTTTAGTTTCTATAGTCCCGAGCGTGGTAGTAATCGCCATCATGCGATGTTGCTGGATGCATTAGACAAGACTGTTGAAACACCTTCTAAGGAGGGAACAACAAAGACATTTGAAGCTTTGCATGAAATTGCCGAGAAATTACATAAACGCTCTATGGTGGTGCTGTTTTCGGACCTCTTTCAAACAGATAAAGAAACGGAGGATTTATTTGAAGCTTTGAAGCATCTAAAATATAATAAGCATGAAGTGATCTTGTTTCATACACTGGATTATCAACATGAAGTAAATTTTGACTTTGATGATCGTCCGATGCGATACACGGATGTTGAAACGGGTAAACGTATTGACCTTTATGCCGATCATGCGAAAGAGAACTACAAAAATGCAATGACTGGTTTTATTAATGATATCAAAAATACTTGTGGACAATATCGTATCCAATATTTCCCTGTAGACATCAATGCTTCTTTCGGTCAAATTTTGACTCATTTTTTAATTCAAAGACAACAGTTTATCTAATCTACAACCTTAGATGTCATTCGGGATACTATTGAAATTACCCGATATGACAGTTATAAATATGATTTTGCTTAGAATTTAAACACCTACCTCCCTATATAACAGGTATTTAAAAAATTGTAAATAAAACCATTGTCAAACTAAAAAAAGATTGTATATTTGCATCCGCAGTAACGCAATGGTCTGGTAGTTCAGCTGGTTAGAATACCTGCCTGTCACGCAGGGGGTCGCGGGTTCGAGTCCCGTCCAGACCGCAAAATGCCCGCTAGTCGGGAGTATAAAGCTCCATTTATTGGGGCTTTTTTTATACGATGTTGTGTTGTGTTACACTGTGGTGGTGTAACCAGGGTAAAATTCAAATTTTGAATTTTCCAAAGAGAAGCTTTTCCCATATGGAGAGGCTTTTTTTCTTTTCAAAATCATTCTTTTTTTCGAGTTAAATTTTTTCTGAAAATAATTTGCACAATGGATAATTTCATCTATTTTTGCCGCCCATTGGTCTGGTAGTTCAGCTGGTTAGAATACCTGCCTGTCACGCAGGGGGTCGCGGGTTCGAGTCCCGTCCAGACCGCAAAAGCCTTCAACAATTGTTGAAGGCTTTTTTATTTTATACGAAAAACGTGTTGTATCCTTATAAACTAAGGCTTTTTAAACCATTCTTTAGTGACTGATGAATAAATGTAACTATAATCGAATCCTATATTGAAATAAACAATATATGACGAGTCACTCTTCTTTTCATAGTATGGCCCTTGTCCCATTCCTTTATCATTTTTATCAATTTCAAAAGTAGATAATGGCAATCGACCTTCTTGTTTTTTAAATTTTTCAACTTTTTCAATCAATAATTTACCTGAAGATCTATAATTAAAATTTTCTCTAAACTTTAAAGCTTGTATCGATAGAAATATTATGATTACAAAGGTTAATACATATTTAACTATTTTCATACCCTATAGAGTTTCTTTTGTATAAACAGGTGTTGTTGATCTGTTAGTCCTTGATGGAGATTTAATACCTTCATCGGTTAACGGCAAGTTCTCAAAATTTTAGCAAGGATTAGTCATAGTACCAGGCCAAAAAGGATGTTCTTGCCCACCGATCATAACATCTGCTTTATGCTCATATTGATGGCAATCTTCAGCATTAATTCATTTACTGTTTCTCTTACTCACCGCCCCCTATTTCTCATATAATTAGGATCTACATAACCTGATCGATTTGGGTCTTCTAATGATTGATTCATGTACCAACCCATAAACCCGTTATCTCTTACTAGATATACATCAAGGTCATTTAACAGGTATTCCATTTTATCTTCTTCACCATTCCAATCTCCCGATGTCAAAGAAGCATGCACGGCAATAAATTTTTGACGATCAAATTCGGATATATTTCCTACTTTATGCTCTAGGTTACAAAAAACAGTAACTCGATTTTCTTAAGCAAAAATGAGTTTCAATGGAAAAAGGAATAACCGTAACAATAAAAAAGAGCGCATAAAATGGTATTTTAGAAGCTTGTATTAAGATACAACTAATTTACTTTAGCACTAAAAAGTGTAATTATAGAGTGCCAATACTTGTAAAACAGTCATGAATACACTACAGATACAACTCCTATTATCCTTAGGGATTTTTCTAATCGCAGGTTTAGGAATTTATTTTTCGAAAAAAGCGATTCATAATTATACTATTATAAAATCTATAGAAATTAATAGACGCAAAGTAATTGTTAACTTGAGCCTCTTTATCATCTATGCTTTATCTATTATTTTATTGTCTATTATTTGGGCGATCGACTTCAAGCAACTGACGGTACTATTTTCATCAGTTTTCGCTATTCTTGGGATTGCACTTTTCGCGCAATGGTCTATTTTTTCGAATCTCACGGCTAGTGTTGTGCTCTTCTTTTACCATCCTGTTCGCATTGGTGATAAAATAAGAATTTTAGACAATAGCTTTGAATGGGTTGGTCGTGTAACAGACATGACAGGATTCTACTTTTTTATGAAAACTGAAAAAGGAGAAAACATAACACTACCTAATAATTTAGTAATTCAGAAAGGAATTGAAATATTAGAAGCCAAATCAAGTATAAACGCAGGCTTTTTTGATGATTCTGAATTTGAATGATTCCGAGCTTTTTGTCGACAAACATCAGATATATAAATATTTATACTAAATTTGATATAAACATCTGATAATGAATTTATTAACTCTTCTGGTTTTCACATGCATTAGCAGTATTTCAATTGCTAATTTTTCTATCATTAATTCTTTTGAATCTACCGTAGAGGTCATTCAAAATGAGAAAAAAATAACTGCCATCTTTGACAGCTACGACGGCGAAACTTATAATTTTATAGGTACGGACACTTATGGAGAGGAATTTTTCTTTATTGCTGAAAAAATAGATGACCACCTACTTGAAAAGTTTGATCTAAAATCTGATGCTTTACAGAATACTACATTTGAAATTCAATACAACGAAGTACCTTCTGGTGATACTGGAAATACTATAATTACCATTACAAATCTCATTAAAGTATAAAAGACATAGGCATCAAATAAGGAAATGTTTATTTTAGCCCTATAGTTTTTAAATATGTACTACTTACACCAGATTGGGGCTTATTTCCTAATGATACAACAAGTCTTTAGTCGAATGACTAAACGAAAGGTATTGTGGAAATTAATAATCAAAGAAGTAGATGATCTCATCACTAATTCTTTGGGTATTGTCGCTTTCATTTCATTCTTCATCGGTGCAGTGGTAGCAATCCAAACCGCATTGAATTTAACAGATCCATTGATTCCTAAGGAACTGATTGGGTTTGCATCTCGTCAATCTGTAATTTTGGAATTTGCTCCTACGTTTATTTCGGTAATTATGGCTGGAAAAGTAGGTTCTTTTATCACTTCCAGTATTGGAACAATGCGTGTAACCGAACAAATTGACGCCTTGGAAGTAATGGGGATTAATGCTCTTAATTATCTTGTTTTTCCAAAAATCATCGCATTATTTATGTATCCTTTTGTTATAGCTATTGCTATGTTCTTGGGTATTTTCGGGGCATATGTAGCTGCTGTTTATGGTGGTTTTGTTAGCTCCAATGAATTTATGACTGGACTTCGCGAAGAATTTATTCCCTTCCACCTCGTATATTCGTTTATAAAGACATTTATTTTCTCTTTTTTACTTGCAACAATCCCTTCTTTTCATGGATTTTATATGAAAGGAGGAGCCTTAGAGGTTGGTAAAGCGAGTACCACATCTTTTGTTTGGACCACTGTGGTTATTATTGTCGTTAACTATTTAGTAACCCAAATTTTATTAAGCTAATGATTGAGGTAAAAAACTTACATAAAGGATTTGGTGGCACAGAAATTTTAAAAGGGATAAGTACCTCTTTTGATCAAGGGAAAACTAATCTTATCATTGGTACAAGTGGTAGTGGAAAAACAGTTTTCTTAAAATGTCTATTAGGCTTGTATTCTCCCGAAGAAGGCTCTATTTGCTATGGAAACCAAGAGTATGAGACGCTTAGTGAAGATGAAAAAAGAGATTTGCGTCAACAAATGGGAATGGTTTTTCAGGGAAGTGCTCTTTTCGATTCGATGACCGTTACTGAAAATGTTCGATTTCCCTTAGAAATGTTCACCAAACAGTCTAATAGCGAAATGGATGACCGCGTTAATGAAATCCTGAAACGTGTAAATCTTGAAGGGGCTGACGACAAATTGCCTTCGCAAATTAGTGGAGGGATGCAAAAACGTGTAGCCATTGCAAGAGCTATTGTTACGAATCCAAAATATTTATTTTGCGATGAACCGAATTCTGGATTAGACCCTAAGACCGCTATCGTTATTGACAATCTTATTAAAGAGCTTACCGAAGAGTTTAATATTACTACGGTCATCAATACCCATGATATGAACTCGGTAATGGAAATCGGCGAAAAAATCGTATTTCTAAAGAATGGTCATTTAGAATGGGAAGGAGATAAATCACAGATTTTCATCACTGACAATGAAGCTGTAACTGACTTCGTATACTCTTCTAATCTATTTAAGAAAGTTCGAGAAGCACAACTAAAAGGCCTGTAAACACTCTTTGCAAATTGACTCTAAGTTTATTTTTAGAATATTTTAAATGAATAAGTTGTTGTATTTTCACTACTCAACAAGCTTAATTATTATGAAAAAAATAAAATTTTTAAACCTCAAAGCTTCTTTAATTGCCATAATATGTTCGCTAACATTTATGGTAAGTTCTTGTACTTGCAATAAAAAACAAGGATCCTTTAGACATGTAGTTGCATTTAAGTTTAAAGAAGATATTACCCAACAGCAAATCGATGATATTATAGCCGAATTTGCTAGCCTACAAGAAAAAATTCCTGCTATCGTTAACTTCGAAGGCGGAAAAGATGTTAGTAACGAAAATCTACATAAAGGATATACACACTGTTTTACCGTAAGTTTCGAAAATGAAGCTGGGAGAGCTATATATCAACCTCATCCAGCACATCAAGCATTCGGAAAAAATGTAACACCATTACTCGACAAAGTATTTGTAATGGATTATGTGGTGGAATAACATGCTTGTCTAAAATGAACTAGTACTTTAAGCGAAGCTGAAATGTAATTAGTCTCAGGAGCACCAGATTTCGGAGCTATCGAGAATCACTGAGTCTTCGCCTAAATAATCTTTTCAGTCAACCAGACCAGATAAACTACTCCGAACAAAAATCATTATAAAACTGAACAATATCCATCATTTCTTCAAGAGAAAATTCTGAATTCAGAATTTTCTCTTCTAATGCTTTACAATCCGAAAAATATTTTGCTGCTTTCTTTCTCCAAACATCACTCATTGCGATTACTCCACAATTCACACAAATCGCAAAATGATCTTCTTTCTTTTTGACGTAATACTCGTAAGTATCCTCCCCTTTAAAATTCAGTTTCGATAACTCATCGGTATTAATCGTGACGGTACCATCGTTTTTAACGACTTTATTCAAGCCCTTGGCTCTACCTCTCTTCTTTGTTTTTGTGTATAGATAGCAATTTCCCGATTCTACAAGTTCTAGTAGTTTAGGGTCATCCGATTTTTTAACCTCAACATACTCATAGTAGTTATTATAGGCTCCATCTAACATTTCAACACCTTCGATACTATAATGATCCCAAATATCAGCTTCCCCCTCCTCTGAGACTTTAAATTTTACCGTATTCTTAACCAACTTAGCATAGCCCTCAATAGAGTCTCCACCATGAAAGAAAAGAATGGCTTTAGTTTCTTGAGCAAAAAGAATATTTGTCAAGAAGAAACAACACAAAAAAACTAACCTCATAACGCTTTATTCATTCTTAATTACCAAAGTATCTAGTTCTAATTTAAATTGTAACCATTTACGCAATTTATCGGATTGCTGTTCGATAACTTTCTTTTTCAATTTATCATCCCAATCAACGGTTGCAACTGGCAATGTATCTATAGCTTTTAAATCAGTACGAATTACTTGTGCGAATGATAGCCCATTCAATCCTTCATAATTAATTTTTGCCTCATTAGCTAAAGCCAACAACGGCACCTTATTCGCTTTAGACTTTTCCGTTAAATGTTCTATTTCATTTTCAAGCAGCTTGATCTTAGCATCTTTATCACTCAATACCTTTGTATTTTGAGCATATAAATCCTGCAATACTCCTTCTTTTACTTTGCTCGATAAACTTGAAGTTAATTCATCTGTTTTGTCCTGCCCTTGACGGACATTAAGTTTTGTCCCTGCCAATCTTTTAATCTCTCCAATCTTCTTTTGCCATTCTGCAATCGTAGTTTCAGGAACCGCATTTCCTATCATATACACCTCAAGCTCTTTTTCTTCAAAATTAATATTGTGCTTGATTTGTTCTGCTCCTGGGTAAATAATTACCTCACTTAAATATGCTTCGGCTTCATTTTTATAAAAAGTACGATCCATTATCCTCAAGAATGTAAACACACTAGGAATAATAAAAGCTAATGCTACTGCAACAACAATACGATTTACTTTTTTCCTTCTGCTAGCATTCGCATAACGGGCCATAGGAAATCGCAAGTACTTAACAATAATAAAAGTCGACAATGCAATGAAAACGGTATTAATTCCAAATAAATACAATGCCCCAAGGAAGTACTTTATATTTCCTGTCGCTAAACCAAACCCTGCGGTACATAAAGGAGGCATTAAGGCTGTAGCAATAGCAACTCCAAAAATAACCCCTGCCATAGTACCTCGCTTAGATTTTGCAACTACTAGTGCTAAACCCCCAAAAAGTGCTATTAAAACATCTAAAAAAGTAGGCTCTGTTCTCCCTAAAATCTCGGCATTTGCAATTTGAAGTGGCGTTAATTTAAAATAAATAAAAGCCGTTAGTATCGATAGAAATACCATTACCCCAAAGTTTACCAAAGAACGACGGAGTGTATCGATGTCATTAATTCCTACCGACAAACCAATCCCAAGAATCGGCCCCATTAAGGGAGAAATTAACATGGCTCCGATAACCACTGCAGTAGAGTTGGTATTTAATCCAATCGATGCAATAAAGATTGAAAAAATAAGAATCCAAGCAGTATGCCCTTTAAATGGAATATCGTTTTTAATCCCCTCAATTGTTGCCTTGTGATCTGTGTCATGTCTAATATCTAACAATCCAAGTACAAACTCTTTAAATTGTTGCCAAATAGACTTAATATCTTTTTGAAGCTCTTGATCTCTTCCTGCTTCATCGTTCTTTGGTAATTCTACACTCATTCTATATGCTATCTATAGTTATTAATTGCTAGTTGCTGATAAACAAACAACTACCCATCTACTCAAATATACAAAAAGCTATTTTTTGCTATTTCAACACTTCTACTTCGGCATTAGGCTGAAATAAATATTGCCTCCCCGAATCCATTTCGGTACACAAATACCGCTTTACTTTTTTGTGTTCAACTCTAAAAATTTGCCCTCTAAAATTAAAGACACTTCCTGGTAATAATTGATATAAATAATGTTTCGAATCATCTTGTTCATCAAACTGCTTCAAAGCTAATGAGAATTGCGTGTCTGTATCTGAACTTGCCGTAGGATTTTTAAAATGATTCGCTATAATGGGCAAAATATTCGATGGAAAGATTTCCGGCCTAATAAAAGGCAACATCAACTGCTGAAAAGTATACTTCCATTCTCTTCCATGGGGCTTTATACCACGTCCAAACTTTTCAAAAGCTACCAAATGAGCAATCTCATGAATCGTCGTGACTAAAAAACGGTATTTATTTAAAGAAGCGTTTACGGTAATTTGATGCATGCCATTGGGAAGCTTTCGATAATCTCCATGTTTTGATTGTCGCTGCCCTACAATTTTCAAATACACATTGTTGGCCTTTATCAATTCAAAAACTGGTTCGACAGCTCGCTCGGGTAAATATTTTTTTAAAACCTCCTCCATGAAACACCAAATATAAACACCCTAATTTAATTTAGGGCTCAAACAAGACTGATAAGTATTAGGGCGTTCCCTTCGGTCGGGCTATCCACTATATCTTTTTCTTGTCTACACTTCGACTGCGCTCAGTGTGACAAGGAAAATCAAGTTCACCCAACTAATCTGACTGCGCTCAGCGTAGACAAGAAAAAGGATGCCGTTACTATCCCTAACGCAACATCTTCTAGTGAACTATTCAACTAACAACAATTTGCCGTATGCACTATGGTTCAACATCCATTTTCAGTGCATATTTCGTTAAGCCCGCGATATTTTTGACGTTTAATTTAAGAATCAAATTTTTACGGTAACTCTCTACAGTATGCTTACTGATAAATAATTGATCTGCAATTTCTTGAGTTGTATATTCTTCCGCAATTAATTTTATCACCTCTGTTTCTCTCTTTGTAAGTTTCACCTTAACAAGATCATTATTCTTTTTACTTTCTAGGTATTTATTTTCAATCTCTTTGGAAAAGTACTTTTCTCCTTTAAGCACTAATTCTATGGCATGAAAAAACTCTGTTTTAGTAGCGTCTTTTGGGATATAACCATCGACACCTAAGTTGATCAATGCATCTGTTTTATAAGGATCATTATGCATACTAACGATTAGCACCTTAATCGCTGGGTTGGTTGTTTTAATCTGCTTCGTTAATGAAATTCCATTAATCTCTGGCATAGAAATATCTGAAAGAATAAGATCAACATTTTCTTGTTCCCCTGTTTTTAAAAACTCGAGAACATCTTTGCCTTTATTAGATGCTAACAGAATATTGTATTTTTCACGAGTATTTAGAATACTAAGAATTCCTTCCAAATACATATTGTGATCATCAACTATAACTAGATTATGAACCATTGTATATAAAGTTTCGAGCTTGATTAATCAATTTGCTTGTTAACGACTGGTGCATGCCTAAAACATAGAGCAACTGATTAGCCTTAGATTTTAATTTGACACTCAGCTAAATATACTGTTTTGCTTTCGAAGTGTAGGTGAAGGTTTACCTAAAAAGTTCGCATTTATTTCTCCTAGTTTTTCAGAAATGCTAGTTATTAGTTTTAAAATTAATGGAGTAATATCATAAGGCGGCTTCATTTCAATAGTATCATTTGATAGTATTAAAAGTACTCTCTTTAAGTTTAAGACAAAAAAAACTTCTTTTTTATTGAGCCTAGCTTCGATTATAAGAAACTTAAGACAGAAGGCAAGCCTTAATTTATATTTGATACGATGCCCAATAACGTATAAAACCTTCGAATTTTATAGCTGGCAATCGCCTTTGATGCTTTAACTACACCTTTTCCCTAAATGAAAAATGGGTCTGTATGCATAATAGTGTAAAACTTCTTCTAAAGCCATTTTAAGAGCTTTGTTTATTGGCAGGATGATATTTCTGAATTTTAAATCTATCTGATTTAATTGCATATAGTATTCTGTAAATACAGGAACATAAAGTCCTTTAGTGATTGCCTCTGAAGCCGAATTATAATTATCTGCTTGACCTTCTTTTATAATTTGACAAGTAGCTAATCTTAGATTTCCGTATTTATCCGTATTGGCTGCAAATCCAAATAATCTACAAATTAAACCTCGGTATTTGTAATTACTACAACGACCTTGATCAATAACAGATAAAGGTTTATAAATTAAACAGGTCGAACTTTTATTTTTATTAAGCTTAACGATGGTCTTTTCTGCTTGTCCATTTAAAAATAAGTGAAAAGCCCATGGTAAAAATTCTATCGGAGAAGCTTCTACATCGGGATAAGTACAACATTTCCCACAACCAGAAACACATCCAAGACCTGATGATTGCTCAAACTGAGCGGTTTCTTGTTCTAATTTAGAAAAAAGACTTTCTACTAATTGAACTTTTCGCTCTATCGACATCATTTTTTACCGAAGGTAGACTTAATATCCTCAAAAAGTTCGATTTATCGTTTTAAGTTCTTCCGCAGACCAGAGATGTTAAAGGTATTATTATCAATAGCGTATATATGCTAGTGTGTGAGAAGTTCGGGCAGCAAAACTAACATGACGATATAATGTTAGTACAAGTTATTTTTTTTGTCTTCGTTTAGATTCATAAGGTTTTGTTTCATCTAAGTATATAGCTTCATTTAAAACTTCTTTGATAATATCCAAACGCATCTCTTTCAAGTCAGAAATCTCAATGCTTCTTAGTTGTTTTCGTCCATTACTTTTTAAAAAATCTTGATTATTAGATAATTCATTCCCTCTCATAAATGCCAATTCAACCCTTTCATTTTTTATAGGCTTCAAATAACAAATCCAACTCTTTTTATAATAACAAGGATTCTTGAAGGTTACTTTATCTGTAAGTAAAAATTCAGTTGTCAACATTTTATGGAAAAACAACATAATCTCTCTCTGAGAAGTCTCCGATTGATAAATTAAATTTTCAACTTCCGTCATATTTTCCTAATTAATAATAGTGGTTTACAAAGTGTTGTGTTCTTCTATTATACGGATAAGTTTTTCCATATTATCAATGGTATAGTTTACAGTTCTAATAGTTACAACATCAGTTTTGATGGGTTCAAATAATACTGTTTTCATCCCTGCTGCTAGTCCAGCTTCAAGCCCTTTCGCACTATCTTCTACGACTAGACATTCGTAGGGCTTAAATCCCATGCTTTTAGCTGCATGAAGAAATATTTCAGGATCAGGCTTCCATGATTTAATTTCATAAGAGCTGTAAATATTGTTTCTAAAATATTTCTCTATATCAGTAATGCTAAGAGCTTGTCTAATCTTTTTGAGAGGCCCGCTAGAAGCTACACATATTGGAATATTTAATGTTTCTAATGCGTTAACCACTCCTTTGCAGGGTTTCAATTCCTTTTCAAAAAGTGACTCAGTTAACGACCTATATTCTTTAACAAAATTATCATCTAATATGATATTATACTCCTTCTGTATTGAATCAAGAATATCAGCTAATTTCCCTCCTCTATATTTCCCCATCATAATTTGAGCAGAAGTTTCTACACCATAATCTTTAAGCTTAATTTCCAGTGCCAAATTACAGAGAAGCTCACTATCCACAAGCGTTCCATCACAATCAAATATTATGCATTCAATTTTTTCTCTCATTGTAATTAACAGTGAATATATCCAACCGTTTGCACTAAAGTTCAAGAAACTTCGGTAAGACCAGAACACATACCTTTTTGTTTATTACTAATTTAGTTTATTATGTAATATAAACGAGGCTAGCAAAAAAGTATAGTACCTTCCTTGAAATGATCATATCTTATATAACGTATTATAGTTCTCAGGATATTTATCTATTATCAAACAACTCATTAAATCCGATTGTAGTGAATTTAATGAGTTGTGTAATTGTTACCGGTGTTGTAAGCAGTTTACTTTTTTATTAATGATTTCAATTCATCAATCTCTTTTTGCTGCTGAATTGTATAAAGAGTTAACTCTTCGATTTTTTGGAGTAATTTAATATTCATTTCAGCTAATAGAAGACCATTCGTTTGCATTTCATTTGCCGAAGCAATTTCAGGTAAATGTTTATTTTCTTTAATATATTTCTCTACTTTTTTTAACGAAGGGAGGTTATATTTTTTTTCAAAAACAAAGTCCGCTCCAGCATTAATGGTAACAAGAACTTCTTGAGAATGAATTTTACCAGCAACAGTAAGCTTCGAATCTGGGTTTAAAGTTCCAATACCAATATTACCTTTTGGAAAAAGGACATCTCCACTATCGTTGTGTAAATACAAATTACTATTTCCTTGAGATCCATAACCAATAAACCCCATCCTAGAATTTACGTCTTTGAATTCGATATAGCTAGCGGCTTCATTGCCATCTTGTTTATCTTTTAAACTAACGATAGGACTATCATCATATATTTGAAGCTTCCT